>NZ_PEOG01000083.1 GCF_002761755.1 Roseateles chitinivorans
CGAGGCGCCGCGGACCGGCGTCAGGCCGAGCACCCGGGCGAGCTCGGCGAACAGCCGGGCCGGCTCCACCGGCTTGACCGCGAAGCCGTCCATGCCGGCGGCCAGCGCGGCCTGCCGGTCTTCCTCCAGCACGCTGGCGGTGAGCGCGACCACCGGCGTGTGGCCGCGGCCCTGCGCATGCTCGAAGTTGCGGATCCGCCGCGTCGCCCCCAGGCCGTCCAGGCCCGGCATGTGCACATCCATCAGCACCGCGTCGAAGCGCTCGTCGGAGAAGGCCTTCAGCGCCTGAAGACCGTCGGCGGCCAGGGTGACCTGATGACCCTCGCGGCCCAGCACCAGCTGCAGCAGCTCGCCGTTCTGCGCGACGTCGTCGGCCACCAGCAGCCGCAGCGGCGGCAGGGCGACGGCGGCCTCGGTGGCTTCGGCCTCGGCGCGCGCCGCATTGCCGGCCGGCAGCGGCAGCCAGACATGGAAGGTGCTGCCCTGGCCGAGTTCGCTCTCGACGGTGATGCGGCCGCCCATGCGCTCGACCAGTTGGCGGGAGATGGTGGTGCCCAGACCGGTGCCGCCGAAGCGGCGGGTCGTGGACGCATCGGCCTGCGCGAACGCGTCGAAGATGCGGTCCAGCCGGTCGGAGGCGATGCCGATGCCGGTGTCGACGACGGCCAGGTGGATCTGGCCGCCTTCGTGCCGCATGCGCAGCGTCACCAGGCCGCGCTCGGTGAACTTGATCGCATTGCCGACCAGGTTCAGCAGCACCTGCTGCACCCGCAGCGGATCACCCTGGAAGAAGCGCGGCTCGGTGGACGGGTAGTCCAGGTGCAACGCCAGGTTCTTGCGCTGGGCCAGCAGGCGCAGCGAGTTCAACGCCTGCTCGCAGACGGTGCGCAGCGAGAAGTCGACCGACTCCAGCTCCATCGCGCCCTTGTCGAGCTTGGCGGTGTCCAGGATGTCGTTGAGCAGCGCGAGCAGCGAGCGGGCCGAGCCGCGCACCGTCGTCAGGTGGCGGCGCTGGGCCTCGGTCAGCGTGGTGTCCAGCAGCAGCTCGGTGAAGCCGAGGATGGCGTTCATCGGCGTGCGGATCTCGTGGCTCATGTTGGCCAGGAAGGCGCTCTTGGCGGCGGCGGCGGACTCGGCGCGCTCCTTGGCCTCCTCGAGCTGTCGCTGCAGCCGCTTGGGCTCGGTGATGTCGAGGATCACGCCGTCGATCCACTGCGGCGTGCCCTGGGCATCGCGCACCGCGCGGCCGCGCTCGGAGACCCAGCGCTCGCCGGCCTCGCGGGTGTGGACGCGGTATTCGAGCGCATAGGGCGCGTCGGCGGCGACGGCGGTCTCGACGGCGGCGTTCACCCGCGCCTGGTCGTGACGATGGATCAGCGCGGCGAAATGCTGACGGCCTTCCAGGAAGTCGCGCGCGGTCCAGCCGGTCAGGTCCTCGACGGCGTCGTTGATCAGCAGCATCGACCAGTTCTCGTCCAGCCGGCAGCGGAAGGTCACGCCGGGGCTGTTGGCGATCACGGTGCGGTACTTGGTCTCGCTGTCGCGCAGCGCGGTTTCCATCAGCAGCATGCGGCCGCGTTCCTCGACCAGCTCGGTGTTGAGCCGGCGCAGCACCAGCAGGCCGTTGGCGCCGGCGGTGATCGCGCTGATGGCCAGCGCCATCACGGTCACCGCCAGGGCGAGCCAGCCGGCGTTCTCGATCGAGGTGTTGCAGGGGCCGTCCGGCAGGCCGACGAAGCGTGCGGCGCCCATGGCCGTGTAATGCATGCCCGCGATGGCGCCGCCCATCACGACACCGCCCAGCGCGATGGCCCAGGGCCGGCTGAGGCGGCCCGCCAGGCCGAAGCGGATCCACAGCGCCAGCATCGCCAGCAGCACCGCGACCACGATCGAGGCGCCGAACCAGGCGGGGTCATAGCGCAGCGCGGCGGACATCTCCATCGCCGCCATGCCGGTGTAGTGCATCGCGCCGATGCCGGCGCCGACCAGTACGCCGCCAGCGACCAGGCGCCAGCGGTCCAGTTCGCGGCGTGACAGCAGGGCGAGCGCGACCCAGGAGGCGATCAGCGCCGGGACCATGGAGGCGGCGGTGATGGCGGCGTCGAAGGCGATCTGGGCGCACAGCTGGAAAGCCAGCATGCCGATGAAGTGCATCGACCAGATGCCGCCGCCGAGTGCCAGCGCGCCGGTGGCCAGGATGGACTGGCGGCGCCAGCCGGTGGCCGGCTTGGCCATGCCGGCGACCTGCAGGGCGAGCGCCGAGGTCAGCGAGGCGACGGCCAGCGACAGCAGCACCAGGGCCCAGTCGTAGTGGCCGGTGAGCAGCAGCGTCGGGGCGCCATCGCGGAACAGGAAGAACTGCGGCAGGGCCGCGGAGAGCTCGGACACGGACAGGCGAGGAAGGAGGAGGCCGCCATGGTGCCAACAAGCCGTACGCGTGGACCGGCACAAATCCGCGATAACCGCCGTCCAAATGAAAGCGCCCCGCGATTGCGGGGCGCTGTGCGCCACATCCGCCACCGCGCGATGACGGCGTCGCGAGCGGGCCGAGGTTGGGCCTGCGGCGCGCAGCCGTACTTCCGTACGGCGAGCACCGCAGGCCCAAGATCGGCCCGCGCAGTAGCCGTCAGAAGGCGGGGACGACGGCGCCTTTGTATTGGGTCTGAATAAAGCGCTTGACGGCCTCGCTCTGCAGCGCCGCGGCCAGCTTCTTCACTGCGGGGGCGTTCTGGTTGTCGTCGCGGGTGACCAGCCAGTTGGCATAAGGCGACTCGCCGCCCTCGATCGCCAGCGCGTCCTTGGCCGGGTTCAACTTGGCCTCCAGCGCATAGTTCGTGTTGATCAGCGCCAGGTCGACCTGCGGCAGGATGCGCGGCAGCGTGGCGGCCTCGATCTCGCGGAACTTCAGTTTCTTCGGGTTGTCGGCGATGTCCTTGACCGTGGCCAGGATGTTGGCCTTGTCCTTGAGCTTGATCACGCCGGCCTTGTCCAGCAGCAGCAGCGCGCGGCCACCGTTGGTCGGGTCGTTGGGGATCGCGACGGTGCCGCCCTCGGGCAGCGCGGCCAGCGTCTTGTGCTTGGTCGAGTAGGCACCGAACGGCTCCACATGCACCGCCGCGACCGCCACCAGCCGCGTGCCCTTGCCCTTGTTGAATTCGTTCAGGTAGGGCTTGTGCTGGAAGAAGTTGGCATCCAGGCGTTTCTCGGCCACCTGCACGTTGGGCTGGACATAGTCGGTGAAGACCTTCACCTCGAGCTCCACGCCTTGCTTGGCCAGCTCCGGCTTGATCAGGTTCAGGATCTCGGCGTGCGGCACCGCGGTGGCGGCGACGCTCAGCTTCTCGGCGAAGGCGGTGCCGGCGGCGGCCAGGGACAGGGCCGCGACGGTCGCGGCGAACAGCTTCTTCATGCTTGCAAACTCCTCTGAGGAACGATGCCGTTCGCCTGCTTGGGGCGATCGGCGCTGAAAAGGGGGAGGCGGGGTTCTGTCGATGCCGGACGGGCTCAGCGGTGCGACACGCGGGTCACCAGCCAGTCGCCCAGCATCTGCAGCAGTTGCACCAGCACCAGCAGCAGCACCACGGTCACGACCATGACCTCGGTCTGGAAACGCTGGTAGCCGAAACGGATCGCCAGGTCGCCCAGGCCGCCGCCGCCGATGACGCCCGACATGGCCGTGTAGCCGACCAGCGTGATCGCGGTGACCGTGAGCGCCGAGACGATGCCCGGCAGGGCCTCGGGCAGCAGCGCCTGGACGACGATCTGGCGGGTGCTGGCGCCCATGGCCAGGCCGGCCTCGACGATGCCGCGGTCGACGCCGCGCAGCGCGGTTTCCACCAGCCGGGCCAGGAAGGGCGTCGCACCGACGACCAGCGGCGGGATCGCGCCGGCCACGCCCAGCGAGGTGCCGGTCACCAGCAGGGTGAAGGGGATCAGCACGATCAGCAGGATCACGAAGGGCAGCGAGCGCAGCACGTTCACCACCAGCGACAGCAGCGCATACAGCCGGGGCGAGGACACCAGCCGGCCGCGGTCGAACAGGTAGAGGGCGATGCCCAGCGGCAGGCCCAGCAGCGCGGTGAACAGCAGCGAACCGCCCAGCATCAGCAGCGTGTCGCCGCTGGCGGTGGCGATCTCGGGCCAGTCGATGGCCCGCAGGGTCTCGATCAGGGACGGCGCCGGGCTCATGCGCGCAGCTCCTCGACCTGCACGCCGCGCTCGGCCAGCAACTGGCGGGCGGCCTGGCGGTCGCCGCCGCTGACGGCGATGGTCAACTGGCCGTAGGGCTGCCGCTTGATGCGGTCGATGCGGCCGGCCAGGATGCCGAAGTCCAGGTGAGCGCGGCGGGCGACCTCGCCCAGCAGCGGCTCGTAGGTGCGTTCGCCGAAGAAGGTCAGGCGCCACAGGCTGCCGGCGACATGCGCGTAGTCGTCGCGCTGCTCGCCCTCGTCGACATGCTCGGCCGCCAGCACGAAGCGCCGGGCCGTGTCCGAGCGCGGATGCAGGAAGACCTGCGCCACCGGGCCCAGCTCGACGATGCGCCCGCCTTCCAGCACCGCGACGCGGTCGCAGACGCGGCGCACGACGTCCATCTCGTGGGTGATCAGCACGATGCTCAGCTTCAGCTCGTCGTTCAGCTCGGCCAGCAGGTCCAGGATCGAGCGGGTGGTTTCGGGGTCGAGCGCGCTGGTGGCCTCGTCGCAGAGCAGCACCTGAGGGTCCAGGGCCAGCGCACGGGCGATGCCGACGCGCTGCTTCTGTCCACCGGACAACTGCGCGGGGTACTTGTCCGCCTGGTCGGCGAGGCCGACGCGGGCCAGCAGGGCCTTCACCCGTGGGGCGATCCGGGCCGCGTCCCAGCCGGCGATGCGCAGCGGCCAGGCGACGTTCTGCGCGACGGTGCGCGAGCTCAGCAGGTTGAAGTGCTGGAAGATCATCGCGATCTTCTGGCGAGCCGCCCGCAGGCCGGCCGCGTCCAGTGCCTGCAGGTCCTGGCCGGCAACGATGACACGGCCGCTGTCCGGACGCTCCAGCAGGTTGATCACCCGCAGCAGGGTGCTCTTGCCGGCGCCCGAGGCGCCGATGATCCCGAACACCTCGCCCGGTTGGATTCGCAGGTCGATGCCCTGCAGCGCGGGAACGCGGCGACCCTCGACCTGATAGGACTTGTGCAGCTGTTGGAGTTCGATCACGGACGGAAGACGGACGCTCGCGTCGGCGCGCCGCCTTTCGCGACCCTGTGCCGACATGCGCCTTTTTGGGGCGAAAACCCGTGATGCTTAGGGATTACCCGGCAATTGGCAAGCAATCAATGCTTATATGCATATGCCGGCTAGCCAGGCAGGGAGAGGGAGGCGAGGTCGCGGACCAGATCCGCGATGTTGTTGCGAAGCGCGGCCTCGGTGGCGATGCGCAGTTGCTCCGACGGATTCAGGCTGTCGTCGAGGCTGGCCTTCTGCGTCGTGCGCAGGATGCGCTGGTACAGCACCTTGCCGCCGCCGGCGGCACGCTCCGTCAGGGTGTAGCGGACCGAGATCGCGACCTCCGGCAGCACCGGCACATTGGGCTGCGCCAGCGCCAGCAGCTCGACCTGCAGCTGGTAGCGGCCGGTATCCGGCACGTCGGGCATCAGGCCCAGGCGCCGCAGCGATTCCTGATAGGTCTGGTTCAGCGTCATCGCGTTGATGCGGCTGCCCCACCAGCGGGACGTCTCCTGGCCGCCGTTCACCGGCAGCAGGTCGATGTTGCGCCGCAGCTGTGGGCTCAGCCAGGAGCGCAGCTGCAGCGACTCCATGTCGGTCAGCGCGGACTCCAGCGGTCGGGCCGGCGTGCCGCAGCCCGCCAGCAGCGCGCAGGCGCAGGCGCAGGCCGTGGCGGCCAGCAGCGCAGGCACGGAACGGAGGGGACGGGCAGGGCGGCGGTCGATCATGCCGGGCATCTTGCCTCCGGGAAGCGGGCGTCGATCGCCCGAAGTGGGCCGGATTCCGGCGCCGGATCGCCGCACCGGAGCCAGGCCCGGCTGCGGCTTAGAGCCGCCGGTGCTGCAACGCCGGCAGTTGCTCGCGCACCTGCGCGATCCGCGCCGGATCGAGGCGGGCGATCGCCAGGCCCTCGCCCTCGGGCAGGCAGGCCAGCACCTCGCCCCAGGGGTCGACGATCAGGCTGTGGCCCCAGGTGCGGCGCCCGTTCTCGTGCGTGCCGCCCTGGGCGGCGGCGATGACGTAAGCCTGGTTCTCGACCGCGCGGGCACGCAGCAGCAGTTCCCAATGCGCCTGCCCGGTCGTGTAGGTGAAGGCGGCCGGCACGCTGATCAGGTCCAGCGGCCGCGGGCCGCCGAAGCTCATCGCGCGGAAGAGTTCCGGGAAGCGCAGGTCGTAGCAGATCGACAGGCCGACGCGCAGCGTGGGGCCGTCGGCGATCGGCGCGTCGAAGCTCACCGGCGCCTCGCCGGCCTGGAGCACGCGGCCCTCGTCGTAGCGCTCGCGGCCGTTGTCGTAGCAGAACAGGTGCAGCTTGTCGTAGCGCGCGGCCATCGTGCCGTCCGGCGCGAAGACGCAGGTGGTGTTGCGCACCCGCTCGGCCGGCACGGACGCGCCGTCGATCGCCATCGGCAGCGTGCCGCCGAGGATCCACACGCCATGCGCACGGGCCGCGCGCCGCAAGGCGCCCTGGATCGGCGCGTCGACGTCGCCGGGGCGCTCGGCGTAGGGCAGCTTGTCGGTGTCCTTGTGGCCCATCAGGCAGAAGTACTCGGGCAGCGACACCAGCCGCGCGCCCTGGCGCGCGGCCTCGCCGATCCAGTGGCCGGCGCGCTCGAGGTTCTCCTCCAGCCGCGGGCCGGAGACCATCTGGATCGCGGCGACCGTGACCGGCCGGGCCGCTTGCGGGGTCGGGGTGCTCATTGGACGGACTCTCCTTGCGCGGTGGTCGCGTTGTTGTAGCTGCCCTGCGGCTGCGCGCGACGCGGCAGCTGCTCGATGCGCGGATCGGACCAGGTGCCGGTGACGCGGAACTCCTCGGAGTTGGCGGCCGCCAGCGGCTTGCGCAGCAGCCACTGGGCCAGGAAGGCGCCCAGGCCGATGGCGGGATTCACCGCCGCGTAGGCGAGCGCCGCGCCGCCGGCATTGATCTCGGGCAGCACCAGCACGTGCAGGTCCTGCGTCTCGGCCGCGAGGTCGGCGCTGCCTTCCATCAGCACCGCCGCCTGCAGGCCCTTCATGCGCAGGTTGTCGCTGCGCGCGACGCCCTTGGCGATGCGGATGTCGCCGGTGACGTTGTCGAAGGCGAAGCCCTCGGAGAACACGTCGCGGAAGTCCAGCATCAGCCGCCGCGGGATCGATTGCAGGCTGAGCACGCCCAGCAGCCGGCCCACGCCGGGCTCGGCCTTGAGGAACTGCCCCGATTCCATCGAGACATTGAGCTGGCCGCCCATGCTGGCGTAGTCCGGCGACATTGGCGAACCCTGCCAGGCCACCTGCCCGGTCAGCACGCCCTTGCCGCCGCGCAGCACCTGGCCCTGGCCGAGCCGCTCCATCAGCTTGCCGGCGTCGGCGACCTCCATCTTCCAGTCGAGCTCGGTGCGGCGCAGCGCCTGGCCGGGCTCGGGCGCCCACTTGCCGGAGGCGCTCAGCGTCGCGTCCGGGCTCTTGAGCACCAGCCGGTTGAGCTTCCAGTCGCGGGCCTCGCTCTGCTGCTGGGCGTCGATCTCGAGGCGGCCCAGGCGCTTGCCGCGCAGCTCGAAGTCCTCGACGACGATGTCCAGCGCCGGCACCGAGCGCGGCTGCTTGTCCAGCAGCTGCTCGACCGAATCGGCATCGCTCTTGGGCACCGACAGGCGCGACAGCCGGGCGAAGACGCGGCCCGGCTGGTCCGGCTTGGCCGCGCGGACCTCGATCAGGCCGCTGAGCTGCTGCGCGTCGACCGACACGCGCCAGCCGGCGCCGGTGTCGTGGGAGATGCCGGCCGTCACGCCGTTGAGCGTGCGGCCCGCCACCTGCAGCGTCTGCGCCTTGAGCGTCAGCTGCGTCGGCGCATAGCCGCCTTCGGCCGTGCCATCGAGTTCCGTGCCGGCCTTGGCGCCGGTCAGCCCCGGCAGCGCGGACTGCCAGGCGTCGGCGTTGAACTGGTCGAAGCTGGCGCGCGCCGTCACGCCCTGCGCCGGCAACTCGGGCGCGCGCTCGCGCACCGCGATCGCGCCGCGCAGCACCTTGGCCTCATGGGTCACGTCGCGCTGGTACAGCGCCTGCACCGGGCCGGCCTCGACGCGCAACTCGTCGCGCAAGGCGGCGCCGGCCGGCGGCAAGGCCTTGGTGGCGATGCGCATCGGCCAGCTTTCCTCGGCCGCCTTGTGCATCGGGGCCGGCAGGTTCACCGCGATGCCCTGCAGCGGACTGGTCACCGCGATCTCGGTCTGCCCGTTCTTGAGCACGCCCAACTCGAATCGCACCGCCGCCTGGCCGGTCATCACCGACGCCACCTGCTGCAGCCCCAGTTCCGGCGCGTTGCGCAGCGCATCCGCCGTGACCGTGCCCTGCGCGGCGAAGCGCATCGTGCCGTCGGGCAGGCTGCCGCCGTCGAAGCTGGCCTCGCCGCCCAGCACGCGGGCCTGGCCGCCGCGGATCTGCAGGCCCTTCTGGTCGAAGCTGACCTGGGCACGCGCCTGGCCGAGCAGCGGCGTGTCGGGCCGGAGGCGGACGTCGTTGCCGGTCAGCGTGACCAGGCCCCGGACCGTCGTGTCGTCGACATGCATCAGCGGCAGCCGCAGGTTGAGCTTCAGCGCCATCGGACCGGTCGCCGTGGTCGCGTCCAGCACATGGCCGGTGAGCGCCGCCACCGGCGAAGCCTTCACATAGCGCAGGGCGTCAGCGAGCGCGCCGCGCGCCTGGCCGTCGATCTCCAGCACCGGCGCGTGGTGGTACAGGTCGGCGATCGACCCCTGCACGTTGACCAGGTCCACGCCCATCAGCCGGGCCTTGGCGTTGCGGATGCTCATCGCGGCGCGGTCGAAGACCAGTTCGGCGTCGAGCTGCTCCATCGCCGGCCACGGTGACTGGAAGGCGGGCAGCTCGCCCTCGGCCGGATGGCTGGGCACGTAGGCCAGGCTCAGGCCGCGGACCTGCCCCGACACCCGGAACTGTCCCTTGCTGCGCGGCGCATCGAAGGGGAAGTCGAGCAGGTCGCCCTGCAGGCGCACCTGGATCTTGTGCACCGTGCCATCGCGGATGGCGTCGCGGACATAGCGCCGCGCGTCGTGGCCCATCGAGGCCGGCAGGTAGCGCAGCACGCGCGGGGCGCGGATCTCGTCGATGCGACCGGTCAGGTCCAGCCGGCCGTGGTCATGCGGGCGCTTGCCGTCGCCGCTCTGCCAGCTGCCGTCCAGCTCGGCGCGCAGGTCGTCGTTGGCGAAGCGCACGTCGTTGAACTGGACCGTCCAGCGCGTGGCGGGCTCGGCCGGCGCCTGTGCTGACGCGGCCGCGGTCGCCGAGGCCGCTGCCAGCGGACGGGTCGCCGGGAGGGACGTCGCGCTGGGCATCGGCGCCCGCTTGCCGCCGCCGACCGCCACCGGACGCTGGGCGCGCCAGTGGACGCTGGCCTGCGCCTGCTTCAGCGGGATCGTGGCTTCCTCGAAGACGCCGGGCAGGGTGACCTCGCCGTCGGTCACGGCCAGCGTCGCGCTGCCGCCCTGGTCGGTGGCCTCGAACTGCAGGTCGGCGCCGCGCACGCCGGGCCGGCCGGTCGGTGGCGAGGAGGCTGGATCCGACGGCACCTCCGGCGTCGCGGCCGCCAGCTGCAGGCCCTGCAGCCGGCCCTTGGCGCGATAGCCGCGCGGCGCGTCGAGCGGGCCGTCCCAATGGAGCTGCAGCGCATTGAGCAGGCCGCCCGGCTTCATGTCGGCGATCAGTTGGCGCTGGGTCTCCGCGAGCGGCAGGCGGGCGAGGATCTGCGCCCCCAGGGCCAGGTCGAGCTGCTGCGCCTGGAAGTCCCCACCGGTGATCGTGCCGGTCCTGGCGTCGCGCTTGACGTCGAGCGCCCAGTCCGAGCGCGGCCAGTCCAGCCCGTCGCCGGCCTGGAAGCCGAGTTGCTTCGCTTCCAGCGAGAGCGACTGCGGCGTCTGCTTCAGCACCAGCCGGCCGCCGATCCGGGCCAGTGCCAGTTCGGGCAGGCTGGGCGCGACGCGCAGCTTCACCGCGCGCAGGCCCATGTCCAGCGTCAGGCTGCGCGGCTCGCCGCGGTCCACGTCCAGCCAGGCGCGCAGCGCGCCGTCGCCCTCGTTGAGCTCGAAGGGCAGGTCCACGTAGCGGCGCAGCTCGCTGACGTCGGTGCGCGGCAGGTGGGCGAAGAGCTGCCCGCTCCAGCGCTGCACCGCGCCGGGCCGGTCCAGCAGCGATTGGGTGAACTCGCCGCGCAGGGTGAAGCGCTCGCCCCAGCCGGCCGGCGGTGTCGCGTCCAGCCGCAGCCGGTGACGGCGCAGGCCGTTGCGCAGCACCAGGTTGAGGTCGAAGAGCTCCAGCGGCGGCGCGGCGCGCAGGTCGTCGACCCAGCGGATGCGGCCGTGGAGGATGACGAACTCGTGCTGCTCGAAGAACCAGTCGGTCGCGGCCTCGGAGGCCTGCGTGTCGGACGGGCCGTCGACGCTGAGGCCGGCGACGAAGACGCGGCCCTGCGCGTCGCGACGCAGCAGCAGCTCGGGGCTGTCCAGCAGCAGCTGGGAGAAACGCAGTTCGAAGGCCAGCAGCGAGCGCGGCGACAGCGCGGCGCTGACGCGGGGCAGGTGCAGCGCCTCCCGGCCGGAGGCCTCGATGACGCGCACGTCGCGCAGGTCCAGCGTCGGGATCCATCCGGACGATCGGGCACTGATGGCGCCGATCTTCACGGGTACCCCCAATGCCTGGGTGGCTTGCTTTTCGAGCTGGGGCCGCCAGTCGTCGATGTGCGGCAGAATCGCCCAGTGCAATGCCAGCCAGGCCGCGATCAGCAGGGAGAACAGGCCCAGCGAAGCCAGGCCGAGCCAGAGGGCGCAGCGTGCCCACCAGCGTCGCTTCGCGACCGCGGAACCGGAGTCAGGACTGGTGACGGCGGACGAAGACATGTAAGAGGGGACGGCGGTCGCCGAATCTAGCACAGCCATTTCCGGCCATGAGCCAGCGAGAGCTTTCTTTACCGATGGATTCAGTTGCCCCGGCAACCGTTGATCCGGCAAGCGTTTCGACGCCGGCCGCGACCGCGGACCACAGCCGATTCGTTCAGCGCATCCGCCGCCGTTACGCGGCCGAATTGACCCTGCTGCCGCCCGGCCTGCCGGATGACGCCGTCATGCGTGCCGTCGTCGACCGGTTGCGCGCAGGCGGTCGTCCGCTGCCCGCCGCGCTGCGGGTGATGCGCCAGCTGGTGATGGAACGGCTGGCGGTGCTCGACGTCGAGCAGGGCGCGGCGATGACCGACGTCACCCAGGCGATGACCCACCTGGCCGAGGTGGCGCTGGACATCGGCGTCGCCCACTGCCGCGCGGAACTCGACGCGCTGTACGGCCCGCCGCGCGACGCGGTCGGCCAGGACATCGACTTCTGGGTCGTCGGCATGGGCAAGCTCGGCGGGCGGGAACTGAATGTTTCGTCCGACATCGACCTGATCTACGTCTACGAGGACGACGGCCAGACCGAGGGCGGCGAGGGCCGCCAGCGAATCTCCGCGCACGAATACTTCGCGCAGCTCTCGCGCCGCCTGTCGACGCTGATCGGCGACGTCACCGAGGACGGCCAGGTCTTCCGCGTCGACCTGGCGCTGCGTCCCAACGGCAACTCCGGTCCGCCAGCGGTCAGCATGGCGATGCTGGAGGAGTACTTCCTCGTCCAGGGCCGCGAGTGGGAGCGCTTCGCCTGGCTGAAGAGCCGCATCGTCGCGCCGCGCGCCAGTGTCAAGGACGGCCGCGCGATGCAGCTGCGCAGCCTGGTCACGCCCTTCGTCTATCGGCGTTACCTGGACTACGGCGTCTTCGAGGGCCTGCGGCAACTGCACCGCAAGATCCGCGACGAGGCCCAGCGCCGCGCCGCCGGCCGGCCGGAGCGCGCCAACGACGTGAAGCTGTCGCGCGGCGGCATCCGCGAGATCGAGTTCATCGTCCAGCTGCTGCAGGTGGTGCGCGGCGGGCAGTTCCCCGAGATCCGCACCCGCTCGACGCTCAAGGCGCTGACGCGCCTGGCCGCGCGCGGCCTGATGAAGCCCGAGACCGCCACCGCGCTGGCCAAGGGCTACGACTTCCTGCGCCGCGTCGAGCACCGCATCCAGTACCTGGACGACCAGCAGACCCACTGCCTGCCGGCGTCGGACGAGGACATCGGCTGGATCGCCCGCAGCCTGTGCCTGAGCTGCAACAGCCATGCCTGTCCGCTGCTGGATCGGCTGATGGAGGTGCGCGAGCTGGTCGCGACCGAGTTCGACGCCTTGCTGCATGACGGCGTCGCGCCCGGCAAGGGCAGTTGCAAGAACGGCATGTGCGGCGGCCCGCCGCTGCCGATCGACAGCGAGGAGTTCCTCGACAAGCTGCAACCCGAGCTGGCCGCCAATGTGCGGCGCTGGGCGCAGCAGGCGCGGGTGCAGAACCTGCGTGAGGACTCGCGGCTGCGGCTGGCGAAGCTGGTCGGTCGTGCCGCGCTGGCGGTGCGTCAGGGCGAATGCACGCTGGACGCGGCTCAGCGCTTCGTCGACTGGATCGAGCCGCTGCTGCGCCGCGAGAGCTACCTGGCGCTGCTGGTCGAGCGGCCGGCGGTGCAGGGCCGGCTGCTGCGGCTGCTGGGCCTGGCGCGCTGGCCGATGCGCTACCTGATGCAGCATCCCGGCGTCATCGACGAACTGGCCGACGCGCGGCTGCTGCACGAGCGCTTCGATGGCGCGGCCTTCATCCAGGACCTGCAGGCGCGTCACGACGCCTGGGCCGAGCATGGCGAGGCCAGCGAGGACGCGCTGCTCGACAGCGTGCGCCGCGCGCATCACGCCGAGGTCTTCCGCACCCTGGTGCGGGACGTGGAGGGCCAGATCAGCGTCGAGCAGGTCGCCGACGAGCTGTCGCTGCTGGCCGACGCCACGCTGCAATGCGTGCTGGACTGGGCCTGGCAGCGCCTCAAGCAGAAGCACCGTCCGGCGCCGCGGCTGGCGGTGATCGCCTACGGCAAGCTCGGCGGCAAGGAGCTGGGCTACGGCAGCGACCTCGACCTGGTCTTCCTCTTCGACGATGAGGACGACAACGCCGCCGAGATCTACGGCGCGTTCATCCGCAAGCTGATCACCTGGCTGACGATCCGCACCGCGGCCGGCGAGCTCTTCGACATCGACACTGCGCTGCGGCCCAACGGCAACTCCGGGCTGCTGGTGACCTCGCTGTCCTCGTTCGAGAACTACCAGGGCGGTCGCGGCAGCAACACCGCCTGGACCTGGGAGCACCAGGCGATCACGCGGGCGCGCTTCTGCGCCGGCGACGCCTCGCTGGCCGAGCGCTTCGAAGCCACCCGCCGCGCGGTGCTAACCGCGCCGCGCGATCCGGCGGCACTGCGCGACGAGGTCGTCGCGATGCGCGAGAAGCTGCGGGCCGCGCGCTCGGTGCGGGCCGGCTTCTTCGACGTGAAGCACAGCCCGGGCGGCATGGTGGACGCGGAGTTCGCGCTGCAGTACCTGATCCTGGCGCATTCGGCGCGGCATCCCGAGCTGCTGGCCAACGCCGGCAACATCGCGCTGCTGCAGCGTGCGGAGTCCGCCGGCCTGCTGCCTGCCGATGTCGGCCGCGAGGCCGCGGATGCCTATCGCGAGCTGCGCCGCGTGCAGCACCGCGCGCGGCTCGACGAACAGTCCACCGCGCTGGACGGCGAGGCCGCCGCGGCACTCGCGCCGCAGCGCGACGCGGTGCTGGCGCTCTGGCGGGCCGTCTTCGGCTGACGCCCGCGGACGAGGACCCGATGCCGGGACGCGCGTGGCTGCTGGTGGCGACGGCGCTGGCGATCGGCTCGCTGGTCGCCTGGGTCCAGCCCGCGCCGGCGCAGGCGGCGCTCGAATGGCGGCCCGGGCTCGCCGCCAGCGAGCCGTGGCGCGCGTTTTCCGCCGCGTGGCTGCATTGGAGTCCCCAGCACCTGATCGCCAACCTGGCCGGCTGCGCCGTCGTGGGCCTGCTGGGCGTCGCCGCGCGGCTGGGACCGCGGGACGCCATCGCCTGGCTGCTGGCCTGGCCGCTGACGCAGATCGGGCTGCTGGTGGAACCGTCGCTCGAGCGCTTCGGCGGCGCTTCGGGCGTGCTGCATGCGGGCGTCGCCGTCGCAGCGATCGGGATGATGCGGATGCGGGCCTCGCATGGGCGCGAACGCGTCATCGGCATGCTGATCGGGCTGGGGCTGACGATGAAGGTCGCGGCGGAGCGTCCGCTGGCGGGGCCGGCGCTGCGGCATTGGGACGGCTGGAACATCGCGATCGCACCGCTGTCGCATCTCACCGGCCTGGTCGCGGGTGTCGCGGCCGCGCTGCTGTGTGCGTTGGCCGCGCGGGCCTGGACACGCCGCCGGGCATGATCCGGCGCCATGGAACGCAAGCAGCAACTCGACGGCGCGGCGGTGGTCATCCTGCTGGGATGCTGCGTGCTGTGGGGCCTGAACCAGGTGGCGGCCAAGGCCGCGCTCACGGAGATCGGCCCGCTGTGGCAGGCGGCGCTGCGCTCGGGCCTGGCCGGCCTGCTGGTGTGGGGGTTCGCCGTGGCGCGCGGCATCGCGCTGTTCCGTCCTGATGGCAGCCTGCCGGGTGGCCTGCTGGCGGGGCTGCTGTTCGCGGCCGAGTTCGCCTGCATCTTCGTCGGGCTGCAGTACACGACGGCGTCGCGGATGGTCGTCTTCCTCTATCTGTCGCCGTTCGTCGTCGCGCTGGGCATGCCGCTGATCTCGCCCGCCGAGCGATTGACGATGCGCCAGACGGCGGGGCTGCTGATCGCCTTCGGCGCGGTGGCGTTCGCTTTCGGCGAGGGCCTGCACGGCACGGGGCAGGCGATGCAGTGGCTCGGCGATGCGCTGGGCGTGCTGGCCGCGCTGCTGTGGGGCGGTACCACGCTGGCGATCCGCGCGACGCGGCTGTCCTCGGCCAGCGCGGAGAAGACGCTGCTGTACCAGCTCGGCGTGTCCGCGCTGGCGCTCGCGGCGGGCGCGCTCGCGACCGGCGAGGCGCTGCCGCCGGCTTGGTCCTGGCGGCTGGTCGGCCTCTTCGGCTTCCAGGCGGTGATCGTGTCGTTCGCCAGCTACCTGCTGTGGTTCTGGCTGATCCGCCATTACCCGGCGACCCGGCTGTCCAGCTTCACCTTGAGCACGCCGCTGTTCGGGCTGCTGGCCGGCGCGCTGCTGCTCGGCGAGCCGATCACGCCGCGACTGATGCTCGCGCTCGCCGGTCTCGCGGCCGGCATCGTGATGGTCAATCGCTGAGCGCCGTCCTTCGTTCGCGGGCGGCGCCACGCCGCGACGTGCTCCCTCCGTCGACTCCAGGCAAACCCTCGGACTAACTCTTTCGAGGGAGCTGTCGCGCCAGCGTCGCCTTGCGGTCGCCGGGGTCGGCCCATATCATCGAAGTTCATGTAGTGTTCCCTACATTGAAACGCCGCGATGAACGACCTTGCCCGCCTCCCTTTCCTCGAGTTGACCCCGCGCGGGACTCGCCTGCACCGGGCGAGTCCGCAGCGCGGTCCGTCCGTCCTCGTGGCCGGACGCGGCCATCAGACGCCGGCCGCGCTGGCGCTGCTGCAGCGGGAATACGCGCTGCGCGGCGCGCTCCAGCCGGAGTGGGCAGCGGTGCCGCAGGCGCTGCAGCCCAGCGGCGAGGGCGTCGTGCTGCTGCTTCAGGACCCGGGCGGCCGGCTGCTCGGCGAAACCGCGCGGCCGCCGATGGCGCCGGCGGCCTTCCTGCGCCTGGCGCGGGCGATCGTGTCCGCGGTCGCCGGCATGCATGCGGCCGGGATCGTCCATCGTGCGCTCGGTCCGGATTGCATCCTTGTCGACGAGGCGGCCGGCAAGGCGGTGCTGACCGGCTTCGGCTTCGCGCTGCGCCAGGGCGAGCCGCAGGCCCGCGGCGAGGAAGCGCTGGCCTGGGACGACGCCCGTTTCGACTACATGGCTCCGGAGCTGGGCGGGCGGATGAACATCGATGTCGACGCGCGCGCCGACCTCTACGCGCTCGGCTGCCTGTTCCACGAACTGCTCACCGGCGCGCCGCCCTTCGATGGCGACAGCGCCGCTGCACGCATCCATGCCCACGCGACCCGACTGCCGTCGCCGGTGCATGCGCTGCGGCCGGAGGTCCCTGCGCAGCTGTCGCGCCTGGTGCTGCGCCTGCTGCAGAAGTCGCCGGATCGCCGCTATGCCGACGCCGGCGCCCTGCTGGCCGACCTGCGCAGCTGCGACGAGCTGCTGCGCCGCCACGGCACGATCCCGGACTTCGTGCTCGATGCCGGGGCCGCGCTGGCCGGTGCGCACGAACCCGGCCCGGTGGTCGGCCGCGACGACGAGCTCGGCCAGCTCGCCGCGCTCTACCGGGCGGTGGCCGAGGGCGACGGCGCCCGCACCGCCTGGGTGTGGGGCGGGCCGGGCATCGGCAAGTCGGCGCTGCTGCGCGAAGCGGTCGCGCGGATGCGGCAGCCGGTCGCGCCGCTGGTGGCCGCCGGCAAGTGCGACGCCGCGCGCAGCGGCCTGCCCTTCGACGCGCTGGCGCGTGCGCTGGAGCCGCTGCTGCAGGGCGTGCTCGGCAGCGCGGAGGCCGACTTCGAGACCTGGCGGGACCGTCTGCGCCGCGCGACGCAACCGGTCGGCGCGACGCTCACCGGCTGGGTGCCGGGGCTGGCCGCCGTGCTCGGTCCGCAGGACGGGCCGGCCGTGCCGGTGCCGGGCGATGCGGCGCTGGTCTTCGAACGCGAGATCGTCCTGCGTGCGATGGCCCGGCTGTTCGCCGCCTTCGCGCGGCCGGAACGTCCGCTGGTGCTGCTGCTCGATGATCTGCAATGGGCCGACGTCGACACGCTCAAGGTGCTGGAGCGCCTGCTGATCGACCACGCCGACGCGCCGCTGCTGCTGGCGGGATCGATGCGGTCGAGCGAGGCGGACGCGCCGCATCCGCTGCGGGCGGCACCGCTGTTCACCCGCGCCGGTGCCTGCCACCTGGCGCTGCGGCCGCTGGACGGCGACGCGGTGCGCGCCCTGGTCGCGCAAGTGCTGCATCAGGACGTCTCGGCGCTGGGCCCGCTGCTGGACATGGTCCAGGAGCTGACCGGCCACAACCCGTTCTTCATCCGCCGGCTGCTGGGTCGGCTGGTCGCCAAGGGGCTGCTCGCCTACGACCCCGCGACGACGCGCTGGGCCTGGCATGCCGAGCGCACCGCCGCCTGTCCGGTGGTCCACGATGTCGGCGAGCTGCTCGCTCGCGAGCTCGACGAGCTGCCCGACGCGGCGCTCGCGCTGCTGCGCGCGATGGCCTGCCTTGGTGACCGCGCCGCGCCGGGCCTGCTCGCGGTGGCCGTCGACATCACCGAGGGCGCACTCGCGACCTCGATGGCGCCGGCGCTGGAAGCGGGCTTCGTGGCGCTCGATCGTGGCGACTGGGCCTTCACCCACGACCATGTCCGCGAGGCCGTCCTCGGCGCGATCGCGCCAGCGGACCGGGCCGCGCTGCACCTGGCGATCACGCACCGGCTGCGCGCCGCCGACGACGAACGCATCCCCGCCTTCCTGATCGCCACCCAGGCCAACCTCGCCCGGCCGGCGGTGGTGCATCCGATCGAGCACCGCGCCTTCGCGCTGATCAACCTCGAAGCCGGCAGGCGCGCCAAGGCGGCCACCGCCCATCACGCGGCGCTGGACTTCTTCGGCTGGGCGCTGACCTGGCTCGGCGACGAGCAGACCAGTGCCGAGGCGCTGGAGGCCAGCCTGCTCTGCGGCGAGGCCGAGTTCATGACCGGTGCGCTCGAGGCCGCCGAGATGCGCCTGGCGGCGCTGCAGGGCCTGGCCGGCGACGGCCTGTTCGGCGCGGAGGTGGCCCGCTTGCGGGTGGCCCTGTACACGACGCTGGGTCGCTACGACCTGGCGCTGGACATCGGCCTGGCCTTCCTGGCCAGCGCGGCCGGCATCGAGCTGCCGCGCCATCCGACGGCGGCGCAGGTGGACGAGGAATACGCGCCGCTGCGCGCCTGGCTCGACGAACACGGCGTCGACGCGCTGCGCGGCTGGCCGATCGATCCCGATCCGCGCCGCCGGGCGCTGGTCAACATCTTCGCGGACCTGATCCCGCCGGCGATGTACTCGGACCAGCAGCTGGTGGACCTGATGCTGCTGCGCCTGGTCCGGCTGGCGATCGCGCATGGCCATTGCGACGCCTCGGCCAATGCCTACGTCTGCCTGATCCAGGTGCTGGGCGCGCGCTACCGCGATTTCGCCGGCTCGCGCGCATTCGGCGAGCTCGCGCTGCACCTGATCGGCGAGCGCGGCCTGCGCCGCTACCAGGCGCGCGTGCTGCACACCTATGCGACTTTCGTCGTGCCCTGGACCCAGCCGGCCCGCGGTGCGCGCGAGGTCTTCGCCCGCGCCTTCGAGATCGCCACCCGCGAGGGCGACCACACCTTCGCGCTGTACTGCGGCCGCAACCAGGCCACCGGCATGCTCTTCGCGGGCGAGTTCCTCGAAGACGTGCGCCAGACCGTCGAGGGCGCGCTGGCGCGCGCGAAGGATGCCAACTTCCGGCTGGTCGTCGACGCGGTGCTGGCGCAGCGCACGCTGCTGGGCATGCTGCAGGACGGCGAGCCGCGCGGCGAGCGCATGGCCGAGCCGGTCGAGGGCGCGCCGGTGACGCTGGTGGACCTGGCCTACTGGACCTACCGGCTGCAGGCGGGCCTGCTCTTCGGCGATCTGACCGAGGCGATCGAGTCGCGCCGGCGTGCCGAGGCCTGCGTGGCGGTCGCCCGCAAGTTTGCCGAATGCGGTGACCTGGCCTTCTACGGGGCGCTCGCGCTGTTGCAGCTGCGCGAGCGCGACGACGCGCAGGAGGCCGCGCTGCGCCGCCATCTCGCGGCGCTGGACGCCTGGGCCGCGGAATGTCCGGAGAACTTCGGCGCGCGTCGCGCGCTGGTGCTGGCCGAGCAGGCGCGCGCCCTGGGCCACCAGGGCGAGGCAGCGGACCTGTTCTCCTCCGCGGTGACGCAGGCCCGGCGTCACGGCTTCACCCAGGTCGAGGCGCTCGCGGCGGAACTGGCCGCGGCCTTCCACGCCGGCCTCGGTCGCGAGATCGAGCGCCGCGCCTACCTGCGCCACGCGCTGGCCGCCTGGCAGCGCTGGGGCGCGGCGGCCAAGGCGCGCCAGCTGCAGCAGCGCCATCCGGAGCTGCAGGAGGCCGATGCGCCAGGGCTCACCAGCCGGCTGCATGAACTCGATGTCCAGGCGGTGCTGCGGATCACCCATGCGCTGGCGAGCGACATCGTGCCCGAGCGCATCGTCGAGACGACCATGCGCACCGCGCTCGAGTCGGCCGGTGCGGACTACGGCGCGCTCGCGCTGTGGCGCGACGGCGAATGGACGGTGCGGGCCAGCGCGCGCATGGTCGCGGGGCAGATCGCGGTCGCGCAGACGCCGGCCGCCTTCAGCGCCGAGGTGCTGCCGGTGACCATCGCCCATGCGGTCGCGCGCACGCAGCATGCGACCCAGTTCGACGACGCGCGCGAGGCCCTGGCACTGGCGCAGGACGACTATGTGAAGCGCGCCCGGCCGCGCTCGCTGCTGTGCGTGCCGATGATGCGCTACGCCCGGCTGATCGGCGTGCTGTACCTGGAGAACAGCCTGGCGCCGCGGGTGTTCACGCCGGCCAAGGCCGAGCTGCTGGAGGTGATCGCGTCGCAGGCGGCCTTCTCACTGGAGAACACACGGCTCTACGAGGAACTCGTCGACCAGAACCGCCAGCGCGCCGAGGCCGAGGAGCGCCTGCGCGCCGCGCTGGCCGAACTCGGCCGCGCGAGCCGGCTCAAGGCGATGGGCGAGCTGGTGGCCTCCATCGTCCACGAGATCGGCCAGCCGCTGAGCGCCATCGACACCTCGGCCAGTGCCGCCTCGCGCTGGCTGGAACGCGACGAGCCCGACATCGGCGAGGCGCTGGCGATGGTGGCGCATGTCCGGATCAGCGCCAAGCGCGCCAAGAGCATCATCCAGGGCCTGCGCGCGATGGCACGCAAGGCCGAGCCGCAGTTCGCCGACATCGACCTGTGCGACGCGCTGCGCGAGTGCGTGTCGCTGGTGGGCGGCTCGATGGCGGAGCTGGGCGTGACGCTGTCGGTGCTCGGCCCGGCGCAGCCCTGCCGCGTGCGCGGCGACCGCGTGCAGCTGCAGCAGGTCGCGATCAACCTGCTGATGAATGGCGCCGAGGCGATGGCCGGCATGCCCGAGGGACTGCGCCGCCTGACGATGCGGTGGGGCGCGGCGCCGCCGGACCTGATCCGCGTCGAGATCGAGGACCGCGGCACCGGCATCCCGCCGGAGGCGGCGGCGCAGCTGACCGAGCCCTTCTTCACGACCAAGTCCGACGGCATGGGCATGGGGTTGGCGATCTGCAAGTCCATCGTCGACGCGCATGCCGGCACGCTGGCCTTCGAGCCGGGCCGCGAGGGCGGCACGCTGGTGACGCTGCACCTGCCGAGCTTCGGGATGAAGGGCGCGATGCCGGTCCCGCATCCCGCCGGTGCCGCCCTGCTGGCGGACGCCTGACCGTGGCCGCGGCGCGGTCAGCAGCGATCGACGTGCCGGCGGGAGGGGGCCGCACGCCGCAGGCCCCTGGGGCGCTGGGTCCGGCCCTCCCGACGCGATGGATGAGCCGGCCCGTCCGCTGGCGTCAGCCGCGCCGCCACCGGGAGGGGAGGGATGAAACCCAGGTATGGGCGGGACCGCCGATCGGTCGGATGGCCCCGCGGGCCGGGCTCTGGTCCGATCGATCCCATCGCGGAGACGGCGTCCTCGGGCCCGGCGCACCGCGATCTGCCGTCCCGGCGGCGGGCCGCCGCACAGGGTGGTGGGCCCGTGCCGCCGGGCATTCCCGATCCAAGGAGTTCAAGATGAATCCGTCCCCTTTGACTTCCCGTCCGCGCTTCCAGCCGCAGCGCCTGGTGGTGGCCATCACCTTCGGCGGCGCCTTGCTGGCCGGCCTGATGTCGGTCGCCTTCGCCGGCGAGCCCGCCGTGGCCGCGCCGGTGACCCGCGCGCAGGTGGAGCAGGACCTGGCCGCCTACCAGCAGTCCGGCCTGGCCGCCCTGGAGCGCGACGACTCGCAGTCGCAGGTCGGCACGGCGGCCTGGCGCGAGGCGCGCCGCCGCTACCTGGCGCTGCGCGGCCTGCCGGTGGCCCGGATGCAGGCGCTGAGCCGCGCCGACGTCCTCGAGGACTTGAAGGCCTACCGCGACTCCGGCCTGGCCGATGCGGAACGCCGCGACGGCGAGGAGTCCAACACCTCCGCCGCGCTGCTGGCCGCCCGGGAACGCTATGACCAGCTGACGATGATGGACATGATGGAACGCCCGCTCAGCCGCGCCGAGGTGCTGGCCGACCTGCAGATCTACCGCGAGTCCGGCCTGGCCGCGTTCGACCGCAGCGAGGGCGAGCCGTCCGCCAACACCGCCGCCCATGACGCCGCCCGCGCCCGCTACGAGGCGCTCAAGCGCGATGGTCGCTACCAGACGCTGGTGACGGCGCTGGGCCGCCAGGGCTGACGGCCATGGAGACGCTGGCCCTGATCGCCGTCGGCGCCTGCGCGCTGGCGCTCGGACTCG
>NZ_PEOG01000084.1 GCF_002761755.1 Roseateles chitinivorans
GCGGCGGCATGTCCTGCACCAGCCAGCGCAGCACCGGCGGGGCGGCGGTGGCGGCCGGTGTCGCGCCCGGTGGCGTCGTCTGCGCGGCGGCGGTCGCCGCCGTCAGGATCAGCCAGGCGGCGATCAGTCGCCTTCGACCCATTCCACCTTGGCGCCGAGGCGGGTGATGTTCTCGGCGAACTGCGGATGCGCGCGACGGACCGGCGTCGCATTGCGGATGACCGACTTGCCGGGGATGCTGGCCGCCACCATCAGCAGCGCGATCGCGACGCGGATGATGTACGGGCTCTCGACCTCGGCCGGGCTCAGCGTCTTGCCGCCGAAGGTCACCATCCGGTGCGGGTCCGACAGGAAGGCATGGGCGCCGAACTTGGACAGCTCGGTGGTCCAGCCCATCGCGCCGTCGTAGACCTTGTTCCAGAACATCACGCTGCCCTCGGCCTTGACGCCCAGCGCGACGAAGATCGGCAGCAGGTCCACCGGCAGGTAGGGCCAGGGCGCCGCCTCGACCTTCTGCAGGATGTTGCGGGTGAAGGGCTCCTTGACCTTGAGCTTGCCGTCGACGATGGAGCGCGACCAGCCGTCCTCGTGAACGATCTGGACACCGAACTTGGCGAAGGTGCGGTCGATCAGCGGGAACTGCTCGGGGTGCGAGTTCTTCACCCTCACGTCGCCGCCGGTGATGGCGCCCAGCGCGAGGAAGGTCACGATCTCGTGGAAGTCCTCGGCGAAGGTGAACTCGCCGCCGCCGAGTTCCTTGACGCCGTGGATGGTCAGGCGCGAGGTGCCCAGGCCCTCGAGCTTGGCGCCCAGCATCTGCATGAACTGGCAGAACTCCTGCACATGCGGCTCGCTGGCCGCGTTCATCAGCGTCGAGGTGCCGTGCGCCAGCGCGGCGCAGAGCACGAAGTTCTCGGTCGTGGTGACCGAGGCGTAGTCGGTCCAGTGGTCATTGGCGGTGAGCTGGCCCTGGACCTGCAGCAGCAGGCCGTCGGCGGCGCGGTCGACATGGGCGCCGAAGCGCTCGAACACCTCGACATGCGGATCGATCTCGCGCGCGCCCAGCGTGCAGCCCTTGACGTCGTCCTCGATCCGCGCGGCGCCGAAGCGCGCCATCAGGCCCGGCACCAGCATGATCGACGAGCGCATCTCCTCGGGCAGGTGGTCCTTGGCCGCGTCGAAGTGGGTGTCCTGGTGGTGCAGGTCCAGCACGCCGCTCTTGAAGTCCACCGCGACATGGCTGCCGAGCTTGCGGAAGACCTCGAGGATCTTCTTGACGTCGGTGATTTCCGGCACGCCGTGCAGCCGCACCGGCTCGCGGGTCAGCAGCGTCGCGCACAGGATGGGCAGGACGGCGTTCTTGTTGGCCGAGGGAACGATGCGGCCCTTCAGGGGCGAGCCGCCGTGGACGATGAGATTGGACATGGCCTGGCGCGGAGCGCGCGGTGGGAATCGGTGGGCGAGCGCGAATTATCGGGGGTCGTTCGATGGCCCGGCGCCCGGTCGGGACATGGGGCGACATCTTGCAACGCGGCCGGGCCGTCCGCCAGCGCGCGTCCCTTCCGGCGGCGGAGGAAAGCTTCCGCGCGCCCCGGGCGGCGCTAGGGGAAGTCATGGGCCTTCGGGCCAGGTCCCGCTCGCGACAATGCCGGCCCATGACCACGCCCGTCGATCCGTCCCCGTCGGCTGCCGCCCCGGCGCTGCCCGACAGCCCGGCGCCTGTTCCGCTGCCCGTCTCTGGCGGCTCCGCCGCTGCCGCCACGGCCGCCCCTGTTCCCGGGCGCGCCGCCCAGGCCGCCGGCGAGGTGCCGCAGGATCCGCGCGACTGGATCACGCCCGAGGACCTCAACGTCGCGCCCGCGCTGCTGGGCCTGCCGCTGGCGTCACCGTGGCAGCGTGCCAAGGCGATGGCGGTCGACGTGACCCTGGTGACGGTCCTCTCCAACTTCGGCAACACGCCGCTGCTGGCCGGGTTCTGCTGGATCGCCTGGCGCTGGCACAAGCACCAGCGCGCCTCCCGCGGCGAGCTGCGGGCGGACAGCGGCTGGCTCGGCTGGGCGCCGGCGCTGTGCCTGGTCGCGTTCGGGCTGTACTCCAGCACGATGGAGCACATCGACGAGCCGACGAAGCAGGCGCGCCGCGAGGCTGTCGCCGCAGCCTCGACGGATCGCAGCGACCGCCACGACGACGAGTCGGACGACGCCGGCGCCGAGACGAAGGACCTGGTGAAGGCGGCGGTCGCGGCGGCGGCCTCGGCCGCGAGCGCGGGCGAGCTGGACCTCGCGCGACTCGAGCACGATCGGGAGCTGCAGCGCAAGGCGGACCGGGTGCGCATCAAGGCGTTGCAGGAGGAGGTCCGCAAGCTCAAGGACGAGGCCAAGCGCTCGCCGATCGAGAAGCTGCGGCACTGGTGGGAGCTGGTGGGCCTGAACCTGGCCTGGGCCTTCGCCTATTTCGTCGCTTTCCCGCTGATCTGGCCGGGCCAGACGCCGGGCAAGAAGCTGATGGGGCTGCGCATCGTCGAGCTCACCGGCAAGCCGCTCAAGCCGATGCTCTGCGTGCGCCGCTATGGTGGCTATGCGGCCGGCGCCACCACCGGCGGCATGGGCTTCCTGCAGATCCTGTGGGACGCGAACCGCCAGGGCCTGCACGACAAGGCCGCCCACACCGCGGTCATCGACATCCGCAACCCGCGCCGCCTGCGCCTGACGGAAGACCTCACCGGCTGAACCCGAAGGCACCCCAGCGCCAGCCGGACGCCAAGGCCCGGCGTCAGCGAGCGCCTGTGGGGCCGGAACGATGCGGGGGGTTCATGGACGTGATGCCCCCCGCGTCGTGGAGTGCCCGCGCCTGGCCTCCCGAAGTCTCTCCGGACGAAGTCCCTGTCGAACCGCTCACCCCTGCGGATCGAGCCGCTTCGCCCTCGCCAACCGCCAGGCCTCGGCCGGATCGTCGCCGTAGACCTCTTCGGCCGTCGTGGCGGTCTCCCGGCGATGGGTATCGATCGCGATGCGTTTGTCGAAGACGAAGCACTCGCCGCGCCAATCCTGGTCGGCATCGGGCATCTGCTCGAAGTAGTTGAGGATGCCGCCGTCGAGTTGTCGCACCGTCAGGCCGCGCGCGCTCATCCAGCCGGACATCTTTTCGCAGCGGATTCCGCCGGTGCAGTACATCGCGACGGTCTTGCCCTCGCGGACCCAGGTGTCGGCGTGGGCCTCGACGTAGGTGGGGAAGTCGCGGAAGTGCCGGACGCCGGGGTCGATGGCGCCATCGAAGTGACCGAGCGCGAATTCGAAGTGGTTGCGGTTGTCGAGGACGACGACATCGTCGCGCCGGATCAGCTCCCGCCATTCGCTGGGCGACACATGGGTATCGCGGGGGTCGGCCAGGCCGGTGACGCCGTCCAGTCCGAAGGCCACCAGCTCCGGCTTCTCGTGCACCTTGAGCAGCGTGAACGGCCGCGTGGTGCAGAAGCTGCGCTTGAAGTGGAGGTCGGCGAAAGGCGGCTCGGCGCGCAGGCCGGCCTCATAGGCTTCGAGCGCCGGCACCGGACCGCCGAGCGCGCCGGTGATGCCTTCCGGCGCCAGCAACAGGTTGCCGCCGACCGCGTTCCCCAGCGTCTGGTTGAGGTCGCGCAGGCGCTGGGCCAGCGCGGACGTGTCGTCCAGGCGGACGAACTTGTAGAACGAGCTGTGCTGGTGCTCGGGGGCGGACATCGGGGGAGCCAGAAGAGGGGAAACCGCGATGGTACCGGGGCGGGCGTGCCGCCCGGGACCAACCCGGGTGCGGGACCGTTCCTTGCCCGCCTAGAATCCGCCACCCTTTTTCCCGCCCTTGCCGGGGCCCACCGCCGTGTCCGATCGCCTTGCCGTCCTGCCTCAATACCTGATGCCCAAGCTGGCCATGACGCGGCTGGCCGGGCGCCTGGCGAGTGCGGAACTGGGCGGCTTCACGACCTGGACCATCCGGCGCTTCATCGACCGCTACGGCGTGAACATGGCCGAGGCGGCCGAGTCCGACCCGGCGGCCTATGCCAGCTTCAACGAGTTCTTCACCCGCGCGCTCAAGCCGGGCGCCCGCCCGCTGGCGGATGCGCCGCTGATCTGCCCGGTGGATGGCGCCATCAGCCAGTTCGGCCCGATCCGCGCGGACCAGATTTTCCAGGCCAAGGGCCACCAGTACTCGACGGCGGCACTGCTCGGCGGCGACCAGCACCTGGCCGCGCAATTCCGTGACGGCCACTTCGCGACGGTCTACCTGAGCCCGCGCGACTACCACCGCATCCACATGCCTTGCGCCGGCCGCCTGGTGCGCATGGTGCATGTGCCGGGCGACCTGTTCTCGGTGAACCCGACGACCGCCCGGGGCGTGCCCGGCCTGTTCGCGCGCAACGAGCGCGTCGTCTGTCTCTTCGAGGGCGAGCACGGCCCGTGGGTGCTGGTGCTGGTGGGGGCGACGATCGTCGGCTCGATGGCCACGGTCTGGCATGGCGTCGTCAATCCGCCGCGGCCGGGCCGCCCGCGCACCTGGCATTACGAGAACGAGCATTTCAGCTACGCGCAGGGCGCGGAGATGGGCCGCTTCCTGCTCGGGTCCACCGTGGTGATGCTGTTCCCGAAGGATCTGCCATTGCGCTTCAACGCCCACTGGCAGCCGGGCGGCGCGGTGCGACTGGGCGAGCCGATGGCGACCTTCGGCTGAGCGCCGACAGGCCCGCGCCTTTGCGGGACAATCGCCGCCTTGCGAAACGACGGCGACGAGCTCCCATGACCCTGCGTGTCCTGACCGGCATCACCACCACCGGCACTCTGCACCTCGGCAACTATGTCGGCGCGGTGCGTCGCGCCATCGCGGCCAGCCGCGAGCCTGGCGTCGAGAGCTTCTTCTTCATGGCCGACTATCACGCGCTGATCAAGTGCGACGAGCCGGCCCGCATCGAGGCCTCGCGCCTGCAGATCGCCGCCACCTGGCTGGCCGCCGGCCTGGACACGAGCCGGGTCGTGTTCTACCGCCAGAGCGACATCCCCGAGATCCCCGAGCTGACCTGGCTACTGACCTGCGTCACCTCCAAGGGCCAGATGAACCGCGCGCATGCCTACAAGGCGTCGGTCGACGCCAATGTCGCCGCGGGCGAGGACCCGGATGCCGGCATCACGATGGGCCTGTACAGCTACCCGATCCTGATGGCCGCGGACATCCTGATGTTCAACGCCCACCGCGTGCCGGTGGGCAAGGACCAGGTCCAGCACATCGAGATGGCGCGCGACGTCGCTCAGCGCTTCAACCATCTCTTCGGCGGCGGCCAGGACTTCTTCGTCCTGCCCGAGGCGAGCATCGACGAGGAGATGGAGCTGCTGCCCGGCCTGGACGGTCGCAAGATGTCCAAGAGCTACGACAACGTCATCCCGCTGTTCGAAGGCGGCGCGAAGGCGCTGCGCGAGGCGATCTCCCGGATCGTCACCGACTCGCGCCTGCCCGGCGAGCCCAAGGAGACCGAGGGCTCGCACCTGGTCCAGATCTACGACGCGTTCGCGACGCCGGCGCAGCGCCAGGCCTTCCGCGCGGCGCTGCACGGCGGCCTGTCCTGGGGCGAAGCCAAGGAGCAGCTGTTCGCGCTGATCGACGCCGAGATCGGCCCGATGCGCGCCCGGTATGACGCGCTGATGGCCAATCCGGAGAAGATCGAGGAGATCCTGATGGCTGGCGCCCAGCGGGCCCGTGCGATCGCGGCGCCGCTCCTGGCGCGCGCCCGCGAGTCGGTCGGCCTGCGCCGCTTCCAGCCGCTGGCCGCGCCGGTCGCGCAGGCGGTCAAGGCGAAGTCGACGGTGCCGGCCTTCAAGCAGTACCGGGAGGCCGACGGGCTCTTCTACTTCAAGCTGCTGGCCGCCGACGGCACGCTGCTGCTGCAGAGCACCGGCCTGTCGCAAGGCAAGGAAGCCGGCCAGTGGGTCTCGCGTCTCAAGCGCGAAGGCGCCGCCGCCCTGGCCGAGGCGCCGGTCTCGCGTGAGGCCGGCGACGATGTGCTGCTGCCGGCGCTGGAGGCGCTCCTCGCCGCCGAGCAGGAAGCGGCCGCCGCCAAGGGCTGAGCGTGCGGCGGCGTCGACGCCTGCCGCCCCCGTGTCCAAAGGAAACCCTCGAGTAGGGTGCCAAGTCGATCACGATCATCGAAGAAACCCGCTCGTTGGCCAGCGCGGGCCGGCGTAGTCTCCGGCGCTGATTCCGTCCGGTTTCAGCACCATCACAACAAGGAGACCCCCGATGTCCACGACCCGCCTGCCGGCTGATTCCCTCGCGCTGCAACGCCTGTACGCCTGGGAGCTCGACACGCCGAACCGGGTCACGCTGCGCCAGCCGATGGGCGGCGGCGTCGTGAAGGACTTCACCTGGAAAGAGGTCGCGGACCAGGCCCGTCGCATGGCCGCCCATCTGAAAACGCTGGGCCTGGAGCAGGGTTGGGAACCGGGCGCGCGCATCGCGATCCTGTCCAAGAACTGCGCGTGGTGGCTGATGAGCGACCTGGCCATCTGGATGGCGGGCTATGTCAGCGTGCCGCTGTACCCGACGCTGGCCGCGGACACCGTCCACCAGATCCTCAGCCACAGCGAGTCCAGGCTGCTCTTCGTCGGCAAGCTCGACGGCTGGGAAGGCATGCGGCCCGGCGTGCCGCTGGGCCTGCCGTGCATCTCCTATCCGGTCTCGCCGGAGGACGCGCAGGACGCCTACGACCACTGGGACGCGATCTGCGCCGAGACGCCGCCGCTCAAGGGCAAGCCGACCCGCGGCGCCGACGAGCTGGCCACCATCATCTACACCTCCGGCACGACCGGCGCGCCCAAGGGCGTGATGCACTCGTTCGGCAACTTCGCCTGGGCCATCGGCTCGGGCCTGAAGCGCATCCCGCTGACCGAGTCCGACCGCATGCTGTCCTACCTGCCGCTGGCGCATGTGGTCGAGCGCGCGCTGGTCGAGCACGGCTGGCTGCACACCGGCATGACGGTCTACTTCGCCGAGAGCCTGGACACCTTCGCCGCCGACCTGCAGCGCGCGCGGCCGACCGTCTTCTTCTCGGTCCCGCGGCTGTGGACCAAGTTCCAGCAGGGCGTGCAGGCCAAGGTGCCGCAGCCCAAGCTCGAGCGGCTGCTCAAGCTGCCGATCATCGGCAAGCTGGTGCGCAAGAAGATCCTCAAGGCGCTGGGCCTGAACGAATGCAGGTTCGCCGCCGGCGGCGCGGCGCCGATGCCGGTCGCGCTGCTGAAGTGGTACCGCAGCCTCGGCCTGCCGATCAACGAGGGCTACGGCATGACCGAGAACCTGGCCTTGTCCCACATCACCGTGCCGGGCCAGGACCAGATCGGCAGCGTCGGCCCCGCCTACGACGGCGTGCAGACGCGCCTGGATCCGATCACCGGCGAGCTGCAGATGAAGAGCCAGGCGCTGATGCTGGGCTACTACAAGCAGCCCGAGCTGACCGCCGAGACGCTCACCGCCGACGGCTGGCTGCACACCGGCGACAAGGCGGAGATCTCCGACAAGGGCGCGCTCGCGGGCTGCGTGCGCATCACCGGTCGGGTGAAGGACCTGTTTAAGACCAGCAAGGGCAAGTACGTGTCGCCGGCGCCGATCGAGGACCGGCTGTCGACGCATCCCGCGATCGAGGCTTGCGCGGTGACCGGTGCCAACTTCTCGCAGCCGGTGGGCATCGCGATGCTGTCGCCCGAGGCCGCCGCGCGCGACCGCGGCGCGCTGGAGCAGGAACTGGCCGCGCACCTGGAGAAGGTCAATGCGCGCCTGGACCCGCATGAGCAGCTGGAATGCCTGATCGTGACGGCGACGCCGTGGACCGTCGACAACGGCCTGATCACGCCGACCTTCAAGGTGCGCCGCAACCGCGTCGACGAGGTCTACGGCCCGCGCCTGGAAAACTGGATCGGCCAGCGCCGGAAAGTCATCTGGGCCGACTGAGCCCCCCGCCGCCCGATGCGGGCATGATGCGCGGATGAAACGCGGATCCCTCAAGCGCTGGGCGGCCCTGCTCAAGGGCGAGCTGCTCACCGTCTTCTACGCGGCCCGCGATCCCGAGGCGCCCTGGCTGGCGCGCCTCGTCGCGATCGCGGTCGCCGCCTACGCGCTCAGCCCGATCGACCTGATCCCGGACTTCATCCCGGTGCTCGGCCTGCTCGACGACCTGATCCTGGTGCCGCTGGGCTTCTGGCTGGTGCTGCGCCTGATGCCGCCGGCGGTGATCGCCCGGGCACGGCAGCGGGCCGCCCAGCAGCGCGGCCGGCTGCCGCGCAACCTCAAGGTGGCTGCCGCGATCGTGGCGCTGTGGGTGCTGCTGCTGGTGCTGGTCGTCGTCTGGCTGGTGGGCCGCACCGGCGGCGCGTCGGCGGGCGCCGTCTGACGCCGCGTCGATCGCTCCTCAATCGGGTCCGAGGCCCTTCTTCGCCAGCGTCTCCGCCACCCACTCGATGAAGACGCGCATGCGCGCCGAGACATACCGGTTGGGCGAATAGACCAGGTAGACCGGCACCGCGTTGTGATGCCACTCGGGGAACAGCGGCACCAGTTCGCCGCTAGCGAGCTGCTCCTGCACCGCGTACCTGGCCAGCTGCACGACGCCCAGGCCGGCCAGTCCGGCCGCGACATAGGCGTTGCTGTCGTTGACGTCGAGCCGCCGGCGTCCCTCGATCTCGACGCGTTCGTCGCCGCGATGGAAGACGAAGGGGAACACCCGCCCGGTGCGCGACGAGAAGTAGCCCACCGCCTGGTGCGGCTCCCGGTCCAGGTCCTGCGGCGTCAGCGGCGTGCCGTGCTTCTGCAGATAGGCCGGCGAGGCGCAGGTGCAGAACTGGATCTGCCCGACCCGCCGGGCCACCAGCCCGGCATCCTGCACCGCGCCGACGCGGAGCACGAAATCGACGTTGTCGACCAGCAGGTCGATGGCGCGGTCGCTCACGCCCAGCGCGATCTGGATGTCGGGATAGCGGTCATGGAAGTCCGCCAGTGCCGGGATCAGGACCCGCGAGCCGGTAAGCGTCGTCACGTCCACCCGCAGACGACCGCGGGGCTTGCTCTGATCGTGGAGCATCCCCTGGTCGATGGCCTCCAGCTCGCTCAGCAGGGCCATGGTCCGCTCGTAATAGGCGGCGCCGTCCTGCGTCACGCTCACCTTGCGGGTGGTGCGCGTCAGCAGCTGCACCCGCAGCCGGGCTTCCAGCGCCTGCACCAGGCGCGTCAGGCTGGCCTTGGGCAGGTCCATCGAGTCGGCCGCCTTGGTGAAGCTGCCGGTTTCCACCACCCGGGCGAACGCCCGCATTTGCACGATCCGGTCCATCGACACCCTCGCTGTGGCGGCCCGGGGGACGGAGGACTGCTGGCGGGCCGACGGGCGATTCTCGGGGAATCCGCACGGTCGTGCGCGCTCCGTCTCGACATGGCCGTCCCCGCCCCGTTTCGGCGCAGCGGAGGCGAATATCGGACGAATATCTCTGAAGCCAAGTTCAATATCGACGGGCCTATCGACTTGAATACCGCTTCGACAAAAGAAAACCCCTCGGCGAGTAGTGACTCATCCGAGGGGGATATAGGCGGTCGGCGACGGACAGGAGGGTGGAGTGCGGAGAACCGCCGCCGACCAGGGCCGAAGCCCTTGACCCGGAAAAACGCTCTCAGGAATCTGTTGTTCGAGTTCTCTCAGGAGGGGACAGGAAACAGGTCTCAGCGGCCGGCGACGGCGGTGGCCGGGGCGCTGCCGCCGAACTTCTTCACCAGGGTCGCGTAGTACGGCGAGTTGCGCAGCTCGGCGTAGCGCGCCTTGGCGGCATCGCGGCGGGCGTTGTCGTAGCCGTAGGTTTCCGACTGCTCCACGGCGGCCAGGCCGGATTCGCGGTAGATCTCCAGGTCGGCCAGCACTTCGGCGCGGCTCACGGCGCTGGGCGTGTTGACCGGCTGGGTGTGGGGGTTGTCGTTGGCCATCGCACTGCCGGCCACCAGGGCGGCGGAAGCGAACAGCATGGAAGCGAGGATGTTCTTGGTGCTCATGATCTTTCCTTTCGGTTTTGGTCCCAGGGCGATCAGCGAAGGGGCACGGGGTGGAGGATTCGACCCGCCGAGTGCGTCTGGAATGCCACCGGACTTCTTTTGAAATCCACCGGTTGCCCGGAGGTTTCAGGTCGTCGCCTGGTGGAGATTTCCTGGAGCGGTTTCGATGTGTCGATGGGCTGAACTATGAGCGATAAGGGTTGACCCTTAAATCCATCTGTCTGCAACACTCCGTTGAAAAGATCGGAACAATCGATGCATCCGCCGGCGCGGGTCGATATTCCCGGGCGCAGATCGCGCGTCGTCCCTTGAAATGTGCAGCGTGGCGCATGTCGCTCGCGCCGGAAGGGAACCGTGCGGTTGCCGCTCGATGAGCGGGTCGGGCTACCCCGACTGCAGTGCGCGTGGCGTTCGGTGCGTCCGAACCGGACGTGAGGGAATTCCATCAGCGGAGTAGTCTGCCGGCATGACTGCCAAGACCCCTTCCCTGGCCGGTGGTGCGATGCCGCCGGCGTCCGGCCTGCCCGGGCACTACACGCCGCACGAGAAGCGCGATCGCATCCTGGCGATCGTCGGCGCCTCCTCCGGCAACCTGGTCGAGTGGTTCGACTTCTACGTCTACGCCTTCACCTCGATCTATTTCGCGCATGCCTTCTTCCCGAAGGGCGATCCGACCGTCCAACTGCTCAACACGGCCGGCGTGTTCGCGGCCGGCTTCCTGATGCGGCCGATCGGTGGTTGGCTGTTCGGCCGCATTGCCGACAAGCAGGGCCGCAAGACGGCCATGATGATCTCGGTCCTCATGATGTGCGGCGGCTCGCTGGTCATCGCCTTCATGCCGACCTACGAGACCATCGGCGTGATGGCGCCCACCCTGCTGCTGCTGGCACGGCTGTTCCAGGGCCTGTCGGTGGGCGGCGAGTACGGCACCAGCGCCACCTACATGAGCGAGGTGGCGCTGCGCGGACAGCGCGGCTTCTATGCGTCGTTCCAGTACGTGACGCTGATCGGCGGGCAGCTGCTGGCGGTGCTGGTGGTGGCGATCCTGGAGCAGACTCTGACCGACGCCCAGATGCACGCCTGGGGCTGGCGCATCCCGTTCGTGGCCGGCGCCGCCACCGCGGTGATCGCTTTCTACCTGCGCCGCTCGCTGGCCGAGACCGCCAAGGCCGACCAGCTCGAGCGCAAGGAAGCGGGCTCGATGCGGGAACTGTTCAGCAAGCACATGAAGCCGTTCCTGATCGTGCTGGGCTTCACCGCGGGCGGGTCGCTGGCCTTCTACACCTACACCACCTACATGCAGAAATACCTGGTGCTGAGCGTGGGCATGGACAAGAAGGTGGCCAGCACCGTGATGACCGGGGCGCTCTTCGTCTACATGTGCATGCAACCGCTGTTCGGAGCCCTGTCCGATCGCATCGGACGCCGCACCTCGATGCTGTGGTTCGGCCTGCTCGGCGCGCTGGGCACCTGGCCCATCCTGTCCGCGCTCAAGGGGGTGCACAGTCCCTATGCGGCCTTCGGGCTGATCATCGTGGCGATGGCGATCGTGTCGCTGTACACCTCCATCGGCGGCCTGATCAAGGCGGAGATGTTCCCGCCCGAGATCCGGGCGCTGGGCGTCGGCCTCTCCTATGCGATCGGCAATGCGATCTTCGGCGGCTCTGCCGAGTACGTCGCGCTCAGCCTCAAGGCGGCGAACATCGAGAGCGCGTTCTATGTCTACGTCTCGGTGATGTGCCTGTTCGCCTTCCTCGTCTGCTTCCTGATGCCCGATCCGCGCAGGCACGGGCATCTGAACGACGTGCATTGACAGCGGAAAGGGTGGCCCCCACCCCGACCTTCTCCCGCAAGCGGGGGAGGAGCGCCGGAGGAACCGGCGTCAGTCGCGGTCCTGCATGCCGAGATGGTGGGAGAGGTACAGGCGTCCGCGGAACCAGGACTCCCAGCCGCTGGCCTTGAGCCGGTCCAGCACCGGCCCCTTGACCTCGCTGAGGTCGAGGCGGCGGCCCTGGCGCTCCAGCGTCTCGTGCAGCTCCTTCAGCGCGCTCAGGCCGCTGAAGTCGATGGTGTTGACCGGCGACATCTGCAGCAGCACCCGCCGGGTCGTCGGGTGCGTGTCCAGGTGGGCCTGGACGACGTCGGCGAGGCTGCGGCCGTTCAGGAACAGCAGGCTCTCGTCGATGCGCAGGCCGAGCACCTCGGGGTCGAGCTCGACCTGGTGGCGCTCGACATTGCGGTAATGCTCGGTGCCCGCGATGCGGCCGATCAGGGCCACATGCGGTCGGGCGCTGCGCTGCAGCAGCAGCGCGATCGCACCAGCCACGCCCAGGCCCAGCGCGGCGGTGATGCCGACGAAGACCACCAGCAGCGTCACCGCCACCATCAGCAGCGCCTCGGCGCGCGCGTAGCGCCAGGCGTCGGCATAGGGTCCGAACTTCAGCCCGGACAGGACCGCCACCATGATGCTCGCGGCCAGCACCGGCTTGGGCACCCAGGCCAGCAACGGCGAGAGCGTCAGCAGCACCGCGCCCATCAGCGCGGCGACGAAGACGCCGGTCATGCGGGTGCGGCTGCCCGCATCGCTCATCAGCACGCTGCGCGAGAAGCTCGCCGCCGCCGGCATGCCACCGGACACCGCCGCCGCCAGGTTGGCCGCGGCCAGCCCCATCAGCTCGCGCCGCGCGTCGACACGCTGCCCGACCCGGCGGGCCAGCGATTCCGCGACCGCGAGGCTGGAGACATAGCCCAGCAGACCGATGAGCGCCGCGCCGGGCAGCATGGCGGTCCACAGCTCGGGATCGAGCCGCGGAGGCGTGAAGACCAGCGCCAGCGGCGGCAGCTCGCCGACCCGCGGCAGGCCCTGCGGATCGCAGGCCCAGGCGATGCCGATGCCGGCGAGCAGCACCGCCAGCGGCGCGATGCGCGAGATCAAGCCCTTGGGCAGGCGCCGCACCGCCACCAGCGTCAGCAGCGAGACGATGCCGAACAGCGCTGCGACACCGCGCCAGTCGAAGCCGTGGGCGCTCAGCGAGCGCCAGAGGTCCGGCAGCGTGCCGCCGCTGGCGGTCGAGCCGATCAGCACGGGCAGCTGACTGGCGGCGATGGCGATGGTGGCGCCGGATTCGAAGCCGTGCAGCACCGGCACCGACAGCAGCGCCGCCAGCGCATGCAGGCGCAGCAGCGCCGCGGCGGCGAGGAACAGCCCGACCTCGGCGGCCAATACCAGCGCGGCCTCGCTCGGGCTGACGCCGGCCGGCGCCAGCTGCAGCGTCTGCATGATCATCAGCGCCAGCACCGCGACCGGGCCGATGTTCAGGAAGGGACTGGAGCCCAGCGCCGCGTAGAACAGCGGCGGCAGCAGGCTGGCGTAGAGACCGACCTGCGGCGGCAGGCCGGCGAGCATCGCGTAGGCCAGGCTCTGCGGGATCAGGAGCACGCTGACCACCACGGCAGCGACGAGGTCGTCGCGCAAGGCATCGCGCAGGTAGGGCCGCAAGGCGGCAAGGGACGGCAACGGCGGCATGAACGGGGGAGGCCGCGGCAGCAGCGCGGCGCGCGGCAGTATAGGGGCCGGGCCGACCGGCGCCGCCGCGCTCAGAGGATCAGCGGCCCCGCGGACGGCGCCCTTGGCAGCGGTGGCAGGCGGGGCAGCAGCAGGTCCAGGCTCAGGCGCAGCGTCAGTTCCTCGCCCCGAGGCAGCGGCGCCAGTCGCGGCGCGTCGGCGGTCCACAGGCCCAGCTGGACCGAGCTGCGGGTCGGATGCCGCTCGAAGCGCAGCGCATCCAGCGGCGCGGCGGCGCGCGCCAGCACGATGCGACCGCCGGCACCGCTCAGCGAGGCGACGCCGCACCAGGGATCGCGCGACTCGACGCGGCCGCGCTCGATCCGCCGCACCAGGTCCATCGTGTCGTCCAGCCAGGCCGCGTCGGCGAAATCCTCCAGGAAATGCATCAGCCAGCCGAAGCGCGCCGGCAGCGGCATGCGGCTCAGGTTGCGCACCGACAAGGACCACTCCAGCCGATGCTCGTCCAGCCGCAAGGTCTGGCTCGCCTGGAAGCCCCAGGTGCCGGGCGCCGCGCGGCCGGGGTGCAGCATCAGCGTGACCTGGTCCGGCAACTGCTGGGTGACCTGCCAGGGCTGGTCGAAGGTCGCCGGGTCCGGCACCAGGGACGCCATGCCCTCGGGCACCTCCGTCGGCGCCTCCAGTCTGACCGCCGCGCCGCCCACCAGCGCGCCGCGCTCGCTGACCAGCGGCCGCAGCCACGGCTCCTGTCCGCCCGGTCGCGCCTGGCCCAGCCAGCGCAGGCGCCCGCCCCGGTCCGGCGCGACCACGGCCCGCCACGTCCCCGACTTCAGTTCCAGCTCGCGCCTCACATGCATCCCCCGTTGATCGAACGGGTCGCAGTCTGCGCGTGAGGGGGCGCCCCGGGGGCCACCCATAGGAAGGCAGCCCCCGACAGGTCTGACCCATCCGGGTGGGGCGAAAGCAAGAGTGAGCGGGTGCCGGGCGGGCGGCGCCTCAGGCGCCGGCGATCAGCGTCGCGATGCGCTCGTCAGACAGACGGATCGGCGAGGCGTGGACGGGCAGCAGGGCGACCACCGCATGGTCGTCGCGGCTGCTGTCGCGCAGCACCGGCGTGTGCCGGGGCTCGCCGTTGGCATTGGTCAAGGCGCTCACCATCGGGCGATGGGCCTTCTCGCCATTGCGCACGACCAGGCCCACTTCGCCGCTGGCCAGCCGCACCAGGCTCCCCGGCGGGAAGATGCCGAAGGCCTTGATCAGCGCCGCCGCCAGCGGACTTTGCGCCGCCATCTGGTGGAGTTCGCGACCCGCCTGCGCCGCGCTCATCGCCGGCCGGTTGGCGCGGCTGCTCAGGCGCGCGGTGTAGACGTCGGCGTAGCGCAGCATCTCGGCGAGCTCGCCGATGTCGCCGATGCCGTGCGGGTAGCCCCGTCCGTCCGGCGTCTCATGGTGCTGCAGCACGGCTTCCAGCCAGTCGTGGTCGTCGATGCCGGCGGCGCTCAGCATCTCGACGCTGCGGATCGGGTGCTCATGGATGGCGTCGCGCTGCATCGAGGTCAATGGCGACACCTGGCTGGACAGCCGCGCCTGCAGGTCCAGCATGCCGAGGTTCATCGTGAGCGCGGCCTGGAAGGCCCGGCGCTGGTCCTCCGGTCCCCAGCCGAGGTAGCGGGCCGCCGCCTGGCAGGCGGTCGCCGCGTGCAGGGAGTGCGTCACGCCGTAATGCCCGCTGCCCGTGCCCGGCTGGCGCACCACCTGCGCGAGTGCCACTTCGGGCGAGCTGTCGATCAGCGAGAGCAGCAGCGTCGTCGCGCCATCGAGCGCCTCGGCCATGCGGTCGGGCGAGGCGGACAGCGCATTGCGCACGTCCTGCATGCCGCGGTCCCATTCCTCGGGCAGGCGGTCGCGGAGGTAGGCGGCCGACCGGGCCGGATGCGGCTGCCGCATCGCCTCGGTCAGCTCGTGGACCTCCACCAGCGCGCCGCGGCTCATCAGCGCATGGAGCTGGGCCTCGTCGGCAATGACCTGCCCGCGCGCCAGCAGCAAGGTCCGGTCGGCGTCGCGCACGCTGAAGGCGAGCGGCTGGCCGAGGACGATGCGGTTCTTGACCGATGACAGTGAACAGACACGCATGGCGGGCGCGGTGAGCGGAGGGAGGGCCGACCGCGCTCGAATGTCTGAAAGTTGTAACGCGGGCGGCCCGGACTCTACATCGTCCATCTGGCCCCAGGCTGAAGCCCGGGGGCGTCTCCTCCCCCTGGCGGGCGTGGGAAGCGCCGACTCCGTCACGAATGAAGGACAGGCGACGGGGGGGCGCCGCCCGCCTGCCTGCCAGTCAGGTCGCGGTGATCGACGGGTAGTCGCTGTAGCCTGCCGCGCTGCCGCCGAACAGCGCCTGCCCGTCGAAGCTCGCCAGCGGCAGGCGGCCCGCGAGTCGGGCCGGCAAGTCCGGATTGGCGATGAACGGCCGCCCGAACGCGATCAGGTCGACCAGCCCCGACGCCAGCAGGGCCTGCGCTCGGGGGGCGTCATAGCGGCCCGCGACCATGATCCGGCCAGCGAAGGCCTCGCGCAGCGCGCGGCGGAAGTCGTCCGGGATCTGGGGGGCGTCGTCCCAGTCGGCCTCGGCCAGGTGGAGGTAGCCCACGCCGCGCCGCGACAGCTCGGTGGCGGCCGCGAGGATGGTCGGGATGATGTCCGGGCAGGCCATGTTGCGGGCGGTGATGTAAGGCGCGACGCGCACGCCGATGCGCTCGGGCGCGACCTCGGTGGCCACCGCGTCGACGACCTCCAGCAGGAAGCGCAGGCGATGCGCGCGTGGCCCGCCGTAGGCGTCGTCGCGATGGTTGGCGGTGGTGCGCAGGAACTGGTCGATCAGGTAGCCGTTGGCGGCATGGATCTCCACGCCGTCGAAGCCGGCGCGCATCGCATTGGCGGCGGCCCGGCGGAAGTCGTCGACGACCGCGCGGATGCCTTCGGTCGTCAGCGCCTGCGGCACCGGGCAGTCGACCATGCGGCCGACGCCGTCCTCGCCAGCGACCCAGACCTGCGCTTCGGGCGACAGCGCGGACGGCGCCACCGGCAGACCGCCGTCATGGAAGACCGGGTGCGACATCCGGCCCACATGCCACAGCTGCAGCACGATGCGGCCGCCGGCGCGCCGCACCGCGCGGGTCACGAGGCGCCAGCCCTCGACCTGCGCCTCGCTGTGGATGCCTGGCGTGAAGCTGTAACCCTGGCCCTGGGGCGAGATCTGCGTGGCCTCGCTGACGATGAGCGCGGCGCTGGCGCGCTGCGCGTAGTACTCGGCCATCAGCGCATTGGGCAGGTTGCCGGGCTGCGAGCTGCGCGCCCGGGTCATCGGCGCCATCACGATGCGGCTGGGCAGCGCCAGGGGGCCGAGGGCGATGGGAGTGAAGAGATCGGTCATGACGGGACGTCCTGGTGATGCGGGCCGGCGCGTCGCGACCGGCCGCGCGGGGTCATTGAATGAGCGCGCCGCCTTCGATGTCGATGACGGTGCCGGTGACGAAGGGGTTGTCGATCGCGAACAGGTAGCCGGCGGCGATGTCCGCAGGCCGGCCGACCCGTCCGGCGGGCAGCGTCGTCGCCGCCTTGGCCAGCATCAGCTCGCGGCTGTCGGGCGCCATGGCGGCGTACGCCTCGGTGTCGGTCAGGCCGGGGCTGACAACGTTGACGCGCAGCGGCGCCAGTTCGCGCGCCAGCACCTTGGCGACGGCCTCGATCGCGGCATTCATCGCGGTCTTGACGAAGGCGCCGGGCGTCGCGCGGCGGGCGAGGAAGCCCGACGTCAACGTCAAGGTGCCGCCCGGGCGCAGCCGGCCGGCCGCCGCGCGGGCCGTGGCGACGGCGCCCCAGAACTTCACGTCGAAGGCGGCCCGGGCGGCGCCAAGGTCGACGGCCGCGAGCGCGCCCCCGGGCGCCTGCGATCCGGCGGTGAAGACGACATGGTCCACCGGCCCGATTCCGGCGAGCAGGGCCTCGATGGCGGCTGGATCGGCGACATCCAGGCCGGTCGAGCGGCCGGCGACGATGACGCGACCGGGCCGGGCCCGCAGCGCGTCGGCGACCGCGCGACCGATGCCCGAAGTACCGCCGACGACGAGGCTGACGGTCTCGGAGGTGAAGGAAGGATCGGGGGTGGCAGGGAGGGAAGCATCCATGGCTGTTCCAGACTGTTTGATGGTTGTCAGTCTGGAACCGATGGAAAGGCGATTGAGCCCGCTCGCGATCGAAGCTTTTTCAAAGAAAATCGAATGATGACCCGGATCACCGATCTTGAACTGCTGGTGCGCATCGCCGATCTCGGCAACCTCACGGCGGCGGCCAAGGCGCTGGACTGGTCGCCGGCCGCGGCCAGCGCCGCGCTCAAGCGGATGGAGGAGCAGCTCGGTTTTCCCCTGTTCGTGCGCAGCACCCGCAGCCTGCGCCTGTCGGGCGAGGGCCAGCGCTACCTGCCGCACGCGCGGGCGGCGCTGCGCGCCTTGACCGACGGGCGGGACGAGGCGCTCGCCGGGCGCGAGGCGCTCAGCGGCGTGTTGCATCTGGCCGTGCCTTCGGACCTGGGCCGGCATGTGCTGTTGCCCTGGCTGGAACAGTTCCAGGAGCGCCATGCGGCGCTGACGCTGCGCCTGCAGATCGGCGATCCGCTGACGGACCTGCTGCGACGGCCGGTCGATGCCGCAGTGCGCTACGGACCGCCGGCCGGCAATGCGCAGGTCGCGCTGCCGCTGCTGCCGGATTGCCGCCGGGTGCTGGTCGCCGCGCCGCATTACCTGGCGCTGCACGGCATGCCGACCTCGCCCGAGGACATGGCGCGGCACGAGGCGCTGCGCTACCTGCGGGCGGGCGAGGTGCCCACGCACTGGCCGGTGCTGGTCGCCGGCGAGCCGGTGAACCTGCCCCTGGCCGGCCGACGCGTTGCCGACGACGGCGAGGTGGTCAAGCGCTGGGCGCTCGCCGGGCTGGGCATCGCCTACAAGTCCTGGCCGGACGTGGCCCAGGAACTCGCCAGCGGTCAGTTGGTCCACATCCATCCGCACTGGCGCGGCGACCCTGCGCCGCTCAATCTCATCCTGCCGGGCCGCGCGCAGCTGTCGCCGGCGTTGCGGCAGCTGCGGGACGAACTCCGCCGGCGGCTGGAGGAGTTCGCGCGATCAATGCCGCGCTGAGGCTCAGCCGAACATCGCGCGGATCTCCGCCGCCACCTGCGGCGCGTGCTCGTCGAGCACGAAGTGGCCGCCGTCCAGCCAGACCAGCTTCGCGTCCGGCAGGTCGTTCAGGTAGGCCCGCGCGCCGGGCGGGATGAAGATCGGATCGTGCTTGCCCCATGCGATCAGCGTCTTCGGACGATGACGCCGGAAGGCGGCCTGCCACTCGGGGTAGAGCGCGACGTTGGTCCGGTAGTTCTCCAGCAGGTCGAGGTTGGCGTCCTGCATGCCGGGGCGGTCCAGCAGCGCCTGGTCGATCAGCCAGTGGTCGGGGTCGATGCGCGCCGGGTCCTGGGCGCCGACCAGCCAGTGCCACTTCGTCCCTTCCAGGCTGATGAGGTGGCGCGCAGGGGCTTCGGTCGCCGGCGTGCGGGAGGCCCACAGCGGCTGCAGCACCGATTTGGCCTCCTCGCCCACGCCGTCCAGATATGCGTTGGCGTTCTGGATGATGAAGCCGGTCACCTGCTCCGGGCGCTGCTGGAAGAGGCGGAAACCGATCGGGCCGCCGTAGTCCTGCATGTAGAGCGTGTAGGCCCGCAGTCCCAGCAGGTCCACCAGGCCCGCGACATGCGCCGCCAGCTGGTCGAAGGTGTAGTCGAACTCCTTCGGGGAAGGCGCGTCCGAATGGCCGAAGCCGATGTAGTCCGGCGCGATCACATGGAAGCGGTCCGCCAGCAGCGGGATCAGCGGATTGAACATGCGGCTGCTGGTCGGCAGGCCGTGCAGCAGCAGCAGCGTCGGGGCGGCGGGGTCGCCGGCCTCGCGGTAGAAGACCTGGCGGCCGAGCACGGTGGCGGTGCGATGGAAGATCGCCGGGGCTGGGGAGTGGGCGGTGCTCATGACGGTTCCTTGGCGCCGTTCCCCGGGTCGGCGACCCGCGTCGGAAGGCATGGAACGCAGTCTCGTGATTCCCGGATTTCGAGGGAAGCCGCTACGATCGAGAGCAAGCCTCTCGAATTCTGGGAGGCTCCTCTCGCTGACCCCGACCCGCACCCGCATGGATCGATTCGACGCGATCGCGATGCTGATCGCCGCAGTGGACGCCGGCAGCCTGTCGAAGGCGAGCCGGCGCCTCGGATTGCCGCTGGCCACCGTCAGCCGCAAGGTGGCCGACCTGGAAAAGCACCTGCGCGCGGCACTGCTGATCCGCTCGGCCAAGGGGCTGGAGCTGACGGACGCCGGCCGCGCCTACGTGGAGGCGGCCAAGGCCATCCTGGAGCAGCTCCACGAAGCCGAGCGTGCCGCTGCCGGCGAGTACACCGAGCCCCGAGGCGACCTGATCATCACGGCGCCGGTGATGTTCGGCCGCCTGCATCTGCTGCCGACGGTGACCGGCTTCCTGGAGGCCTATCCGGATGTCGCCGTCGACCTGAAGCTCACCGACCGGATCACGCATTTCCTGGACGACCAGATCGACGTGGCGCTGCGCATCGGGGCCTTGCCGGACAGCGGCCTGATCGCGACGCGGGTCGGCGAGGTCCGGCATGTGGTCTGCGCGGCGCCGGCCTACCTCGCGACGCACGGAGCGCCCGCCACGCCGGACGAGCTGGCGCGGCATCGCGTGATCTCCTTCGAGAGCGTGTCCACCGGCGGCGCCTGGCCGTTCCGCCAAAACGGGGTGGCGCGGACGGGCGCGTTCCGCTCGCGGTTGAGCGTCAACACGATCGATGCGGCGCTCGACGCCGGCCGCGCTGGCGCCGGGCTGGTGCGGGCGCTGTCCTACCAGGTGAACGAGGACGTCCGCGCGGGGCGGCTGCGGCTGGTGCTCGAGGACTTCGAGGCCGCGCCGCGGCCGGTGCACCTGGTCTACGCGCCCCAAGGCCGGCTGCCCTTGAAGCTGCGCGCGTTCATCGACTTCGCGGTGCCGCGTCTGCGTGATCGGCTGACGCGGGCCGCGCTCCCGGCGACGCCGCCGTAGCGCCCGGGTGGCAGGCGCAGGCCTCGCCATGCGCGGCGGACACCAGTTCCTCGAGGATCCCGCAGGCATGGTGGTCGTGGTCGGCGTCGCAGCGCTTCTGCAGCGCAACCAGCTGGGCCTCGAGCGCCTGCATGCTCTTGAGCCGGGCGCGGACCTTGCCGAGTTGCGAGGCCACCAGCACGTCGACCTGCACCAGCGCCTCGGGATCGCGGGTGCCGAGGCTGTCGAGCAGCAGCGCCACGTCGGCCAGCGACATGTCCAACGCGCGGCAGTGCCGGATGAAGGCCAGCCGCTCCAGATGGGCATGGGCATAGTCGCGATAGCCGTTCTCGCTGCGCGCGGGCGGCGGCAGCAGACCGCTCTTCTCGTAGAAGCGGATGGTCTCGATGTCCACGCCGGTGGACCTGCTCAGTTCGCCGATTCGCATGCCGGTCAGGATAGCCGCTTGACCTTGGAGCGGCTACAGACTATCCAATCCACCCCCATGGCACATCAGGAACACGATCACCGTCCCGCCGCGCCCGAGGCCGCGGCGGCCTCCTGCGGCGGTTGCTGCGGTCACTCGGCGGCGCCGGCGCCCGCTCATCATGCCCGCCAGATCCACGAGCACGGACAGGGTCACAACCACGACCACGACCACGACCACGGTCACGGTCACGGTCACGGTCACGGTCACTCGCATGACCACGGCCACGCGCACGACCACGGCGACGTGGCGGTCGCGCGCGCGCCGCGGGTGTCGGCCGAGGCCCTCGCCGGCACGACGCGGCAGCGCTACTTCATCGCCGGCATGGATTGCCCGACCGAGGAGGGCCTGTTGCGCAAGCAGCTGCAGGGCAAGGACGGCGTGGTCGCCCTGGAGTTCGACCTGATCAACCGCCTGCTCGACGTCCATCACCGCCTGCCGGACGACGCGCCGCTGCGCGCGGCGATCGCGGCGGCCGGCATGAGCCCGCAAGCCATCGACACCGC
>NZ_PEOG01000085.1 GCF_002761755.1 Roseateles chitinivorans
TACTCGAGTATAGAGTCGACGTCGCACAGAAATTGTGGTGATGCCGTCAAGCCCATCAGTTGTATGAGGTCGTGCTATGCGTGTTTTGATTACTTGTAGTTGTTAATGAACGGGAGACCCACGAGATTTTGACTCGTTCCCTCCACGCCGTTCTTCCGATCTCGCGGCGCTGTGCCAGACGCCCGGCTGCGTCGCCTGCCATGCGGTGCGCAGCGCCGGTGGGCCGGAGACCGCCGCGACCGGACCGGGCGCCACCGGCGCGCCGGATCGGCCGCCGCTGGGACCGGACCTCACCCATGTGGCGAGCCGGCTGTGGCTGGGCGCGGGCGCGCTGCGCAACCGCGATCCGCTCGGCGACCCGCGCACCGCGCTGCGTCAATGGATCGCCGACGTCCAGCAGGTCAAGCCGGGCGCGCGGATGCCGAGCTACCGGCACCTGCGGCCGGACGAGGTCGATGCGCTGGTCGAGTACCTCGCCGGACCGCCGACCGCGGGCGCCGGCACCGAGCGGCCCCTGGTGGCCATCACGCCATGACGGACGCCGCCGACGCGGCTTCGCCGCCCTCGCCGCACTCGTTGCCCCCGCCGGCCTCGCGGCCCTCGTCGACCCCGCCACAGGTCGCGCGTCCCGACAACCGGCTGCCTCGTCCCGACGGCGAGCTGGCGCGCCTGCGCGCCGCCTGGTCGCCGCCGACCGGCTGGCGCGTCGTCGCCAGCGTCAACAACGTCTTCATCGGCAAGCTCTACATCGCCACCGCCTTCGTCTTCCTGCTGCTGGGCGGCGTGCTGGCGCTGCTGATGCGGGCGCAGCTGGCCGCACCGTCGCAGACGCTGATCGACGCGCCGCTGTTCCAGCAGCTGTTCACGATGCACGGCACGGTGATGATGTTCCTCTTCGCCGTGCCGATGGTGGAGGCGATCGCGGTCTTCCTGCTGCCCAACATGCTGGGCGCGCGCGACCTGCCCTTTCCGCGGCTCTCCGCCTATTCCTACTGGATGTACGCGATCGGCGGGCTGGCCTTCTACGCCACCCTGTTCTGGCAGCTCGCGCCGGACTCGGGCTGGTTCATGTATCCGCCGCTGAGCGGGGCGCGCTACTCGCCGGGCCTGAATGCGGACTTCTGGCTGCTGGGCATCGGCTTCATCGAGATCTCCGCGATCGCCGGCGCGATCGAGCTGATCACCGGCACCTTGATGACGCGGGCGCCCGGCATGAGCCTGGGCCGCATGCCGGTCTATGCCTGGGCGATGCTGGTGGTGGGCCTGATGATCGTGCTGGCCTTTCCGGCGGTCATCGCCGGCACGGCCCTGCTGGAGCTGGAGCGCGCCTTCGACTGGCCGATCTTCGACGCGACGCGGGGCGGCGATCCGCTGCTGTGGCAGCACCTGTTCTGGTTCTTCGGCCATCCGGAGGTCTACATCATCTTCCTGCCGGCGGCGGGCCTGGTGTCGACGATGGTGCCGGCGCTGGCGAGGACCTCGCTGATCGGACGGCATGCGGTCACCGCGGCGCTGATCGCCATCGGCGCGGTCAGCTTCCTGCTCTGGCTGCACCACATGTTCACCGCGGGGCTGGGCGGGCTGGGGCTGAGCCTGGTGTCGATCTTCAGCGTCGCGATCGCGATTCCCGGCGCCCTGCAGATCTTCGCGTGGATCGGGACGCTCTGGCGCGGACGGCTGATGTGGACCACGGCGACCTGGTTCCTGGTCGGCTTCCTGGTGACCTTCGTGCTGGGCGGGCTCACCGGCGTGATGCTGGCGCTGCTGCCGATCGACTGGCAGGTCCATGACACCTACTTCGTCGTCGCCCATTTCCATTACGTGTTGATCGGCGGCATGGTGCTGCCGATGTTCGCGGCGCTCTACCACTGGATGCCGCTCTGGAAGGGCCGTGCCCTGTCGGAGCGTGTCGGGCGCTGGGTCTTCGGGCTCATCTTCGGCGGCTTCCACCTGACCTTCTTCCCGATGCACCTGGCCGGGATGCTGGGCATGCCGCGCCGTGTCCACACCTATCCGGCGGGCCTGGGGCTGGAGCTGCCGAACCTGTTGTCCTCGATCGGCGCGGTCGTGATCGCGGCGGGCGTGCTGCTCTTCCTCGTCGACCTCGTCCGCAGCCAGCACGGCCCCGAACAGGCGCACAACGACCCCTGGCGCTCGTCCACGCTGGAGTGGCTGCCGAACGAGGCCTACGGAACCCGCAGCATCCCGCATGTCGAGCACCACGAGCCGCTGTGGCACCGTCCCGAACTGCATGAGGAGGTCGAGGCCGGCGCGCACTGGTTGCCCGGCACCGTCACCGGCGGCCGGGAGACCTTGATCACCAGTCCGATCCGGGCGCACCCGCTGCGGGTGATCGTGCTGGCCCGCGACAGCCTGTGGCCCTTCCTGGCCGCGATCGGCACGGCGGCCTTCTTCCTGCTGATGACCGTCAAGCAGGTGGGCGGCACCGTCGCGGGCGGGGTGCTGACCCTGGTGTCGATCTGGGCCTGGCTGTGGCAGACGGATCGCGCGCCGGCCGCCGAAGAGGCCGAGGCCGCGGATGGCGTGCTGCTGCCGCTGGGCGCGTCGGGCCGGCAGTCGCCGTCGTTCTGGGGGGTGGTGATCCTGATCGTGGTGGAGGCGACGATCTTCGCGTCGATGGCGTTCGCGCACCTGCATGTCGCGATGCGCCTGGACGTCTGCCCGCCGCCCGGGGTCGGGCTGGCCGAGGCAACTGCGCTCTGGCTGCAGACCCTCGCCTTCGCGCTCAGTTGGCTCCTGGTGGCGGCGGCTGGCCGAGGCGCCTGGCGCGCACCGGTGCCGGCCTGGCGAAGCGCGTTGCTGCTGCCTGCCTTCGCCCTGGCGGCGTGGGCCTTTCACGCGGGATTGGCGTCGGCCTGGCCGTCCGACCGACCGCCGACGCTGGACGCCTGGACCGGCACCCTGGCGGCGCTGCACGCGCTGCAGGGCGTGCAGATCGTGGTGGCGGCGCTGCTGGCGCTGTACTACGGCGTGCGCATCGCCAGCGGCCTGATCCGGCCGCGCCAGCACGCGACGCGGGAATCGGTGGTGCTGCTCTGGGGCTGGATCTGCGTGCAGGGCGCGATCACGGTGTGGTGGCCACGCCTGGTGGCCTGACGCGGAGGCACCCACGGCGCGACCGGCCCGCCGGGGACATCCGCCGGGCCGGTCTCACCAGGGACGCTCAGACGCCCAGCAAGGACACGGCCTTCGTATTGAGATATGCCTCCAGCGCCTCGGGGCCGCCTTCGGAGCCGTACCCGGAATCCTTCACCCCGCCGAACGGCATTTCCGCCGACGGCGTCGCGGGCTGGTTGACCCACAGCATGCCGACCTCGAGCCGCTGCGCCAGCAGGTGGGCGTTCTTGATGGACTTGGTGAACGCGTACCCCGCCAGACCGAACGGCAGCCGGTTCGCCTCGGCGATCGCTTCCTCGAGGGTCTCGAAGCCGCGGATCGCCGCGATCGGCCCGAACGGTTCCTCGTTGAACACGGCGGCATCGAGCGGCACGTCGGCGAGGATGGTGGGCGCGAAGAAGTTGCCCTCGTTCCCGACGCGCTCCCCGCCGGTGGCGATCTTGGCGCCGCGTTCCCGCGCCTCGGCGACGATCTTCGACATCGCGACGACGCGCCGCTCATTGGCCAGCGGGCCGAGGGTGGTGCCTTCCGCCAGGCCGTCGCCGAGCTTGAGTCCTTGCGCGTGCTTGACCATCGCCGCGGTGAATTCGTCCTTCAGGCTGTTGTGGACGAGGAAGCGGGTCGGCGAGATGCACACCTGGCCGGCGTTGCGGAACTTGGCGCCGCCGGCGGCCTTGACCGCGAGCGCCACGTCCGCGTCCTCCGCGACGATGACCGGCGCATGCCCGCCCAGCTCCATGGTGACGCGCTTCATGTGGGCGCCGGCGAGCGCGGCGAGCTGCTTGCCGACCGGCGTCGATCCGGTGAAGGTGACCTTGCGGATGACCGGGTGGGGAATGAGGTAGCTCGAGATCTCGGCCGGATCACCGAAGACGAGGCCGACGGTTCCCGGCGGCACGCCGGCGTCGACGAAGGTCTGCAGCAGCGCCGCAGGCGATGCAGGTGTTTCCTCGGGCGCCTTCACCAGGAAGGAGCAGCCGGTGGCCAGGGCCGCGCCGAGCTTGCGCACGATCTGGTTGACCGGGAAGTTCCACGGCGTGAAGGCGGCGACCGGCCCGACCGGTTCCTTCAGGACCAGCTGCTGCGCGGCCAGGTTGCGCGACGGCACGATGCGTCCGTAGACGCGGCGGCCTTCGTCGGCGAACCACTCGATGATGTCGGCGCCGGCAAGCACCTCGACCTTGGCCTCGGCGACCGGCTTGCCCTGCTCCTGGGTGAGCAGCCGGGCGATGTCGCCGGCGCGCTCGCGCAGCAGGGCGGCGGCGCGGCGCATCGTGGCGGCGCGCTCATGCGCCGAGATCTGGCGCCAGGCCTCGAAGCCCTTGCGGGCGGCTTCGAGCGCGCGGTCCAGGTCCACCTTGCCGGCATGGGCGACCTTGCCGATGACGGCGCCGGTGGCCGGGTTGCGCACGTCGAGGGTCTTGCCGCCGGCCGCATCGACCCATTCGTTGGCGATCAGCAGGCGGACATCGGGATAGGAAGGCGTCGTCATGGCGGGTCCTCGTGGCGTCGCCCACGGGGCCGAGGCGGACGCGACGGCGGCGGGCGGGGGTGAACGATGGCGGCGACTCTACCCGCTCCCGCCAGACAGACGTGCGTGGCGCGGGGAGTCCGACGCCACGCCAGCCCATTGCACGCCATGCGCACGCCATGCACACGCGATGCGCCCAGGCGTGCACCTCGCGGTGATCGCCGGCAGCGCGCCGGCCGCCGCGGCGATCGCCCAAGTCCCGGGGTTCAGTCGGGCCGCTTGAGCACCTTCACCGCCCTCGCCCGCTCCTGCAAGGCCGTCTCGATGCGCCCCATGTCCACGCGCTCGCTGAACTGCCGCTGCTGCGGCGTCAGCTCCGTCCGGCGCTTGACGACGATGGCGCGCGCCTCCGGCGAGAGCGCCGCATGGACGGCATTGCTCGCCTGCCCCCAGCAGCGCGCCTGCTCGAGCAGGCGCGGCGTGGGCAGCGTCGGTCCGACGCCCAGCAGACCGGCGGTGGAGCTGAGGATCATCTGCCCGACGGCGGTGGCGATCTGGTCGCTGCGCAGCGACTCGGCGATGCAGAAGACGATCAGCGACTGCAGCCGGAACAGTTCCTCCCCATTGGCCTGCGGCAGCCGCCGCACGGCCGCGTCCAGCCCGCTGGCCGTCGGCTGCATCTGGTCCAGCGTGCTGGCATAGCGCTCGAAGCGGCGGCCGTCGATGTCGGCCACGTAGAGATCTTTCTCCTGGAGCGTCAGCCGCACGCCCGGCGCATTGCCGGTCTTGTCGTCGCCCGGCTTGATCAGCACCTGGAACTGCCCATGGCCGGGCCGGCAGATGCGGTAGAAGCCGTTGTCGAAGCGGATCAGGTGGGTCTCCTCGGTGACGGCGTCGCGCAGTGTCGCGATTTGCCGGGCCCAGTCCGCATTGATTCGCAGCAGGTGCATGCTTGTCTCCCTTTCGAAGCAGCCCGCAGGCTAGCCGCGCCCCGGGGCGGAACCAGTGACCAAAGTCCGGTGGCGCGCGTCCGGACCGGGCAAGCCGATTGCCCTGCGGGCGGCACCTGCGCTGATGAGATGGATCGGGATGACGGTATTGACCGGATGGTGGTCGCGGCTGCTCGCGACCGGGATGGTGTGTCTGCTGGCGATGGCGTCGGCGGCCTGGGCGCAGGAGGCGCCGACCGCGCCGGTCGATCCCGACAAGGTGCTGGAGGCCGCGCGCAAGGACCTGGCGGCGCTGCTGCGGCAGCAGGACAAGGGGCTGGACGACGAGGCCGACCTGCAGGAGTTCCGCAAGCAGGCGCTGTCGGTGCAGTCGCGGGCCGAGGAGGCGTCGGCGGCGCTGGAGCCGCGACTGACCGATGCCCGGGCGCGCCTGGCACAGCTGGGCGACGCGCCGGCCGGTGCGAAGGAACCGCCCGAGCTGGCCGCCCAGCGAGCCCAGCTGGCCCGTGAGATCGCCGGCGCCGACGCGCAGGTCAAGCTGGCCAAGCTCACCGCGGTGGAGGCCGGGCAGGCGATCGCGGGTGCCGAGCAGAACCGCCGGATGCAGCTCGGGGCGCGGCTGGGCGAGCGCGTGCCCTCCCCGCTGCAGTCGGGCTTCTGGACCGGACTCGCCCGCGAGGGGCCGGGCGACCTGGCGCGGGTGCGGGCCTTCTGGCAACCGCTGGTCGCGCTGTGGAACGCGGTGCCCTCCCAGGGCTGGCTGATCCTGGCGGTCGGCGCGGCCCTGGTGCTGGTCCTCACCCATGCGCTGCTGCGCCTGATCGCCCACCTGTGCGCGACCCGCGTGCCGCCGGGCCGGCTGCGGCGCTCGCTGTATGCCGTCAGCCTGGTGACGCTGCGCACCCTGCGACCGGGCCTGATCGTGCACGGGCTGGTGCTGACGCTCGGCGCCGAAGGATCGGTGACGCCGGTGCTGGCGGGCTGGCTGGACACCCTCGAGGCCATCGTCTGGTTCGGCGGCTTCGTGGCCGGCCTGGGCGCCGCCGCGCTGATGCCGCGCAAACCGTCCTGGCGCCTGCTGCCGGCGCCGGATGCGACGGCCACTCGCCTGGCCTGGTTCCCGCACACGCTGGCCGCCACGGCGATGCTGGGCTGGTTGACGTCCCGCACCGCGGCGACGCTGGAGATCAGCCTGGCCTGGACCGGCGCCGCGCATGCGCTGGCGGCATTGAGCTTCGTCGCGGTGCTGGCGCTGGCGGTGCGGCAGTTGCCGCGGCGCGGCTCGGCCGGGGACGCCGCCGCCGCGAAGGAGGCCGAGGCCACCCCGCGGCCGGAGGCTCCGGCCATCCGCCCGCTGTGGCTGCCGGTGCTGCGCGCCGGCGTGTGGCTGCTGCTGACCGGCGCGGTGCTGGCGCTGCTGCTGGGCTTCGTCTCGCTGGCCGTGTTCGCGATGAACCAGTTCGTCTGGGCGCTCATCGTGCTGGGCGGCGCCTACCTGGCGAGCGTGCTGGTCGACGACCTGTTCATGACGCTGCTGGCGCCGCTGCCGGCGGTGCCGAAACCCGACGGCAAGCCGCCCGCGGCGCCCGACGAGACACCGGCGCCGCCGCGCACCCGCGAGCAGACCGCCCTGCTGCTCTCCGGCCTGTGCCGCATCGCGATCGCCTTCCTGGCGCTGCTGCTGCTCCTGGCGCCTTATGGCGAGGGGCCGCTCGACCTGGTGCGGCGGTCCGGCAAGGTGGCGGATGGCCTGGCGATCGGCGGCCTGACGCTGCGGCCGCTGGAACTGCTGCAGGGCCTGGCGGTGCTGGTGCTGGGCCTGGGCGCGGTGCGGCTGCTCAAGGGCTGGCTGTCGACGCGCTACATGCCGACCACCCGCATGGACGCGGGCATGCGCTCGTCCGCGACGACGCTGTTCGGCTACATGGGCACGGTCATCGCCATCGCCGCGTCGCTGACCGCGATGGAGTTCAGCCTGCAGAGCGTGGCCTGGGTGGCCAGCGCGCTGTCGGTGGGCATCGGCTTCGGCTTGCAGTCCATCGTGCAGAACTTCGTTTCCGGCCTGATCCTGCTGGCCGAGCGGCCGGTGAAGGTGGGGGACTGGGTCTCGCTCTCCGGCGTCGAGGGCGACATCCGTCGCATCAGCGTGCGTTCGACCGAGATCCAGATGGGCGACCGCTCGACGGTCATCGTCCCGAACTCGGAGTTCATCACCAAGATCGTCCGCAACGTCACCTACGGCGAGTCGCTGGGCATGGTGCAGTTCAAGCTGCCGATGCCGCTGGCCACCGACATCGACCGGGTCAAGGCGCTGGTGCTGGCCTCGTTCGCGGCGCATCCCGGGGTGCTCGCCGCGCCAGCGCCGAATGTCCAGCTCGACGGCGTGGACGGGACGAACCTGGTGCTCAATGCGTCCGGGTTCGTGAACTCGCCGCGCGCCGCCTACGGCGTCCGCAGCGACCTGCTCTTCGATGTGCTGGCACGGCTGCGCGGCGAAGGCCTGCTGCCGGGCCAGGCTCCGTCGCCCGCCTGAGGCGTGGTCGCCGGCGGGTTCCGTCGGGCCGGCCATCCCGCCTCCTCAGGGCAGCGCGGGATGGCCTCGAGCGGTCCGAGGACCGGTCATGCGACCGTTCAGAACCGGTGCTGGATGCCCAGGCCGACGCTGGACTGCGAATCGGCGAAGCCGTTGTCATCGCGGGAGACGCTGACCACGCCGCCGTCGCCGGACTTGGCGGTCGAGGCCACCGCGTACAGGCTGGTGCGCTTGGACAGTTCGTACTTGGCGCGCAGCGCGAAGAGGCGCGGGTCGTCGGTGCCGCTGGCGCCGCTGGAGATGTTCTGGAAGTAGACGGCCGGCGTCAGGCTGATCGCCGGCGTGGCCTGCCAGGTCGCGCCCAGCCAGGTCATCGTGCTCTTGGCGTTGGCGCCGCCGGCGGCCAACTCCTTCTTGTAGACGCGCTGCGCCAGGAACAGCTTGACCGGCTTCCAGTCATAGGAGACGCCCCAGTGCAGCGCCTTCTCCTTGTCGTAGCGGCCATTGGCGGCGATGGTGGCGGCGTTGCGCTGATCCAGCACCAGCGCCGCGGAGAACGGTCCGGCGGTGTACGCGCCCGCCAGCGAGAAGAAGCGCCCCGCCGAATCCGAGCCGGCCACCTCGCCCAGCGCATAGCTGGCGCCGACCTTCACCGGGCCGAAGGTCCCCTGGTACTTGATCAGGTTGGACACGCCGGTGACCATGCCGTCCTTGCGCGGCAGCGACGCGATCTGGCCGCCGGAGGTGGCCCAGGAGTAGAACGGCGCATAGCCCATCGGGTCGAACGGCAGCATGAAGTCGTAGGTCGTCGAGTACGAGCGGCCGACGATCACGCGTCCGAAGTCGCCATCCAAACCGACATTGGCCTGGCGTCCCCAGAACGACGACCCCGCCGCGCCGGTATCCATGCCGATCTCGGCTTCGAGCTGGAACACGGCCTTCAGGCCGCCGCCCAGGTCCTCGCTGCCGCGCAGGCCCCAGCGGGAGGTGTTCATGCCGCCGGAGGTGACGCCGAAGCGGTGGTCGCCGGCCGCGTTCATGTGGTCGCGGTATTCCAGCAGCACGTCGGCGATGCCGTAGACGGTGACGCTGCTCTGGGCGAAGGCGGCCGGCGCGGCGCACAGCGCCAGCAGGCCGGCGCACAGGGCGTTCAATCGAAAGGTGCGGGTCGTTTTCAAGAGGTCTCCTCGTTGTCGTTGATGGGAATCGGGAAAGGCAAAGGGTCGGCGGGCGGCTCGGCGGCTCAGCGCCGCAGGCCGAAGCGGGTCGCCAGCTCGGCGTACTGGCGGTTCTGGCGGTCGATGAAGGCGCGCAGCGCCGGGCCGGTCAGGGCCAGCGGGAACAGCCCGTGGCGTGCGCGGAGTTCATGGAAGGCCGGCGTGGCCATCAGCTGGTCGAAGGTGCTCGTCCAGGCGGCGACGGCGCTGTCCGACACCTGCGGGCCGACATAGAAGCCGCGGATCGCGGGCCAGACGATGTCCACGCCCTGCTCCCGCGCCGTCGGCACGCCGGCCAGCGGCCCGGGCAGGCGCTGCTCGGCGAGCACCGCCAGCACGCGGAAGGGGCCCCCGGGCGCGAGCTTGTCGAAGACCTCGGACACGTCGCCCATGTAGACCTGCACATGCCCGCCCTTGAGCGCGGCGCTGGCCTCGCCGCCGCCCTCGAAGGCGACGAAGCGCATCGACTTGTGGTCGACGCCGGCGGCCCCGGCGACGAGCGCGGACTTGACCCAGTCCTGGCTGCCAATGGTGCCGCCCGCGGCGAAGCTGATCCGTCCCGGGTCCGCCTTGAGCGCGGCCAGCAGCTCCGGCAGCGTCTTCCACGGGGCCTGCCGGCCGACCAGCACCACGCCGTAGTCGATGCCGACGGCGGCGATCCAGCGCACGTCGCCGATGCCGCGCTTGCCGAAGCGGCCGTTGGAGAGGTTGAGCAGCGAGCCGCTCGAGAAGGCCACCAGCGTCTGCGGCTCGGCGGGCCGCCGGGTGACGATCTGGTCGAAGGCGATCGCACCGACGCCGCCCGGCAGGTAGGTGATGCGCATCGGCGTCCTGGTCAGCCCGGCCTGCTGGAACGCGGCCTGCGCGAGCTTGCAGCTCTGGTCGAAGCCGCCGCCGGGCTTGGCCGGCGCGATGCATTCCGGCGCGGCGTCGCCGACCGGCAAGGCGGACAACGGCGGCACGGCGCGAGGCGCCTGCGCCATCGCGCCGGTCCCGGCCGCCATGCCGGCGGCCATCAGCAGCGCGGCCGCCCAACGCCGGCCCGCCTGCAACATCGGGGTCGATCGCATCTTGTCTCCTGCGGTGATCTGTGTCGCCGTCGGTCGCCGGGCTCGCGAGGTGCTCGCTGCGCCGGCAGGCCCGCGCGGTCGCCCGCCACCTGCTTGCAGCCGACTCTAGGAAAGCGGCGCTTTCAGCCGGCTTTCAGCGTGACAGGAATTTCCGACGCCGGCGGCAGCGGAAGCCGCAGGGTCACGGTGGTACCGCGCTCCAGGCCTTCCGCGTCCAGGCGGGCGGCGGTCACGTCCATGTCGCCCAGGTGACGCCGGGCGATCGCGCGCACGATCGCCAGGCCCAGGCCCGAGCCCGGCAGGTCGACATTGCTGCCGCGGAAGAATCGCTCGCCGGCCCGCGGCCGCTCGTCGGCGGGAATGCCGGGGCCGTCGTCGACGACGCGGATCACCGCCATCGCCCCCTGGACGCCGACCTCCAACGTCACCTGCCCGCCGCGCGGCGTGTAGCGCAGCGCGTTGTGCAGCAGGTTCAGCAGCGCCTCGCGCAACTGGCCCTCGTGGCCGAGCACGACGAGGTCGGCCTGGCCGCACTCGAAGCCCAGGTCGATGCCCTGCTCACGCGCCAGCGGCCAGGATTCGCGCGCGCAGCGGTCGGCCAGGCGATCCAGCGCCAGTGGCGCCATCACCACCGGCGCGGTGTCGGCCCGGGCCAGCGCCAGCATCTGGTTGGTGCGGCGCACCGTGTCGTCGATCTGGCCCTTGAGCGCTTCCAGCGCCTCGGCGATGCGCTCGGGATCGTGCTCGCGCCGCGCATAGCCGACCATGGTCGCCAGCGTGGCCAGCGGCGTGCGCAGCTGGTGCGAGGCGTCGTCGACGAAACGCCGGCGGCCGTCGATCAGCTCCCGTTGCCGGGCCAGGTGGTGGTTGATCGCGCGCACCAGCGGCGCCGCGTCGGCGGGCACCTGGGTCTCGTCGACCGGCGACAGGTCGTCGTCGGCGCGGGCCTCGACCTCGCGCCGCAGGCGGTCCAGCGGCCGCAGCGCCCAGCCGATCACCAGTGCCAGCGTGCCGGCGACGACGGACACCGTCAGCAGGTCGCGCCACATCGCCTGGATCAGCAGCGCGCGCGAGAAGGCGTTGCGCGAGTTCGTGCTCTCGGCGACCTGGATGATCATCCGGCGGCCGGGCCGCTCCGGATCCAGCTCGCGCGCCCAGGCGCCGATGCGCACCGGCTCGCCGAAGTACTCGGCATCGATGAAGCGCGGTACCCCGCTCTTGAGCGGCTGCGCCGGCAGCGGCAAACCGGCGTTCCCGACCTCGACCAGACCATCCTCGGTGCTGACGCGGAAATACACCTGGCCGCTGGCGGTCAGCTCGAAGAACTCGAGCAGGCGATAAGGCATCTCCACCGACAGGCCGCCGGTCTCGGTCGAGACATTGCTTTCGATCGCCTTGATCGCGCCGAGCAGCGAGCGGTCATAGGCCGAGTTCGCCGCCTGCAGCGCCGTGCCCCAGGTCAGCGCCAGCTCGACGCCGACGGCGGCCAGCATGACCGGCAGCACCAGCGCCAGCAGCGTGCGGCGGACGCTGAAGCGGTGCCAGCGGGCCGGCAGGGACGGCAGCAGGGGCATCAGGCGGGCAAGCCCTCGCGCGCCCGACGCTGGCGCGGTCATGGGGCTTCCAGCACGTAGCCCAGGCCGCGCAGCGTGGTGATGCGCACCTTGCCGGATTCGATCCGGCGGCGCAGCCGGTGCACGAGCACCTCGACGGCCTCGGGCCGGATGTCGTGCTCGTCGGAGAACAGGCGCTCGAGGATCTCCTGCTTGGACATCGGCTCGCCGCTGTGCTGGATCAGCGTGCGCAGCACCGCGTGCTCGCGGGGAGACAGCGACAGCGGTTCGCGGTCCAGGGTGAACAGCTTGGAGGCGGCGTCGTAAACCAGCGGGCCGCAGGCGAAGCGCGGCTGGTCGCGTCCCCGGGAACGGCGGATCAGCGCGACCAGGCGGGCCTCGAGCTCCTGGAGCTCGAAGGGCTTGGCAAGGAAGTCGTCGGCGCCCTCGTGCAGCGTGCTGACGCGCTCCATCAGCGAGTCGCGCGCGGTCAGCACCAGCACCGGCACGCGGGAATCCGCGTGGCGCAGGCGGGCGAGGACCTCATGACCGCCCAGGCCGGGCAGGCCCAGGTCGAGGATCATCGCGTCGTAGCGGGTGGCGCCGAGCTGGCCCAGCACGAGCCGGCCGTCGTCGACCCAGTCGACGACGAAATCGTTCTGCCCGAGCGCCTTCACCAGCCAGTCGGCCAGGGGCTTCTCGTCTTCGACCAGGAGGATCCGCATGGCGCGCGATGCTAGCGCGCCGACCTGCGGTGCCGGCTAGTGTCTTTCCACATGCCGATCCGGCGCACCGCGGCGCCCGGTCGCCGGGCTCGTCAGCCGCCTTCCGGGGACGACCCGTCCGGTGGGTCGGGCGCATCGAAGACGCCCTTCCTGTAGGCGATGTAGTAGACGGTCAGGAAGAAGGCGAGGAAGAACACGAAGGCCGCGGCGCAATTGAGAAGGAATTCAGTCCACATGGAAACCCCTGATCAGCAAGTAGTAGTGCCCGAAGACGTTCAACACCACGAGGGCCCAGGCGCCCGCGCCGCTCGCGATGCGCCAGAAGCTGGGCCGTCCGGCGCGTGTTGACGAGCAACGGCTCGCACCATTGGACGATCACGATCCAGATCACCAGCGACACGAAAACCAGCGATGGGGCCAATGACGGAAGGAAGGCCCTCCCCGCTTCATTCGGGATGTTGCAGAGGATCCCCGGCCAGGTGATCGCCACCGCGCCGTCGAACGCGAGCAGCAGCAATGCCCAGTCGGCACCAGAGGTCCTCAGGCAAGCCGGTCCACGAATCGCGAGATTGAGGATCCAACTGGAGCTGGGAGGCAATATGCCCGCCAGCCAGAACGCCAGCATTTCCGGAGTCATCGCCGCCGCACGTGCTGTTGAAGACGTCGATGCTAGGGCGAGGCCGAAGGGGGCGTTTTGAAGGGACCGCCCGTTTTGAGCGGTTCCAGTGATGTGAACCGCTTACGAGAGTCGGACGGAATCGAATCGAGACAGATGGAGGTCAGCCGTTGCCGGCCTGGGCGTTGCCCAGCCGGACGGCGGCTGCCTCGAGGAAAGCCGAGGACGATGAATCGGCATTCAGGCGAGATCGCCGCGCGCTGCGTCGATCGTCGCGATCGCCTCGACGGTGTCGCCGTGGCGGACGAGCCAGCTGAGCTTCTCCAGCTGGCGCAACTCGGCGGCGCTGGCGGGGTCGCGCTGGGCCATCAGTTGGCGACGGGCGTCGCGCAACAGGTGCATCGCGTTGTCCTGGTGGTCGCAGTAGAGCTCGACCTGCACGGCGCGCAGTTGCTGGTGGACCATCGCGCGGCGCTCCGATCGGCGCGCCATGTCGTCAGGATCGGTCGCGGCCTGGGCCGACGCCGCCGCGAAGGCGGCCACCATGGCGAGGATCGGGGTGGACTTGCTCATGTGCATCTCCTGCGGTCCGGCGGGCTCCGCGCCGGTGGCGTCTTCTTCAAGGCGTCGCCGTGGGCCGCGGAGCGGGTCGGGCCGATTGCGTCAAACAATGTGTTGCCCTGGGCGTAAGGTGCGCCCGCCGGGTTAGGGAATGCTTAAGAAAACCCCTCCCCAAGCAAGACGGCACAACGACTTGGCGTTGCACGCACCAGGCTTCACAGCATCCCAACGGAGCCGTCACACAGGCTCACCGACAGGCACCCGTCGTCACGGCGCAGGGCCCAGCCGCCACATGTCGCCACGCGCCGTCACGGACCGACGACATCGCCCCGCTTTGTATGCCAGTGTGTCCGCCCCCCGTCGCGACACGCGCCGCGCCAATTCGCCGCGGCGGTCACACACCGGCGATACATCGGCCCGATGCAATGCGGACCACGCAGCAGATGACGCTGCCTTCAAAGGAGTCCGACATGTCCCCCACCACCGATCACATCCAGGTCCTCTACACCGCCCACACCCGCACCACCGGCGGCCGCGACGGTCGCGGCACATCCGACGACGGCCGTCTCGATGTGCAACTCGGGGCGCCCGGGTCGTCGCGCCCCGGGACCAATCCGGAACAGCTCTTCGGTGTCGGCTGGTCCGCCTGCTTCATCGGCGCGATGCGCCTGGCCGCCCAGGCGATCGGCGTGCGCCTGCCCCCGGAGACCGATGTCGAGGCCATCGTCGACCTCAACCGCGGCGCCGACGGCTACTTCCTGAGCGGCCGGCTGCGCATCCACGTGCCCGGCCTGCCGCGCGACAAGGCCTACGAGCTGATCAAGCGCGCCCACGACACCTGCCCGTACTCCAAGATGACGCGCGGCAACATGAACGTCGGACTGGAACTGGTCTGACGGCCGAGCGGGGAGTCCACCATGAAGCGCCTGGTCCTCGCCCTGCTCTTCCTGCTCGGCGGCATGGCCCATGAGGTCCGCCATCCGTTGCAGTGCACCGCCATCACCAGCGGCGGCGGCACGCGCAAGCGCCGGACCGGCGTGCCCTGAGCCGGCCTCGCCCCTGGGCCGTCAATCCGCCGGCCCAGGGGAGGCGGCGTCAGGCCGCCGCTCGGTATAGTGCCCGGCACACCCACCAGCCGAGAGCGCCCCGGCCATGAGCCACGCCTCCTCCGGCCTGTCGATCCAGGCCTTCCACGATCCCCAGACCGGCACCGTCAGCTACCTGCTGGCCGATCCCGCGACCCGCCAGGCGGCCATCGTCGACCCGGTGCTGGACTTCGACTTCAAGTCCGGCCGCACCGCCACCACCCAGGCCGATCGCCTGCTGGCGCACATCGCCGAAGCCGGCCTCGCCGTGCAGTGGATCCTCGAGACCCATGCCCATGCCGACCACCTCTCCGCCGCGCGCCACCTGCAGGCGCGGGTCGGCGGCCGCATCGCCATCGGCGAGCACATCCGCGAGGTGCAGGCGGTCTTCCGCAAGCTCTACAACCTGGAGCGCGACTTCCTGCCCGACGGTCGCCAGTTCGATCACCTGTTCCGCGACGGCGAGACCTTCCACATCGGTGGGCTCGAGGCCGAGGCGATCAGCGTCCCGGGCCACACGCCGGCCTGCGTCGCCTATCGCATCGGGGACGCCGTCTTCGTCGGCGACACGCTGTTCATGCCGGATGTCGGCACCGCGCGCGCCGACTTCCCCGGCGGCGACGCGGCGACGCTGTACCGCTCGATCCGGCGGCTGCTCGCGCTGCCGCCGTCGACCCGGCTCTTCGTCTGCCACGACTACCCGCCCGAAGGCCGCGCGCCGGCCTGGGAGACGACAGTGGCGGAGCAGCGCCGCGCCAACCTGCATGTGCACGACGGCGTGAGCGAAGCAGAGTTCGTCGCGCTGCGCCAGGGCCGCGATGCGCGGCTCGAGGTGCCGGCGCTGATCCTGCCGTCGATCCAGGTCAACATCCGCGCCGGCCACCTGCCGCCGGCGGAGGACAACGGCGTCCGCTACCTGAAGATCCCGCTGGACACGCTCGGCCGGCAGTGAGCCGGCAATGAGGCGGCAAGCAGGCCGTCAGTGCCCGCCGGCTGGCGCGCCGTCGGCCTCGCCATCGTGACCGGCACGAATCGGGAACGGCGCCAGCCAGGCCAGCACGATCGGCGGGATCGAGAACACCAGCACCCAGCCGAAGAAGCTCGCGTAATGCTGGCCGACGCCGGCGAACAGCCAGCCGCTGACGCTGCCGGTGGCCCACTTGGTCATCGCCATCACGCCGGTGGCCATCGCGTAGTGGGTCATCTTGAAGGGCCCCGGTGCGATCTGCTGCATCATGTACAGCATGTGGCCGACGGAGCCCATGCCGAAGCCGAACTTCTCGATGGCGACGACGGCGCCGATCCACCACAGGTCGGTCGGCATCGCGTGGCTCAGGTAGTAATAGGTCAGGTGCGGCAGGTTGAGCGAGATCGCCAGCAGCAGGAAGGACCGCCGCAGCGTCATCTTCGCGGCGATGAAGCCGCCCAGGAAGGCGCCCGCGATGAAGGCCACCGTGCCCGCCGTGCCGTAGATGTGCCCCAGCGCGCCGTTGTCCAGGCCGAGGCCGCCCACGCTGCGCGGATCGAGCAGGAACAGCGGGCCGAACTTCTCGATGAAGCCTTCGCCGAAGCGGTAGAAGAAGACCACCGCCAGCATCATCCAGATCGACGGCTTCTGGAACAGCGTCGCCCAGGACTGCCGCAGCGACAGCATCGCGCTGCCCAGGTCCTGACCGTGGACCGCGGCCGGCGCCCCCGGCGGCAGCACCCGCAGGTGCCACAGTCCGAAGCCGCCCATCATGGCCGCCGCCCCCAGCATCACCGCCATCCAGCACTGCACCCAGGTCCAGTGCAGCGTCGCATGCAGCCAGCCGGTCAACGACACCAGCAACCCGGAGGCCACCACCGCGCCCAGGTTCCAGCACATGCCCTGAAGGCCGGCATAGCTGGCCTGCTCACGGGGCGGCATGGTGGTCATGAAGACGCCGTCGGCGACGATGTCCTGCGTCGCGGAGGCGAAGCCGGTGATCCAGAAGAAGGCCAGCGAGGCCCGGAAGAAGCCGTCCAGCGGCAGGCAGAACGCGACCGCGCCCAGCGACGCCATCATCAGGAACTGCATCGTGATGACCCACCAGCGCTTGGTCCGGTAAGGCTCCAGCAACGGCGACCACAGCGGCTTGAGCACCCACGGCAGGTACATCTGCGAGGTGTAGAGCGCGATGTCCTCGTTGGACACGCCCAGGTTCTTGTAGAGGATCGCCGCCACCGCGCCGACCAGCACGTTCGGCAGCCCCATCGCCAGGTAGAGCGACGGCACCCAGGTCAGCGGATGGCGCGCCGGCCGCGCCTGGGCCGCCGCACCCGGATCGTTGCCCGACAGCGGTTCCGCCACGGCCTCGGCCGGGCCGGACGGCGTGCCGCCCCCGGGGATCCGGGAAAGATCTGCGCTCATCGACTTGTCTCCTTCTTGTGGGCGCGGAGCATACGACACCATGACAACGCTGTCAGCCAGGGGAAGCGAGCATGACGGCGCGCGCGCCCAGGCATCCGGCCTGCCCCGGGGAAAAGGTCCCAAGCAACGTTTCCGGGAGCTTCCCATGGCCTTGCTTCGCAATTTCCGGATCGGCAAGCGTCTGGCGCTGGCCTTCGCGGCGGTCCTTGCCCTGCTCTGCTTCAGCGCCTGGTTCGGGATGCTGCAGATGGCCCGGATCAATGAGAACGTCCGGGACCTGAACGGCAACTGGCTGCCCAGCGTGACCCGGCTGGCCGCGATGCACGACGCGGCCAACCTCGCCCGCCGGCAGTCGCTGCGCGCGGCCCTGGTCACCGACGAGACCGCCCGCGCCGCCAGCAGCCGGGACCGCGAAGGCGCGCTGCGTGCCTTCGAGGAAGCCGCCAAGGCCTATGAGACCAGCATCACCGGCAGCGCCGAACGCGCGCTCTACCAGGAGATCCGCGCGGCCTGGACGGCCTACCTGGCCGCCGACGCCGAGCTGCTGCGGGTGGCAGGCGCCGGCGAGGCCGAGCACTCGACCGCGCGTCAACTGGCGACCGGTCGGACGACGACGCTGTTCCTGGCCGTGTCGGCGGCGATCGCCAAGGACATCGACTTCAACCGGACCGGCGGCGACCTGGCCGCCCGGGCCGCGGCCGAGTCCTACGACAACGGCCGGCTGATCACCCTGCTGGTCGTCGCCGCGGCGCTGGGCGTGGGCATCGCGCTGGCCTGGCAGGTGACGCGCTCGATCACCTCGCCGATCGCCGAGGCGGTCAAGGCGACCGAGGACGTGGCCAGCGGCGACCTGACCGTCGACATCCGCGCCGAGGGCCGCGACGAGCCCGCCGACCTGCTGCGGGCGATGGCGCGGATGGTGGGCCAACTCGGCGCCCTGGTCGGCCAGGTGCGCGACAGCAGCGAGAGCATCGCCACCGGGTCGCGCGAGATCGCCCAGGGCAACGCCGACCTGAGCACCCGCACCGAAAGCCAGGCCAGCAGCCTGCAGCAGACGGCCGCCTCGATGGAACAGCTGACCAGCTCGGTGTCCCAGAGCGCCGCTTCGGCCGGCGAGGCCAGCCGCATGGCGGCGGATGCCTCCGGCGCGGCCAGCGAAGGCGGCCAGGCCGTCGGCGAGCTGGTCCGGACGATGCAGGGCATCAGCGACGCCTCGCGGCGCATCGAGGACATCATCGGCGTCATCGATTCGATCGCCTTCCAGACCAACATCCTGGCGCTGAATGCCGCCGTGGAGGCCGCCCGGGCCGGCGAGCAGGGGCGCGGCTTCGCCGTCGTCGCCTCCGAGGTGCGCGCGCTGGCGCAGCGCTCGGCCGGCGCCGCCCGGGAGATCAAGGGCCTGATCCAGGCCAGCGTCGACCGCGTCGATACCGGCGCCCGCCAGGCGGAAGGCGCCGGCGAGGTGATGCAGCGCGTCGTCGCCCAGGTCGGCCAGGTCGACACGCTGATCCGCGAGATCTCCGCCGCGACACAGGAGCAGAACGGCGGCATCCAGCAGGTCGGCGGCGCGGTCTCCCATCTGGACCAGGTGACCCAGCAGAACGCGGCGCTGGTGGAACAGAGCGCCGCCGCCGCCGAGAGCCTGAACAGCCAGGCGCAGCAACTGGCCCGGCTGGTCAGCCAGTTCCGCCTGCGCGGGGCGGCCTGAGCCCGCCCTTTTCGGGTCACGGGTGCCCGGCACCTTCTCCTGCGGCGATTACCTAAGTCACGAGGCCGCGGCTCCCCCGCTGGCTATCCTTTCTTCCGGTCAAGAAGGACAGCCAGATGCTCACGCCTCGTTCGGGACACCACGGATACATGCGCGCCGCTCGTCGCGGCGTCACAGGAACGCTGCTGGCGCTGGGCGCGCTCGGCCTGCTGGGAGGCTGCTCGTCGATCGACAAGCTCAATCCCTTCTCCAGCTCGCCCAAGCCCACCGAGGTGCGCGGCAGCATCCAGGCGTCGGCGCAGCTCAATCCCAGCGTCAACAAGCGCCCCTCCCCGCTGCTGGTGCGCGTCTACGAGCTGAAGTCGGCCAACGCCTTCAACGCCGCCGACTTCATCAGCCTGTACCAGAAGGACCAGGCCGAACTGGGCGCCGAGATGGTCGCCCGCGAGGAAATGACCCTCCAGCCCGGTGAATCCCGGCCGATCGCCAAGAAGACGCTGTCGCCGGAGACCCGCTTCATCGCCGTCTTCGGCGCCTACCGAGATCTGGAGCACGCGCGCTGGCGCGCGGTGGTCCCGGTGATCGCCGGCAAGAAGCAGGAAGTCCTCATCCAGGCCGACGAGCTGTCGGTCAGCGCCTCGGTCAAGCAGCCGTGAGCTGGCACAGCAAGGTCATCTGGACGCAGGGCATGTTCCTGCTGCCCCACCATTTCCAGCAGGAAACCCGCTACCTCGAACATCTGGTCGACAGCCGCGCCCGCGCGCTGGCGCCGCATGGCTGGGGCTTCACCGAGCTGGTGCTGGACGAGGCGCTGCTGAGCGTCGGCCGGCTGGGCATCGCCCGGGCCAGCGGCATCCTGCCCGACGGCACGCCCTTCCAGATCCCACAGGCGGACGCCGCGATGGCGCCGCTGGAGGTGCCCGCCGACCTCAAGGGCGACATGATCGTGCTGGCCGCGCCGATCGCCCGCCCGGGCACCGACCAGGTCGCGTTCAACGGCCACGATGCCGGCGAGCTGCACCGCTACCACGTCGTCGACCAGGACCTGCGCGACCAGACCAGCGCTGGCGATGAGCCCGAACCGGTCCAGACCGGCGCGCTCACGCTGCGGCTGCTGCCGGCGCGCGAGCTCAACGACGCCTATGCCGCGCTGGGCGTGGCCCGCGTGGCCGAGCGCCGCGCCGACCAGCAGCTGGTGCTGGACCGCAGCTACATCCCGCCACAGACCCGCATCGACGCCAGCGGCCACCTGTCCGCGATGGCCTCGCTGCTGCACGGGCTGGTGCGGCAGCGCGCGCAGCTGCTGTCCTCGCGGATGGGGCAGCTGGGCAATGGCGTCTCCGAACTGGCCGACTTCCTGATGCTGCAGGCGCTGAACCGCGCCGACCCGCTGTTCCGCCAGCATGCCGAGTCGCCGCATGTCCATCCGGAACTGCTGCACCGCGACTGCCTGCAACTGGCCGGCGACCTGGCCACCTTCGTCAGCGACACGCGGCTGGCGCCCGAATACCCGCTGTACCGCCATGACGACCTGCGCGGCAGCTTCGCACCGCTGCTGGAGGACCTGCGCCGCATGCTCAGCGTGGTGCTGGAGCGCAACGCGCTGCAGATCGACCTGACCGAGCGCACCCATGGCGTGCGCACTGCCGTCGTGCCCGATGCCGACCTGCTGCGCAGCGCCAGCTTCGTCATCGCGGTCAACGCGCAGGTCTCGGCCGAGCAGCTGCGTCAGCGCTTCCCGGCGCAGTCCAAGCTGGGCCCGGTGGACCGCATCCGCGACCTGGTCAACCTGCAACTGCCGGGCATCGGCCTGCGCGCGCTGCCGGTGGCGCCGCGCCAGCTGCCGTTCCACGCGGGCTTCCATTACTTCGAGCTGGACCGCGGCGGCGAGCTCTGGAAACAGCTCGAACGCAGCGGCAGCCTGGCGCTGCACGTGGCCGGCGATTTCCCCGGACTGGAGCTTGAGCTCTGGGCCATCCGGCAATAGCCGCCCCGCGCGGCGTCATGCCGGGCCTGGTCCCCGCTCCTCAGCCCTTCCATCGACAAGACAAGCAACCTCCGGGAGCCGGCATGGACCCCTCCGCGCTCAACGATCCGTTCGCAGGCTTCGACGATCAGCGCACCTTCATCAAGCCCCGCCCCGGCGGTGCGCAGGCGCCCCGCGGCGCCGCGCCCGCGCCGGACTCGGTCCAGCCCGACGCCGCCCCGCCGGCC
>NZ_PEOG01000086.1 GCF_002761755.1 Roseateles chitinivorans
CGCCACCGAAGCCGCCGCGGCCACCGCCGCCGCCGAAGCCACCACCGCCGCCCGGACGGTCTTCACGCGGACGAGCCACGTTGACCACGATCGCGCGGCCTTCCAGGGCCTGACCGTTCATGCCGTTGATGGCGGATTGCGCTTCGTCGTCGGTCGACATTTCCACGAAGCCGAAGCCCTTGGAACGGCCGGTCTCGCGGTCCATCATGACCTTGGCGGAGATGACGGTGCCGAATTGCGAGAATGCCTCCTGGAGCGACTCATCTCGCACGCTGTAAGCGAGGTTGCCCACGTATAGCTTGTTTCCCATGGGGGAAGCCCTTTCAAAACCAAATAACCCAATGTGCTGCTTCAACCCATCGTGAACCACTCATACGAAGGCGCTGCATTCAGGCGATCCGATTATGTGTGACAGGATTGGCGGTTCGCAACGCGTCAAGCCGGTTGTTGTTTTTCGGCTTATGCGCGCAAACCCCGAGCAGTGTCGGAGGCGCTGGAAATTCCTCGCCTCCGGCTTTACATCGGGGCAAAACCGGCTCCCGAGACCCCCCGCCGCCGCTCGGTGTTTTCCACTATGCGGGTGAACCCGCACCCCAATCGCACAAGGTGACGCCCATCGCCCCGCAGCGCCCGCCGCCCCTGCCCGCTCCCCACGCGCCGGGGCTGCGCATCGTCTCGCTGGTCCCGTCGGTGACTGAACTGCTGTTCGCCCTCGGACTGGGGCCTTGGGTGGTCGGCCGCACCGGTTTTTGCATTCATCCCGCGCCCGCGGTGTCAGCAATATCAAAGATCGGTGGGACCAAGGACGTCAATCTCCGCAAGCTGCGGACGCTCGCACCCAGCCACGTCATCGTGAATGTCGATGAGAACCGGCTCGAGACCGTCCAGGCCCTGCGCGAATTCGTTCCGCATGTGGTGGTGACCCACCCCTGTACCCCGCACGACAACCTGACCTTGGTCACCCAGATGGTGGAGATGGTGGAGGTTTTTGCCGCCGATTGGAGGGTCAGGTCTGAACTCGCCGGCATAAATCTCCGAATCCCGGAAGAAAGTTCGTCTGGGGCGAGTTCGCTCCCCCATGTCCCTGATCTCCGTGACCAGGCGGATCGGCTGGCCGCCGCCCTGCGGGAGGAACTGGCGGCCTGCCTGGCCCTGCGGGCAGCCGGCGAGGGCCGGTCGGCTCGGCGCGTCCTCTATCTGATCTGGCGCGACCCCTGGATGACGGTCGCCCGCGACACCTATATCTCCCGCATGCTCGCCGAGGTGGGCTGGTCGACCTGGCCCCCGGTGGAGGGCGGCACGCTGGGCGCGGCGCGCTACCCGGTGCTGACGGGCGACGAGCCGTGGCTGGCCGACATCGACGAACTGCTGCTCAGTTCCGAGCCTTACCGATTCGGCGCCCAGCACCTGGCCGAAGCCCAGTCCCTCTGCCCGAACGCCCGGGTGCGCCTGGTCGACGGCGAACTGATCAGCTGGTACGGCCCGCGCGCCGCCGAGGGTCTGCGCTACCTTCGCGGACTGTCCGCCGCTCCGCGATGATCGCGCCCATGAGTTCGACCGCTCCCGTTCCAGCCTCTCCCGCGCTGCCGCCGGCACCGTTCGCCGGCCAGGTCCTGCTGCTGGAGGACGACCCCGCCATCGCCCAGACCGTCAGCTTCGTGCTGGAACGCGAGGGGTACCGCGTGCGCACCTTCGGCTGGCTGCACGAGGCCCGCGCCGCGCTGGCGGCGACGCCGCCGGATCTGGCGATCCTGGATGTCGGCCTGCCCGACGGCAACGGCCTGGACCTGTGCCGCGAACTGCGCCAGGGCCCGCTGGCGCGCCTGCCGGTGCTGATGCTGAGCGCGCGCAGTGAGGAGAGCGACAAGGTGCTGGGACTGGAGCTCGGCGCCGACGACTATCTCGCCAAGCCGTTCAGCAACCGCGAGCTGGTGGCGCGGGTGCGGGCGCTGCTGCGGCGGGCCCAGGCGCCGGCGGAACCGACCGCGCCGGCCGTGGCGGGCTTCCTCGTCGAGGCCGAGGGCTCCCGGGTGCGCTTCCACGGCGAGCTGCTGCCGCTGACGCGCCGCGAGCTCGGCCTGCTGCTGCGTCTATTGAAGGCGCCCGGCCGCATCCACAGCCGCGAAAGCCTGCTCGATGCCGTCTGGGGCCTGGACGCCGACAGCGGCGACCGCACCGTCGACACCCACATCAAGACGCTGCGCGCCAAGCTGCGCCAGGTGCGTCCCGAGCTCGACCCGATCCGCACGCACCGCGGCATGGGCTACTCGCTGGAGTGACGGCGCATGCGCCTGGGCCTGCGGCTGTTCCTCGGCTTCTTTCTGGTGGCGGGCCTGAGCGCCTTCATCCTGCTGCGCGTCGTGCTGGGCGAGTTCAAGCCCAGCGTGCGGGAGGTGATGGAGGACATGATGGTGGACACCGCCAACCTGGTGGCGGCGCTGGCACGCGACGAGCTCGCCGCGATGCCGCCCGGCGGCGATCTGGTCGGCACCGCTTTCGCGCAACGGGTGCGGGATTACGCGGAGCGGCCGGTGGACGCCCGCATCCTCAGCGCCAGGAAGCGCACGCTGGACTTCCGCATCTACGTCACCGATGCCTCCGGGCGAGTGGTGCTGGACACCAGTCCCGCTCCGGCGGTCGGGCAGGACTACTCGGCGTGGAATGACGTCGCCCGCACCTTGCGCGGCCAGTACGGCGCCCGCACGACGCCGGAACAGCTCACCCCTTACGGCAATGCCGGCGACCTGGGCAACGGCAAGGATGCGCAGGGCAGTCCGGTGATGTACGTGGCCGCGCCGGTGCGCCTGGACGGCCGCACGATCGGCGTCGTCACCGTCGCCAAGCCCGCGGCCGCGGTGCAGCAGATCATCTACCGCGCGGAGCGGCGCATCTGGATCGCGGGACTGTCGCTGCTGGCGGTGTCGCTGGCGGTGGGCGTGGCGGTGACGGCCTGGATGATCGTCACCGTGCGGCGCTTGCGCCGCTACGCCCAGGAAGTGCAGATGGGAGAGCGCCAGGCGCCCCCCAGGGTGCCCGGTGAACTCGGCGACCTGGCCCATGCGATGGACGCGATGCGGGAGCGGCTCGACGGTCGTGAGCGCCTCGAGCACATGGCCCGCGCGCTGACGCATGAACTCAAGAGCCCGCTGGCGGCGCTGCGCGGTGCCGGCGAGCTGCTGCAGGACGACCTGCCGGCGGCGGACCGCCAGCGCTTCGCCGCGCAGGTGGTCTCGCAGAGCGAGCGCATGACGGAACTGGTCGAGCGGCTGCTCGCGCTCTCGACGCTGGAGCTGCGGCGCGGGCCGGCCCATCCGCGGCCGGTGGCACTGGCGGCCGCGGTCGACGAGGTGCTCGCGCAGCTTGACGACCGGCTGGCGCAGCAGGCGCTGACGGTGCGCTGGCTGCGCCGCGACGAGGTCGAGCTGCAGGCGGACGCCGAGATGCTGATGCTCGCGATCAGCAACCTGCTGGCCAACGCGATCGATTTCTCGCCCTCCGGCGCCGAGCTGACGCTGCAGGTCGGCGTCGAGCCCGCGTCCGGGGCGGCCGGTCGCCGCGCATTCTTCGAGCTCCGCGACCAGGGCCCCGGCGTACCGACCGCCGCCTTCGCTCAGCTCGGCGAGCGCTTCTTCTCGACGGCACGGCCGGGCAGCCTGCGCAAGGGCTCCGGCCTCGGGCTGGCGATCGTGCGCCAGATCGCCGGCCTGCATCGCGGCGAGCTGCGCTTCGAGCGGGCCGAGCCCGGCCTGCGCGTGCGGCTGTCCTTCCCCCACTTCACGGCCGCCACACAAACTTCGTCCTGAGCTCACCCCGGCTGCCGAGACTGCCGCCTTCCCTGGATGGCCCGCGGGCAAGGAGAGGACGAATGCAGAGCAAGGCGCTGTGGTGGAAGCTGCTGATCCTGGGCGGCGTGACGCTGCTGTTGCTGATGGTGTTGATGCGCATCGGCTGGCTGGTCGACGAGCGCCAGCAACGCCAGCGCGCCGCCGAGGCCAGCGTGGCGCTGGCGCAGGCCGGACCGCAGGTGTTGCTGGGGCCGGTGCTGCAGCGCAGCTGCACCGAGGAGTGGGAGAGCGTCAGCGGGACCGGCAAGGAACAGACACGGAATGCCGAGCGGCGCGACTTCGTGCTGTCGGCGGTACCGGCCGAACTCGGCGTCAACGGCACGCTGAACCAGGAGCAGCGCGAGCGCGGCCTGTTCAAGGTGAACGGGTATGCGGGCGAGCTTGCGCTGCAGGCGCGCTGGGCCTCGCTCGGCGCGCTGGTGCCGGTGGCCGAGCACAAGGGCCGGTTGAGCTGCGAGGACCCGCGGGTGATGGTCGCCGTCAGCGACGCGCGCGGCCTGCGCGCGGTGACGCTCAAGCGGGGCGCCGAGCCCTTGGCGGTGCGCCCGGGGACGCGCCACGGCAGCTATCCGCATGGCCTGCATGCGGTGCTGCCGGACCAGTCGCTGGACCAGCCGCTGACCTTGACGGTGGCCATCAAGCTGATCGGCATGACCGACTTCGGCATCGTGCCCGCCGCTTCCGCGACCCAGGTGAAGCTGCGCTCGAACTGGCCGCATCCCAGCTTCGGCGGGCGCTTCCTGCCGATGTCCAAACGGATCGACGACAGCGGCTTCGAGGCGCAATGGCAGGTCACCGAACTCGCCACGACCGCGCCGCGCGACGTGCTCGCCGGCTTCGCGCTGCCCGGCGTGGCACGCGACCCCGACGTCGGCCAGGCCGCGTACGCGTCGGCGCGGGTCGCCGGGCAGGAGGGCCGGGCCGAGGTCGTGGCGGACACGCTGGCCTTCTCGATGATCGACCCGGTCAACCCGTATGTGATGAGCGACCGCGCCATCAAGTACGGCCTGATGTTCATCGTGCTCACCTTCGTCAGCGTGGGGCTGCTGGAGCTGCTGTCCGGCCGCCGCGTGCATCCGGTGCAGTACCTGCTGGTCGGCCTGGCGATGACGCTGTTCTTCCTGCTGCTGCTGAGCCTGTCGGAGCACCTGAGCTTCTCGCTCTCCTACGTGTTGGCGGCCGGCGCGGCCGTCGGGCTGCTGACCTTCTATGGCACCTCGATGCTCGGCGCGGCATGGCGTGGCCTGGGTTTCGGCACGATGGTGGCGGTGCTCTACGGCGCGCTCTACCTGCTGCTCAGCCTGGAGACGGCCTCGCTGCTGGTGGGCGCGACCCTGCTCTTCGCGGTGCTGGCGGCGGTGATGGCGCTGACACGGCGCATCGACTGGTACGCGCTGGGCGGGCGCACTGCGGATCTGCCGGCAGCCGCCTCGGCCGGCACTCGGTGACAACGCGGTTGCCGCGCGCCCGCGGCTCGGTCAGCATGGGTCTCCACGGACCCTGGACGACAAGAGAGACATGGGCGGAGACAACCCTGCGGGCGGGCCGGCGACGGCCCGCGAAGCGGCCTCGGGCCGCTTCGACTTCATCATCGTGGGCGCCGGCACGGCCGGCTGCCTGCTGGCCAACCGGCTGTCGGCCGATCCCGCCAAGCGTGTGCTGCTGCTCGAGGCCGGCGGTCGCGACGACTACCACTGGATCCATATCCCGGTGGGCTACCTGTACTGCATCGGGAACCCGCGCACCGACTGGCTCTTCAAGACCGAGCCCGACGCCGGCCTGAACGGCCGCAGCCTGCGCTACCCGCGCGGCAAGGTGCTGGGCGGCTGCTCCAGCATCAACGGGATGATCTACATGCGCGGCCAGACCCGCGACTATGACGGCTGGGCCGCCGCGTCGGGCGACGACGCATGGCGCTGGGACGCGGTGCTGCCCTACTTCCGCCAGCACGAGGACCATTGGCGGCTGGACGACGGCGCGGACCGGCCGCCGGGCTTCGATCCGGCGCTGCATGGCCACGGCGGCGAATGGCGCGTGGAGAAGCAGCGGCTGCGCTGGGCGGTGCTGGACGCGTTCGCCGCGGCCGCGCAGGAAGCCGGCATCCCGGCGACGCCGGACTTCAATCGCGGCAACAACGAAGGCGTCGGCTACTTCGAGGTCAACCAGCGCGCCGGCTGGCGCTGGAACACCGCCAAGGCCTTCCTGCGACCGGCCTGCTATCGCCGCCCCAACTTCGAGATGTGGACCGGCACGCAGGCGCACCGGCTGCTGCTCGAGCAGGTCGACGGCGAGACGCGCTGCGATGGCGTGCTCGTGCGCACGCCCCAGGGACTGGAGGAGATCCGCCTGAACGCCGGCGGCCAGGTGCTGCTCGCCGCGGGGGCGATCGGCTCGCCGCAGCTGCTGCAGCTGTCCGGCCTGGGGCCGGCGACGCTGCTCCAGCGGCACGGCATCGAGGTCGTGCGCGACCTGCCTGGCGTCGGGGGCAACTTGCAGGACCACCTGCAGATCCGCGCGGTGTTCCAGGTGGACGGCGTCAGCACCCTCAATACGCTGGCGTCGAGCTGGTTCGGCAAGGCGCGCATCGGCCTCGAGTACGCGCTGCGCCGCACCGGACCGATGAGCATGGCGCCGTCGCAGCTGGGCGCCTTCGCCCGGAGCGGTCCGGACAAGGCCTGGCCCGACCTGCAGTACCACGTGCAGCCGCTGTCGCTCGAGGCCTTCGGGGAACCGCTGCACGCGTTCAACGCATTCACCGCCAGCGTCTGCAATCTCAATCCCACCAGCCGCGGCAGCGTCGCCATCCGCAGTGCCGATGCGGCCGATGCGCCCCTCATCGCGCCCAACTACCTCAGCACCGCCGAGGACCGCGAGATCGCCGCGCGCAGCCTGCGGCTGACCCGACGCATCGTCGAGCAGCCGGCGCTGGCACGCTACCGGCCGCGCGAATACAAGCCGGGCGTGCAGTTCCAGACGGACGAGGAACTGGCCCGGCTGGCCGGCGACATCGCGACGACGATCTTCCATCCCGTCGGCACCTGCCGCATGGGGCGCGATGACGACGCAGGGGCGGTCGTCGACAGCCGCCTGCGTGTGCGGGGCGTGAGCGGCTTGCGCGTCATCGACGCCAGCGTGATGCCGACGATCACCAGCGGGAACACCAATTCGCCCACGCTGATGATCGCGGAGCGCGCTGCCGCCTGGCTGAGCGCCGGAGAGTGAGCGTCGGCGCCGGCGTCATCGCGCCCGATCGCCGACCGCGCGGCGGTCAGCCGCTGAAGCGCTCTTCCAGATAGGCCAGCAGCGTGCGGATGGTCTGGGCCTCGCCACCGACCGGGCGGCCGGGGCGCGCGATGTCGTTCCACGCGAAGAGGTCGACGTGCAGCCAGTCCTGCTCGGCGGGGATGAAGGCCTCGAGGAACAACGCGGCGTTGATCGCGCCGGCCAGCGCGCTCCGGCCGGTGTTCACGATGTCGGCGATGCTGGAGGTGATGCCTTCCTTGTAGGGCGCCCACAGCGGCATGTGCCACAGCGGGTCGTCCATCTTCAGACCCAGGTCGACCAGATCCCGCGCGGTGTCCATGTGCTTGGCGAAGAGCGCCGGCAACTGCGCGCCCAGCGCGACGCGGGCGGCGCCGGTCAGCGTGGCCAGGTCGATGATCAGCTCGGGCTTGAACTCGGCCGCATAGGCGAGGGCGTCGCACAGGATCACACGGCCTTCGGCATCGGTGTTGCCGATCTCGATGTGCAGACCGGCGCGCGTCTTGATCACGTCGCCTGGCCGGTAGGCATTACCGCTGATCGAGTTCTCCACCGCCGGGATCAGCACCTGCAGGCGCACCGGCAGCTTCAGGGCCATGATCAGCGTGGCCAGGCCCAGCGCGTTGGCCGCGCCGCCCATGTCCTTCTTCATCTGGCGCATGCCGTCGGCCGGCTTGATGTCCAGGCCGCCGGTGTCGAAACACACGCCCTTGCCCACCAGCGTCAGCCGGGGATGCTTGTCGCTGCCCCAGTTCAGTTCGACCAGCCGCGGCGCGCGGGTGCTGGCGCGGCCGACCGCGTGGATGGCGGGGAAGTTCTTCTTCAGCAGCTCGTCGCCGACGATCTCCTTGAACTTGGCGCCGTGCTGCTTGCCCACGACGGCGGCCGCCTTCGACAGCTCTTCCGGCCCCATGTGCTCGGCCGGGGTGTTGACCAGGTCGCGCACCGCGGAGATCGCGGTCGCGATGGCCAGCCCTCGCTGGCCGTCCGCGCTGCTCTTGATCAGCAGCTGCGCCGGCTCGCGCTTGCGCGGCTTGTAGAGATCGAACTGGTAGCAGCCCAGCTCCCAGGACAGGGCCGCGGCTTCGTCCTGCAGCGACAGGCCTTCCGGCGAGATCGTGTAGTTGCCCTCGGGCAGCGCCAGCGGCAGCGCGGACAGCGCGAATGGATGGGCCGCATGAGCCACGCCGGCGAAGACCTGGGCTAGCTTGCCGTCTTCGCCCGGCACCAGCGCGAAGGTGTCCGGCGCCGCCGAGAAGCCGAGCGTCGCCAGCCATTGCTGGGTGCGCTTGGGCAGCTTGGGACCGAGGGCTTGGTAGGTGGCGCGATCGAGCACCAGGATGGGCGTGGCACGAGCCACCGAGTTCTTGAATTGGACGTTCATCGATGCACCGGTCCATCGCGGGTCGCGCGAGCGGCCGGCCTGAGGTTGGCGGTGGCGCATTCTCGCTCGCGCTCCCTCTGTGGAGGGGCGTGATGCGCCGTCCGGGCGTGCACCGCCGACGAGCGTCGCCCGGTGGCGGGCCGCCGTCAGGAACCGGTGAGGAAACGGGCGATCAGCAGGACTGCCGCAGGCGCGACAGCAAGGCTTGCGCCGCGGCGGTCGTGCCGGCCGGCGCGCTCGGGCTGGCGGCGGACATCGCCGGGTTGTCCTCGGCCGCCTGGATCAGGCGCTGCGCCGCCCCTGGGCCGGGAAGGACCGGGCCGATGAAGCACAGCCGCTCCCCCTGGCCGATCAGCAGCGTGGGGAAGGTCTCGACCTCCAGGTCGTCGACCAGTTCGGAGTCATCCTCGATGTCGACCCATAAAAAGCGGGCGCCGGGGTGCAGTTGGCGCAAGGTCGCGAAATCGTCCCGGTAGGTGTCGCAAGTGCGACACCAGGCGGCGCAGAGGCACGCGACCAGCAGTTCGGATGCGGGGTCCGGCTGGGGAGACGAGACGGGCGATGACGGCGACACGGCGGACATGGAGGGCGAGCTTAGCCGGAAAGCGGCGGAGGCGATCGTGTTCGCACTGCGTCCAACGCACAAGGTTGGTGCGATGTGCGTGACGATGGCGCGAGCTTTGTTCAGATTTGTGAGGGCGCTGTCAACGAGGTCCCAAAGGCTTGCGTTAGCTGGCACAAAGCGGTCATCCCCCCGCTTCCCCGACGCTGAAAAGCCAGAGGTCCCCGACCATGATGAAGTTCCAGACCCGTACCGAATCCCAGCCGCGCCGCCTTCCCATGCCGGAACTGGCGAACCACGACAAGGGCCGCAAGCACGAGGCCTTCGAAGTCGCCAGCCTGGGCTGCGACCGCCGCAGCGTCGCACGCGCCCTGCGCTTCGACCGCAAGCGCTGATCTCCGGCGCGGAAGATACCCCGTCCGGGGCCAGCTTCCGCCGCCTCAGCCGCCGCTCAGTCCTCGTCCTCCGGTGACTGCAGCGGCGCCAGCAGCCGATCAATCTCGTCGGCGCTGAATTTCTCCAGACGCTCCCCACCGTCCCTGCCCAGCAGGCCGTCCGCCAGCGCCCGCTTGCGGGCCTGCAGTTCGAGCATCCGCTCCTCGATCGAGCCTTCGATCACCAGTTGATGGACGAACACCGGCCGCGATTGGCCGATCCGATGCGCCCGCGCATGGGCCTGTGCATCGACCGCCGGGTTCCACCAGGGATCGACCTGGATGACGGTATCGGCAGCGGTCAATGTCAGCCCGACGCCGCCGGCCTTCAGACTGACCAGCATCAGCGGCGCCTCCCCCGCCTGGAAGCGCCGGACCACCTCCCCCCGCCGCCCTTCCGGGGTGTCGCCGGTGAGCTTCATCAGCGGCACGCCGGCTTCGCCCATGGCGTCTTCGATCAGGGCCAGCATGCCGGTGAACTGCGAGAACACCAGGATCGTCCGCCCCTGGGCGATCATCTCGGGGACCTTCTCGCGGAGCCACGCGAGCTTCGCCGTCTCCATGCCGGGTGGGATGTCGACGCCGGGCACCAGCCGCGGGTCGCAGCAGACCTGGCGCAGCTTCAGCATGGCGTCCAGCACGGACATCAAGCCGGAGCCGAAGATTTCCGAATCCTTCAGCAGCCGCCGCACCAGATGGTCGGCGCCGATCCGGACGCTTTCGTACAGCTGACGTTGCCGCCCTTGCAACGGGATGCGTTGGGTCAGCACCGTCATCGGGGGGAGGTCCTTCGCGACCTCTTCCTTCAGCCGTCGCAGGATGAAGGGCCGCACGCGGCTCGCGAGTTCCCGGGCGCGGCGCGCGTCCCCGGTCTGCTCGATCGGCTTGCGCCAGTGGCGCGCGAAGGAGCGCGCTTCGCCGAGGTAGCCCGGCATCAGGAAGTCGAACTGGGTCCAGAGTTCCCCGAGGTGGTTCTCCAGCGGCGTGCCCGTCAGCACGATCCGCTGCCCGACCCGCAGCCGGCGCAGCGCCCGTGCGGCGCGTGAGCGCGGGTTCTTGACTGCCTGCGCCTCGTCCAGCACCAGCACCGAGAACGTCGGCTTCGTCAGCGCCCGTACTTCGCGCCAGGCCAGACCGTAGCTGCACAGCAGCAGGTCGATATCGCCGAGCCGCTTGAGCATCTCGCCTCGCTCCGCCGGATCGGCGAGAGCGGCCACACGCAGGCCTGGTGCGACACGCGCCGCTTCCTGCATCCAATTGAAGATCAGCGAGGTCGGGGCGACGACCAACGCCGGCGCCGTCAGCCGTCCGCCCTGCTTCTCGACCCACAGGTGCGCGAGCGCCTGCGCCGTCTTGCCCAGTCCCATGTCGTCGGCCAGGATGCCGCCGAGCTGCTGGCGCCCCAGATATTGCAGCCACGCCAGCCCCTGCAACTGGTAGGGGCGCAGCGTGATGCCGAGCCCGGACGGCTCGGCCGGCACGGGCGGAGGGCCGGCATCGCGCAGGCGTTCCCACATCGTGCGCAGCTCATCGGCGCCATAGACCTGCCAACGGCTGTCCGGCGTGTCGAGCGACGCCAGCCGAGCGGCCTCCCACGCGGTGAGCGCCACTGGCCCGCGCCTCGACCGCTGCGCGACCAGCACATCCAGCAGGTTGAGCATCAGCCGCTTGAGCGGCGCAGCCGTCGTGTGCAGGCGACGCCCGCCGGGGGCCTTCAGGCTGACGATCGCGTCGTCGTCGATGCTGGCGATCGCGTCGGCGTAGAGCCAGCGACGGTCCTTGCGCAGCAGATCCCAGATCATCGGCGCCAGATCGACCCGCGTCCCCTGCACGGTCACGCCCAAGCTCAGCAGCCAAGACCCCTTGCGGCGCGACAGCGCCAGACCGGGCAGCCGATCAGCCTGGCCGGAGGTCTCGGCGTGGAGGCCCTCGTCCGGCGCGTCGCCTTCGGGCTGGACCTCCAGCGACCAGGCATCGATCGCGACGCTGTGATGTGCGAAGCCGGGCAGACACTCGATCTCCCAGCCGAGATCGCGCAGTCGCGGCAACTCGTCGGCGGCGAAATCGGGAAACAGGTCCTCCTGTTCCAGCGTCCAGCAGGGCGTCAGGCCACGGCCGAACGAGGCGTCCCGCCACTGCAGCATCTCGACGTCGACCGCGTGCAAGGGCAGCGCCTGCCACTGCTCGAGCGCGACCGGATCCGACGGCCAGCGCTCCAGCCGCAGCAGCGACACGCGGTCGCCGCGCGGTCCCAGCTTGCCGTGCGGGCGCATCCCGAGCAGGCCGTCGCCGCGGCTCAGCGTCTGCAAGGTCAATTTCGGCGGGAGCGGAACGGGCGGCGCAGTCATCGGGCGCGATTGTCGTTGCCGCCGGCTGCGGCTCGCGCAACGGCCTAGCCTCCCTTGCGGTCCCCGGCGTCCTTGGGGGCTCGCGGCTTGGGCAGTCCGGTCTTCGCGTAGTCGGCCGGGACCTGCATCAGCGCGGCATCCGGCTCGGCACGGCGAATGTTGCGCAGCTGGTAGTTCTGCTCGCCGCTGCGCGGGTCTCTGGTCTGCGCGCTGACGGTGACCTTCAAGTCGGGCGAGGTCCACACCTCGCGGGAGATCACGATCGGCTTCTCGTTCCCGATCTTGCCGGCGGGGATGGTCCGGGTCGCCCGACCACCGGTGACCTTGAGGCCCTCGATTTCCTTGGGCGGGAGGTTGCTCAATGGTGCGTCGGAGCCCGGGCCGGTCAGCGGTTCCAGGCGCAGGGCCAGGGCCGCGGGAAGCGGCGGCATCGGCGGGGTCGGGCTCATCGGTGTCTCGACACGGATCACGCGCACTTCCTGGCCGCCGTCGCCCGGCGCGATCACCACCGGCGTCGCCACGCGCGGCGAGGCGGGCGGCGACGGCGGCCGGGGCGTGTCGCCCCGCGGCGCTGGTTCGCCGTGGGCGAAGTTCTCCCGCGCCCAATCACGCATCTTGCGACCGTACTCGCGCATCTTCTCGTTGTAGTCGCGCATCTTGTCCTGGTACTCGCGCATGCGCTCGCCGTATTCGCGCTGCGCCTCGGCCGCGACGCGGCCACCGCCCAGGTAGCGCGCGGTCTTGCGCTCCGGGTCGAGCAGCCAGTTCTCACCGCTCACCGCGTCGCGCAGATAGACCATCTTGCGGCCCTGGCGTTCCACCTCCTGTCGCGTGCGGCCCTCACTGTCCCGGCACAGCTGGCTGGTCTGCTGCTGGACGATGCGGTTGCCGTCGGCCAGGGCCTGGACGGTCTCATGCACGGCTTGCGCGCAGTAGGGAGCGCCCTTGACGACGCGTTCGGCGCTGAGGATGTGCGTCGCGACGCCGGACTCCGCGATCAGCTCGGCGACGTCGGGTACCGGAGGCGTCGGCGGAACCGGCGGCACGGCGGCGGGCATGGCGGGCGGGGAAGGCGGCGACGGTCGCGCCGACGCCGATCCATGCGGGTGTGGCGCCGGTCGTGCGTCGGGGTCGGGAGCGGGATGCGCGATGGACTGGGCCTGGATCGCGGTGGCGGCGAATGCGAGAGCAAAGGCCGCGAGGGGGCTGAGAGCGGTGTTCATGGCGGTCTCCAGGAAGCAGGGGAGCGAGGCGAGGGAGGAAGGACGATCCATGTCGAACGACGAGGAGGTGGGGCGGTTCAAGGCATGACGCGCATCGCGAGCACGTCGCCGGAGGCATGCACGAGCAACTCGGCCCGCACCGGGGCGGCGGCGTCGGCGGGGTCGTAGGGCAGGCCCAGCAGGGCCAGTCGCTCCCGCGGAACCTCGGTGGGAACGAGCCAGGCGGTGCTCGCGCCGGCCTTCTCGTAGGCAGCCCAGCGGTCTGCGGACACGAGCACGATGAAACCGCTGCCTGGGTTGCCCATCACGGTGGCGCCAGACTCGCCCGGCGGCGCCGAGCCCAGCAGCCACACGCAGGCCACCAGCACCGACGCGCACAGCGCCGGTCCCGCCAATGCCCAGCGCCAGCGGCCGGCCTTGTCGGCCTTCTGCCGGGCGTCGAACTGCCGCCGCATCGCGTCGAGCACCGCGTCATCGCGCTCGCGTGACGGGGTGCGTTGTCTCAGGTCCTGCGCGACGGCCCAGAGCCAGTCGGCCAGGCGCGCGGTGCGGGGCGGGGTGGAGTCGGTGGTCTTCATCATGCGGACTTCGATGAACGGTCGAACGTGGAGCTGTCAGTCGCAGGCCGGCACTCGTCCTGCAAGGCGGCCAGCAAGCGGGCGCGGCCCCGGTGCAGGCGGGTGCGCAGCGTGTTGAGCTCGATCCCCGCAATGCGTGCCGCCTCGGCATAGGCGCGCTCCTGCAGGTCGACGAGCACCACCGCTTCGCGGAAGGTCCAGGGCAATTGCTCCAGGGCAGCCCACACCCGGGCTTGGTCCTGCGCGCGGACCAGCTGCTGCTCGGGCGCCTCGGCATGGTCGTCGCCGGTCATCTCGGCGTCCGCCTCGTCATGAGCGACCGGGCGGTCTCGCCAGCGGGCCAGCAGGTGATGTCTGGCCATTCCGGCGAGGTAGGCGCCAAGCGTGCCGCGCCCCGCGTCCCAGCCCTCGGGCCGGCCGGCGAACTGGACGAAGGCCTCCTGCATCGCGTCGGCCGCCCAGTCGGACTGGCCGCACAGCGCCAGCGCGTAGCGATAGACGCCGGGCGACTCGCTGCGGTACAGCGGCTCCAGCGCGCTGGCATCGCCCTGGCGCAAGCGGCGCACCAGTGCCGCGCTGGTGGCGCACGGCGTCGACGCCGAACAGGGCTCGGGGTCGGCGTCGGAGGTCGGGCGGGCGCGGCCAGCCAGGCGGGTCCACAAGCTCATTGGCGTTCGGCGTGGTCGTTGCGTCGGTGGTCGAAGCGGCGACAGCGGTCGCCGGCAACTTCGGCAGCGCGAGATCGCGTCTCGCAGCATGACCGTATTGCGCGGGCCGTTCTGAAAGTTCCCGGCAGGCAGAAGAAATTCGCCGGCCTCGCCCCTGCACCACCCCCCTGTTTCAGGGGAATGACACCTTCACGCCACACCGGACGGTACTCGCCCAAGAGTGAAAACAGTGCGCCGTGCGATGTTCGCAAATCGTTTTCGGCGGGACCATTTCGTGCAAGTGAGGGCCGGCTAACAGTTCCATCTTGGTGCATCGGCCGGGTGAAAACCCCAAGTGCGTGCATGGAGACCGGGTCCTAGCATCCATCCCACTCGACGCGACACCCGTCCCGCGCAGGCGACAAGCCGACGCCAAGGGGGTTGCCTACGGGGGCTGAGGAGACAAACAGATCAAACCAACACCAACGAATCGCAGTGACACTGTCACAATTCGCGGGCACCTGAATCAGGTGCCCGTTTTGTTTTCAGGGTCCGGTGTTGTGCGTTCCGAGCGATCGTTCGCGGCCCATGTCCGCAGCCTTGAGCCCAGGGCTGTTCCTGCCCTTGCGAATCGCTGCTCATGATCGAGTTGTTCACCGCGGCCGTCGCGTCGCTGCTGGCCGGGTTTGTCGATGCCGTCGTGGGCGGCGGCGGGTTGATCCTGGTTCCCGCGCTGTTCAGCGTCTATCCCAACGCGGCGCCGGCCACCCTCTTCGGCACCAACAAGGGCGCCGCCATCTGGGGGACGGCCTGGGCCACCCATCAATATGCCAAGCGTGTGTCGCTGCCATGGCTGGCGCTGATGCCGGCGGCGGGCGCTGCGCTGATCGGCAGCTTCGCGGGCGCCTGGGCGGTGACGCAGGTCGATCCGAGCGGGCTGCGCAAGGCCTTGCCGGCGATCCTGCTCGGGGTGCTGCTGTACACGCTGGCGAAAAAGGACCTGGGCCGGCACCATGCGCCTCGCCACGAGGCCACGACCCAGACGCTGATCGCCAGTGCGATCGGCCTGACGATCGGCTTCTACGACGGCTTCTTCGGCCCGGGCACCGGCAGCTTCTTCGTCTTCCTCTTCGTGCGCCTGCTGGGGTTCGACTTCCTGCATGCATCGGCGACCGCCAAGCTGCTGAACACGGCGACCAACTTCGCGGCGCTGGTGCTGTTCGCGGCCAAGGGGCATGTCTGGTGGCATGTCGCGGCGGTGATGGCGGTGGCGAACGTCGTCGGCAGCCTGGTGGGCACGCGCATGGCGCTGGCCAAGGGCGCCGGTTTCGTGCGCGGCATGTTCGTCGTCGTCGTGTCGCTGCTGATCCTCAAGACCGGCCACGACGCCTTCCTGCGCTGACATCGCACCGCGGCCTTCGCCGCGGTCGCCGTTTTTGGAGGGGGGCCGCCAGCGCGCACCGCTTGCCGGGAACGCCAAACGCCCCGTGAACAACTCGTCACTGGCTGTCCGCCAAAGGCGGGATGCCGGCGTCCCGCCGCGCGGGCTACCATCCGACCAAACAACCGCTGCTCACCATGCCTGTCGATCCCCAACTGCGTGCGCTGGATATCGAAATCCCGACCCAACCGGAAGTGCTGGTCAAGCTGTCGCTGCTGATGGCGGATGAGGACATCGACCTGCAGGCCGTCTCGTCGCTGGTGGAAACCGACATGGCACTGGCCGCCGCCGTGCTCAAGGCGGTGAATTCCTCGCTGTACGGCCTGCGTGGCCGGGTGCAGACGGTGCATCAGGCGCTGACCTACCTGGGCATGCGCGAGGTCGCCGCGATCACCTTCGAGATGGGCCTGCGCGCTGCCTTCCCGCCCGCCGCCGAACTGGAGCCCGTCTGGTCCCGCGCCGCCAAGCGCGGCCTGCTGATGGGCCGCATGGGGCAGATGCTCGGCGTCGACCCCTGGGCGTCGCACTCGGCCGGCCTGTTCGAGGAATGCGGCAAGGCGGTGCTCTACCGCCACGCGCCGGGGCATTACCCGGCGATGCTGCGCGCCGCCGGCAGCGACAAGGAACTGGTCCAGCTGGAGCACACCGCGTTCGGCGTCAGCCATGACGCGCTGGGCGCGGCGCTGTGCGAGAGCTGGGGCCTGGCGCCCGCCGCCGTGGCCAGCGTGAGATACCACGTGCAGGTGCAACACGAGCTGCAGATGCCCGAAGCCATGCAGCGTCGCGGCGTCGGTGCGATCTCGCTGGTCGCCTGGACGCTGATGAATAAGCCGGAGGCGCTGGACGAGACGGTGATGGAGATCGCCCCGCAGGCGCAGCTCGACGAGACGCTGATGCTGCGCGCGGCGCGCCGCGTCGAGGAACAGCTTCAGCAGGCCGAATCGCGCGGCCGCTGATCGCCCCGCGACGCCGCTGCCGGCACGATGGCCGCCCTTCGGGGCGGCCGTTTCGTTGGGGGGGCGCGGGTCAGGACGCCAGGCAGAGCCGGTCGCGACCCATGTGCTTGGCCAGGTAGAGCGCCTCGTCGGCCGCCTGCATCAGTGCCTGCGGGCTCAGGTAGGGGTGGCCGGGCTGCGTGGCGGCCAGGCCTGCGCTGAGGGTCACGATGCCGCCATCCGGCGCGCCGTCGGGGAGTGCGCCGTGCGGCACCGCGAGCGACCGCCAAGCCTCGCACAGCATCTCCACCGGCCCCTGCGCCGCCTCGGCGTCGAAGCCGGGCAGCAGCACCGCGAATTCCTCGCCGCCCAGCCGGGCGACCAGGTCGGTGTCGCGCTGGAAATGATCCGCCAGCAACCGGGCCAGACGGCGCAGCACCTCGTCTCCGGCACCGCGACCATGGCGCTCGTTGAACGGCTTCAGGTGATCGACATCCAGGATCGCCAGGGCCAACCGCCCCTGATCGCGCTGCGCCCGCTTGAATTCACGCCGCAACGCCGCGTCGAACTCCCGCCGGTTCGCGATGCCCGTCAGCGCGTCGTGCCGCTCCATCGAGGCCAGCTCCTTGCGCTTGGCCTCCAGCGAGCGCTCCGCCTGCTGCAGGGCCCGATGCTGGCGGGCGAGCTCCTCGCGCATCTCACGGCCGCGCGACTGTTCGCGGTGCAGCTCGTCGCCCAGCGAGGTGCGAACGTGGTCGATGGCCTGCTCCAGCTGCAGCACCTCGCGCGGTCGCGGCTCGGCGGCTTCCGGCCAGAACGGCGAGGGCGGCGGCAGTGTCGGATCGAAGCGGCTCGCCTGCTCGGACAACCGCCGCAGCTGCCGCAACACCCAGCGGTCCAGCAACAGCACCGCGGCCAGCCCCAGCGCCGTCGCGATGGCCAGGTGGATGAGCGTGCTGCGCAGCAGCGGATCGCGTCGCAAGGTATCGCCCACGGTCGCGGCGCTGGCCTGCAGGCGCAGTTCGCCGGTGTCGGCGAGCGAGAACTCGGCGCTCTGGCCGGGCTCGCCCTCGTCGTCGGACAGGGCGCGGAACTGCTCGCCGTCCGGTGTGCGCAGTTCCACGCGGCGCAGTTTGTGGCGGGTCAGGATGTGATGCAGCAGGCCATGGACGGCTTCCGGCTTCTGGGGGAGTTGCTGCAGGCTGTAGGCGAGGGGACCGGCATACATCAGCGGGATGGCGCTCAGCTCCGCACCGGTGTCCGCGGCGCGTTGCAGCGTGGTCTGGCGCAGTTGCCAGCCGCTGGACAACGCGATCAGCAGCAGCCCCAGCGCGAACAGCGCCAGCAGCGGGCGGGCGCCGAGCGAGAGGCGGATGGCCTTGTGGGTCATGGGTGGATGCCAGGCCGCGACCGGAGTCGCGCGGTACGCCGTCAAGTCACCGTCGAGCCATTGTGCCGAGCCGCGCCCGCCGCCTTCCCCGGGGAAACTCCAAGCGGGAAGCCCCTTGCCGCCGAGGGCTTGCGCGGAGGCGACATCGGCGCCCCGCCGGGCTGCCTAGAATCCGCCCGCTCCGCCGCGCTTTCCTTCGAATGCGCGCGGGGCAGCGTTCTCAGGGCGGGGTGGAAGTCCCCACCGGCGGTATCCGGGACGCGGTCGTCAGGCCGTCGATCCCGGGAGCCCGCGAGCGCCCGGCACCGCCCTTGTGGTGCCGGGGTCAGCAGACCTGGTGAGAGGCCAGGGCCGACGGTCACAGTCCGGATGAAAGAGATCGCGTCCATCGTCGGCCCCGCGGGCCGGCGCAGGCGTTCGCGCCTGCGCCGCCGGGCGGCCGCGCTGTGCGTGCGCGCCCTGATTCATCGTTCCACCTTGCAAAGGGTTCACATGAATCAGACCCCCCTCCACTCTCCCTCCTCCGCCGTCCCCCGCGTGGCCATCGTGTCCGCGAGCTGGCATGCCGACCTGGTCGGCCGATGCCGGGAGGCCGCTGTCCGCGGCCTCGAGGCTTCGGGCCCCGTCCGTGTCGAGACCTTCGAGGTCCCCGGCGCCTTCGAGATCCCGCTGCATGCGATGAAGCTCGCCCGCAGCGGGCAGTTCGATGCGGTGCTCGCCTGCGCGCTGGTCGTCGACGGCGGCATCTACCGCCACGACTTCGTCGCGCAGGCGGTCATCGACGGGCTCATGCGGGTGCAGCTCGACACCGGCGTGCCGGTGTTCTCGGCGGTGCTGACGCCGCTGGCCTTCCACGAGCATGCGACGCACCATGGGTTCTTCCACGAGCACCTGGTGGTCAAGGGCACCGAGCTGGCGAGCGCCTGCCGCGCGACCTTGGCGGCGTTGCGGCGGCTCGACGCGTTGACGGCCTGAGCGCGGCGGCGCGCGAGTCGATGGAGCGCGATGGCGGCGGTGCTCGCGTGCCGCCGCCAGGCGCGGCCCATCACAGGGCATGGGCGTCCCGTCCGGGAACCCCAAGCCCCGTTCCGGGCCCAGTGAGATCCAGGTACGCGGGCCTTATCCGGGCGCGATGGACCCGGCCAGTTCCAGGGAGGTCACGAACCTCCGCGATTGGCCGCTGATCGGATCGGTGAAGGCGATCTCGCGCGCCAGCAACTGCAGCGGCCGGCTGAAGTCGACCTCGTCCTCGACCGGCTGCAGCACCGGATAGATGCGGTCGCCCTCGATGGGCAGGCCCAGGGCGCACAACTGCGCCCGCAACTGATGCTTCACGCCGCTGTGCGGACGCAGCTCGTAGCGGGCGCGGTCGGCGGCCAGCCGCTCGATCAGTGCGATGCGCGTGCGGGCGTTCGGCTCGCCGGCCACCGTGCGCATCTGCATGAAGTCCACCGGATGCTCCTCCAGGCGGCTGTCATACGACAGGGGGAGCCGCGCGGCCACCTCATCCCGCCAGGGGGCGATCGCCTCGTAGACCTTCTCCACGTCGCGATCGCGGAACAGGCGCTGGTAGGCGTCGCGCGTCGCGGGCTGGACCGAGAACAAGGTCAGCCCCGCCGTCTCGCGGTCGAGCCGGTGGACCGGACTCAGGTCCGCCAGGCCAGTCTCGCGGCGCAGGCGCGTCAGCAGGGTCTGCTGCACATAGCGGCCCGTGGGCGTGACCGGCAGGAAGTGCGGCTTGTCGGCCACCAGCAGGTGCTCGTCCAGGTGCAGGACGCGCGCCTGGCCCGGCACCTCGGGCTCGGCCGCGAGCCAGCGCCAGTAGTAGAGGCGCCGCTGCGCGCGATAAGGTGCGTCGGGCGTGAGCGGCGCGCCGGTGTCGTCGAGCACGTCGCCCCGTTGCAGGCGCGCCGCCCAGTCGTCCCGTGCGACCAGCGGCAGCCGCTCGGCCAGGAAGTCCAGCACCGTCGGCCAGGGGCCTGGCGGGCAGGCCAGTGCGCTTGCGGCGACGCCCTCGCGCAAGGGCAGATCGAGCTTGGGCGGGCGGGCCATGGTGGGTCGTCGAAGCGGGGGCGCTCAAGTGAGCGGCGGTGGCGGCGGTGAGCGGGGTGGCGGGCGCGTGGCGGGGGCTGTCGTGCGATCGGGCGGTCACTCGATCTGGGCCGGTCCGCGCGCGCGCTCGTCGAGGAAGCGGTTCAGTCGCTGCAGGTCGTCGGCGTCGATCGGCGTGCCATTGCGCCAGGCCTTGATCCACGCCTCGCGCTGCGGATCGGCGGCGAGCTGTCGCACCGCCTGGTCCATCGCCTCGATCGCGCGGCGGCCCTCCGGTGTGCGGCTGCAGCCGGCGGTGGCCACCAGCGTGCTGCGACCCTCGGCCAGCGGCAGCTTGACCAGCTCCGGCGGTCCGGCGTGGCTGGCGCTGAAATCGTCGACGGCCACCGGGTACTCGAGCGTGTAATCCATCCGTCGGGCACGCAGCATCGGCAGCAGATGCGCGCCCCGGCCGGCGACGATCGACCGCGGCGCCCGCTCGGGATGGGCGGCGAGCAGGCGATCGATGCGCGGCCCGAAGCTGCGGTCCCGCGGCAGCAGGCCGGTCAGGTCGGTGCGGCGCAGCAGGTCGGCGAGCTGCAGCGGCTGACCGTTCGACGCGAACTTCGCCAGGTCCTCGCGGCGCACGATCACATGGATCTGGCGCGAGAGCATCGGCGGATACAGCGTGGTGAAGTAGAGCCACTGCAGCCGCTCGGGCGTGCGCACATGCAGCACGGAGCAGATCGTCTCGCCCTGGCGCACCTGGGCCTCGAAACGCGGCAGGCTCAGCTCGATGAACTCATGGCGGTAATGCGGCATGCGCTCGACGAGCAGTCGCAGGAAGCCGTCGACCTCGCCCTGGCCGAGGTCCTCGACGCGCTGCGGCGGCCGGTTGTCGCGGTAGGCGAAGT
>NZ_PEOG01000087.1 GCF_002761755.1 Roseateles chitinivorans
CCCGGGCCGCGCCCAGGAAGCCGGCGAAGCGGCCGGCGGCGTCGGTCATCGCCTGCGCGCGGAGTTCCCAGCGCCGCCCCTGGGCATCGACGACCCGCAGCCGCTCGAAGGAATGGCCCGGCTCGACCCGCGCCCGCACGTCCTGCGATATGCCATCCGCGCCGGCCAGGGGCTCGAAGCGCTCCCACAGCCGCTGCGTCACCGCGCCGTTCACCGCGGTGCCGGCCCAGCTCGAGGCCGGCGCGCCGGTCGACGCCTGCCAGCGCACGAGGTGATGCTGCGCATCGGTCTGCCAGAGCCAGTCGGTTTGCAGCTGCGTCAGGACCTGGGCCTGCTGGCGGCTCTCGCGCAGCAACTCGCCGAACTGGGCCCGCGCCAACCGCACCGCCAGGTGCCAGGTCAGCGCCGCGACGAAGATCATCAGCGTCGCGCCCGCCATCACGGCGGTCAGGACGAGGCCGGGGCCGGTGGGCTCGAGGTTCACCGCCAGCAGCAGGAGCAGGACCACGACCGCCAGCCCCAAGGCCAGCGCGGCACCCTTCCATGGCCGACGACGAGCGGCGGCGTCCCCCAACCTATTCATGCTAGCCATTGTATGTAGGCCTCACCGACCACTCACGGAGGATTCACCACCGCACCACAGCGGCGCGGAGGCGCCGATGCGACACCGGACCCGGGACTTACCCCGAGCGACAGCCCCAAGAACACCAGAATTGACGGCTTTTTCCCACGACTCCATCCTCCTGGTGAACGACAATGGCCCGCAACTCCGCGTGGAACGTCCATGCGGCGCCATGATCAGAAGATGTCACCGGACCACGCCACGACCATGCCCTCCCGGACTCAGCCCGAACCCGCCGTGCTGGACGACCAGGCCCTCGCCCGTCTGCGCGAGCTGGACCCGGAGGGCGTGAACCATCTGCTGGAGCGTGTCGTGGCCGCCTTCCTGAAGTCGCTGGATCAGCAGGAGCAGGTGCTCGCGCAGGGCCTGGACGCGCCGCGCGACCTCAACGGCCTGCGCCATGTGGCGCACACGCTGAAGTCCGCCGCGGCCAGCCTGGGCGCGGCGGTGCTGTCCCAGCGCTGCGCCGAGATCGAGGGCCTGGCCCGCGCCGGTCATGAGGACGGCCTGGCCGACCTGATCGGCATCGCCCTGGACGACATCGCCGCCGCCCGGCTGGCGATGCAGCAACTGGTGCAAGCCCAGCGATGAGCCGCGTTGTGAAGGAAGGCGAACTGATCGAACGACCACGCGTCCTGCTGGTCGACGACGACCCGGTCAACCTGATGCTGATCGAGGCCGCGCTGCAGGAGCACGGCTTCGAGGTCACCGCGCTGACCGGCGGCCAGCAGGCGCTGCAGCTGGTGACCCAGTGGACGCCCGAGCTGATCGTGCTGGACGCGCTGATGCCCGACCTGGACGGCTTCGAGACCTGCGAGCGGCTGCGCGCCCTGCCCGGTTTCGAGAACGCGCCGATCCTGATGCTGACCGGCCTGGACGACGAGGCCTCGATCAACCGCGCCTACCAGGCCGGCGCCACCGACTTCTTCGTCAAGTCCACCCAATGGCGGCTGCTGGCCGGCCGCCTGCGCTACATGCTGCGCAGCTCGCGCACGCGCCAGGAACTGGAGCGCAGCAAGTCCAAGCTGGCGCGCGCGCAGGACCTGGCCCGGATGGGCAGCTTCGAGTGGCAGACCGGCCACGGTTTCAAGCTGGCCAACGAGGCGCTGCGCGTCTTCGGCCGCGGGCCGGCCGATCCGCTGGACTTCATCGGCGTGATGCGCATGGTCCCGCGCGAGGAGCGGCTGCTGTTCATGCGGCTGCTGCGCGACGTGGTCGCCCACAACTCGGTCCTGGTGACCGACCTGCCTTTCACCCTGCTGGACGGCCGCAAGCGCGTCATCCACATCGAGGCGGAGCCGGAGTTCAACGAGCACGGCAACGCCTGCGGCTACACCGGCGTGATCCAGGACGTGACGGATCGTCGGATGGCCGAGGACCGCATCCGCGAGCTGGCCAACTTCGACGCGCTGACCGGCCTGCCCAACCGCCGCCAGCTGATGTGGCGCGCCGAGCGCGCCATCGAGGCCGGCCGCCGCATGGGCCATGAGGTCGGCCTGCTGCTGATCGACCTGGACCGCTTCAAGGTCATCAACGACACGCTCGGCCATGCCGCCGGCGACGACCTGCTGATGGAAGTCGGCCGCCGGCTGCGCTCCTGCGTGCGCCACAGCGATCAGGTGATGGAAGGCATGCTGGAGTCGGTCGGCACGCGCTCGCACCGCACGCTGGAGGCGGTGGGCCGCCTGGGCGGCGACGAGTTCGTCGCGCTGCTGCCCGAGGTCGGCGACGAGGGCGATGCCGAGCGCGTCGCCGATCGGGTGCTGGACGCGCTGCGCGAGCCGATCTTCATCGCTGGCCAGGAGTGCTTCGTGACCGCGTCGGTCGGCATCGCGCTCTACCCGCGCGACGGCCTGACGATGGCCGACCTGCTGCGCAACGCCGACGTGGCGATGTACGCGGTCAAGAACCAGGGCCGCAATGCCTCGGCGCTGTATTCGCCGATGCTGGCGGGTCGCGGCCGGGAGAAGCTCGAGCTGGAGTCCGCGCTGCACAAGGCGATCGAGCGCGACGAACTGGTGCTGCATTACCAGCCCAAGATCGACGTGCGCACCGCCCGCATGGTCGGCGCCGAGGCGCTGATGCGCTGGCGCCGCGGCAACCAGCTGGTGCCGCCCGGCGAGTTCATCCCGCTGGCCGAGGAAACCGGCCTGATCGTGCCGCTGTCCGAATGGGCGCTGCGCGAGGCGGCGCGCCAGGCCAAGGTCTGGCAACTGAATTTCGGCTTCAGCGAATCGATCGCGGTGAACCTGCCGAACCGGCTGTTCGAGCGCTCGGACCTGGTCGAGCACATCCATCAGTTCGTCAGCCAGTGGGGCGTGCCGCACCGCGCGATTCAGCTGGAGATCACCGAGACGGGCCTGATGAAGGACCTGCAAAGCGTGATCCCGTCGCTGCACCGCCTCAACGAGGTCGGCGTCGAGATCTCGATCGACGACTTCGGCACCGGCTATTCCTCGCTCGCCTACCTGACGACGCTGCCGATCTCGGAAGTCAAGATCGACCGCAGCTTCGTGCGCGACCTGGGCATCACGCCGCAGAGTTCCGCCGTGGTGACGGCGATCATCGCGCTGGCGCGCTCGCTGGGCCTGCAGGTCATCGCCGAAGGCGTCGAGACACTGCGCCAGATGGAAGTGCTGCGCCGGCTGGATTGCAGCCTGATGCAGGGCTTCCTGTTCAGCAAGCCGCTGCCGCCCGACGAGCTCGAGCGCTGGCTGGCGCAGACGGTGCTGCCGCGCAAGGCGCCCTGGATCCTGCCGACCACCGAGGTCGGCGACGAAAGCCCGATGCGCTGATCCGGTCGCGTGCCGCGAGCCGCCAGCGCCCTCCTCCGTTTCACCGAGCCCCCGACCGATGCCGCAGCAGCCCCCCGCTCTCCTGGCAAAAGCGGCCCTGCGCCGGCTGGCGCTGGACAAGCTGGAGCCGACCCCCGAGAACTACGCCCGCGCCTACGCCCAGGAGGCCGGTGAGCCGTCCCGCGGCGCCGGCGCGTCCCTGCAGATGCCGGAGCGCGCGCAGGCGTCGATGGCGCGCCTGCTGGGCCTGGCCGTGCCCGATCCGCAACAGCGCCAGGGCTTCGCGACGCAATTGAAGGAAGGCCGCTGGGACGAATTGCAGCGTGCGCTGGAGGCGCTGCAGCAGACCCACGGCCCCGGCGCGCAGGCGGAGCAGCTGGCCCAGTTGATCGAGCGGATGATGCGCGGCCTGGAGCGCGGCGGCCGGCAATGGACGCTGGCGCGCAAGAAGGACGGCGTGCTGCGCGTGCTGCAGAGCAACCGCAGCGATCCACAGCGGCTGACGCTGCGGCTGCGGCAACTGGTGGCGAGCTGGGATTCGGACGTCGGCGACACGCGCGTGGAGACGCAGCCGGCGCCGCTCGACGAGCTGCCGTCGACCGTCGGCACCGGCGCGGCGCCCTCGGGCGCTGCCCTCGACGACGAGGCGAGCGGCGAGGCGGGCGACGACGAGGACCGCGCCGGCACGCCGACGCAGTTCTTCACCGACGAAGAGAACGCCCAGCCGCCGGCCGAGCCCGCGGCAGGAGCGGCCGGCGGTCGCTACGGCTCGCTCGACACCTTGATGGACGGCGTGCCGGCCGGCGCGGACGGCAGTGCGGCGCTGCCCGGCGGTCCGCAGTCGTGGCCCGAGGTCGCCACCCACCTGAACGGCACCGTGCGCCACGCGCTTTCCGCGGACGACGTGCGCGCGCAGGAACTGATCGACGCGCTGGGCGTCGCGCACGCCGAGCTGGTCCGCGATGGCGCCACGCTCGAGCGCGCCGCCCAGATGGACGCGCTGTGCATCCGCGCGCGGCGCTGGCTGGACCATCGCAACCATGCCTTCAATGAGCTGGGCAAGCTCTGCGGCGAGCTCACCGGCAGCCTGGCCGATCTGGCCGAGGATGACTCCTGGGCGCAGGGCCAGTGCGAGGCGATGGGACAGACACTGGCGCAGGGGCTGACGGCGCGCAGCGTGCGCTCGGTCAGCGAGCTGCTGCACAGCACGCGCGAGCGTCAGCACAGCCTGCGCGAGGAACGCGGCCGCGCCCGCGACGCGCTCAAGGGCCTGATCAACCGGATGCTGCAGGAGCTCGGCGAACTCGGCCAGCACACCGACCGCTTCAGCGACAGCGTCGGCAAGTACGCCACCGTGATCGAGCAGGCGGATTCATTGGAAAGCCTGGCCGGCGTGGTGCGCGAGATGGTCGAGGAAAGCCGCAGCGTGCAGTCGCTGGTGCAGACCACGCAGGGCCGGTTGCGCGACGAGCACGACCGCGCGACCCAACTGGCCGAGCGCGTGGAGCAGCTCGAGGGCGAGCTGCGCAAGCTTTCCAGCGAGGTCCAGACCGACCAGTTGACGCAAATCGCCAACCGGCGCGGCCTGATCGCCAGCTTCGAGACCGAGCGGGCCAAGCTCGAGCGCGACCCCAAGCCGCTGGCGCTGGCGCTGCTGGACATCGACAACTTCAAGAAGCTCAACGACAACCTCGGCCATGCCGCAGGCGACGAGGCGCTGAAGTCCCTGGCGGCGCGGGTGTCGGGATTGCTGCGGCCCGGCGACAAGGTCGGTCGCTGGGGCGGCGAGGAGTTCGTGCTGATCCTGCCGGAGGCGCCACTCGAGGAGGCGCAGGCGGTGCTGCTGCGGCTGCAGCGCTCGTTATCGGCCAGCCTGTTCATGCACGAGGGGCGCGACGTCTTCGTCACCTTCTCGGCCGGCGTGACCCTGTTCCGCCCGGGCGAAACGATGGAGCAGGCGCTGGACCGCGCCGACGAGGCGCTCTACGAAGCCAAGCGCACCGGCAAGAACCGGGCGTGCGTGGCCTGAGGCCGCTCACCTCCCCCCACGATTCCCGGTCAGGCCTTGATGCACTTGCGCACCGTGTCCACGGTGCGCGTCGTGATCTGCTTCCCGAAGGTCTTCTCCAGCATCGTCATGAACAGCGGCCCTTTGTCGTTGGGCAGGTAGTGGCTGTAGACCTCGACGCCCTCCAGCTTGCAGATCGCCGCCCCCTCGCCTTTCAGCGGCAGCGCGACCGGCTCCTCATGCGGGCGCTTGAGGAAGGTGATCAGCCGCTTGGCCTCGGCCGGCGGATCGAAGGGCGTGTGGTGGTCCGCGTCGACGATGCGGCGCAGGTGATCGACCGGCCGCACCGTCGTGCCGAAGGTCTTGCCGAGCGCATCGGTCATCGCCTGCTCGGCCAGACGTTCGAGCTCGTCGACCGGCGCCCCGTCGTGGTCGAACACCACGTTGCCGCTGGAGATCACCGTCTTCACCCGGGTGAAGCCGGCGGCCTCGAAGGCGCGGACCAGGTCCGGCATCCGGGCGTTCATCGGACTGACACCGCGGAGGAAGGCAACGTATCGGGGCATGGCGACTCCAGCGGCTGGATGGGAGGACGAGCGCCGGAGTCTAGGGGATACCGGCGCCCGCCACCTCGGTCATGCCCGTCCCTGGCTCAGAGGACGTGCAGGCCGTCGCTGGTGCGGATCAGGATCGTGTCGGTGGCCGCGACGTTCCACAGGGCCACCATGGTGTCCCGCCCGTCGTCCGCCTTCCAGAGCAGTTCGACCCCCATGATGCCGCCGGCGCGCAGGTCCTTCGTCACGACGTCGCGGATCGTCTTGCCCGGGCCGACCGTCAACACGGCGCTCAGGTCCAGGACATCGTTCTGATCGCGCCGGTAGTTGGTCAGGTAGCTCGCCGTGCCGTTCGCGTTGGCGGTCCACACGAAATCATCCTGCCCTGACGTGCCGCTCAACACCGGGCCAGCCGCCGGGCGCAGCACCGGCTGGCGGGCATTGGCCTCGTCCTCGGAGGTGACGAACGCCTGCAACGGCAACGCGTAGTCGCTGACATTGCCGGCCAAGTCCGTTTGCCGCACGCGCATCCGCAAGATGTCGGAGGACATGGACGGCGTCGGCAGGGTATCCGCCGACGTCCCGCTCGCGTGCAAGCCACCCGACCCCAGCAGCTCCCAAGTGGCGCCCCGCTCCAGGCCCGAGAGGGCGAGCGCCGGATCGGCCGTGACGTAGTCGGAGTCGCTGGAGCCGGTGTCGTGCTTCAGGCGCAAGGTCGGGGCGTGAGCCTCGCGGTCCAGTTCCAGGCGCACGATCACCTCCTCGCTGCGATTGCCGGCGCGGTCGACCTGCGTGATGTCGACATGCATGTAGCCGTCCTTGCCGAGCGCGGCCGTTTCGATCCGCATCGAGTCGTCGCCATCGCGCCAGCTGCCGTTGTCGATGCGGTACTGCCAGCGGCAACCCGGCGTGAGGCCGGATACCTGGATGGTGCCGTCCCGGGTCACGCCGTCGGTCGCGCTGGCGCCGGTATCGTTGAGCAGCGTCGCGCTCAGCATCGACGGCCGTGTGCGATCGAGCTCGAAAGTCAGCCGCGTGGCCGTGCTGTTGCCGGCGCCGTCGTACTGGATGATCTCCACGGTCCGGGTGCCGTCGGGCAGTTCGAACGCCGGGATCGTGTTGCCGCCCACGACGGTGCCGGCGCGGCCGGTATCGAAGGTGTAGGTCCAGGTGGCGCCCGGTGCCAGGTCGAGCACCAGCCGCGGATCGGCGGTAACGCGGTCCGTGGTGTCCACGCCGGTGTCGTTGACGAGCCGGATCCCGGCCGGCGCCGGCGGTTCGGTGTCGAGTACGAAGCTCAGCGTCTGGATCGGGCTGGGCGACGCCCCGCCTTCGATGGCTTGCTGCACATGGACGACCTTGGCGCCGTCCCCGTCATCGAAGAAGCCGGGCTCGACGCGCCCATCCTTGCCTTCGAACCAGGTGGTGCCGTCCATGCTGTAGTGCCAGCGGGCGCCCGGGACCAGGCCTTCCACCAGCACGGTCGCATCGGCGGTCACGCCATCGCGCGTGGAGTCCCGGTTCGGGTCGGCCGTGATCGGAGCGCCAGTGTCGCGCAGCAAACGCAGCGTCGGACGGGGTGGCGGCGGCAGGGGTTCCGGCTCGGGCTTCGGATTCGGCTCAGGATCTGGCTTCGGGTTCGGCTCGGGGTCGGGCTTCGGTTCAGGCTCGGGCTTCGGGTCGGGGTCAGGCTTCGGCTCAGGTTCCGGCTTCGTCTCGGGGTCTGGCTTCGGTTGGGGCTCCGGCTTCGGCTCGGGATCTGGTTTCGGTTGAGGCTCCGGCTTCGGCTTCGGCTCGGGATCCGGTTTCGGTTGAGGCTCCGGCTTGGGCTCGGGTTCGGGCTTCGGTTGGGGCTCGGGTTTCGGTCCAGGAGCGGGATCGGGCTGCGGCGTCGGCCCTGGCTGCGCGTCGGGCTTCGGGCGCGGATCGTTGCTGCCCTGGGCTTCCGGCCCGCTGGAGCCGCCGCCTCCGCCGCCGCCGGCCACGCCCAGCAGCAGCAGCGCGGCACCGCCTGCGTAGAGATAACCGCTCGGACCGCCGCCCTCGGTCGCGACCGGCGATGCCGCTGCCTCGGAAGCGACCGCGTCGGCCTCCTCTTCCTCGCGAGTTCGCGGCCGTGCCTTGGCGCGCGGCGGCTCGGGCGCGTCGGTGGGTGCGGGGACGGTCGCCTGCGGGGCCGGGGAAAGGGAAGCGAGAAGTTTCTGCATGGGAATGGACGTGGTGTCGATGCCTGAAGGAAGCAGGCAGTCTCTTCACGCAGGGGAAGCGCCGCGATAGCCAAGGAACGCCAAATGTGAAGACCGCTTCCACCCCGGCCTGTCAGCGCCTGCCTGAAAGTTGTGGGGCGAACCAGCAACAAGAGTCAGCCGCCGCGCCACCTGGGCCAGCTATCGACCGCATCACAAGGTTCTATTGGGATCGACCGGCGTCATGGACTACGGTCGAGACTGGCTGTGTCGCGAGGGCCCGCAGAGGCCGCGATCACCTAGCTTGGGGCCAGTCCTTGCCCCTGTGTGCGGTGGCCCACACAAGCGCAGTCCCGTCGCGGCCGGGACTTGCGATTGCCGCCGCTCGCAGCACCGGCATGGGCACCCCGTCCACCGGAAAGGGAGAAGACATGACATCACGCGCATCCCGCCGCGGGGGCTGGCAACGGCTGGCCCTGCTCGGCACCGCCGCCGCGGCGGCCTCCGTGCTCCTGGCGATGAACACCGCGATGGGCGAAACGGCAGCGCCGCCGTCCAGCTACATGCCGGTCGTCATCACCGAGGACTTCGACAGCATCGTCAAGCGCATGAGCGCCGCGAAACCCGGCCTGGCGCGGACGCATGCGGCGCTGCTCAACGAACGCTACGACCTTGCCAACCGGCCGGCCCCGGGCACGACGATGACCAAGGGCAAGGCCCTGCAGGACGGCGTGCGGGTCCGTCTGCCGCGCGGCGTCAGCTGGGACCAACTGGCCGCGATGAGCCCGGACGACATCAAGGCCAAGGACCTGTTCCCCAAGGGTTTCCTGCCGCTGCCCCATCCGAACCATCCCGAGGGCGGGATGCTGTTCCCGAAGTTCCACATCGACGAGATCCGGCGCCAGGAGATCGACCGCGACCTGACGCGCTTCGACCTGGACTTCGACCTGCCGGACCACTTCCTGCCGGAGTTCCCGGCGCCGATCTTCCTGACGACGCGGCCCGATCTGGGCGACGTGTCCAAGGGCGAGCTGGTGACGATCAACAACTACTTCCGGCTGTTCAACGGCGTGCTGAACCCGAAGCAGCTGGAAGGCGTGCGGCTGCTGGTGACGCCATTCCCGCAGCAGCAGTTCAACCAGACGGATGACCGGCGCTCGCTGAAGCCCAGCCGCGGCGTGGCCTGTCTGGACTGCCATGCCAACGGCCACACCAATGCATCGACCCACCTGGTCGGTGACATCCGGCCGCAGGAGTTCCGGCACCGGATCGACACGCCGACGCTGCGCGGGGTGAACGTGCAGCGGCTGTTCGGCTCGCAACGCGCCCTGAAGACGGTGGAGGACTTCACCGAGTTCGAGCAACGCGCCGCCTACTTCGACGGGGATCCGGTGATCGCCACCAAGAAGGGCGTGAATGTGCTGGAGCGCGGCAGCCAGGTGCACTTCATGGCGGAATTCCAGGCGCTGCTGGACTTTCCGCCGGCGCCGAAGCTGGGCATCGACGGGAAGCTGGATCCGAGGAAGGCGTCGCAGCAGGAGTTGCGTGGCCAGCAGCTGTTCTTCGGCAAGGCCACCTGCGCGAGCTGTCATGCGCCGCCGTATTACACGGACAACCTGATGCACAACTTGCGGACGGAGCGCTTCTTCAAGCCGCGGATGATCAATGGGCGGATGGCCAACATGGACGGGCCGATCAAGACCTTCCCGCTGCGCGGCATCAAGGACTCGCCGCCCTACCTGCACGACGGCCGGCTGCTGACGCTGGAGGACTCGGTGGAGTTCTTCAACCTGGTGCTGGAGACCAAGCTCACCGAGCAGGAAAAGAAGGACCTGGTGGTGTTCCTGAAGGCCTTGTGAGCACCGGAAGGGGCGTTGCCGATCGCACAACGCCCTTTGCCGCTTCGATGACCCGCCGCGATGAATCGGCCACGAGCGGAATGCGCCTCAGCGCTGCATCACCGCCGTGACCGCGTGGAGCAGCAGTCCGATCACGCCGCCCACCAGCGTCCCGTTGAGCCGGATGAACTGCAGATCACGGCCGACGCTCAACTCGATCTGGCGGACGAGGCTGCGGTCATCCCAGGACTTGACCGTCGACGCGATGTGGCGAGTCACGCCCTCTCGCATACCGCCGACCATGCGGCCGGCGGCCGAGAGCACATGCTCGTTGATCGCCTGCACCAGCGCCGGATCCCGGCTCAGCCGGTCGCCGAGCCCCGCGAGCGAATGGTCCAGGTGGCGCATCAGCACGGAATCCTCGCGCTGCAGGTCGCGCTCGATGGTCGCGCGGACCTCGGTCCAGACACCGTCGAGGTAGGCGCGCACGTCGTCGCTCTGCACCACGCGGTCCTTCATCGCGTTCACCTCGCGGGAGAACGCCGGGTCCTGGCGCAGGCGCTCGATGAATTCATGGATCCAGTCGTCGAACTGGCGGCGTACCGAGTGATCGGGCTGCGACAGCGCGGTCTGCACTTCCTCGACCAGCTGGAGCGCGAGCTTGTCGGACAGGCTGTCGGCCATCTTGTCGACGTTGGCGATCGTGTCGACGAGCGAGGTCGCCTTCGGCCACTGCGCGCGGGCGAACTTCACCAGGCGCGCGGCAACCAGCATCCGCACCTCGGGCGTGGCGAGGTAGTCGCGCAGCTTGGACAGCGCGCCGTCGAGCACGTCCTGATGGCGGCCGGACTTGGTCAGCACGTCCAGCACCGAGGCGGCGGTGGCGGTGGCATTCCAGGACAGCGCCCGGGCGACGAGGAACTCGCCGATGGCGCGGCGCACCGCCTGCTCGTGCAGCAGCGAGATGCCCTCGATGGCCATGGCGCGGACGGAGCCAGTGACCTGCGCAAGGTTGGCCGGCACCCGCAGCCACTGGCCGAGGCGTTCGGCCGGATTGAGGATCTCGAGCTTCTGAAGTAAGACCTCGGGATGAAGGAAGTTGTCGCGGACGAACTCGGCCAGGCTGTCGGCGATGCGGTGCTTGCCTTGCGGGATGAGCGCCGTGTGGGGAATGGGCAGGCCGAGCGGATGGCGGAACAGCGCGACGACGGCGAACCAGTCGGCCAGGCCGCCGATGGCAGCGGCTTCGCAGAAGGCCTTGAGCCAGGCCCAGGGGCCGCTGGCGCCCATCGCGAGGCTGAGGCCCAGGCCGGCCAGCGAGGCGAGCAGGCAGCCCAACGCCACCAGCTTCATGCGGCGGAGGTCGGCGGCGCGGGGATCGGAGGGGTCCGGGGAGTCGATCAAGGGCATCGGCGTCGGGGCAGCAGGATTGATGCCTAGGGCGGCCTGCCGGCGGAGCGATGGACCGGACCTTGTATCACCAGCGCAGGGCAAAAGGTGCTTCGGACACGCTCCAGGCTCTCGTCAAACCGACCGGGATCCGACTGGCGCATGTCATCGATTCAACATCCGCGCCGACGCGATTCAACTTACTGCCGAATGGCTACATCGCCAAGTCATTGTCAGCACTAAAGAATTCCCGTCAAATTCAACATATCGAATTTGTCCATTTCACTTCCTACGCACATGGCGACCTTTCTGGAACATCCGCTGCGGCTCCTCAATCCCAGCTTTTCGTCGCCGCTGCTGGACGTGCTCACCGACTTGGAACACCTGCGACGACTGCAGCTCAATGGAACGACGCCGCCGATGGTGTTCATGCAACTCAAGCAGGTGTTCCATCTGCTGGAGAGCCTCGCCTCCGCTCGCATCGAAGGCAACCACACCACGCTGGCGGACTACGTGGAGACCAAGTTCGGAGAGCCTGCGTCCTTGCAACGTGCTGATCAAGAGATCGACTCGCTGCGGGAAATCGCCAACATCGAGCATGCGATGGACGAGATCGACGCGGGGCTCGAGCCCGGCTCCGCGCTGAGCCAACACTTCATCCGCGGTCTTCACGCGATGACGGTCGATGGACTGGAGCGCGAAGGCGACAAGACGCCAGGGGCCTACCGGAGCGGGTCTGTCGGCATCGCGATGTCCGAGCACGCGCCCCCGGATGCCGTCCGCATCGGGGCCTACATGGGAGAGTTGGTCGACTTCGTCAATCGGGACGACCAGCGCAAGTACGACTTGATGAAGGTGGCCCTCGCGCACCATCGCTTTGCCTGGATCCATCCGTTCGGCAACGGCAACGGCCGCGTTGTGCGCCTCTTCACCTACGCGCTCCTCATCAAGTACGGATTCCGAATGACCGCTGAGGACGGACGTCTGTTGAATCCAGCGGCGGTGTTCTGCGCTGACCGGGAGAAGTACTACGCGATGCTTTCGTTGGCAGACAAGGGGACGGATGCCGCGCTCGAGACGTGGTGCACCTATGTGTTGACCGGTGTGAGAGACGAGTTGAACAAGGTCGATCGTTTGGCCGATTACCGGAACCTCACGGCCGAGATCCTGCTTCCTGCGATCGCCCACGCGCGCGAACGGCAATGGATCACCGAGCAAGAGGAAAGCGTTCTGAAGGTCGCCGTTCTCCGGAAGGTCGTGAGGTCGGCCGACCTCGCCGATGCCATGCCGAAGAGTTCACCGGCTCAGCGCACCTATCAGATTCGCAAGTTGCTCGCGAATGGGATGCTCCAGCCAACCCATCCGGAGGCGCGTCAGTACACCATCGGATTCAGCAACAGCACGCTGCTGCGCGGGGTGATCAAGGCGCTGACAGACCAAGGCTTCATTCCACGCGCCGTTGTCGCGTGATCGCGCCAATGCGAAACGCTTAACCCAAGTCCACCGGCATCGAAGCCGCCGTGACCAGCGACACGGTCGACCAGCCCAGCACGGCGTACAACGCGGCCCCCGCCTCGGTGGCCACCAGCACGCCATGACGCGCGCCATCGTCGAGCGCGCCATTCGTCAGCGCGGCCATCACGATCCGTCCGAGCCCCCGCCTCCGATGAGCCTCGGCGGTCACGATCTGATCGAAGGTCGCGAAGGCGCCGTCGATGGCGGCCTGGCCGCTCGCGGCGAGATCGCCGCCATCGGTGAGGACGGTCGCCCGCAGCAGCGCGCCCACCCGCTCGGTGCGGACGCGGTAACCCGCGACGAACGGCCCGGCGCTGCGCGCGAGCGCGACGCTCATCAGGAACTCCGGGGCATGGAGCGTCCAGTCCCCGGACAGCCATGGCGCCACGCTCTGCAGCGGCGCGCAGACCTTCAACCACGTCCCCGCACCGGATCCCGTGGCGACGAGTTGTCGAAGGAGTTCCGGATCCGGGTGCGGCAGCACGTAACGGGTGACCTGCTCCGGCTTCCCGACGCGGACTTCCCAATAGCCGGCCCGTTGGATCGGCGCTGGCGTGCTTCGGGAAATGGCCCAGCCGTAGGTCCAGGCCTGAGCAGCGACGGACCGCTCAAGGACGCCAGAGTCCAGCAGGCCGGTGGATTGCGAGGTCGGTGAAAACATCGTTGGGAGGGTGGTGGGTGGATCCCGTCAACTCTAAAACCCAAACGCCAACCGCACCCCACCCCAATGCCTCCCGGCAACGGTGACCGGCGCAGAAGCTTCCTTGAGCAGCACGAAATTCCCACCGCCCATGTCGCGGCGATAGGTCTGGAGCAGGAAGGGGCGCTGGTTCCGCGCCGACGCCAGCCCGGTGCGGTCGTTGAAGATCCGGCGGTAACGGCTGTTGGCCGTGTTCCAGGCCGTGTCGCCCGCTCGCTGCGGTTGGCAGTACCGCTTGTTGTGGGTAGCGACGTAGCCGTTGCGGTCGACCGCGATGCAGAACACCACCTTGTCGGAGAAGGTCAGCACCCGCTCCTGCACCTGCGGGAACAGCTGATCCGCGAGCTGCGTGAAGCGGGTGGTGAACTGCTGGGGATCGGTCCCGGCGATCGGCTGGTACTGCTCGTCGAAAAGCGCCGCGACGTCGATCTTCCGCTCCGCCACCGCGCGCTCGAGGAGCGAGGAAATCTCCGCCGCCGCGCCCTGCACCGCCTGGATGTACGGCGAGTCCTCGACTTCCACGCCGCTTGACGCGATCTGCTCGATCATCTGCTCCGACAGCCGCAGGAACCGGTCGCTGCAGGCGAACGCCGAATCCAGCTTGCGCATCGCCTGCTGGATCTCGACGCCCAGCTCGCCCGAGCGCGCCGCCAGCAACTGCGTCGTCGCCTGGCTCTCCTGCGCGGACTTCGCGATCAGGTCCACGTCGACCTCGACATCCGCGAACGCCTGGTGGATCTTGCTCTGCCCCGTCCCGCCGGAGCCGTCGGCCCGCAGCTCGCGGCTGAAGCTCTCGATCCGGGTGTCCAGCGTCCCCACCGTGCCCATGATGGCCTTCGACGACGCCTCCACCTGCGCCGCCAGATCCTTCACCGCATCGGCCACGACCCCGAATCCGCGACCCGCCTCGCCGGCACGCTTGGCTTCCACCGAAGCATTGAACGCCACCAGCCGCGTCTGCAGCGCGATCTTCGTGATCTCCGACGCCGCATCGCTCACCTGCCGCAGCGTCGAGACGATCTCGCCGACCTCGTCGCCCACGCCGGACAGCGCCGTGCGCGCACGCTCCACCGCCTCGCGGGTCTGGTTGGTCGATTGATTGATGCCGTCCTGCGCATGCCGGACCTGCTCGAGTTCCGCGCCCAGCGCCTGCATCGCCTGCGCCTGCGAGGTCACGACCTTCTGCGTGTCCTCCAGCAGTCCGCGGACCTCGGCCGCGTCGCGGCCCAGCTTGGACACCCCGCCCGACAGCTCCCGGACGACGGTGGTGGTCTTGCCTTGCAGCGTCGGCTCGCGCGCGCCGAGCCCGGCGCCGTCCTCCGACGCGTCAGGCGACGCCTTCCCGGCGCGCCTGCGCAATGAGTCCCACATCGGACATTCCCCTCATGGTTCTTGGACCACAAGGACTGCGGCCGCTGTGCGGCCCGTTTTACCAGTCGCGCAGCTTCACGCGCAATCGGGCAATCGCTTGACTGTGCAGCTGGCACACCCGCGATTCGGTCACCTTCAACACGGCCGCGATCTCTTTCAGGTTCATGTCATGTTCGTAGTACATGGACATGACGTAGCCCTCGCGCTCCGGCAGGTTCTTGATCGCCTCCACCAGCGCCTCGCGCATGCGGTGGTCGCGCAGCATCGACATCGGATCGGCCGATTCGTCGCTGACATGGCGATCGAGGTAGTCGTCGCTCTCGTCATCCCCGGAGATGTCCTCCAGATAGACCAGCTGCGTGCCGCGCACCTTGCCGAGCATCTCCTGGTACTCGCCCAGCGAGATGCCCATCTCCGCGGCGATCTCCGATTCCTGCGGCGCGCGCCCCAGCTTCTGCTCGAGCTTGTGCACCGCGCTCTCGATCGAACGCTGCTGGCGGCGGTTGCCGCGGCTCATCCAGTCGCTGCCGCGCAGCTCGTCGAGCATCGCGCCGCGGATCCGCTGCGTCGCGAAGGTCTCGAACTGCACGCCCTGGGCGGTGTCGAAGCGCGACAGCGCATCGGTCAGGCCGATCAGGCCGACCTGGATCAGGTCGTCCAGTTCCACATTGGCCGGCAGCTTGGCGATCATCTGATGGGCCAGGCGGCGCACCAGCGGGCTGTACTGGCGGATCAGCGAGTTGTTGTCGAGTTGACCCTTGGCGGTGTACATCGTCTCGTCTCCCATCCGGGGTCAATGCGCAGCCAGGGTCACGCCTTGCGGGGCGCGGCCGGCCTTGGGCTGCCACATCGGCCGCGGACGCAGCGGCATCGCATCGGCGGCGCTGTCCAGCGCCGCACCGGGCACCGACGCCAGCAGCAGCTCGCGCGCCATGTGACGCATCTCGTGCGTCAGCGGCGCCGTCACCGGCTGGCGGGGATCCAGGCAGGCCCACTCGCGCAGCACCGCGCCGAGGAAGCCGTCACCACAACTCGAGAGCTGCTGGGCGATCCGCTCGGCCAGGCGCAACTGCGGATTGCAGGCCAGCAGCAGGCTGTAGACCATCAGGCCCGCCCGCTGGGTCAGCCACTTCATGCCGGCGTAGGCGTAGGTCACGCTCTGCACGTCGGTGTCGGCCAGCAGCACCGGACGCACCTCGCGCGACACCAGCACGCGGCTCAGTTCGGCCGCGCTGGCATGCAGCAGGATCACGTCCGCGAACGGGGCCGCGTCGGTCACCGCTTCCAGGAACTGGGCGGCCGAGCCGTTGGCATTGATGTAGCGCAGCGGCAGTCCGCGCGCGGCCAGGAAGGACACCTTGGCCGACAGCGGCTCCACGCACGCCGCCAGGTCCACCGCCGCGAGGTCGGACGGCGCCGAGGCCTGCTCGCCGGCATCCACCACCAGGGTGTGCAGGCCCAGCTCGCCGAAGGCGGCGCACATGCCTTCGAGCAGCGCGCCGCTGCCCACCACATGCGGATTGCTCACCACTGGCACCACGCGCACCCGCGCGGTGGCGAAGAGGCGTCGCAGGCCATCGGCCTGGTCCTTGGGAGCATTGCTGAAATCGCGCATTGGGCTGCTCTGTGTCGTCTTACGTGTTGGGTTCCAGCCGCCGTTTCCCCTCTGACGGGAAGCGCCATTGCTGGAGCCGTTACCGGAAGTTTCGCCCCGGGGGCCACCTCTCGACGCGGAATTGAAAGGGGGAAACACCCCGCTTTTCTCTGCCGCGTCCCACCCTGCTCGCCTCTGGCCCCGCGACCTCCGGCTCGTCTCCGGCCTGCGTCGCCTACCTGGCGAGTTGACCACCATGGTGGAAGGTCGGGTAAACAAAGCCCCAATGGCAGAAGGGAAGAGCAAGGCTCTTCCCTTTTTCAAGGACTTCAGGGGGAGAGACCCTCCGCCCTGCCCGCTCCGGCAAGCCGGACAGGCGCACGTTCCGTGCGGTCAGTTCAGGCCCATGGGCGAGGCCGCGCCGGCCGACGCGCCGACGGAGCCGGCGGTGAAGATCAGGTTGACGTCCGAGGCGTCCATGCGCCAGGCCGATTGGCCGTGGCTGCGGAGCGCCCGTTGCACCAGCGCCTGCGACGACAGGCGGTGCCAGTCTTCCGGCACGCGCTGGCCGTTGGTGACGCCCAGCACCCGCAGCTTGTGACGGATCACCGTGTCCAGCGCCGGGGCCAGCTTCACCGCCTCGTCCAGCTTGGACAGGATCACGCCCTGCGCCTCCGCGCCGCGCCAGGCGCCGACCACATCCTCGATCGTCTCGCCCTGTTGAGCGGCGTTGACCACCAGGATGCGCTTGATGCTCTTGTGCGCCAGCATGTCCAGCAGCTCGGCGGTCCGGCTGTCGCGCTGAGCGGTGCCGGCCGTGTCGATCAGCACCATCTTCTTGCCCGCCAGCAGTTCCAGCAGGTCTTCCAGCGAGGCGCGGTCATGCGCCGTGTGCACCGGCACGCCGAGGATGCGGCCATAGGCGCGCAGCTGCTCGTGAGCGCCGATCCGGTAGGCGTCCAGGGTGATCAGGCCCAGCTGGCTGGCGCCGTACTTGGTGGCGAAGGCCGCGGCGATCTTGGCCGTCGTCGTCGTCTTGCCGACACCGGTCGAGCCGATCATCGCGAACACGCCGCCCTGGTCTTCCAGCGCCGGCATCTGCTCGGCGGTATGGACATTGCGGGCCAGCACGTTCGAGGCCCAGGCCTGCGATTCCGATTCCTCGGTCATCGGGGCCGGCAGGCCCTCGACCAGCTTGCGCACCAGCGCCGGGGAGAAACCGGCGTCCAGCAGCTTCTGCGTCAGGCGGGCCTGCGCGGGCTGGCGCTGCAGCTTCTCCATGAAGGCCAGGGCGCCGAAGCGCTCCTCGATCATGCCCTTCATGGCGCGCAGCTCGGACATCATTTCCTGCTCGCGACGCGACGACGCCGGCATGTCGTTCAGCGGATGCGCACCGCCGAAGCCGCCACCCAGGCCGCCCAGGTCGGCGACCGGCTGCTGCACGCGGATCTCGTCACGCAGCACCGGCGGCACGATGCGCGGCGCGGGCGCCGGAGCGGGCGGCTCGTAGGCGCGCTCGTCGACGCGACGCGCACCCAGGGTCTGCATCGCGGCACGGGCGCGCTGGTCGCGCTGCGCGGCCATCGAGGCGACCGATTCGTTCATCTGCGCCTGGGCATAGGCGGAGGGCGCCGGCTCGTCGATCATCGGATCGGGCAGGCCGTTCAGCTCGGCCGAGCGGCGCTTGAGCATGCGCTCGCGCACGTAGTCCTGGAAGGACAGCGTGCTCATGGCCATCGCGTTGACGTCCTCGCCGACCGAGCCGCCGAAGCCGGGCTCGGCGCGCTGCGGGGCCGGCGATGCGGCCAGGCGCTGCTTGAGCGCCTGACGCGGTTGCGCTTCCTGGCGCTGCGGCTGGGCGGCCGGGCGCGGCGTGGCGGCAGCGCGCGGCGTCGACGCGGCGACGCGCTCGATCTGCGACATGCCTTCCGGCGCCATCGCCAGTACTTCCACGCCTTCCGGGCACGGCTTGTTGGAGAGCACGACCGCGTCGTCGCCAAAGGCCTGGCGGACCAGGGCCATGGCTTCGCGGGAACTGCGGGCGGTAAAGCGTTTGACGTTCATGCCGTGCCTCCGATGATGGAGCCGATGCGGATCGTGTGCGTTTCAGGAATCTCGCTGTGTCCCAGGACCTTCAGCCGCGGCGCGGCGCGCTTGAGCAGTCGGGCCAAGGGAGCGCGAATCAGATCGGGCACCAGCAGGCAGGCAGGCAGACCGCGGTCCTCCTGCGACTGGGCGTTCTGGGCGGCACTGCGCGCAAGCGTGTCGGCCACACCGGGGTCCAGCGCCGCGCCGTGGGGCGAGTGCAGGGCCTGCGTGACCAGGCGCTCCAGCTCCGGATCGAGGGCGATGACATCCAGTTCCTTCGCCGGACCGTAGATCTGCTGCACGATCGCCGGGGCGATGTGGATGCGGATGCGACGGGCCAGCTCGGCCGGGTCCGTGGTCTGACCGGCGTTCTCCGCCAGGCTTTCCACGATGGAACGCATGTCGCGGATGTGCACGCCCTCCTCCAGCAGGAACTGGAGAACGCGTTGCAGGGCGGCGACATTGACCATCTTCGGAATCACGTCTTCGATGAGCTGAGGCGCTTGCTTGGTGAGGTGATCCACCAGCTGCTGGGTTTCCACCCGGCCCAACAATCGGGCCGCGTGAACTTGCAGCAAGTGTGAAAGATGCGTGGCCACCACGGTCGCGCAATCAACGACGGTAAAGCCCGCCATTTGCGCCATATCCCGCTGCCGCTCCTCGATCCAGACCGCCGGCAGTCCGAAGGCGGGATCCGTTGTCGGCGTCCCGATCAGCTTCTGCGTCGCATGACCGGGGTTGATCGCCAGCCACATGCCCGGGTAGGCCTCGGCCTCGCCGATCACCGCGCCGCGCAGCGTCACGCGGTACTGGCTGGGGCGCAGCTCCAGGTTGTCCCGGATGTGCACCGAGGGCGGCAGGAAGCCGATGTCCTGCGCGAACTTCCGGCGCACGCCCTTGATGCGGCTCAGCAGGTCGCCTTCGCGCGACTTGTCCACCAGGGTGATCAGGCGGTAGCCCACTTCCAGGCCCAGCGTGTCCACGGCGACCACGTCGTCCCATGAGGCCTCGGCATCCGGGTTCGGCGCGCCCGGCACCGGCGCGGCCGGCTTCTTGAGCTCGGCGGCCTGCTTGGCCTGCTCCTTGGTTCGCAGCCAGTACGCAAGGTAGCCCATCGCGCCGGCGATCATCAGGAAGACCAGGTGCGGCATGCCGGGGATCAGGCCCAGCAGGCCGATCACGCCGGCGGTGATCGCGACCGCCTTGGTCGAGCCGAACACCTGGGAGCCGATCATCTGGCCGACGTCCTTGTCCTTGCCGACGCGCGACACCACCAGCGCCGACGACACCGAGATCAGCAGCGCCGGGATCTGGGCCACCAGCGCGTCGCCGACGGCCAGCAGGATGTAGCTGTCGGCGGCCTGGCCGGCGGACAGCCCGTGCTGGGCCACGCCGATGACGAAGCCGCCGATGATGTTGATGAACAGGATCAGGATGCCGGCGATCGCGTCGCCGCGGACGAACTTGGAGGCACCGTCCATGGAGCCGAAGAAGTCCGCCTCGTCGCCCAGTTCGGCGCGGCGGCGCTTGGCTTCCTTCTCGTCGATCAGGCCGGCGGACAGGTCGGCGTCGATCGCCATCTGCTTGCCGGGCATCGCGTCCAGGGTGAAGCGTGCGCCGACCTCGGCGATGCGCTCGGCGCCTTTGGTCACCACGATGAAGTTGATGACCACCAGGATCGCGAAGACGATCAGGCCGACGGCGAAGTTGCCGCCGATCAGGAAGTGGCCGAAGGATTCGATGACCTTGCCCGCGGCGCCGGCGCCGGTGTGGCCTTCCAGCAGCACCACGCGTGTAGAGGCGACGTTCAGCGACAGGCGCAGCAGCGTGGTGATCAGCAGGACGGTCGGGAAGGCCGCGAAGTCCAGCGGCTTGACCATCTGCGACGCGACCAGCATCACCATGATGGACATGGCGATGTTGAAGGTGAAGAACAGGTCCAGCGCGAAGGCCGGCAGGGGCAGCACCATCATCGACAGGATGATGATGATGGCGATCGGTGCCCCGAGCGCCTGCACGATGGCGGCGCGGGGTCCGAGGAGGTTCTGCAAACGGGCCATCAGCTCGTTCATCGGGTTTGCCTTCTGCCTGGGTTCGACGGGGTGCCCGACGAGACCATCGAGCCCCGCCATTGTTCGGCCGCGCCCGCCTGTCCTTTAGCCGGATAAGCGCCCGATTTCCCCCGGTAACCTCCGCACTGCACTGCACCGCACCGCACCGCGCCGCACTGCCCGACTGTCCCGCAGGGGCCCAGGCCGGTGCCCCCTTGAAGCGAATGCCGAGCGTGCGGAGGCGATTGAGCGGAAAG
>NZ_PEOG01000088.1 GCF_002761755.1 Roseateles chitinivorans
CGCCAACGGCAACCTGATGGCCTGGCAGGAGGCGCTGATCGGCTCCGAGGCCAACGGCCTGCGCCTGACCGAGGTGAAGGCCGACGTCGGCGACACGGTGCGCCGCGGCCAGGTGCTCGCCACCTTCGCCGCCGACACGGTCGAGGCCGAACTGGCGCAGCGCCGCGCCGAGGTCGCGCAGGCCGAGGTCGCGCTGGCGGAGGCGACGGCCAATGCGCGCCGAGGCCGCGCACTGCAGGAGAGCGGCGCGATGTCGACGCAGCAGATCCAGCAGTACGTCGCCGCCGAGCGGGGCGCGCAGGCGCGGCTCGAGGCCGCGCGCGCGGTCGAGGCCGGACAGGCGCTGCGCCTGCGGCAGACCCGGCTGCTGGCACCCGACGACGGCATCGTCTCCGCCCGGACGGCGACGGTGGGCTCGGTCGTGCCGGCCGGCCAGGAACTGTTCCGCATGATCCGCGGCGGCCGGCTCGAATGGCGCGCCGAGATCGCCGCCGCCGACCTCGCCCGGGTGCGGCCCGGCCAGCGGGTCCGCGTCATGCTGGTGAGCGGCGAGTCGCTCGAAGGCCGGGTGCGCGTCGTCGCGCCGGCGGTCGACACCTCGACCCGCAACGGCCTGGTGTACGTCGATCTGCCGCGCCATCCCGCCGCCCGCGCCGGCACCTATGCCCAGGGCGAGTTCGAGCTCGGCGACAGCACCGCCATGACGCTGCCGCGCGCCGCGGTGCAGGTGCGCGACGGCCTGCACCACGTGATGCGGATCGGCGCCGGCGACCGCGTCGCACCGGTCCGCGTGCGGGTCGGCCGCCAGGTCGCCGATCTCGTCGAGATCCTGGACGGCCTCGCGCGCACCGACCGCGTTGTCGCATCGGGCGCCGCCTTCCTCGGCGACAACGACCTGGTCCGCGTCGTCGAAGCCGCCCCCCATGCCCCGACCCGCTGAGCTGCCCATGTCCATCAATGTCTCCTCGTGGTCGATCCGCAATCCCTCGCCCGCGATCCTGCTGTTCGTGCTGCTCAGCGTGCTGGGCCTGATGGCGTTCTCTCGCCTGTCGGTGCAGAACTTCCCGGACGTCGACGTGCCCCGGGTGTCGGTGTCGGCGGCGCTGCCGGGCGCCTCGCCGTCCCAGATGGAGACCGAGGTCGCGCGCCGGATCGAGAACGCGCTGGCGACGGTCCAGGGCGTGCGGCACATCACCACCACGCTGACCGACGGCAGCGCCGAGATCGGCATCGAGTTCCGCCTGGACAAGCCGAGCGACCAGGCGCTCGACGATGTGCGCGACGCCGTCTCGCGGGTGCGGGCCGACCTGCCCACCGAGCTGCGCGACCCGGTGATCAGGAAGGTCGAGGTGGTCGGCTCGCCGATCCTCACCTACACCGTCGCGGCGGACCGGGCGGACGCCGAGGCGCTGTCCTGGACCATCGACAACGAGGTGACCAAGGCGCTGCTGGCGGTCCCCGGGGTCGGCGCCGTGCAGCGCGTCGGCGGGCTGGAGCGCGAAGTCCGCGTCGAACTCGATCCGCGGCGCCTGCTGGCGCTGAACACCACCGCCGCGGAGATCTCCCGGCAGCTGCGCCAGGTGCAGCAGGAAGCCTCGGGGGGCCGCGTGAACCTGGGCGGCACCGAGCAGTCGGTGCGCACGATCGCCACGGTGCGGACGGCCGAGGAGGTCGGCGCGATCGAACTGGCGCTGGGCGACGGCCGGCGTCTGCGCATCGATCAGGTGGCGACGGTGCGCGACACCGTCGCCGAGCCGCGCGCGGCGGCGCTGCGCGACGGCCGGCCGGTGGTCGGCTTCGAGATCGTGCGCGCCCGCGGCCATGGCGAGATCGAGGTGGCCGCAGGCGTGCGGCGCGCGGTGGCGACGCTGCAGGCGGCGCGACCCGACCTGCGCTTCGTCGAGACCATCGACTTCACCGAGCCGATCGTCGAGAACTACGACGGTTCGATGCGGCTGCTGTACGAGGGCGCGGCGCTGGCGGTGCTGGTGGTCTTCCTGTTCCTGCGCGACTGGCGCGCGACCTTCGTGGCCGCCGTGGCCCTGCCGTTGTCGGTGATCCCGACCTTCGCGCTGATGCAGGCGATGGGCTTCACCCTCAACACGGTGACGCTGCTGTCGCTGTCCCTGGTCGTGGGCGTGCTGGTCGACGACGCGATCGTCGAGATCGAGAACATCGAGCGCCACCTGCTGATGGGCAAGACGCCCTACCAGGCGGCGATGGAGGCGGCCGACGAGATCGGGCTGGCGGTCATCGCCACCACGATGACGCTGGTCGCGGTCTTCCTGCCCACGGCCTTCATGAGCGGCACGGTGGGCAAGTTCTTCGTCCAGTTCGGCTGGACGGCCGCGGGCGCGGTGCTGTTCTCGCTGCTGGTGGCGCGCCTGCTCACGCCGATGATGGCCGCCTACCTGCTGCGCCCGCCCCGGCGGGCCGGTCCGACCGAGCCCGCCTGGGTCCGCCACTACCTGCGCGGCGCCCGCTGGTGCCTGCGTCACCGCGGCCTCACCGTGGCGGCCGCGGTGCTGTTCCTGGCCGGTGGCCTCGGGCTGGCCACGGTGCTGCCCAGCACCTTCATCCCGCCCGATGACAACGCGCAGACCCAGGTCACCCTCACCCTGCCGCCGGGCAGTCGACTCGCGACGACCGTCACGATGGCGGAACGCGCACGCGCGCTGCTCGAGGGCCACCGCCACGTCCATGGCGTGTTCACCACCATCGGCGCGACCAGCGCCGGTGGCGACTCCCCGGGGGACGACGGCGGATCGGCGGCGAACGTGCGCACCGCCGTGCTGACGCTGCAGCTCACCCATCGGGCCGACCGCGAGGCCGGCCTCAAGCAGCAGGCGATCGAGGCCGAGCTGCGCGAGCGCCTGGCCGTGCTGCCCGGCGTGCGGGTGAAGGTCGGCCAGGACGGCTCCGGCGCCAGCTACCAGTTGACGCTGGCCGGCGAGGACGACGTGCTGCTGGAACGGCACGCGGCGCAGGTCGAGCGGGAACTGCGCACCCTGCCCGGATTGGGCGCGGTGACCTCGACCGCCAGCGTGGTGCGCCCCGAGCTGCGGGTGCGACCCGACTTCGCCCGTGCCGGCGACCTGGGCGTGACCTCGGCCGCGATCGCGGAGACGCTGCGCGTGGCCACGATGGGCGACTACGCGCAGGAGCTCGCCAAGCTGAACCTCGGCGAGCGGCAGGTGCCGGTCGTCGTGCGCTTGTCCGACGCGGCACGCGAGGACCTGGACATGCTGCGCCGGCTGCCGGTGCCCGGCGCGCGCGGCGCGGTGGCCCTCGAACACGTGGCCGTGCTGGAGCCCGGGAGCGGTCCGGCGGAGATCCTGCGCCAGGACCGGATGCGCACCGTCCGGCTGGAGGTGGAGGCCAACGGCCGGCCGCTCGGCGAGATCGAGGAGGCGGCCCTGGCGCTGCCCAGCCTCGCCCAGTTGCCGCGCGGCGTGACGCTGGGCGCGCTGGGCGATGCCGAGGACATGGAGGAACTGACCGGCGGCTTCGGCACCGCGATGCTGACCGGCGTGCTGTGCATCTACATGGTGCTGGCGCTGCTGCTGAAGGACTTCGCCCAGCCGCTGACCGTCCTGGTCGCGCTGGTGCTGTCGGTGCCGGGCGCCTTCCTGGCGCTGTTCCTGGCGGGCTCGACGCTGTCGATGCCGTCGATGATCGGCTTGATCATGCTGATGGGCGTGGCCACGAAGAACGCGATCCTGCTGGTCGACTACGTGGTGATCGCGCGCCGCGCGATCGGCCTGGACCGCGCCGCGGCGCTGCTCGACGCCTGCCGCAAGCGCGCCCGCCCCATCGTCATGACCACGATCGCCATGGGCGCCGGCATGCTGCCGGTGGCGCTGGGTTATGTCGGCGATCCCAGCTTCCGGGTGCCGATGGCGGTCGTGGTCATCGGCGGTCTCATCACCTCCACCGTGCTCAGCCTGCTGGTGGTGCCGGTGGTCTACAGCCTCGTCGACGACGTCGTCGAAGCGCTGAGACGGCGGTTGCGGGCGACGCATGACGCATGACGCATGACGCATCACGCCTCATGCGATCACCTCCCGGCCTGGTTCAGGGCGCGGGCGGCTCCGTCCTCTCCGGCGGCGTCGGCTGGCGCGGCGTCCTCGGAGACGCCCCCGCCTGCCCGGGGCTTGCCCTCGCCTTCAGCCAGGCGCGACCGTCCCCACCGCCTTGAGCGCCGCGATGGCCGCGGCATGGGCATGCACCAGTGGCGGCGACTGGTCGAAGCGCTGCGCATAGCGCTGCTTGAACGGATCGACGCTGTCGCGGTCCAGGCCGAGCAGGTCGCGTGCGCGCTGCGCCACGGCCCGCGGCGTGGCGGCCGCATCGGCAGCGCCGTCGATGGCCTCGTCCAGCATGGTGATCAGCCGGCTCAGCGGCTCGAGCCAGCGCATGTCCTCGCTGAAGGCCATGACCTGCAGGAACTCCCCTGCGCTCTGCGGGCCATGGCGCTTCTCGAAGTCGCCCCGCTCCAGGTCGACCAGCGCGCGGTGAAGGTCGAGCAGCGCGCGGCGCAGTTGCTGGCAGGTATCAGTCGTCATGGGGCCGTCCAGTCATGGGAAAGGTGCGAGCGTACCGGGGGCCGCGCCGACGCGCCTGTCCCGTTTGGCAGAAAGGTGGGGATGCCGCCGCTTCAGGGCGCCGGCGGCTCCATCAGCATGTCCCGCAAGGGACGCGCATGGCGCCAGCCGGTGGCCTCGAGCATCGGCTGCTCGTAGAAGTCGGGAACCGGGCCGAGGCACAGCAGGCCCAGTGGCTCCGCGCCCTCGGGCAGGGCCAGCGCCTGGCGCAGCGCGACGGGATCGAACATCGAGACCCAGCCCAGGCCCAGGTGCTCGGCGCGCGCGGCGAGCCACAGGTTCTGGACCGCGCAGGCCGCGGAGCACCAGGCCATCTCGCGCGGCAGACTCAGGCGGCCGAAGACGGTGCCGTCGTCCGGCGCCAGGACGATGGCCAGCAGTTCGGCGCAGTCCCGCAGGCCCTCGACCTTCAACCGCAGGAACTCCGCGCCGCGCTCGCCGAGCACCTCCGCCGTGCGCCGGCGCTCCGCCTCGACGATCGGCAACAGGCGCTCGCGCCAGGCCGGCGTGCTCAGGCGCATGAATCGCCACGGCTGCATCAGGCCGACCGACGGCGCGGCGTGCGCCGCCTGCAGCAGGCGCTCGAGCTGCGCGTCGGGCAAGGGACCGGACGGCGTGAAGTGCCGCATGTCGCGACGCAGGGCGATCGCGCGATAGACGGCAGCGCGCTCGGCCTCGTCGAAGCGATGTTGCGGGTCGGGCGCGGCGGTCGAGGTCGGCGATGAAGTCGCCACCGAAGTCCCGGAGGACGTCGCGGAGGAGGTCGAGGGACGCGGCGAATCGGGGGAGGACGGCGATGTCATGCCGCGATTGTCGGCCGGCGCCGATGCGATGGCGCCCAGGCGAATCACCGCGGCCCCTGGTCCCAGGTCTCCATGCCCGACAGCGTCCGTTCATAGGGCCGCGGGCTGATGCTCAGGTCGCCGACGAAGGGGCGGTCCATCTGGGCGATGAAGAAGAACACCAGTCCAGTCGAGAAGGACAGGAAGATCACCGCGGCCCGGTTGAACCCGGTGGCCGGCAGCACCAGCAGCGGCATCAACGACATGACGCCGCCCGCGATCACGACGAACCAGAGCGACGCCGGCACCGTCGACTCGCTGGCGCTGACCCGCTCACGCCGGAACTTCAGCATCTCGTTGGTGCGGGCCCAGATCTCGTGCAGCAGCGCCTCCTGGGCCGCGCTGCCCGGCTCGATGCGCTGCACCGCGCGGAAGATCCGGTTGACGTGCAGACCGCCGCCGGCCGCGCCGGTGCCACCAGGCGTGCCCTGCATGTCCTTCCACTCCTCGTCGAGGATGGACCGCGTGTACGCGCGGACCCGCTCGCGCGCCTCGAGCGCCGGCGGCGTGCCCATCACGGCCAGGTCGCGGGACAGCGCGCTCAAGGTCACCGCCTCGTTGCTGACCGCGGAGTCGGCGCTGCGGAACGACTCCCACACGGACACCGCGCAGAAGGCCAGCAGCAGCGAGTTCAGCGTGGCCACCAGCGCCAGCAGGGTCAGGGCCAGGCCCTTGTCGGTGTCATCGAAGCGCGGCTTCCACAGGCGGTGCACCAGTTCGAAGCTGGCGAGCGCCGGGATGATCCAGCTGGCGAGCAGCAAGGATCCGAACTGCCAGACCGGCAGGTGATAGAGCCACAGCGGCATGGTGTCCCTCGCGAAGGGTGGTGAGGGCCTCCAGCGTAGGAATGCCGCGCGCCCGCGGCCATCGGCAATCGGCGGAACCGGTGGGGACAAATGACGGAGGCAGGCGGCGCCGGCATGGGACGCGCTGCACCCGGCGCGCGGCGCGATTGTTGCGCCATGCACAACGGCGCATTTCGAAGTCCGCCATTTATGCGGTCCGGGGCTCTGCCTACTCTTCGTCCATCGGCAAACGCAGCCGCGAACCGAAAGACGAAACCCCCGATCCACCGCTCTCCTCGAAGGACACCCTCATGAATGCCAAGACCCTGATCGCCTCCGCCCTGATCGCCCTGTCGACCGCCGCCGTGCCGGCCTTCGCGCAGAGCTACAGCCACCTGGACCCCATCACCCCGAGCCAGAAGAGCCGCGCCGAAGTGCTGGCCGACCTGGAGATCTACCGTGAGTCCGGCCTCGCCGCGGTCGACCGCACCGAGGACTTCACGCTGAACGCCGGTCAACGCGCCCAGGCCGAGGCCCGCTACGCGGCGCTGAAGGCCTCGCCCAAGTACGCCGAGCTGGTGCAGCGTTTCGCGGCCAAGGAAGCCAAGGGCGCCGCCACCGACGGCGTGGCCGCCCGCTGATCCCCCGGCCGCGACGATCGGCGGCCACCGGCAGGCCAGTGCCCTGCTGTCGCCCCCGATCGATCGCTTGATCGCCCTTCACGACGCCCGGCCCTGGCCGGGCGTTCCGCTTGAGAAGGGACGCCGGTGATCGACGGGTCCCCTCCTCGCTGGAGGCTACCGCCGATGATCGACGGGCGCCGCATCGCCCTCAGCCGGCCGCGAAGCGCTCGCCATGACCCCGGGCGCGGAATTCCGCGATGACGTGGTCGACGAACACCCGCACCTTCGCGGGCAGCAGCTTGCGGCTGGTGTAGTAAATGGACAGCGGCCGCGAATCCGCGGACCAGTCCGGCAGCACGCGGACCAGCTCGCCCCGCTCCAGCAGCGGCAGGGCATGCGGCCGCGGCAGCATGGCGATGCCCATGCCGCTGGCCGCCGCACGGGCCAGCGCCTCGGGATCGTCCAGCACCATCACCGGCCGCACGCTGGCCACGACCTCCTCGCCCTCCCGGCTCTTCAAGGCCCAGGGCAGCAGCCGCCCCGAGCTCAGCGAGCGGCGCAGCAAACCGCGATGACGCGCGAGTTCCGACGGATGAGTCGGCGCGGGATGCGCCGCCAGGTAAGCCGGCGAGGCCACCAGCACGATGCGTAGCCGCGCCAGCTCGCGGGCGATCAGGGCATCGGTCAACTCGATGCCGCCACCGATCGCCACGTCGAAGCCCTCGGCGACGAGGTCGACCTGGCGGTTGTCGAAATGCAGGTCGGGCACCACGTCCGGATAACGGCGGACGAAGCTCTCCATCATCGGCACGAAGTACTCGCGACCGACCGTGTAGGCCAGCGCGACCTTCAGCGTGCCGGCCGGCTTGCCGGCGCCTTGCCGCAGGTCGGTCAGCGCATCGCCGATCTCCGCCCAGGGCAGCCGGACCTGGCCATACAGGCGCTCGCCGTCGGTCGTCAGGGCCAATCGTCGCGTGCTGCGCTGGAACAGGCGCACCCCCAGACGGGCCTCGAACTGAGCCACGCTCTTGCTGACGGCCGCCGGCGTCAGCCCCAGACGGCGGGCGGCGGCGGAAAGGCTGCCGTCGTCCGCGGCGGCGATGAAGGCATCGAGGTGGCTCCGGAGTTCGGTGGACATGGGCGGGATTCGATAGAAGCGGTTGAAGCTGAACGACGCCTTTCAAGACTACCGGAGTCAGGTCTCAGCGACCAGACTTCATTCATCCCAACCCGCTATCGAAAGGACAACGCCATGAACACCACTCCCCTGACCGGCAAGGTCGCCTTCATCCACGGTGGATCGCGCGGCATCGGCGCCGCTTCGGCGCGCCGGCTGGCGCGCGAGGGCGCGACGGTCGCCATCGGTTATGCGTCCTCGGCCATCGCGGCCGAGGCCCTGGCGGAAGAAATCAAGGCTGCTGGCGGGCAAGCGATCGCCATCAAGGCGGACGCCATCGACGCGCAGGCCCTGACAGCCGCGATCGACGGCGTCGCCGAGCGCTTCGGTCGCCTGGACATCCTGGTCAACAGCGCCGGCGTCCTGCACGTCGGGCCGACGGAGCAGTTCTCGCTGGCGGACTTCGACCGCACCCTCGCGGTCAATGTGCGCTCGGTGTTCGTCGCGTCGCAGGCGGCCGCCCGGCACATGCGCGAAGGCGGCCGGATCATCAACATCGGCAGCACCAACGCGCAGCGCGTGCCTTTCACCGGCGGCGCGGCATACGCGATGAGCAAGTCCGCCCTGATCGGCCTGGTCAAGGGCATGGCGCGCGACCTGGGCCCGCGGGGCATCACGGTCAACAACGTGGCGCCGGGGCCGGTCGATACCGACATGAACCCCGCCGACACCGACTTCGGCGCGGGCCTGCATGGCCTGATGGCCGTGCCGCGTCACGCCAAGGCCGATGAGATCGCCGCGATGGTCGCCTACCTGGCCGGGCCTGAAGCCGGATTCGTCACCGGCGCCGACCTGCTGATCGACGGCGGCTTCGCCGCCTGAGGCCGAGGGGCCGGATCAACGCACCGCATGGCGCCGGCCGTCCTCGTCCACCCAGTAGCGGCCGCCCTTGCCATCGGAATAGACCTGACGTTCCCGGCCGTCGACGACCAGTCGCCCGATGATCGCGCCGGCGACCGCGCCGACCGCCGCGCCCGTCAGCGCGTTGCCGCCGGTCGCTGCGCCGATGACGGCGCCGCCGACGGCGCCCACTGCGGCGTTGCGTGCGTCGTCATGACGCTGCTGTCGGTCCGAGGCGCAACCGACGCCCATGGCCGCGCAGGCGATGACCAGCGCGGCGGTGCGGAAGGGGGAGGTGTTCATGAGAGGTCTCCTGAAGAATGAGCTTCGCCCACCCTCCCCGGCGACGAGACGAGCGCCTCATCGCGCGACGGAGGGCGGCGCACGATTGATGCATCGCTCCAGGAGCGGCAAGTGGCATGCCCTGCGGGCAAGCGACGCGAGCGCGGCGGTACGGGGATTGCCGGATCGATGCATCCCACTTCAGGAGACCGCCATGCCTCGCGGAGACAAATCCTCGTACACCGACAAGCAGAAGCGTCAGGCCGAGCACATCGAGAGCGGCTACGAGCACCGTGGCGTACCCAAGGACGAAGCCGAACGGCGCGCCTGGGCCACGGTCAACAAGGAAACCGGTGGCGGCAAGAAGTCGGGCTCGGGCCGCGGACACGCCGAGAACCACGAGCCCTCACGCAAGGGCGGCCGCCTCGGCGGCAAGGCCGCGGCGAGCCGCACGGCGGCGGAGCGCTCGGCCTCCGCCAAGAAGGCCGCGGCGACGCGCAAGCGCAATGCGGCGGCGCGCGCGGCCCATCATTGAGAGCGAGGGTCAGCGGTCCTCGCGCGAGGAACCGCTGTCCTCGCTCCGGTCATCGCGCGACGCCTGGTTGCGCTGACTGCCCGGCGACTGCTGGCCGGACGACGCCTGCGACCGCTGGTTCAATTGCCCTTGCTGGCCGCCGGACTGGCTCTGCTGCGACTGCTGGCGTTGGCCTTGCGAGCCGCCGCCCTGCTGCCCGCCGGGCTGGTTCTGCTGCCCCGACTGCCCTTGCTGTCCCTGCTGATGCTGCTGCTGGCTGGAACCGCCTTGAGGCTGCTGCGATGACTTCGTGTTGGGTTGCTGGGCCATGGTGATCTCCATGTTGAGCACGCCGGCAACTTCGCCGGCCCCTTGAACGGGCAATGGCCATGCCGGCGCGGGCACGCGAAATGTGCGCAGACCCGCCCGGACGAAGGCCGTCGGGTTGACTTCAATCATTCCGAAAAGTTATGATTTCGCCTTCTTTGTCGGTCAATTACATCTTTTGACCACCCTCGCGCGGCCCGCGGAGCCTGTTCTCCCGTCGCGATGCAGGTTCGCCGCCGGGTCCGCCCCGGCATCTCCGGCCGGTCTTCCGGCCCCACTGCCACGCCAGGTTCGACCGGGCGGCGCCCCTCGACCAGGCCCGCCGTCCGTCACCGAGTCTCCAGCGGGCACTGGCCTCGCCTTCGCTCTCCGCCGTGCCCGACTGGCAGCCCTTGAGGCCCGCCGGGGCCGCCGCGTGCATCGTCCGGCTCCCCTCCTCGGCTGAATGGCGTGACCGCCGCCGTGCCTGCGCGAGCGCGTCCTTCGCGACCGCTCCGAGGCCGGCGTCCCGTCCACCCGCAGCATGCGAAAGGAGTCATGGCACATGGCCAAGGGCATTCACATCGATCACGTCTTCAAGGTCTTCGGCGACCGTCCGGCGCAGGCGCTCGCGCTGGTGCGCGAAGGCCTCGACAAGCAGGAGATCCTCGCCCGCACGGGCCAGTCCATCGGCGTCTTCGACGCTAGCTTCGATATCCGCGCCGGCGAGATCTTCGTCGTGATGGGCCTGTCGGGCTCGGGCAAGTCCACGCTGGTGCGGCTGCTCAATCGCCTGATCGAGCCGACCGCCGGACGCATCGTCATCGACGGCGACGACATCAACGCCTACTCCGACGCCCAGCTGCGCGCGCTGCGCCGCAAGGACTTCGGCATGGTGTTCCAGTCCTTCGCGCTGATGCCCCACATGACCGTGCGCGACAACACCGCCTTCGGGCTGGAGCTGGCCGGCGTCGGCCGCCGTGAGCGGCTGCGCCAGGCGGACCAGGCGCTCGAGCAGGTGGGCCTGGCGGGCTGGGGCGACAAGTACCCCGACGAACTCTCCGGCGGCATGCAGCAGCGCGTCGGGCTGGCGCGGGCACTGGCCTCCGATCCGGCCATCCTGCTGATGGACGAGGCCTTCTCGGCGCTCGATCCGATCATCCGCGCCGAGATGCAGGCCGAGCTGCTGCGGCTGCAGCAGGTGCGGCGCCGCACGATCGTGTTCATCTCGCACGACCTGGACGAGGCGATGCGCATTGGCGACCGGATCGCGATCATGAAGGACGGCCATGTGGTGCAGGTCGGCACGCCCGAGGAGATCCAGCGCGATCCTGCCGACGGCTTCGTCCGCAGCTTCCTCAGCGCCGGCCGGCGCAGCGAGGACTCCGCCCCTGTCGCCGCCCGCCTGAACTGAGGACACCACCGATGAACGACACGATCCGACCGGTCGAGCTGGCCTCGTCCGACGCCGCCACGACGGCGATGCAGCTGACCCCGCCGATGCCGGCCACCCCGCCCGTGGTCGACCCGTGGGAAGCGATGGCCACCGCGCCCGATCCCTCCGCCGCGAGCGCCTGGCTCGACGCGCCCGCGCAGGCCGGCCATGCCGCGATGGCCGCAGCCGGCCACGGCGCCGCGCCGGCCGATGCCGCCGGCTTCCACCTCCAGCAGCTGTGGGACGGCTCGCTGCCGATCGCCGCCTGGATCAACGGCGGCCTGGGCTGGGCCGTCGAGCAGGCGCGGCCCTTCTTCCAATCGGCGCGAGCGCCCATCGACGCGACCTTGGGCGGTGTGCAGTCCCTGCTGACCGGGCTGCCGGCGCTGCCGTCGATCGGCGTGCTGGGGCTGCTGGCCTGGCAGTTCGCCGGCGCGCGCATCGCGATTGGCACGACGCTGTCGCTGCTGATCGTGGCGATGCTGGGCATCTGGCCGGAGGCGATGGTGACGCTGTCGCTGGTGCTGACCTCGCTGGTCTTCTGCGTGCTGATCGGCTTGCCGCTGGGCGTCCTGCTGGCCGGCAGCGAACGCGCCCAGCGCTGGATGCGTCCGCTGCTGGATGCGATGCAGACCACGCCGGCCTTCGTCTACCTGGTGCCGGTGGTGATGCTGTTCGGCATCGGCGACGTGCCGGGCGTGATCGTGACCATCGTCTTCGCGATCGCGCCGCTGGCGCGGCTCACCAGCCTGGGCCTGCGCCAGGTGCGCCCCGACCTGATCGAGGCCGCGCGCGCCTACGGCGCGTCCCCGTGGCAGATGCTGATGAACGTGCGGCTGCCACTGGCGATGCCGTCCATCCTCGCGGGCATCAACCAGGCGCTGATGCTGTCGCTGTCGATGGTGGTGATCGCGTCGATGATCGCGGTCGGTGGACTGGGGCAGATGGTGCTGCGCGGCATCGGCCGCCTGGACATGGGCCTGGCGACGATCGGCGGGGTGGGCATCGTGCTGCTGGCGATCACGCTGGACCGCCTCACGCAGGCGATCGGCCGCCCGCGTCGCGGCCATGCCCGTTGGTGGCGCACCGGTCCGGTCGGCTTGCTGCTGCGGCCGATGCGTCCCGCGCTCGCGACCGGCCTGCGCGCGGCGACCGCGCTGCTGGTGATGCTGGGCCTGGCGCCGCAGGTGCGCGCCGAGGACATTGCCGCCGCCCCGTCCCTGCCGGGCCAGGGCGTGACGGTGCAGCCGCTGAAGAGTTCGCTCGCCGAGGAGGCCTTCCAGACGCTGCTGGTGTCGCGCGCGCTGGAGCGGCTGGGCTTCACCGTGCGGCCGATGAAGGACCTCGAGCCCGCCACCGAGCACCTGGCCCTCGCCAACGGCGACGCCACCTTCATGGCCAACCACTGGCGGCAGCTCCATGAGGACTTCTACCGCAACAGCGGCGGCGACGCGAAGCTGGTGCGCGCCGGCACTTATGCGTCGGGCGCGGTGCAGGGCTACCTCATCGATCGCAAGACGGCCGAGGAGCACGGCATCACCCGCCTCGACCAGCTGAAGGACCCGGCGATCGCCCGGCTCTTCGATGCCGACGGCGACGGCAAGGCGGACCTGACCGGCTGCAACCCCGGCTGGGGCTGCGAGCTGGCGATCGAGCATCACCTCGATGCCTACGGGCTGCGCGGCAGCGTCACCCATCGGCAGGGCAGCTACGCCGCGCTGATGGCCGACACGATCGCGCGCTTCAAGGCGGGCAAGCCGGTCCTGTACTACACCTGGACGCCCTACTGGGTCAGCGCCGTGCTGCGGCCAGGACGCGACGTGGTGTGGCTGCAGGTGCCGTTCTCGGCCTCGGTCGACGGCGCCGACACGCGCCTGGCCAACGGTCGGAACTACGGCTTCGAGGCCGACGAGGAGCAGATCGTCGCGAACCGCGCCTTCGTCGAGCGCCATCCGGCGGCTGGCCGGCTCTTCGCCGCGATGCGGCTGCCGATCGCCGACATCAACGCGCAGAACCTGCGCATGAGCGAGGGCGCCGACACGCCGCGGGACATCGAGCGCCACGTCGACGGCTGGATCCGCGAGCACCAGGGGACCTTTGACGGGTGGATCGAGGCGGCGCGGGCGGCGCCGTGATGCGACCCTGATGCGGCGCGCGGCTGGCGTCCTTCAGACCGGCTGGACAGGCCGACTCGACAGACCCGCTCGACAGGCCGGCTTGACAGGCCGTGGCGACGGTGACAGCGACGGAGGAGCGGAACCTCCGACATTCCTCCCCGCAAGCTCAGCCCCGCACCGATGCCGCGATAGCGGCCGCGCCATGACGATCAGCGCTCCACGTCCGCCATTGCGGACGCAGGAGCCCGCATGTCCCCGCGCATCCCCCGGATCCCCGACCGCTCCGCCTCTCAGGTTCGCCCTGACCGATCCGGTATCGCCGGCCTGGCGCTGCGGTTCCTGATCGCGCTCTGCGTCGCGGTCCTGCCCGGCTGTGCCACCCTGCAACAACCGCCGGCCTCGCCGTGGCCGGCCACCGATCCCGCGCCGGTCTATGCCGTCGAGGACGCCCGCCCGGTGCCCGGCTTGGGCGGCGAGACCGCGCCCGATCCCACCGCGACCGAGCGCCTGCTGGCCTTGGCGCTGCAGGAATGGCAGCTCTGGGGCCGGGGCCGCTGGGACGCCGCCACCAACCTCACCGAACGCCGCCTCGACGAGCCACGCGGCCTGGAGGCCGAGCCCTACCTCCATGCCCGGGTGCTGCTGTACTGGCTCGGCGTCAAGGGCGGCGACTTCCCGATCCAGCGCACTCGCCACGAGGACGGCTCGCTGCGCCCCTGGAGCGCCGTGTTCATCTCCTGGCTGATGCGTGGCGCCGGCTTCGGCGAGCGCCAGTTCGAGGCGGGCGAGCTGCACTGGCAGTACATCCGCGCGGCGCTGGACAACGGCGCCCGCGCCGGCTTCGAGGCCCGGGATGCCGCCCTCACCGTCCCTCGCCCGGGCGATGTGATCTGCGCGCCGCGCGACGCGACGCCAGAAGCGCCGGCAGGCTTCGTCCAGTGGAGCGCCCTTGCCCGCCCGCTGCGCGCCCGGCCCTGGCCCTGGCATTGCGACCTGGTCGTGCAGGTGGACGGCAGCGAGCTGGGCGCCATCGGCGGCAATGTCAGCGACAGCGTGACCTGGACCCGCACGCCGCTGGACGCCGCCGGCCGGCTGGTGCCGACGCCCGAGCGGCCCTGGACCATCGTGCTGCGGCACAAGGGCGCGCCGCCATGAGCACCGCCATGGAAGGCCCCGCGCCGCGCGGTCGGCGAGCCGCGGTGCTCGGTTTCTGGCAGGGGACGGTCGGCGTGGCCACCGGGCTCAGCGTCATCGCCGGCGTCCTGATCTCGGTGACCCAGCTGGTCGAATGGGTCGACGACAGCAAGCGCGCCAACCTGACCGGGCGACTGCAGTCGCTGCAGCATGTGGCCCATCTGCTCGAGCGCGACGAGCGCATCCGGCTGCGCGCCCGCGCGTTCCTCAAGGAGCGGCTGCCGGAGATCCTGCCGCGCCTGGACGAACTGATCCGGCGGGCCGGCTCCGGCGAGGACCTCTACCTGAGCCAGGACATGGAGGACTACGCCGCCGTCCACTTCCATTACGAGCAGCTCGGCGCGCTGGTGAAGCTCGAATACATCGAGTTCCCGCTGGTCTACGAGGTCATTCCCTTCCCCGACGACTACCTGGCGGCGGTCGAGCCGCTGCGCCAGGCGCTGGCGGATCACTGGAAAGGCCCGGGGCGGCCGCTGCCGGATCTGGGCGCCAACATCGTCTATCTGAAGCGTTGTTACGCGTTCAGCCGCGCCCATCCGGACCGGATGGCGCGATGCCCGCCGCCCTGAGCGGCCGCGCCCGACGCCCCGCGACGGTCCGGCGGCCTCCGGAAGGTTTCCGGAAGGTCCCGATCCCCGGTCCTGCCTACCGTTGCGGCACCGATCCCCGGATCGCCCTTCCGACACGACCACGCCGACATGGCGCACAGGGAGCTCGCATGAATCTCACCCCGTACCGTTCCGCCCAGCCGCCGGATTCGCCGCCGGCAGGCCGGCCGCGGCAAACCGGCCTGCCCGCCCGGCTGGCCGCCGCGCACCGGCTGCAGCGCCTCACCCGGCTGCAGACGACACTCGCCGAAGCCCATGCCGACGCCGAGCGCCGCGAGCGCGAACGCATGGCGCAGGTGCTGCACGACCAGATCGGCGGCCTGATCGTCCGCCTGCGCCTGGCCCTCGGCGACTGGCGCAGGACTCAAGCGGACGGCCTCGGCGCCGATGGGGGCTCCGGCTCCGGCTCCGGCTCCGGCTCCGGCTCCGGCTCCAGCTCCAGCTCCAGCTCCAGCTCCAGCTCCGGCTCCGGCGCGGGCGCGGGCGCGGGCTCGGGCTCCAACGCTGGCACCGCCCCGGGCCTCCGTGGTCGCGACGCCGCAGGCGAGGACGACCCGTCGACGCGCTTCGGCGACCTGCTCGGCGAGTTGTCGCAGACCGTGCGCAGGCTGGCCTTCGCGCTGGCGCCGCCGGAATGGCACCACGACCTGCCGACGGCCCTGGAGGCCGTGGCGGTGGAACTGGGCCTGCGCGGCACCCTGGAAGTCCGCATCGACGCTGATGCGCTGGCGGCGGGCGACACGCCCGAGATCCCGGATGCGCAGCGCGCCGCCGCCTGCCGCATCGTGCGCGAGCTCTGCCTGAACGTGCAGAAGCACGCCCGAGCCACGCGCGTCGAGATCACGCCCAAGGTCGAGCAGGGCTGGCTGAGCGTGCGCGTACGGGATGACGGCCGCGGCCTGCCCGATTGGCGCGAGGCGGCCGATGGCCACGGGCTTGGTCTGGGCGGCGCTCGCGCGCAGCTGCAGGCGATGGGCGGCGCGCTGGTGCTGCGTTCCGAGCCTGGCCGCGGCACCTGCGCGACGTTGCTGCTGCCGCTTTCGTCCGAGTGAAACGTCCGCGGCGCGCTGCTGCGCCGCCCGCTTCCCTGCCCTGCCCGTCCGCGCTTTCCCCTTTCACCGAGGAGACTCCCATGCCCTTGCACATCGTCCTGGCCGATGACCACCAACTCGTGCGCGAAGGCCTGCGCGCGCTCCTGTCCCGCGATGCGGGGCTGGACGTCGTCGGCCTGGCGGAGGATGGCGCCGCCGCCGTCAAGCTGGTGCGCCAACTGCAGCCCGACCTGCTGATCACCGACATCGCGATGCCCGGCCTCAACGGCCTGGAAGCCACGCGCCGCGTGCGGGCGCAGCATGCGGCGGTGCAGGTGATCTGCCTGTCGATGCATGGCGACCAGCGCAGCGTGGTCACCGCGCTGCAGGCCGGCGCTTCCGGCTATGTGCTCAAGGACGCGTCCAGCGAGGAACTGCTGCGCGCGGTGCGCGACGTGGCCGCCGGACGGATCTACCTCAGCCCCGGCCTGATGGGCGGCCTGGTCGACGAGATCCGCACGCGCCAGCGTCTGCCCGACGGGGCCGCACCCGTGTCCGCCGGTCCCGCGCTGACCGCGCGCGAGCGCGAGATCGCCCAGCTCTTCGCCGAGGACCTGAGCACGCAGGAGATCGCCGACCGCCTCAAGCTCAGCGCGAAGACGGTCGCCACCCACCGCGAGAACGTCACCCGCAAGCTGGGCGTGCGCGGCGTCGCCGGCATCACCCGCTATGCCCTCGGCGAGGGCCTGAGCGACGGCGCAGCACAAGGGGCCGGGTCATGCCGCTGATCGTCTACGAGCTGCCGAACTGGGCGCTGGGCGGCGCGCTGATGCTGGCCTGGGTGACGATCGGTCTGGGCGCGCAGGCGCTGTTCCCGCGCCGCTGGCGGGAGCGGGCCACCGAGACCGACCGCCATGTCGCGCTCGCGTCGCTGGGCGTGATCGCGACGATCAACTCGCTGCTGCTGGCCTTCTCGGCGGTGTCGGTCTGGGACTCCTTCAGCGCGGCCGAGCAGGCGGTCGACCGGGAGGCCACCGCGATGGCGCAGCTGGCGCGCTCGCTCGCGGTCTACGGCACGCCCGAATCGCGCTTGGCGCGCGAGCGGCTGCGCGGCTACGGCCGCAGCGTGATCGGCAAGGAATGGGTCGCGATGCAGCAGGACCAAGCCAGCCTGCCGACGCTGGATGCCTTCGACGACCTCTACCGCACGCTGGGCGACCTGCATCCCGAGGCGGCGTCGGACGGCGCACTGCTCGCGCAGATGTGGACCCAGGCCAACGACCTGCTGACCCAGCGCCGTGCGCGGCTGGTGGCGGCCGAGGGCAAGGTGCCCGCGACGCTCTGGGCGGTGGTGCTGGTCAGCTCGCTGCTGACGCTGGCGCCGGTGGCGGTGCTGTCGGTCACCGCCTGTACCCGCGGCGCGCTCGTGGTACTGGCGCTGGCGCTGGGCCTGGTCTTCCATGTCGTCGCGGCGATGGACCGACCGTTCCTCGGCGCCGAGCGGGTCACCGCGGCGCCGATCGAGAACGCGCTGGCCAACATGCAGCGCTGGGACACCCGTTGGATGGCCGACGCCGCGCCGCGACCCAGCACCCCGCGGCTGCGCTGAGGGTCGCCGCGCCGGCGGATCTCGCCACGCCGCGCGGTCGAACCGATGACATCGACGCCCGACCGCTGATGCCCGCCTCGACGGACGCCGCAACTGCCGGATCGCGTCCAAGGCGTTGCGTGATCGGTCAGTCGTCGCTGCTGCTGCCGTTGCGGATTTCCGGGTCGGTGGTCGCGATCAGGTCATGGGCACCGCCAGTCGCCGGGCGGCGGAACACCAGCACCACGCCGCGCCGCGTACCCAGGCCGACCGGGATGGTGAGGGACGTAGCGCCGCCTTCCTCGGTGGCGAGGAAGGTGTTGGGCAGCGCGCATGTCTTGTCCAGCGTCTTGGCCACCGCCGCGAACAGCAGCGCCGAATCGTCCAGTGCGCTGTCTCCGAGTTGTGAGACCGCGTGGGCTTTCAGACTGTCGGGCAACTGCACGAACTTGATCGCGTTCGTGAAGCGGGTGTCTAGCGGGTGCTCGGCCGGCACGCGCCACCCGTTGGCGTCGAAGTACGCACACTTCAGCACGGAGCCCGCCGACCCGATCAAGGGGACGACGAAGTAGGCCGTTGACTCCTCGGCCGCGGCGCGCGCGGCGATGGCAGTGAGGTCGTTCATGAGGGTCTCCTTCCTTTCGCGGAGGTGGTTGGGAAATCGACGAGCAGGGCCGCATGGGCCGGGACATAGCCGTGCGCCGTCAGCCGCTGGGTCCAGCCGTCGTCCGGCGTCCCGGGGGTCGCGCAGGCGCGCAAGGCCAGCCAGGCCTCGAGCACCAGCCCGGCCTGTCCGGCGTCGACCGCCGGCTGGATCTGGTCGCGTTGTCGCGCGCACTGCGCGCGGTCGGGTGCCCCGCCGGCCGCGTCGGCCCGCAGGCCCAGCAGCGCCCGGCGCGCCTGCAGTTCGTGGTTCTGCCAGTGCCGCGGCCGCAGGCGCAGCAGCGTCGCCATCGCCTCTTCCGTGGCCGCCAGCCGCGCCCGCACGGCGGCCCAGTCGCCGGCACGCGCGGCAGTCTCGACCTCGGCGAGCGCCACCCGCATGCCGGCCTCGCGCCGCAGGAAGTCCCGCGCGGGATCGCTGCCGGCGGTGGCCGGCTCGCCGGCCAGCTGATGCCGCAAGGCCGCCAGCGCCACATCGACGGACTGGCCGGCGTCCAGGCGCGCCAGCAGCAGGCTGCCCTCGGCATGCAGGCGGTCGGCCCGCCAGTAGCGGTTCTCAGGATCGTGCCGCTCGGCCTGGCGCAGCCGGGCGACGCCCTCGGCCATCGTCGCCGCCGCTTCGCCGAACCGGCCCGCGGCGCGCAGCGCCTCCGCGCGGCGCAGCTCCAGCGTGCCGAGGTCGCGCAGGCGCAGTTGCTCGTCGGGATGGGCGGCCGCCTGCGCCAGGCGCTCGGCCCGCGCCGCGTCGAGCGCCGACAGCGCCTCGATCGGTCGCCCTCGCACATGGGCCACCAGGCCGAGCCAGGTCCGCGAGGTGGCGACGCCATCGCGCGTGTCGGCGTCGGCGGGCATGCGCGCCAGCGCCTCGAGCTTGAGCGCGAGCGAGGCCTGGAACCAGCGCTCCGCGTCCTGCCAGGCCCCGCGCCGGAATGCGATCGAGCCGAGGCTGTTGAGCGCGTAGCCCAGTTCCACCTGGGCGGCGGTGTCCTCCGGCGCCTGCTGCCGCCAGCGCTCGCTGGCCAGACGGTAGCGGTCCATCGCCCGCGCCGCCGCGTCGAAGTCGCCGGCGTCGAAGGCGATCTGGCCCAGCCAGAACGAGGCCGCGCCGAAGGTGCGGTAGTAGTCGGCGGCGCTGACACCCGGCACGCGCTCCAGCGGCTCCAAGGGCGCCAACAGGCGCAGCGCCGCGTTCAGCGCATCGACGGCGATGTCGGTGCGGCCCTTGCCGCGGCTGCTGTTGACCTCGCCGATCACCACCAGCGCCTTCGCGCGACCCAGCGTATCGGCGCCATTCGCGCCGGCCGCCGGACTCGCCTCGGTCTCGCCGCCCTCGGTCGGACCGAGCAACCGCAGGCCCTGCTCACCGATGCGCCCCAGCAGGTCCAGCTTGCCGATCGGCCGCAGGCCGTCCGCCAGCTCGCCCAGCATGAAGGACGCGAGTTGACGGCTCTGGCGCTCGCGCTCCGCCGCGACGCCGGCCTGCCTCGCATAACCGATCGCCGCCACGCCCGCGACCACGGCCAGCAGAAAGGCCCCCGCGCTGGCCGCGCCGAGCCCCCAGCGCCGCAACCGCAGCCGGCGCTGCGAACGCGCGATGAAGTCGCGCGCCTCGTCGTCCAGCAGCCCGGGCGCGTCGGCCAGGATGCGCGCAGCGGTCCAGAGCGTCGTGCCGAGGCACGCTGCGCCGGCGTCAGCCCCTGCGCATTCAGCTCCGCCCGCACACGTCCCGGATGCGGCGACAGCACCAGCACCCGATGCCCGACGATCAAGGCCTC
>NZ_PEOG01000089.1 GCF_002761755.1 Roseateles chitinivorans
ACCGAAGGCGGCGCGCGACGCGGGACGGTCGGGGCCACCGCGGGTGCGCCGTCCGCGCCGGCCGGCAGCCCGCCGTTGATCCAGGGGCGGTAAGTCGAGCAACCGGCCAGCGCCGCCGCCAGCACCAGCATTCCGAGACGTCTTCCGATTCCCACGCGCATCACCTTCAAGGGCTGACTCCATGCCGCAATGCGGGCGGGGATGAGCCGCCGATCGCATCGGGCGCGGAGCATCTCATATTCCGTCCACCCGCGAGCGAAGCGGCGCGGGCGCCGATCCATCGAGCGCTCAATAGAGCGCGAACGCCTTGGCGCCGACCGCCAAGGTCACCGCCACGCTCACGACCAGCACCCATCGCGCGGACCGCGATGCCCGGCGCTTCTCCACCGCGCCATGATTCAGGTCGAGCCACACGAAACGGAGTCCCGCCGCCAGGTGGTGCAGGAAGGCCCACAGCACCAGCAGCAGCAGCAGCTTCACCAGCCAGCCAGGCACGAAACCCCAACCGGTCGAGAACACCGCCGTCATCCGTTCGTAAGCGGTCTCGGAGGCGAGCGCCGCGTCAAATCCCCAGACCATCAGCGGCAGCAGCAGGACCAGGAGCAGGCCGCTGACGCGATGCAGCAACGACACCCAGGCGGTGACGGGGAATCGGGTCATATAGGCCAGCAGCTGCGCAGGCCCGACGTTCGTGTGCGCTGGACGCGTTGTTTTCTTCATGGATGACAGTCCTTGCAAATCATGGGTCATGGCGCTCATCGGACCCAGTCCATGGCGGATCACATCGCGCCGCGACGAGGCGGCTCACGCCGGACGGAGCCGATCCGGCGTCGGTCCGGCGCCGACCAGCCGGCGGAAGGCCTGCGCCAGCGCATGCTCGCCGGCGATGTCCCTGGGCATGAAGGCCATGAACTCGATCAGCGAGCCCATCAACATGGCATGCGCGAGCTGTATCCGGTGCCGCCGGGCGACGCTGCCCAGCACCTCCCGCCGGGCCACGCAGTGCCGGGCCAGGAACCAGGTGACCGCCACCCGCACGCGCGCCATCCGCGCCCGCGCGGCCGGCTCCGACGCGTTGAACAGCAGCGTCACGCAGAGGCCGCGCAGGCGCTCCTGGGTCACGCAGGCCATGACCCCGCGCCAGCGTGGCGCAGGGATCCTCCCAGGACTCGCGCCGCAGCTGCTCCAGCGGCAGCGTCGTCGCCGCGAGCGACTCCTCCACCAGGACCTCCTTCGAACGGAAGTGCCAGTACACCGCGCCCCGCGACACGCCCGACGCCGCGCACACCTCCTCCAGCGTCATGTTGCGGATGCCGCGCTCCTGAAGCACGCGGATCGCCGTCGACAGCAGCATCGACCGTCGCGACGGGCGGCCACGCGGCGCGGGCGCCGAGCCCGCCGGTTTCGTGTCGCGTTCCGGATTCATGGATGCCCTCCTGGTTGTCAACGCGGTCCATCGCGACCTCTGCCTGCGCTCAGCCCTTCCAACCGCCGCCAAGCGCCTTGTAGAGCGTCACGCCGTTGGTCAGCCGCGAGAGCCGCATGCCGATCAGCGTCTGCTGCGCGCCGTACCAGGTGCGCTGCGCATCCAGCACGTCCAGGTAGCTGTCGACGCCGCGCACGAAGCGGGCATCGGACAGCTTGAGCGCGTCGCCGCTCGCCTCGACCAGCGACTGCTGCGCCTGCAGCTGACTGCTCAGCGCCTCGCGCTGCGCCAGCGCATCCGCGACCTCGCGGAAGGCGGACTGGATCGCCTTCTCGTACTGCGCCAGCGCGATGTCGCGCCCCGCCACCGCGTTGTCCAATCCGGCCCGGTTGGCGCCGCCGTCGAAGATCGGCAGGCTGATCTGCGGCAGGAAGGTCCAGCTCCCCGACCCGCCCTTGAACAGGCCCGACAACTCGCCGCTGCCGCTGCCCGCCGAGGCCGTCAGGCTGATGCGCGGATAGAAGGCCGCCCGCGCCGCGCCGATGTTGGCCGTCGCCGCCTTGAGCTGATGCTCCGACTGCAGCAGGTCCGGCCGCCGCAACATCAGCGCCGACGGCAGTCCTGCCGGCAACTCCGGCAAGGCATTGAGCGAGTCCCCCAGCGCCCGCGGCGCCAGTGCCTCCGGCACCGGCGCGCCCAGCAGCAGCGCCAGCGCGTTGCGATCCTGCGCGACCTGGCCGGTGTAGCGCGCCACATCCACGCGCGCGCTGTCCACGCTCGTCTGCACCTGCCGCAGCGTCAACGCCGACGCGCTGCCCAGTTCGAAACGCCGCTTCGTCAGCGCGTAGGTGTCGGACTGGCTGCGCAGCGTCTCCCGTGCCAGCGCCAGCCGCTCCAGGTCCGCCGCCCAGGTGAGGTAGGCCGTGGCCACCTCGGCCACCAGCGAGATCTGCGTGCTCCGCCGCGCCTCCTCGGTCGACAGGTACTGCTCCAGCGCCTGCGCGCTCAGGTTGCGCACCCGGCCGAACAGGTCCAGCTCGTACGCGCTGACGCCCAGCGTCGCGCTGTATTGATGACTGGTCACCGCCTCGCCGGTGCCGGACAGGCCGGCCGGCGTGCGCGTGGCGGTGCTGCTGCCGTTGGCGCTGAGCGCCGGCAGCGTGGCCGCATCCTGGATGCGGTACTGCGCGCGCGCCTGCGTGATGTTGAGCACCGCCACCCGCAAGTCGCGGTTGTTGTCGAGCGCCAGCTCGAGCAGTCCGAGCAGCCGTGCATCGGCGAAGAAGCTCCGCCAGCCGACGTCGCTCGCGGCGACGCCCTCCGCGGGCGCCTCCGCGGGCGTGTCCGCGGGCGTGTCCGGATAGCGCTCGGGCACCGGCGCGGCGGGGCGCTCGTAGCCGGGCGCCAGGTTGGCGCAGCCGCCGAGCAGCAGCGCGGCGCTCAGCGCCAGCAGGGCCGGAACGACCGCCGGCATGCGCTTCGGGTTCAGGGAGTTCAGCCGGGACATGTCAGTGACCCTCGTTCAGCAGGGGAGTGTTGGCGGTGGCCGGCGAGGTCGACGACGGCGGCGAGGGAGGATCGGCCGGCTTTCCGCGCGCGAACAGGCCCTGCACGACGACGAAGAACAGCGGCACGAAGAAGATCGCGAGGACCGTGCCGGACACCATGCCGCCCACGACCGCCGTGCCCAGCGCGTTCTGCGCGCCGGCGCCAGCGCCCTTGCTGAGCATCAGCGGCAGCACGCCGAGGATGAAGGCCAGCGAGGTCATCAGGATCGGTCGCAGGCGCATGCGGGCCGCGGCGATCGCAGCCTCCAGCGTGGACAGGCCCTGCGCATGCAGCTCCTTCGCGAACTCGACGATCAGGATCGCGTTCTTCGAGGCCAGTCCGACCGTCGTCAGCAGGCCGACCTGGAAGTAGACGTCGTTCATCTTCCACGTCAGCAATGCCCCGGCGAGCGTGCCCAGCACGCCGAGCGGCACCACCAGGATCACCGAGAACGGAATCGACCAGCTCTCATACAGGGCCGCCAGGCACAGGAACACCACGAGGATCGATACCGCATACAGCAATGCGGCGTGACCGCCGGCCTCGCGCTCCTGGCGCGAGACGCCGGTCCATTCGTAGCCGATCCCCGCCGGCAGCTCGGCCGCATGGCGCTCGACCAGATCCAGCGCCTGGCCGCTCGACATCGCGCCCGGCAGCGCCATGCCGAGGATCTCCACCGACGGCACGCCGTTGTAGCGCTCCAGCCTGGGGGACCCGATCGTCCAACTGGCCGTCGCGAAGGCGCTGAACGGCACCATCGCGCCGCCGGCGTTGCGCACATACCAGTGATCGATGTCCCCGGGCAGCATCCGGAACGGCGCGTCGGCCTGCATGAAGACCTTCTTCACCCGGCCGCGGTCGAGGAAGTCGTTGACGTAGTTGCTGCCCCAGGCGGTCGAGAAGGTCGCGTTCACGTCGCTCATCGACAGGCCCAACGCGCCGACCTTGTGCTCGTCGATGTCGAGCCGGAACTCGGGCGTGTCCTCCATGCCGTTGGGACGCACCGCGACCAGCCCCGGCTCCTTCATCAATGCGCCCAGCAACTGGTTGCGGGCCTGCATCAGCGCGGCATGGCCGAGGTTGGCGCGGTCCTGCAGCATCAGGTCGAAGCCGCTGGCATTGCCGAGTTCCGACACCGCGGGCGGCACGATGGCGAAGACCGTCGCGTTGCGGATCTTGGACAGCGTCTCCATCGCCCGTGCGGCGACCGCGGCGGCCTTCAGCTCCGGCCGGACGCGATCGCCCCAGGGCTTGAGCTTCACGAATGCGAAGCCGGCGTTCTGGCCGCTGCCCGCGAAGCTGAAGCCCGCGACCGAGAAGATCGAGTCCACCGCGTCCTTCTGCTCCACCAGGAAATGGTGGTCCACCTGCTTGAGCACCTCCTGCGTGCGGGCCTGCGTCGCGGCCGGGGGCAGTTGCACCAGCGTGAAGAGCGTGCCCTGGTCCTCCTCCGGCAGGAAGCCGGCCGGGATCTTGCTGAAGACGAAGCCCACCACCGCCACCAGCACCGCGTAGCCGGCCATGTAGCGCCAGCCTCGGCCCAGCATGTGCTGCACGATGCCCTGGTAGCGGCGGTTGCCGCGATCGAAGGCCCGGTTGAAGGCGCCGAAGAAGCCGGTCGTCGCCAGCGCATGGCCCTTGGCCACCGGCTTGAGCAGCGTCGCGCACAGGGCCGGCGTCAGGATCATCGCCACCAGCACCGACAGCGTCATCGCCGACACGATGGTCACCGTGAACTGGCGGTAGATCACGCCCGTCGAGCCGCCGAAGAAGGCCATCGGCACGAACACCGCCGCCAGCACCATCGCCACGCCCACCAGCGCGCCGGTGATCTGGCCCATCGACTTGCGCGTCGCCTCCAGCGGCGTCAGTCCTTCCTCGCTCATCACACGCTCGACGTTCTCGACGACGACGATCGCGTCATCGACCAGCAGGCCGATCGCCAGCACCATCGCCAGCATCGTCAGCGTGTTGAGCGAATAGCCGAAGACCGCCAGAACGCCGAAGGTGCCCATCAGCACCACCGGGACGGCGATCGTCGGAATCAGCGTGGCGCGGAAGTTCTGCAGGAACAGGTACATCACCAGGAAGACCAGCACCACGGCCTCGATCAGCGTCTTGATCACTTCCTCGATGGAGATGCGCACGAACGGCGTCGTGTCGTAGGGCTTGATCACCTTGACGCCGGGCGGGAAGAACTTGCTGAGCTCGTCGAGCTTCGCATCGATGCCCTTGACCGTGTCGAGCGCATTCGCGCCGGTGGCCAGCTTGATCGCGAGACCAGCCGCCGGCTTGCCGTTGAAGTGGGCCACGGTGGCGTAGCTCTCGCTGCCCAGCTCGACGCGGGCCACGTCGCGCAGCCGCACCGCCGAGCCGTCGGCCTGCGTGCGCAGCAGGATGGCCTCGAACTCCTCCGCCGTCTTCAGCCGCGTCTGCGCGGTGATGGTGGCGTTGAGCTGCTGCGCCGGCACCGCGGGCAGCCCGCCGAGCTGGCCGGCCGAAACCTGCGCGTTCTGCGCCTGCACCGCCGTCTTCACATCGAGCGGCGTCAGCTTGAAGCTGTTGAGCTTGCCCGGATCCAGCCAGATGCGCATCGCGTACTGCGAGCCGAACAGCGTCGTGTCGCCCACGCCTTCCACGCGGCTGATCGGGTCCTGCACGTTGGCCGCGACGTAGTCCGACAGGTCGGACCCGGTGAGCCGGCCGTCCTCCGAGATGAAGGCCAGCACATTGAGGAAGTTGCTGGCCGACTTGGTGACCTGCACGCCCTGCTGCTGGACCTCCTGCGGCAGCAGCGGCGTTGCCAGGGCCAGCTTGTTCTGCACCTGCACCTGCGCAGTGTCGGGATCCGTGCCTGTCTCGAAGGTCAGCGTGATCGTCACGCTGCCGGTGGACTCGCTGGTCGAGGCGATGTAGGAGAGGCGGTCCAGCCCCTTCATCTTCTGCTCGATGACCTGCGTCACCGTGTCCTCCAGGGTCTTGGAGGAGGCGCCGGGATAGTTGGCCGAGATGGCGATCGCGGGCGGCGCGATCGGGGGGTATTGCGCGATGGGCAAGGTCAGCACCGCGACGGTGCCGGCCAGCATCGTGATGATGGCCAGGACCCAGGCAAAGATCGGACGGTCGATGAAGAAGCGTGCCATGAAGGTCTCCGTCCGAGGCTCAATGCGCGGCCGCGGCACTCGCCGCGGCGGTCGTCACGTCGGCCTTCACGGCGGCCGCCTTGACCTCGACGGGCTGCCCAGGACGCGCCTTCTGCTGGCCCTCGACGACCAGCCGGTCGCCCGCCTTCAGGCCGCTGCCGACCAGCCATTGGTCGCCGATCGCGCGCTCCGTCGTCAAGGTGCGCTGCGCCAGCTTGCCGTCCCCGTCCACGACGAAGGCCACCGGCTTGCCGGTGCTGTCGCGGCTGACCGCCGGCTGCGGGACCAGCACGGCCTGGTCGAGGACGCCTTCTTCGATCACTGCCCGCGCATACATGCCGGGCAGCAGGTCGCCGCGCGGGTTCGGGAACTCGGCCCGCAGGGTCACGGCGCTGGTGTTCTGGTCCACCGTCACTTCGGAGAACTGCAGCTTGCCGGCCTGGGGATAGACGCTGCCGTCCTCCAGCAGCAAGCGCACCGTCGCCGTACCGCTCTTGAGCCGGCCGTTCTCGAGCGATCGCTTGAGCGCCATCAGCGTGGCGCTGGACTGCGTCACGTCGACGTAGATCGGATCGAGCTGCTGCACCGTCGCCATCGCCGCCGCCTGGTTGGCGGTGACCAGCGCGCCTGGCGTCACCGTGGAGCGGCCGATGCGGCCGCTGATGGGCGCCGTGATCCGGGTGTACGCCAGGTTGATGCGCTGCGTCTGCAGCGCGGCCCGGGCCGCGGTCACGTCGGCCTCCGCCTGAAGCAGGCTGGCATCGGCATCGTCGGCATCCTGCTGGCTGACTGCCTTGATCGAGGACAGCTCCTTGTAGCGGCCGGCCTTCAGCCGCGCCGACACCAAGGTCGCCTCCGCCTTGGCCAGCGCGGCCTGTGCGTTGTCGACGCTGGCGCGGTAGGTCGCGGGATCGATCTGATAGAGCAGGTCGCCGGCCTTCACCTCGCTGCCTTCCTTGAACCGGCGCTCCTGCACCAGGCCGCCCACCTGCGGCCGCACCTCGGCGACGAGCGCCGCCGTCACCCGGCCCGGCAGCTCGGTGGTCAGCGCCAGGCGCTGCGTCTGCACGGTCGTCACCGCCACCTGCGGCGTGCCGGTGCCGCCCATGTTGGGCGGATGCGGAGGCTCGCCGCACGCGGCGAGGGCCAGTGCCGCGACGGCCGCCAGCAGCGCCGTGGGCAGGAAGGGATCGGGACGGATGCTCATGGCGGACCTCCAGGTCGAGCGGTCTTGGTCTTTTCTAAACAGTACCGAACGGTTCGGTATTGGCGGGCGGATTATTGGATTGACAGTTCCCGGCTGTCAAGAAAAAATGGACCGATTGGTACGGTTAAGGAGTTGTCGTGAAAGTCCGCACGGAAGCCCGCCGCGAGGCCATCCTGGAAGTGGCCTCGCAGGTGTTCCTGGAGTTCGGCTACGAGCGCGCGTCGATGGCCGAGATCGTCAAGCGCATCGGCGGATCGAAGTCGACGATCTACGGCTACTTCGCGTCGAAAGAGGAGTTGTTCCTCGCGGTGACCGCGGCGGCCGGCGATCGGCACATGGCCACAGCGCTCGCGGAGATCGCGGAGTACCGCGGCGGCGACCTCGAGGCGACGCTGACACGCTTCGCCGAGAAGCTGACGGCGTTCCTGACCAGCGACGAATCGGTGTCGGCGCACCGCATGGTGCTGGGCGCGGCCGGCCACTCGGACATCGGCCGCATGTTCTACGAGGTCGGCCCGCAGCGCGGCATGGAGGTCATGACGGAGATGTTCCGGCAGGCGGTGGAACTCGGCGAGCTGCGCCGCGAGGACCCTGGCCTCCTGGCCCAGCACTTCGGCGCGCTGGTCAACGCGGAACACTACCACCGGTGGTTCCACCGCGATCTCCCGCCGCCGAGCCGGTCCGAGATCAAGCGGGCCGCCCGGCGCGCGGTGGACGTGTTCCTGAGGGCCTACGCCCCCGCCGGCGCGCCCACCGCCCCTCCCCGCGGCAAGGTCGCGCGACCGTCCTGATCGCCCTGGGCGGAGCGAGCGCCCATGAAAAAAGCGCCGACGTTGCCGTCGGCGCTTCTTGGTGTTTGACCGGCGCTGCGATGAGCGCCGGGAGGTCTGTCGCGATCAGTGCTTCGCGCTGCGCGCGTACACCGACCACAGGCCGGCCAGGTCGGCCGAGCCGTCGGTGCCCTTGACCGTGCGCCACGTGGCTTGCGCCTTGGCCTTGTCGCCGGCCAGGAACTGCGCCAGGCCCAGGTAGAGCTTGGCGTCGTCCGGACGCTTCAGGTTGCCCTTGGCGATGCCTTCCTCGATCAGCTTGATGCCGGCGGCGGCCTGGCCGCGCTGCACCTGCGCGAAACCGACCTTCACCAGCTCGTCGCCTTCACGGGCGCCACGGGCGGCCGTCTCGGCGGCGGCGGCACCGGCCTTGGCCTCGGCGATCCGCTTCTCCAGCAGGTCGGCCAGGCGCTTCGGACGGCCGTTGTCGTCGGTCGGCTTCAGGACGCCGGCGGCGAAGCCCTTGTCCAGCACCTTCTTGCCTTCGTCCGGATAACCGGCCGCACCGGCCAGCTGCGCCAGCTCCATGTAGTCGTTGGCGCCCTGCATGTTGTCGGTCACCAGACGCAGGCGCAGCACGTCGACCTGGTAGCGGCCGGCGGCGAAGCCCTTCTTGCTCTGCAAGGTGCCCAGCGACTGCGCCCACAGCTTCTGCGTCGGGTAGTAGTTCAGCAGCTTCTGGATCAGCGCCGACTCGGTGGCGCCGTCGCCCTTCTTGTTGGCGGCCCACAGCGCGGTGTTGAGCTTGTCCTGGGACGGCGTGCGACCGGCCTTCTCGTCGGCGGCGATCTCGGCCAGCGTGTCCTTCAGCACCGTCGTCACGTCACCGGAACGCAGCTGCGCGGCGCTCTGGATCTGCTTCATCGTCGGGCTGTTGCCACCGGCGGCGTTGTACTTGTTGACCCACTCCAGCGCCTTGGCGCCGTTGCCCGCGCGCAGGTAGGTGCCGGCGATGGCTTCCATCGTCAGCAGCTTGTTGGCTGCGGGCATCTTGCCGGCGGCGCTCAGCGCGTCATAGGCCTTGGCCATGCCATCGGCATCGCCCAGGCGCGAGGCGGCGGACAGGCGCAGGCCCTCCAGCGTCGCGTTCTCGTCGGCGTTTCGGCCGGGGACGGCCTCGGCCTCGCGGATCTTGGCCATCGCTTCCTGCGCCTTGCCGGCCTTGAGCAGGTCGGACGCGGCCTTGAGCGCGCCACCGACTTGCGGGCGCACCTGCGCGGCGGCCTGGGACAGGACGCTCAGGCTGCCTTCGGGCGTCGTGCCCAGCACCAGCGCGGCGGCGCCCACGGCGGCGGTTGCCAGCAGTTTGAGTTTCATTCGCTTGCTCTCCTACGAAGAAAAACGCGCCACCCTCGCGGGCAGCGCGTTCTGGTCAGACACCAATCAGACAGGCATCCGGTCTCAGTTCAGGAACTGCTCGTTCCCGACCATCGCCATCTTCTTGACGCCCAGGCGCTGCGCCGACGCCATGACGTTGGCGACATAACCGTACTCGGCCAGCTTGTTCGGCTTGATGTGCACTTCCGGCTGGTCCGGAATCGCCGCGATCTCGGCCATCTTGGCCTCGAGCGCCGCGTGATTCGGCACTGCGGCGCCGTCCCAGAACACCGTGCCGTCGAAGTCGATCGCCACTTCGTGGACGATCGGCTCGGTCGGCGGCGTCTGGTTGTTCGGCGGCGGCATGTCCAGGTTCACCGAATGCAGCTGGATCGGGATGGTGATGATCAACATCACCAGCAGCACCAGCATCACGTCGATCAGCGGCGTCGTGTTGACGTCCAGCATGGTTTCGGGATCGTCACCACCACCGGAGCTTCCGACATTCATACCCATTCTTCAGCTCCTTCAGCCACCACGAGCCGGCGGCTCGGTGACGAACTTGATGGACATGATGCCCGCGCGCTGGCACGCGACCATCACCTTGCCCACGTTCTCGTAGCGCGATTTCTCGTCGCCACGGATGTGGACTTCCGGCTGAGGATTCAGAACCGCCACCTTCTTCAGGCGCGCCACCAGCGTTTCCGTATCCGGAATCGGCTGCACGCCCCAGTAGATGTCGCCATCCTTGGTCACCGCGATTTCGATGTTCTCCGGCTTGGTGACGCGGACGACGTTCGTCTCCTTCGGCAGGGTCACCCCCACCGACTGCGTCACCACCGGCACGGTGATCAGGAAGATGATCAGGAGCACCAGCATCACGTCCACCAGGGGCGTGGTGTTGATGGTCGAGACCACCTCGTCGTCGCCACCGGACGAACCTACGTTCATCCCCATATTGCGTCTCCGGGACTGCTGTGGATTAGCGGCCGGCGACCTTGCGGCTGCCCATCAGGACGCCGTGCAGGTCAGCAGCGAAGGCACGGACTTGACCCATGACCGACTTGTTGCGGTTGACCAGCCAGTTGTAGCCCAGCACGGCCGGAACGGCCACGCCCAGACCGATGGCGGTCATGATCAGCGCGGCGCCCACGGGGCCGGCGACCTTGTCGATCGATGCCTGACCGGCCACGCCGATCTGGGTCAGCGCCTGCAGGATGCCCCACACGGTACCGAACAGGCCGATGAAGGGGCTGGTCGAGCCGACGGTGGCCAGGAAGCCCAGGCCTCCTTGCAGGCGCGAGTTCACTTCGCTGACGGCGCGATCGATGTTCATCGTGACCCAGGTGTTGTGGTCGATGTTCTCGGTCAGGGCGCCTTCGTGGTGCTCCGAAGCTTCCACGCCGGTCTGGGCGATGAAGCGGAACGCGCCGGTCTCGCTCAGGCTCTTCAGGCCTTCCTGCAGGGAAGCCTTCTTGAAGAACGAGGCACGGACTTCCTTGGCTTCACGGGCGATCTTGGAGGTGTCCCAGAGCTTCGTGAACAGGATGTACCAGGAACCCATGGACATGATGGCCAGGATGGCCAGCACGGCCTGGTCGACCACGTTGCCGTGGGCGACGATGTTGCCCAGGCTGTAGGGGTTGTCGACCGGCTTGGCGGCGGCCGGTTCGGCGACGGCGGCGGGAGCGATGTCGGCAGGAGCGGGAGTGGCTTCAGCGGCGGAGGCGGCGGCCGAGGCAGCCTGGTCCTGCGCTTGGGCGGCCAGCGGGGAGACGGCCAGGGTCGCGGCGCAGGCGACGGCCGCAAACAAGGCAGACAGACGAGAGATCATGGAGTTAGCTCCTACGCAAAAAGTCTTGAACTCAGGTTGAGGGGTCCGGAGCGCGTCGGGCGCTCCGTATTCAGTCGATCGCGGGTCGGACGGTCCCGCGGATCATTCCATGTTGAACACGAATTCCTGTTCCAGGACCGCGTCCACGCATTCATAGGTCTCCGACAGCGTCGAGGTGATCGCGTTCTTGAGCGCGCGATCCGCCTTGCGGTCGTTGGCGCCACGCAGGGTCGCCAGGGAGATCTCGACCACCTTGCCACCCTTGACGGTGAACGTGGCCTTGTAGCTGGCGGTGCCGCTCCAGTTGAGCGCCGGCATTTCCGGCTTGCCCATCTTGTTGCAGCTGCCGATGGCCGAGCGCACCTTCGGTGCCGGCGGTGCCGGCGGCGCGGGAGCGGCCGGCGGCGGTGCCGGACGGAATTCCTGCGCCGGCGGCGGCGTCGTCGACTGCACGGCCACCGTCTGGGTCGGCGGCGGCGGGGCCGTCACGACGACTTCGGGCGGCGGCACGAACGGCGGCGGCGGCGCCTTGATGTCCGGGGGCGGCGGCACGACCTTCTCGGGCGGCGGCGGCGGTTTGACCTTTTCCTCGACGACCTTGACGTCGATCGGGCCCTTCACCGCCTCCTTGATCTTCGTCGCCAGGCCGCTGGCCAGGGCGCCGACGATCAGGACGTGGACCAAGACAACGAGGCCGAAGCCCGTCAGGCGCGATGACCCGCCTTTATCCTGCGCAAAGTTCATGCGCGCTCCTTCATCAAACTGCGAATTACTTTCATCGAAGCTACAAGGGGAGTTCGACTCAACACAGCGTCTGGTCGGATCAGGCGTTCGCGCCGCAACCTGGGGTCAGCAGCGCCTGTCTTGCCGGCTGTGCGAGCGACGGAAGCGAACGGTGCCAAGCCGCCGAAGCGCCACGGACCGCCGACCCGCCGAATGCAGGATGGACACACGAAGACTCGAAAACCCAGGGCACGATACGAACCCGACTCAACAAAAATGCCCGTCAGCTTGTGGCCGCGGGCGTCTCAAGGATCAGCCTGAAAGCTGTAGGAAAACTACAGATTTCGGCCACCTTTCACGACCTTGATCATAAACGACATGCACAAGCCGCAAGCCATGGGGTTTGCCCGACCATGCGCGCATCGCCCGTCGCACGGATCACCTGCGGTTACAGGCGGCACCGTCGCCGGCGGGTCGCCCCACCGATCCTGGTATTCTACTGGTATGGCCTTCGCGGTCCTTCTTCTGGCTGCTAGGGCTAACCCGCGAACAGGTTACGGAACGAACAGTCCCGGTAGGCAAGCAAGCCGCGTGCCTTTCACGCCGCAATGAGCCATCCGGTGATCGCCTGCCGCTCCGCCATGGCGAATGGCGGCACGTAGGAGACGAAATGTCGCTGGGGGACTGTGAACAGCGACAGCGAATTGAAGTGGGGAAAGAAGGTGTCGAGCACCGACCCGTCCTCCGCGGTGAAGTGGAGCATCCCACCCCAATCCGGCCGCCAGCGCGGCGTGAGGTTGATCACGTAGGCGATCCGCCGATCCTCGCGCTCCACATGATCGTCGTGGGTGGTGAGGAAGTTACCGCGGGAGTACATCGTCGCCTGGGCGAAGACGCCATTGATTTCAGGGTCACCGCTCAGCTCGCGCATCCGCGACAGGAACGCGTCGTCCGCCATCCAGCGCATGAACCGGGCCAGCAGGTCGGAGCGGCCATCCTTGACCGCGCGAACCAGCGAGTCGGAGAAGAACGAGAACTGGAAGCCCTCGCGCGCGATCCCGTGGATACCCTCGGTCAATTGCATGCGCTGCTGCGGCGTCAGGGCACGCAGTTGGTCGCCGGTCAGCCGGCGGTCGCCCGTCGCGTCGCGATAGACCAGTTCCCAGTCGATCGCCTGCAGCGCCCGGTCCAGCGCCTGGGCCACCTGCGGGGTGAAGAAGTCCCGGATCAGCACCCTGCCCTCGGTCCGCAGCGTGCGGCCCAGGGCGGCGAAGTCCAGCGTGGGATTCAGATAGTCCATGGGGTCCTCGGCGGGTGGCCCACTGTAATGAATCGGCGTGATCTCATGATCGCTGTTGGCGCCCAAAGAGAAGCAGGCCCCGGAGGGCCTGCGTTGTCCGGTCGGGAGACCTAAGGGGATCAGAAGCGATAAGTGCCGCGCACGTAGACGGTGCGACCCTTAACGTCGGCGTAAGTCGGGTCGAAACCGACCTGGAAGTAGTCCTCCTGGACCGTGACCGGTGGCTTCTTGTCGAACAGGTTACGGATGCCCAGCGTGAAGACCATGTTCTTCACTCCCTTGTAGGTGCCCTGCACGTCGGTGAGGTCATAGGCCTTGACATGACGCACCTCGTCGTAGTCCTGGTACCCGTTTTGACGGAAGTAGCGGGCGCCGACCCCCCAGTTGCCCAGGTCCCAATCCAGCGTGAAGGTCTGCTTGAAGCGGATCACCGGGCCGCCCACGGCGTACTTGCCAAGGTTGTCGATGGTCTCGCCGGAGATGATGTTGGTCTCCGTGCTCTTGGTCAGGATGGTGCCTTCCCAACCCGGGGTGAAGGTGCCCCAATCGGAGCGCAGACGGGTCCGGGCGCTCAAGTCGAAGCCCTTGACACGGGCCTGACCGACGTTTTCAAGCGACGCGTTGACGAACGACAGATAGCCGGTGGAGGCGTCGCGCACCAAGCGGTTGGCAAAGACCGAAGAACTGGTCGTCGGGCCCGTCTGGTTCTTGAACCAATCCTTGAGGATGTCGTCGCCCGTCAACGCGCGGATGCCGTTGGTGATCTTGATGTCGAAGTAGTCGATCCCGATGGTCGTGTCCTTGATCATTTCAAAGACCAGGCCAGCCGTGAACGTCTTGGACTTCTCCGGCTTCAGATTGGCGTTGCTGTTGTTCACGGCGGTCAGCTGCGTGTTGCAGTTGTCCGTCGGGGCGCCGGGCAGGCTGCACCCGCCGGTGACGGAGCCATCCGGGTTGGTACGGCGATTGATGAAGTCGTAGAACGGATCGTTGTAGTTGCTACCTGTGTTTGTGCCGGCGGACGGCGCATACAGGTTGTCCAACGCCGGGGCGCGGAAGCCCTTGCCAGCAGAAGCGCGCAACAGCACGCCGCTCATTGGCGTGAAGCGCACCGAGAACTTCGGACTGGTCGAGGAGAGGCTCGGCGAAGTGAAGCTGCCATCGCGAGATTCGCCCTTCGTGCCGCTGTACTTGTCGTAGCGAACGGCCGCATTCAGCTCAAGCATCTTGTGTACGGGGAAATTCGCTTCGGCGAAAACACCGCTGACATCGCGCTGGCCGGTCACGGCACCAGCATTGCCCGACCCGCCGACGATGTCGCCCGAGCCGGCGATGTCGGAGTAGCCGTCGTGGTACTTCTCCTTCCGGAATTCACCGCCGAACGCAACGCCTGCGTTACCGCCACCGACGTTGAAGAGTTCGCGCGACAGCGTGAAGTCCACGCCAGTGTTGCTGGTCTTGGATCTGCGGTTATTGCCCGATAGCTCGGCGCTCTTGAGCGCCGCAAGGCCGGCAGCGTCGTTCGGGCCGAACGGATTGATCAGACCGGTGGCAAGGGCCTGGACCAGCTTGGTATCCGAGAAGATGCCGCTGACAAAGTCGTCCCGAGCCTTTCCTTCGGCATAGACGAACGCGGCCTTGTAGTCGAAGCCGGCAAGCGTACCTTCGGCGCCGGCGACAGTGCGCAGTACTTCGTTGGTCACCTTGTCACGGCGCTGACCGCCGTCGACCATGCGCCAAGAGATCTGCAGAGGGCCGCGATAGCCCGGCGCCTGGCCTGCAGCGATCAACGCGGCGTCGACCGCCGCGGTCGGGTACCACTTGCCGCCAACCGGGTAGAAGTAAGGTGGCTTGCCCGTGGTGGTCGACGGCGTCTGCGACGAGCCCAGGATGATTTCGTTGCGGCTGTAGGCCACTTCGGCGAACAGCGTGTGGTCCTGGGACGGAGCCACAGTGGCCTTGACCAGTGCGCCATAGCGCTCCTGCTCCGGCACTAGGTCGATGTAATGTGTGTAGTCGTAGCGGCAGTTGGCGGAGCCGGCATAGGAGTCAGGCGGCGCGCAGTTTGGGAACCCGGCGGCGCCAGGAACATATAGGTTGCCACCAGGCGCGCCGATCAGCGTCGCATTGGCGGGGAATGTATTGCCCGAGTCCTTGACGATGCCCAGGTCCGGACGGTTACCCGTGGACGCATATGCGCGATCCTTCGCGCGGATGGGGTCGTACTTCTGGTAATTGAAGGTTCCCAGGACGTTGAACTTGTCCTTGCTCAGATCACCGAAGCCCAGGCCGCCCGCCAGCGAGAACACGTCACCAACGGTATGAGGCGATTCCAGGCCAACGGAGAGTTCGCCGCCCTTCCAGTCCTTGCGGGTGATGAAGTTGATCACGCCGCCGATGGCGTCGGAGCCGTAGGTCGCCGAGGCGCCGTCACGCAGCACTTCGATGCGTTCGATGGCGGCGAGGGGGACGGAGTTCAGGTCCACGCCCTGGCCCGAGAACGGGTAGGTCGGCAGACGCCGGCCGTTCAGCAGCACGAGGGTGCGGGCGCGGCCCAGGCCGCGCAGCGAGGCACCGGTCTGGCCGGTGGCGGAGGAGTCGCCGATCGACTGCCCCATCGCGATGCCGCCGCCGTTGTTGTAGCTGAGGCGGTCGACCAGTTCCTGCACGTTGGACGCGCCGCTCTTGTCGATGTTGTCGCGGGTAATGACGCTAACAGGCAGCGCGGTCTCGGCGTCGATGCGCTTGATCGAGGTGCCGGTGATCTCCACCCGGTCCAGTTGCTGTTGAGCCATCGCCGGGGCGGCGATCACGCCGAGGGCAAGCAGCGCGGCGGTGTTGACGCTCTTTCGTTTGAACATGAGGACTCCTTATCCAGAAACACTTTTGGCTTGTTCCCGGGAACACGGGCGACCGAGGTCCGGTCATTGCCCTCCGAGCGGTGTTCCCGGGTCAGGGCGGCGCCAGTTTGTTGTCGGCTTCGCGAAGGAATCCCCCGTAATCTCCCTATGCAGCTTTTGGCTAGCCTGTTTCTGCCGGTAAAACGCGGGTAAACACCGAAGGGCGCTCAGCGACCGGCGTTGCAACCGCGCTACGCGCGAGTAACGCCCGAATCGGCATGTCCAGAGATGTAGGAAGACACGATTTGCACCAATATCGTGCGCAATCATCACGACAGCGCGCGAACTTCGCCCGAGCGCATGATGTGGGCGCAGATTCCGGTCAGTTTCTATGTGCCGGAACAGAAATCCAACCGCCAGGTCGCCGCGAAATTCCGTTCTGCACCGGAACGATGCATGGCTCAGGCGATGGACCGGTCAGCCACCCGCGGCACCGCTGCCAGCAGCGCGCGGGTGTAGTCCTCACGCGGTTGTCCCAGCACCGCGTCGCAACTGCCCGACTCCACGATGCGGCCGGCCTGCATCACTGCCACCTCGTCGGCGATGTACTCGACGACGCCGATGTTGTGGGTGATGAACAGGTAGGAGAGCCCGCGGCTGCGCTGGAGTTCGCGCAGCAGGTTCAGGATCTGCGCCTGGACCGACACGTCCAGTGCCGAAGTGGGTTCGTCGCAGACGATCAGGCGCGGCTCGACGGCCAGGGCGCGGGCGATCGCGATGCGCTGACGCTGGCCGCCGGAGAACTCGTGCGGGAAGCGGGCCAGCGCGTCGCGGCGCAGGCCGACCTGGTCGAGGAGTTCATGCAGCAGCGCCAGGCGTGCCGGCGCGTCGAGTTCCGGCCGCAGGGCCAGCAAGCCTTCCTCGAGGACTTCCTGCACCCGCAGCCGCGGATTCAGCGACGCGAACGGGTCCTGGAAGATGATCTGCACCTGCCGGCGCGCTTCCCGGAGCGCGTCGCCGTCGAGTTGGAAGAGGTCCTGAGGCGCCCTGCCCTGCGCCACGCCGGTCGCGGCCCCAGCCGGCGCGACGGGCGGATGCAGCAGGGCCTGTCCGCCGATCACTGCGACGCGACGCAGCAGTTGCACGATGGCCTTGCCGGAGGTCGTCTTGCCGCAGCCCGACTCTCCGACGAGCGCGAGCGTCCTGCCGGCCTCGATCGCGTACGACACGCCGCCGACCGCATCGAACCAGCGCTTCGTGCCACCGAAGAACCCTCTTCCCATCGGATACCGCACCGTCAGATCCGTCACCTCAAGCAGCATCGTCGGCGACTGCGCGAAGCCGTCGGCGCCGGTGCCCCTCGAAGCGAATGCCGAGCGTGCGGAGGCGTCTGAGCGGAGAGGGGCACCGGTGCCGACGGCGCTCTCCCGACCCGCCTGAGCCCCCTCCCCTGCCTCCGCCCCGCCGCCCCCCACCGACAGGCCCGTCCCCGCCAGCCCCGCCGCCCGAAGATCCGCATAAAGCAGGCACCGCACCTCGTGCCCCGCCGGCGCATCCGCCAGTCCCGCGAGCACTGGCGGCGTCGATCCGCAGTGGGCCATCGCGCGATCGCAGCGCGGCGCGAAGCGGCAGCCGCTGAAGGCCTGCCACAGCGGCGGTACCGTCCCCGGGATGGCGGCCAGCGGTTCCCCGCGGCGCTGCGCGTCGGGCAGCGCGCGCAGCAACAGGCGCGCATAGGGGTGCTTCGGCGCGGCGAAGAACTCGGCGGCCGGCGCCACCTCGACGATCTGGCCGGCATACATCAGCGCCACTTGGTGGGCCATGCCCGACACCACGCCCAGGTCGTGGGTGATCAGCAGCAGCCCCAGCCCGCGCTCGCGCTGCAGGTCCTTGAGCAGGTCGAGGATCTGCGCCTGGATGGTGACGTCCAGCGCGGTGGTCGGCTCGTCGGCGATGAGGAAATCCGGCTCGGCCGCCAGCGTCATCGCGATCATGATCCGCTGCTTCTGGCCGCCGGACAGCCGGAACGGGTACTCGTCGATGCGCCGCTCGGGCTCGGGGATGCCGACGCGGCGCAGCCAGTCCACCGCCTTCTGGCGCGCGGCCGCGCCGCGCAGCGGCGTGTGGGCCTCGATCGCCTCGACGATCTGGTCGCCGACCTTCATCACCGGATTCAGGCTGGTGCCCGGCTCCTGGAAGATCATCCCGATGCGTCCGCCGCGCACGTCGCGCATGCGGGCCTCGCTCAGGTCGAACAGGTCCTGGCCGTCGAGCTCGAGCCGGCCGGCAGCGATGCGGCCGTTGTCCGGCAGCAGCCGCATCAGCGCCAGCGCCGTCATGCTCTTGCCGCAGCCGGACTCGCCCACCAGCGCGAAGGTCTGGCCTTGCGCCAGCGTCAGCCGCATGCCGTCGATGGCGCGCACCAGCCCGGCGTCGGCGTCCAGGTGCACATGCAGGTCGTCGATCTTCAACATGGCGTGGCGCCCCTCAGACGGTCTTGCCGGCCGACGCCGTGGCGGCGTCCCCGGCGGCCGGGTTCTTCTTCAGCGACAGCACCTGCGGTCGCAGCTTGCGCGCGCGCGGGTCGAAGGCATCGCGCACGCCATCGGCGAACAGGTTGGCCGCCAGCACCAGGCTCACCATGAAGCCGAAGGCCGCGGCGAAGCTCCACCACACGACCGGGTCGCGGCTCATCTCCGAGCGCGCCAGGTTGATCATGCCGCCGAAGCTGTTCATGCCCGGGTCCACGCCCACGCCGACGTAGGTCAGCACCGCCTCGTACAGGATCAGGTCGGAGAAGTTGAGCACCAGCGAGATCAGCACCAGGTGCATCACGTTGGGCACGATGTGGCGGACCATGATCGTCGTGTCGCGCACGCCGAAGGCGGTCGCGGCCTGCACGAAGTCGGCCTCGCGCAGCTTGAGCGTCTCGCCGCGCACCAGCCGGCACAGCGTGGCCCAGCCGGTCACGCCGAGGATCACGCACAGCAGGAAGATCTTCAGGTCGGCACGTTCGGCGCCGGTCTCGAAGGCCTCCGGATGCTTGTCCAGGAAGACCTGCACCATCAGCACGCAGGCCGCGATCAGCAGCACGTTGGGCACCGAGGTCAGCACCGTGTAGAAGTACTGGATCGCCTCGTCCACCCAGCCCTTGAGGTAGCCGGCGAGGATGCCCAGCACCAGCGCGAAGGGCAGCGTCGCCAGCGTCGACAGCGCGCCGATCACGAAGGCGGTGCGGATGCTCTTGAGCGCCTGGTAGAGCACGTCGTTGCCGGTCTGGTCGGTGCCGAACACGTGGTAGTGGCCCATCAGCGCGATCACCGGCCCGGCCAGCAGCGCGACGACCGACAGCGTGCCCAGCGCCGCGCGCCAGGGGTAATGCGTGCGGTCGCGCAGCAGATCGCGCAGCCCTGCCCCGAAGCCGCCATGGTGCGGCGCCAG
>NZ_PEOG01000090.1 GCF_002761755.1 Roseateles chitinivorans
AGGTCGGCCAGCCGCTCGGCCAGTCGATCGGCGACGGGCCGCGCATCGCGACCGCAGGCGGACAGCATCGGCAGCAGCGAAGCCGCCGTCGCGCGCACGAGCAGGTCGCGCCGCTTCAATGCAGCTTGCCCCATTCGCGTTCGAACTCGTGGACCAGCACCTGGTTGGACAGCCGATTCACCTCCAGCCCCTGCGGCCGCGCCATGTCCGGCGGGAAGCTCATCAGGGCCGGCAGGCTGTCCAGGCTCAGGAAGCGCAGGCCCGCGGGCAACCCCCGCGGCATCGACCAGGGCCGCCGGCTCGCCAGCACGTAGCCCCATTCGCCGAAGCTGGGCACATGCGCGTGGTACGGCGTTGCGGTCAGTCCCACCGACTCCACCGTGGTGACCACGGTCCAGTAGGCGCGCGGCGCGACCAGCGGCGAGGTCGCCTGGATCACCGCGTAGCCGGAGGCCGCGAGGTGCTGGTCCACCAGCTTGTAGAAGCTGGCCGTGTACAGCTTGCCCAGCGCGAAGTTGCTGGGGTCGGGGAAGTCGATGACGATGACGTCGAAGCTCGCCTGGGAGGCCTCCAGCCAGCCGAAGGCATCGGCATTGACGGTCTCCAGCTTGGGGCTGCGCAGCGCGTCCTGGTTGAGCTGGCGCAGCAACGGCATCGTCGAGAACAGCGTGGTCATGTGCGGGTCCAGCTCGACCAGCGTGATGTGCTCGACGGAGGGGTAGCGCAGGATCTCGCGGACCGCCATGCCGTCGCCGCCGCCCAGCACCAGGACCCGGCGGGGCGCGCCCTGCGCCGCCATCGCGGGATGGACCAGGGCCTCGTGATAGCGGTACTCGTCGCGCGAGTGGAATTGCAGGTTGCCGTTGAGGAACAGCCGCGTGCCGCCGGCGCCTTGGGTGACGACGATGCGCTGGTAGTTGCTGCTTTCCTTGAACACGATCTGCTCGCCGTAGAAGCGGTCCTCGGCCCACGTGCTGAGACGGTCGGCGCCGGCCATCGCGGCGGCCAGCAGCGCGATCGCCACGGCGCAGGTCAGCGCATGGGAGCGCCAGGCTCGCAGCTCGGCGCGGAACAGCCACAGCGCCCAGACCGCGACGGCGACATTGAGCAGCCCGAAGAACAGGCCGGTGCGCACCAGGCCCAGCTGCGGCACGAGCAGCAGCGGGAAGGCGACGGCCACCAGCAGCGCGCCGAGGTAGTCGAAGGTCAGCACCTGCGAGACCAGTTCCTTGAGCGCATAGCGCTGACGGAAGTGGCGCTTGAGGATCCGCATGACCAGCGGAATCTCCAGCCCCACCAGCGTGCCCACCAGCAGCACCAGGCCGTAGAGCAGCACCCGGAAGGCGAGTGCCTGGGAGGGCGGCAGCAGGCTGTGCACCGTGAACAGCGCCGCCGGCATCAGGCCGCCGATGACCCCCACCAGCAGCTCCAGGCGCAGGAAGTGCGCGACCAGCTGGCGATCGATGTAGCGCGACAGCCAGGAGCCCAGGCCCATCGCGAAGAGGTAGGCGCCGATGATGGTGGAGAACTGCAGCACCGAGTCGCCGAGCAGGTAGCTGGCGAGCGCGCCGGCAGCCAGTTCGTAGACCAGCCCGCAGGCCGCGATGACGAAGACGCTGGCCAGCAGCAGCACCTCGGGCATCGAGGCGCGGGCGGGGGTGTCGTCGGCGAGGTCGGTGTCGCCGGCGGCGTCCGGCGAGGACGCCGTGGCGATGGGGTCTTGGGACATGGGGCGCGAGGCTATCACGCGCGCGAGGCGTGTTTTTCCGCGGCGACGCACGGTGCCGGCCGCTCGCGCGCTGCGGGTGGCGTAGCTAGCCGTTGGTGCGCCGACGGCGGCTTTGATCTACAGTCTTTGGCGGCCCGTCGGCGTCCTGGCGTCGACGCGGCCCATGAAGCGCGGCCACCCGGCTGCGATGCGATGCAAGCATGACGGCCAGTCCCTTCCTCCTGACCCGCCGGCGCTGCCTGCGGCGCCTCGGCCCGACGCTGGGCAGCGTCTGCCTGGGCGCCGCGACCCTCGCCGGCCTGCCGTGCCTGGCATTGACCTCCGAGAAGATCCGCGCGACCGGCCCCGACGCGCTGGAGCCGCCGCGGCCGGACCGCGGCGAGGCCACGCCGAAGGTTCTCCGGTTCACCTTCTCCCGCCGACGCGAGGATCCGCGCACGCAATGGCTGATTGCCGTCTATCGCGAGCTGCTGGCGTCGCTGGGCATCGGATTCGAGTTCGTCGACGTTCCACCGGGGCGGGGGCCGATCGCGGTGCGGACCGGCGACGCCGATGGCGAACTCGGGCGCACCTGGGGATATGGGCTGCTCAATCCCGAGCTCGTGCGGGTGGCCGAATCCAACAACGCGGTCGAGTTCGCCGCCTACGCGACCGAGGCCTCGCTTGGTGACCGGTTCCCGGGCTGGCCCGCCGTGCGGGAGCAGCGCTGGCGCTGCGAGCACCGGCGCGGCATTCCCGAACTGGCCGACCTGCTGGCGCGCGAGGTGCCCCCGGAGCAGGTGTCCACGGTGGCGACGATCGAGCAGGGCCTGCGGCGGCTCCAGCTCAAGCGCATCGATCTCTACCTCGACGTGCGAGAGGCGGTGGAGGACCACCTCGCCTTCGGCGACGTCAGCGCCGAGTTCAGCGCCGGCCCCGCACCGCGCATGCTCGGCGTCATCCAGAGCACGACCGGTCATGCCTACCTGCATCGCCGGCACGAGGCGCTGGTGCCGGCGATCACCCAGGCGCTGCGCGAGATGAAGCGCCAGGGGACCGTGGCCCGGCTGCGCGAGGAGGCCCTGAAGCGCTTCCTGGCGACGCGGGCGAAGTGAGCTCAGGGCCGGCGAGTCGCCGTCTTCTGTTCGACCCCGCTCACCGTGAACATCACCCACTCCGGCCGCACGTTGATGCGGACCGGATAGATGCTCACGCCCAATCCGCTGGTGATGTAGATCGGTCGTCCGCCCACCTCGACCCAGCCACGCGTCTTGTCCTTCGGCCAGCCATGGGGCGCGACGACGGAGCCGAGGAAGGGCACCCGGACCTGCCCGCCGTGGGTATGGGCCGCCACCACGAGGCCGGGAAGGGCCGGCAGGTCGAGCGCGCTGGCCGGATCGTGCATCAGCACGAGGGCCTGCGCCCCGGGCGGCAGGCCGCGCACGGCGCGCCGCGGGTCGCTGTGCCCGGACATGCGGTCGCCGACGCCCACCACCCAAACCGCCGTGCCCGGCAGCGGCACGGCCTCGTTGAGCAGCACCCGGATGCCGGCGGCGCGCAGTGCGCGGGTGAAGCGCGGGCCGTCGGTCCACCAGTCGTGGTTGCCGAGCACCGCGTACACGCCGTGCGGCGCGCGCAGGCGACCGAGGACGGCGGCGATCTGCTCGGGCGTCGTGCCGTCCTCGCCGCGCCCGTGGATGAAGTCCCCCGGCAGCAGCACGACGTCCGGCGCCGCGGCATTGATCGCCTCGACGATGCCCTCGGCCCGGGCGATCGTCATGACGTGCCGGAACTCATGGGCGATGTGCCAGTCCGAGGCCACGGCGACCTTCAGTCGCGCCGGCCCCTGCCAGCCGGACACCGGGACGGCGACCTCCCGCGCGGCCACCCAGCGGGGCTCGATCAGCAGTCCCCAGACCGCCAGCAACACGGCGGCGAAAAGCAGGGCGAGCAGCAAGGTCAGGAGATGGCGGAGCGCGGACAACAACATCGATCGGCGGCAAGGCGGCGGAGGGAGCGGCAGTATGCGATGCAATCGGCGGAAAGATTGGAAACGCCTGGAAACGCGCCCCTGACCAGGCTGCGGGAGAGCCGGCGTGCCGCAGCCCTGGTGCCCGGCCATGCGGAAGGTCATCCCCGTCGGCCGTGTCGCGCTGGCATGCCCGGTCACCGGTGACTTTCGTCGCTTTACCCCCTCCAGGGGCGCTGCCTCTAATGCAGGCCCGACCGAGCTTTGCGCGACATGACCGCTCCCCTTCGGCTTGATACCCCGCTGCCCGCCAGCACGTTCCGCGTGCATGAATGCTTCGCCCGAGAGGCGCTGAGCGAAGTGGGCGAGACCCGGCTCCGGCTGCTCAGCGAGCGCGTGGACATCGCCGCCGGCGACCTGCTCGGCAAGCCGGTGACGCTCACGATCGCCCTGCGCGACAACGCCTCGCGCCGGCTGAGCGGTTATGTGACGCGCTTCGTGCAGGGCGGCTTCGAGGGCCGCCACTGCGTCTACGAGATGACGCTCAAGCCCTGGCCCTGGCTGCTGACCCGCACCGCGGACTGCCGCATCTTCCAGGACATGACCGTGCCCGACATCGTCGCGGCCGTTTTCCAGGACCACCCGGTGGCGCGCTTCGAGCTCAAGCTGATGCGCCCGTACCGCACCTGGACCTACTGCGTGCAGTACCGCGAGACCGACTTCAACTTCGTCGCGCGCCTGCTGGAGCAGGAGGGCATCTACTGGTATGTCGAGCACGACGAGCGCGGCCACAAGCTGGTGCTGTGCGACGCGGCGACGGCGCATGACGCCGCGCCGGGCTGCGAGTCGCTGCCGTTCTACGGCGGCGCGGACCAGGCGCCCCCGCAGCTCGAGCACATCAGCCAGTGGACCAGCGAGCAGAGCATGCAGCCCGGCAAGGTGGTGCTGACCGACTACGACTTCGAGCGGCCGTCCGCGGCCTTGCAGACGGAGCAGTCGCGCGCCCGCGGCTACGACCTGTCCGACGGCGAGATCTTCGACTTCCCCGGCGGCTACACGCAGACCTCCGACGGCTCGCAGTACGCCGAGGACCGCCTGGACGAGTGGCACAGCGCCTTCAACGTGCTCTCGGCCAGCACCAACGCGCAGGGCGTCAGCACGGGCCGGCTGCTGGCGATGAGCCGTCATCCCCGCGACGACCAGAACGCCCAGTACCTGGTCACCTCGACGACGCTCACGCTGCGGCAGGCGGCCAACGAGTCGGGCACCGGCCACACCGACCTGCGCTGCGACTTCCGCGCGATTCCGGCGACGCAGCAGTTCCGGCCGCCGCGGCGAACGCCCAAGCCCTTGGTCGCGGGACCGCAGACCGCCAGCGTGACCGGCCCGGCCGGCGAGGAGATCCACACCGACGCCTATGGCCGCGTGAAGGTGCAGTTCCACTGGGACCGCCGCGGCCGGCGCGATGAGCGCAGCTCGTGCTGGATCCGCGTGTCTCAGCCGTGGGCCGGCAAGGGCTGGGGCGGCGTCTCCATCCCGCGCATCGGGCAGGAGGTGATCGTCGACTTCATCGAGGGCGATCCCGACCAGCCGCTCATCACCGGCCGCGTCTACAACGCCGAGCAGATGCCGCCTTACGGCCTGCCCGACGGCGCGATGGTCAGCGGCATCAAGTCCAAGACGCACAAGGGCACCGGCTACAACGAGCTGTCCATGGACGACACGGCGGGCCAGGAGAAGATGACCCTGCACGCGCAGTACGACATGTCGACGACGGTGCTGCACGACCAGACCAACACGATCAACAACAACCGCAGCACCACCGTGACGGTGGACGACACCCTGACGGTCAATGCCAACCGCACGATGAGCGTGGTCGGCAAGCTGGCGGAAACGGTGAGCGCCGGCCATGAGCTGACGGTCACCGGCGGCGCCACGCACACGGTCAACGACGGCTACACGCAGACGATCACCGGCGCGACCTCGCGCACGATGAATGGCGACCTGACCCACACCGTCAACGGCAAGCGAGAGAACACCGTCAACGGCCACTTCGTCGAGACCGTCACCGCCGGCGAGGAGAAGACCGTGCAGTCGGGCAAGCGGCTCACCGTGACGGGCGGCTACACCCAGAACATCACCGGCGCGCTGGACGTGCAGACCACCGGGGCGGTGACGCAGGGGGCGACCGCCACCCTGTCGCTGCACGCCAACGGGGCTGGCACCTATACCTCGGCGACGTCGCTGACGCTGGGCGTCGGCGGCTCCACCATCGTCATCGACGCGGGCAGCGTGACGATCAGCGCCGGCGGCTCGGTGATCAAGGTCGACGCCAGCGGCGTGTCGGTCAACGGGACGGAAATTTCCCTGAACTGCTGAAGAAAGGGTGGCCATGGCCATCAATCCGGTGGAGCGCCGGCTCGCGGAGCTCTTGCAGCGCTGGCAGGCGTTCATCGATCAGCCCGACAAGCGCGTGCTGCTGTGGCAGACGCCGGACAGCGGCAAGCGGATGCTCGAGTGCTTTTTCGAGATGCAGCGGCATGAGGCCGTCGATGGGGGCAGCACCAGCGGCGACACCTTCATCGTGTTCGATGCGCCGTTCGAGCACGCGATCGCGTATTCCCGCGCGCTCAAGGAAGCCCTGGCCGGCCAGTACGCCGCGAGCCACGAGGAGCTCGAGCGCGCGGGCCAGACCCCCGATTGGCCCTTCGTGCCGGACGAGGTCCCCGACACCGCCGCCGCATTCCTGCGGGCGCTGGGCTCGCTGGCGCAGCATCACGGCGTGTTCGGCCACCTGGTCGCGGTGCTGATGCCGGTGCGCGTGGACGATGACGAGTCCTGGGCGGCCTGGCTGGACCGAGCCCTGCAGGCCGGCGTGCCCGACGGCGTTCGACTGCTGGTGCCCGATGTCCAGGAGGCGCCGCGGCTCGAGCGCCTCGCCGGGGCCGGGCATGCGCAGGTGCTCGCGGAAGCGCTGCCGCTGGATGCGTGGTCCGTTGCGCAGGAGACCTTCGCCCAGGAACCGACCGTGGGTCCTGGCGGTGTGTTCCGGAACCTGCTGACCGGGCTGTTCGCGCTGGCGGAGAAGGGGACGGCCGACCAGGTGCTGGCGAAGGGGCGCGATGCGCTGGCCTTCGCGCGGGCACAGGGATGGGCCGACCAGGAAGTGGCCGTCCGCGTGCTGACGGCCGGTGTGATGCTCAAGGAGCGCCGCTGCGACGAGGCCGTCAACCACTACCGGCACGCCCGATCGTCCGCTGAGGCGGCGCGCGCGACGGGGCATCCGGCGGGCGGTCAGCTCGTGCTCCAGACGTGGTTCGGCGAGGCCGCCGCTCACGTGGCGGCTGGCGACCTGCGCAGGGCGACCGCGTGCTACCAGGCTGCTGCACAACTCGCGTCCGACCTGCCGAATCCGCTGATGTGGCTCGAGGCGTTGCGCATGGGCACCTACTGCCTGGCGCGGGAAGGCGACGGCAACGCCGCCCTCGCGTTCGGACGGCCGGCGCTCGCCGTCGGTGAGCGGCTCAAGCCCGAGTCGCGACCGATGACGACCTTGCCGCTGCACAGCTTCGAGATGCTGCGGCTCATCGAGCCCGACCGTGCCGGTCGCATCGAGGCGATCCGGCGCGAACTCGACCGGCAGGAGGTGGCGGGGCGGGCCCGGTTGGAGACGCAGGCGGCATCGCTGGAGGGCGCTTCCGACGTGGCCGCGTTGCGTCAGGTCGAGCAGCAGCACCTTGCGGAGATGGAGGATCTGCTGCGGCAAGCCCAGGCTCGGGCCGACAGCGAAGCGGCCGGCGGTGGACCGGCCTTCCGTGAGGTGTTCGAGCACGCGCGCGATCTGCTGGGGCCGGCATGGCCGATCGCCATGCAGGGCGCGATCGGCCCCGCGCCGCATCTGTCGAACGCACAAGGAGCCGCCGCATGAGTCTCACGGCCAAGCACGGCGACCCGCAGCTGGGCGTCGACATTCACCTGTGCACGACGCCGGCCGGACCGGTGCCGCTGCCCACGCCGCACCTGTCGGTGGTGTTCGATCCGTTCGACTACGTGCCCTTCATCGGAGCGACGGTGAAGGTGATGGGCATGAAGCGGGCGACGGCGGGCACGGCGGCGATCGTCGTGCACATCCCGCCGGGCTTCCCGTTCGCGCCGATGCTGCCGGACAAGGAGGACGAGCTCTTCATGGGCAGCTCCACGGTGCTGGCCGATGGCGACCCGTTGTCGTACCAGGCGCTGCCGGTGCTCGGTTGCCAGATCGCGGGCATGCCCAGCCCGCCGCGGCCGAAGAAGAAAAAGCTCAAGCTGCCCAACCTGCTGCCGACCAGCGTGAACCTGGCGATCCCGAGCACGGTGAAGGTGGGCGGGGCGCCCACGATCTCGATGGCCGGCATGATGGCGCGCGGCGCGTTCGCAGGGCTGGGCAAGCTGGCGAAGTCGAAGTTCGCGAAGGCGCTGGGGGCGCGCTTCAAGAAGTTCCGGCAGAAGCTGTTCAAGAACATGGACCCGGGCTTCCTGAAGTGCAAGGTGCTGCGCGCGGAGCCGGTGAACATCCTGACCGGCGAGGTCAGCGTCGAGCAAAGCGACTTCAGCCTGCCCTGGCGCATTCCGGTCGACTGGGTACGCAATTACGCATCGGGACGCGAGCGCGTTGGCGCTTGCGGCCTCGGCTGGGAAAGCCCGGCCGATGCGCGGCTGGAAATCGATGCGGCCGATGGCAGCGTGGTGTTCCTCCATCCGGACGAAGGACCGGCGCTGTTTCCGTCGCTGCCCGCCGCGGAGGGCGAGTCCGCCGCGGTGCTGGAGCTGATGGACGGCGCACTGCTCACCGACCACGGCGATGAATGGCGTGTGCGCACCAAGGGCGACCTGATCTATCACTTCCCGAAGTCGCAGTCGGTCCTCACGGCGGAGCAGGTGAGGGAAGTGCCGCTGGGGCGCGTCAGCGACCTGTGCGGCAACTGGCTGCTGTACGAGTGGGTGGAGGGGCGGTTGAGCGCGATCCGCGAATCGGGCGGGCGTCATCTGCTGGTGGAGTACGCAGGGCGCTTCATCCGGTCGCTGTCGCTGTATGTGCCGGAGGCCGAGTTCAGTCACACCTTCGTGACCTACGAGCAGGACGCGGAAGGGCGGCTCGTGGCGGCGCGCGACGAGCTGGACAACCCCTATCGATTCGCCTACGACGGCCGGCACATGGTGCGGCACACCAACCGGACGGGGCTGTCGTTCCATTACGAGTACGACAAGGGCGGCCAGGCGTGGCAGGTGGTGCGCGCCTGGGGCGATGGCGGGCTGTACGACTACCAATTCGCGTACTGGCCGGAGATCCGCGAGGTGCGCATCACCGACTCGCTCGGACACGTGTCCACGGTCCAGTGCGACGAGAACGGCCTGCCGATCCTGGAGATCGACCCGCTGGGCGGGCGCACGATCTTCGAGTACGACGAGGTGGGACGCACCACGGCCGTGGTGGACGCGGCGAATCACCGGACCGAGTACGCCTATGACGAGCGCGGGAATCTGCTGAAGCTCACGCGGCCGGACGGCAGCGCGATGTCGGTGGAGGTGGATGCACGCAACAAGCCGGTAGCGATCACCGATCCCAACGGTGCGAGCTGGCGCCAGCGGTGGGATGAGCGCGGATTGTTGGTTGAGAAGACCAGCCCGCTCGGCGCGATGACAGTCTACGAATACAGCGGTGACGGCCTGCTGCTCAGCGTGACCGACGCCCTGAACGCGACCACGCGGCTGGGTTATGACACCGATGGTTATCTGACCAGCGTGAGGGACGCACTGGGCCATGTGACGCGTTTCGAACGAGACTTGTTGGGGAATGTGCTCGGTCGTCTGGATGCATCGAGCCGTGGTACGCGTTACCGCTACGACCGCAAGGGGCGGCTTGTCGAAGCGGTCATGCCGGCCGGTGGGCGGGTCCGTTGCGCCTACGACGCCCAGGACAACCTGACCCATTACGAAGACGAGAGCGGCGCACGCACACGCTTCGAATACTTCGGTCAGGGACTGATCGCCAAGCGACATCAGTCGGATGGCCATGTGGTGCAGTATCACTACGACACCGAAGAGCAGATCATCGGCGTCAGCAACCAGCGCGGTGAGACCTATGAGCTCCGGCGCGATGCGCTGGGGCGTGTGGTCGAGGAGGTGGACTACTGGGGTCAGGCCACGCGATATGTCTTCGATGCAGCTGGCCATCTGCAGCGGAGCATCGATCCGCTGGGACGGGCCATCGACTACACGACCGACAAGCTCGGCCGCATCCGGCGCAAGCGTTTCGCGCATCCGTTCGAGAGCGGACGGCAGTTCGAGGAGACCTTCGAGTTCGACGCGAACGGCAATCTCACCGGCTGTGCCAACGAACATGTGACGGTGAAGCGGACGCTGGATGTCCAAGGGCGTCTGCTCGAAGAGCGGCAGGGCGACTTCGTCATCAAGCACGCGTTCGATTTGCTGGGACGCCGCATCCGGCGCGAGACGAGCGCGGGCAACACCATCGCTTACGAGTACGACCTGCTCGGGCAGCCCACGGCCATCCGCATCAACGACGAGCCGCCCATCACGATTGAGCGCGACGAGGCGGGTCGGGTGGTCAAGGAGATGCTCGCACCTGGCCTCGAGCGCCAGTCCCAGTACGACGCCGAGGGCCGTCTCACGGGGCAAGGAGTCCGGCGCGAGGCCGAGTGGCTGTTCAGCACGCAATACGCCTACGACACGGCCGGCAATCTCACCCACCGCAAGGACAGCCAATATGGCCTGGACCAGTTCCGCTACGACCCACTGGGACAGATCGTCGAGCACATCGATCCGCAAGGGAAGCTGAAGAAGTTCTTTCAGGACCCGGCGGGGGATCGGCTGACGACGGGCGTGAAGCAGGACGGCACGTGGCGGCGCGAGGGCTGGTGCGAGGGCGTGCATTACCGCTTCGATGCGGCGGGCAATCTGGTCGACCGGCGCGATGAGCGGCAGTTGGATGGTGGGGAAGCCAAGACGGTCGCGCTGGAGTGGGATGCGAATCAGCGGGTGGTGCGCAGCCGCAGAGGACCGACGTTTGGGCCGGGCGCGGCGGCAGAGTCCGATACCGTCTATGGCTACGACCCCTTGGGTCGGCGAGTGTTCAAGCGCACCGGGGAGGCCTGCACCTGGTTTGGCTGGGATCGCGACGCTCTCGTGCTCGAAAGTGCCGGCAACGCATCACAGCCGCCGGCGCACCGCGAGTATTTGTACTATCCGCGCAGCTTTGTGCCGCTGGCACTGGTGGACGGCCGAATCAGCTACCGCTATCACACCGATGTCAATGGATGTCCGACGCGGCTCATTGACAGTGGTGGAGATGTCGTATGGTCGGCGCGATATGACGTTTGGGGACGGGCCGAAATTGCCACGAGCAAGGTTGCCAACCCGATTCGGTTGCAAGGACAGTATGAGGACGAGGAGACCGGCCTCCATTACAACCGTTATCGATACTTCGACCCGCTGGCCGGATTCTTCATCAGCCAGGACCCGATTGGCCTGACAGGGGGGCTGAACGGCTACCAGTATGCGCAGAACGTGTTCGCCTGGATTGACCCGCTGGGGCTCGATCGGCATGAATTGGAAGCGTGGATAGAGAGAAACGGCGAAGAGGTTCCCGGCACCCGGTCAACGGTGCAGAGCGGGGGATTGACCAAGGAGGAAGCCGGCCGCTACGGTTTGAATTCTCATACCGAGCCAAAGTATCTTCGTGAAGTCAGCGGCGATCTGCAGCGGGGCGATGTGGTGCACATGAAGGGGATTCTCGATCCCTGCAGTCCCGGCTGCCGCCCGCTGCTGCGTGACGTGGTGCATCAGGAAGGAATATCCGTACGCTATGTCGCTTCTGATACTGGGCGCACCTGGGTGTTTCGTCCAGCCCTCGCGGGTGAGTTTCCTCGAGCTTCGGCAGACGTGGTTCTGGAGGTGATAGAGGGCGACGGGCGAACAGTTCGCCGCTACTATCAGTCCGCCAGCGGAGCGTGGAAATCAAAACGTGTCAAGGGTAGCGGCTGCGGATAATTTGTCTATATTGGAGTCCAAATGATTGTTGAACCTCTTCAGTTGATTGTCGCGACCGGGTTTGCCGGTCGGAGTGCTGAGGGCGAAATTTCCACGGGCCAGATCGACGCGGCGGAGAAGCGTCTGGGTCTGTCATTGCCCGAGGCGTTGAAGGACTACTATTTGGTTGCCGGCGGATACCGCGAGCTGATGGATCAGGATTTCCACCTGTTGTCGCCGGAGAAGTTGCGCGTTGAAGGTGACTACCTGGTGTTCTGCGAGGAACATCAGGGGACGGCGGTTTGGGGCATTCATCGCAATAACCTTCTGACCTTGCCGAACCCGAGGGTCGAGGGGAAGGCCAGCAACGCCCAGAAGTGGTTCAGCGAGTCGTCGAAGCTGTCGGCATTCCTGCTGGCGCTCGGTGCTTGGCAGGCGTTGTTGTCCCAGGAAGAGAAAGCTCGTTGCGAACTGCCAGAAAAGCAACTGAAGAAAATTGATCCCCTGTTCGATTACATCGGTGAGCGAAGCTTGCGCCTAGGGGGGCATCGAGTGGGTCTGATATATCGAGATGCGTCGCGCCCACTCATTGCTTCATATCTCTTCAACTCGGAGATGTTGTATGTCGGTACGCCGCAGGAAGGCCTCATAGAACATATTGAGGAATTCGCCGGGCTCGACTTTGAATGGCTGTGAGGGGCTAACCCATCCACCCAGGCGCGATGCGCTTGGGCGCGTGGTCGAGGAGGTGGGTTGCTGGGGCGAGGAATCGACTGCACGCACGCGCGCATAGGGGTGCAGCACTGGCCTGCCCGGAGGGACTCGAACCCCCGACCTGCTGCTTAGAAGGCAGCTGCTCTATCCAGTTGAGCTACGGGCAGACGGAAATCGGTAGACCGATGGAGGCCTTTGTCCTGATGGACTTCGGGCCCTTGGAGGGCGTTCCCACGCCTCCGAAGGGCCCGAATTGTGCCATGCGAACCGCCGTCACCGACGGCCGTCGAACGGTTCGAAGTCGATCCTTCTTCGATCGACTGTCAATAAGCTGAAGCTCAGATCAGCACGTTCACGATCGCGTTGCCGATGCCCATCAGCGCCGCGCCCGAGATCAGCCCCGCGCAGATCGGCTCGCAGCCATCCACCCAGCGCTTCCAGCCCGCCGTGCCGGGCGTCTTGTAGACCTTGCCCATGACGAAGAAGATCATCGCGCCAACCCACATCGCGAAGGTCGACTCCGGCGGCAGCACCACGCCCAGGCCAATCGCCACCGACGACAGCGGGAACTTGCCCTTCGTCGCCATCTTGATCAGTTCGATCGCCACCGCGCAGATCGCCGCGACCGCCATCGTGATCAGCGCCGACGCCGGCAGGCTGTGCAGCCCGTTGGCGATGATCTCCGCCACGCCGCGCCATTGCACCGCCGCCGGCATCGAGAACTGCTCGGAAATGATCGTCGACGTCGACCGCACGCCCTCGGCGTTCTTCGGCACGAACAGCAGGAAGAACAGCGGCACGCAGAACAGCACCCCCGCCACCACGCCGATCACGTGACCGATCGCCTGGTGACGCGGCTTGCCGCCCAGCATGTAGCCCGGCTTGATGTCGCTCAGCAGGTTCGCCGCGTTCGACGAGATCTCCGAGGTCATGCCCGCCGGGATCAGGTTGGACGCCGGATTGGTCCGGTCGATCGCGCCCATCGTGAACTGCGTGATCTTCGACAGCGCGCCCGTCGGCGTCCACGAGGTCAGCGCCATCGAGTTGGTGCAGATCACCGTCAGCACCAGGATCAGCGGCAGCGAGATCAGCGCCATCACCATCGGCACGCCGAAGAACAGGTGCGCGATGTAGGCCGTCAGCACGCCCATCACCGGCACGCCGACGAAGGAGATCCACAGCGGCACCTCGATGTCCTTGAGCAGGTCGCTGCCGCCGCCCGCCTGGCCCGGCTTGCGGCGGAAGGACTTGAACACCGCGACGAACAGGTCGGGCTTGGCCAGCAGCGTCGTCAGCGAGCCGGCGACCATCATCGCCACGCCCCACCACATCGACCACTGGTTGACGATCTCGGCGCGCGAGATCGGGATCGGCGCGCCGTTGGGCGCCACGCGCTGCACGATGTCGCCGGCCTGGATCATGATCGGCGCCAGCACCACGAAGTTCACGAACGCGCCCAGCAGGCAGCTCGTCGCCACCGCGATGCCCATCAGCCCGCCCACGCCCAGCATCGCCGCATCCAGCGTCAGGCGCAGCCCCAGCGCGCGGATGTCGGTGCCCAGGATCTTCGGGATCCAGATCTCGGCCTTCGCGGCCATGCCGTAGTAATACTGGTCCAGCCGCTCATGGAAGGTCCAGGGCTCGGTCATGCCGGCCCACTTGTCCATGCGAAGGATCTTGAACTGCAGCAGCTTCATCCAGCCGTCGCTGATCAGGGCCTGGTAGGTCGCGGCGCCCGCCGCCACCTTGGCCAGCAGCTTGGCCTTGTACATGCCCTCGCCACCCTCGCCGGTGTACAGCGAGTCCAGCACCACGCCGCAGGCGCGACCCTCGGGGAAGGGCAGCTGGTCCTCGTTGATGAAGCGCCGCTTCATCGGGAACGCCACCAGCACCCCCAGCACCGCGATGACGATCATCCAGATCATCATCTGCCACCACGGCACGATGTGGTCCACGAACAGCATGTAGGCCGCCAGCGACGAGAACAGCGGCGACACCACATAGCCCGCCGCCGTCGCGATCGACTGGGTGCAGTTGTTCTCCAGGATCGTGTAGTCCTTCGCCCAGCCCAGCGTCGCGAAGATGCGGAACATCGCGAAGGCCAGGATCACCGAGGTCAGGCCCACGCCGACGCTGATGCCGGTCTTGCCGCCGATGTACAGCGAGGTCGCGGCCAGGATGCCGCCCAGCATGAAGCCGGTGAAGCCCGAGCGCAGCGAGAGCTGCGCCATGTCACCGCGAAAGACGTTCTTGAACCACCACTCGTCCTTCTGCGCGCGCGACCAGGTCTGTACCTGTTCGTCGGTCAAATGCTGTAGCGCCATGCTGTGCTCGATCCTCTTGCGGGTTTGCCCGTTGCCGCGCCCGGCTCCAGGCTCGTGACCAGGAAGGACGCTGTTTTGAAACAAAAAAACAGCGCGCATTGTCCCTGCCTGACATCGTGCTGACACGAGCGCTCGCATGGGGTTTCCCCTTATCGCCGCCCGCCTATCGCCCTGGTGGGCGAGGTGTCGCGCGGAGGCTGCGAACCCGCGTCCGCACGCGCGGCCGGCGCCCGCGCCGCGCCGAGTTCTTCACGCCGCGCCCGCGCGCCGAGCGAGCCAGCCCCCGCATTCCGGTGCTGCCGGCGCACGAAAGTGCGTTCAGCGCCTAGCATCCCCACTTCCTCCTTGCTGCATCTGGAGCCGCTGTTGACGCTGATGTGGGTTCTCCTGGGCGTCCTGCTGGGCGTCGCGCTGACCTTGGTCCTGCTGATGGGGGTCCGGGGCAAGCTCGGCCGTGCGTCCAGTGCCCGGCGTCGGGACCGCCTCACCGGGTTGCCGCTGGCGCGCCGCTTCGAGGATGAATTCGCCGTCATGCTGGACGCGCTGCAGCGCCGCGGCGGCGAGGGCAGCCTGCTCTACATCGGCCTGGACGGGTTCCGCCTGATCAACGACGAGCACGGCAAGGACCATGGCGACCACCTCCTGGTGCGCACCGCCGAGCGGCTGCGGGAACTCGCCGGCAAGCGGTCCCTCGTCGGGCGGGTCGCCGGGGACGAATTCGCCCTGTGGAGCGAGATTCCCGCCTCGCAGACCGACGCCCTGGTGCGGCGGGTGCTGGAGACGCTGGGTGAGCCGGTGCTGGTCGGCACGACGCCGCTGACCGTCGGCCTGTCGGTGGGGGTCGCGATGTCGCCGGAGCACGGCCATTCGATCCGGCTGATCCGGCGTGCGCAGACGGCGATGCGCTCGGTGAAGCGCCAGGGCGGCAATGGCCACGCCTTCTTCGACGCCGTGCAGGAAGAGGAGCTGCGCGAGGAACTCACGATGGCGCGCGAGCTGCGGGAGTCGATCAAGAACCGGGAGCTGGAACTGGTCTACCAGCCGAAGATGGACGCGCGCACGCTGCAGGTGACCGGCGTGGAAGCGCTGCTGCGCTGGCGGCATGCGACGCTGGGGATGGTGAGCCCGTCGCGCTTCATCCCGATCGCGGAGCGCTACGGCCTGATCGATCCGATCGGCGACTGGGTGGCCGACACCGCGCTGACGCAGGCGGCGCGCTGGCGCGAGATGGGCCTGCGCATGCGCGTCGCGATCAATGTGTCGGGCTACCAGATGCGCTCCGACGAGTTCATCGACCGCCTCGAGAAGGGCTTGCGGCGCCATCGCCTGCGACCCGAGCGCTTCACCTGCGAGATCACCGAATCGGTCGCGATGGAGCACGCCACGGTCACCGGCCGGGCGTTCAGGCGCCTGGGCGCGCTGGGCGTGCATGTGTCGATCGACGATTTCGGCACCGGCTATTCGAGCCTGGCGGCACTGCGCCAGCTGCCGGCGCAGGAGCTCAAGATCGACCGCGCCTTCGTGGCGGACGTGGCCACCAGCGTCGAGGCCCAGGCGATCGTGCGGGCGGTCGTGGAGATGGCCCGCGTGCTGCAGATGAAGGTGGTGGCCGAGGGCGTCGAGACCGTCGCGCAGCGCGATCAGCTGGTCGCGATGGGTTGCGACGAGTTGCAGGGCTACCTGTTCGCGAAGCCGATGACGGCGCTCGCGATCGAGGTGCTGGCGGCCGAGCCGGACACCTCGACGGAAGGGCGCACGGAGGGCTTCCGGCCGTCGATCTTTGTCGAGACGGCGGCGTTGCCGCTGGACGCGAGGCGCTGATCCCGCCCGGCCGCGCGTCGCCGCGCTGAAAAAGCGAAGAGCCGCGAGGATCGCTCCTTGCGGCTCTTCTGGATGAATGGTCGGGGCGGCGGGATTCGAACTCGCGACCCTCTGCTCCCAAAGCAGATGCGCTACCAGACTGCGCTACGCCCCGACGAAGCCGCAGATTGTAGCCTGGAAATTTGCCTGCTCGGAAACTCGCGACCGTCTGCTCCCAAATCAGTGGGTCGGAGGGGGTGTCAGGCCGACAGCTTCTGTGCGATCTGCCAGCCCAGTTCTGCCATCGGCCTGGCGCCGGCCGCGGCCTCGCGGGCTTGCGCGCTCGAGGCGGTGCCGTCCTCCACCCGCTTGGCGATGCCCTGCAGGATCGCGCAGATGCGGAACAGGTTGTAGGCGAGGTAGAAGTTCCAGTCCTTCATCACCAGTTGCGGATCGGCGCGGCCGGTGCGCTCGCAATAGCGGCGCACGTAGTCGAGCTCGCCCGGGATGCCCAGCGGCGCCAGGTCCACGCCGCCCAGTCCGCGCGCGGCGCCCGTCTTGCGGATGTGCCAGGACATGCAGTGATAGCTGAAGTCGGCCAGCGGGTGGCCCAGCGTCGACAGCTCCCAGTCCAGCACCGCCAGCACCCGGGGTTCGGTCGGATGGAAGACGAGGTTGTCCAGCCGGTAGTCGCCATGCACGATCGAGACCTCGCGCTCGTCGCGCGCCGATTCGGGAATGTGGGCGGGCAGCCATTCGATCAGGCGGTCCATCGCCTCGTTCGGGCCGGTGATCGTCGCCTGGTACTGCTTGCTCCAGCGGCCGATCTGGCGCTCGAAGTAGTTGCCCGGCTTGCCGTAGCCCGCCAGCCCCAGCGCGGCGAAGTCGACCCGATGCAGCGCCGCGATGACCCGGTTCATCTCCTCGTAGATCGCGGTGCGTTCCGCATTCGATGCGCCCGGCAGCGTCTGGTCCCACATCACGCGGCCCTGCACGAACTCCATGACGTAGAAGGCGCGGCCGATGACCGACTCGTCCTCGCACAGCGCCAGCATCCGCGGCACCGGCACGTCGGTGCCGGCCAGCGCCCGCATCACGGTGAACTCGCGCTCGATGGCATGCGCGGACGGCAACAGTTTCGCCACCGGCGCGGGCTTGGCCCGCATCACGTAGGCGCCGCCCGGCGTGACCAGCTGGTAGGTGGGATTGGACTGGCCGCCCTTGAACTGCTCGATCGTCAGCGGGCCGGTGAAGCCGGGAATCTCGCGCGCCAGCCAGGCGGCGAGCGCCTGGGCGTCGATCGGATGGGTCGGGGCGCGGGTGCCGGTGAATGCGTCGTCCACAAGGTCTCCTGGAGTTGTCGTGAGGTGTGAAACACGCGCTCCGGGGACCGGGGGATCGGTCGCCGGGCGCTCAGCGGTTGGCGATGGCCAACAGCTTCTCCTTGCTCAATACCACCAGCCGGGTCGGCTCGACGCGCACCGCGCCTTCGCGCTCGAAGCCCTTGAGCTCCTGGTTCACGCGCTGGCGCGACGCGCCCAGCAGCTGCGCGAGGTCTTCCTGCGCCAGCTGCAGGCCGATGCGGACTTCCTCGCCCTGCGACACGCCATAGCTGCGCGCCAGCAGCAGGATCTGCTTGGCCAGCCGTGAGGCCAGGGGTCGGGTGTTGAGGTCCTCGACCTGGTCGAACATCAGCCGCAGCCGCCGGCAGTTCAGGCGCAACAGCGCCTCGTACAGCTCGGTATGGCGATGCAGCAGGTCCTTGAAGTCGGGCTTGCGGATCACCAGCAGCGTGGTCTCGCCATGGGCGCTGGCGTCGTGCGTGCGGGGCAGGCCGTCGAAGAGGGCGATGTCGCCGAACCAGATGCCCGGCTCGACGTAGGTCAGCGTCACCTGCTTGCCCGACAGCGAGACCGAACTGACGCGGACCGCGCCCTTGGCGACGCCGATCCATTCCTCGGCCGGCTCGCCGCGCACCGACATCAGCGCGCCGTCGGCCAGGCGGCGCACGGTGGCGCGCGCCAGAATGTCGCTGCGCAACGGCAGTGACAGCTTGGAGAACCACGGCCCCGTCTCGATGTTGTTGCGTTCGGAAATTGTAAGAACCGAGCTGTTCATGCTTTGTCGCTGGCGTGACAAGCCAGCCGTCTCCTGAAAGATGCGGACGGGCCGCGTGCGTCGCGACCTCATCCGGCCTATTGTGAGGGACCCGCGGCGCGCCGGATCGCGCCGCGCCGATGCGCGCATCATGCGCGGGCGATGCGCATCGCGGGCGAGGGAGGGGCGCTTTTCCGGGTTTGTCCCCGGGAGCGCCGTGCTAGAGTGAAACGCACTCCAACAGCAATGACAGCGGGCATGGATCGAGATCATCACGACCCGCGCGGCGTGTTGCCGTCGCATAGCGTTCTCGTGCTGGCCATCCTCGTGATGTCGGCGCCCGCGTGGAGTCTCGGCGTCGGCCGACCGCAGGCCGCCTCGTCGCTCGGACAGCCGTTGAACCTGCTGTTCCCCCTTCAACTCAATCCCGGCGAGAGCCTCACCCCGGACTGCGTGCGCGCCGAGGTCAGCGCCGGCGAGAACCCGCTGTCCGCCTCGGGCCTGCACTGGCAGATCGAGGGCGACGGCGGCCGTCTCACCGGCGTGCGGCTGCGCAGCGTGCAGCGCATCGACGAGCCGATCGTGTCGGTGCAGCTCAGCGTGGGCTGCAGCGCGCGGCTGACGCGCCAGTACACCGCCTTCATCGATCCGCCGGGCCTGAATGCCGAGCCGATGCCCGACACCGGCGCGACGACCGTGCCGCTGGTGTCGCCGGCGCTGCAGGCGCAGCGGGAAGGGCAGCCCACGCGCGCGGCCGAGGCGCCCCGCGCCTCGACGCCCGTCGTCGCCGGCGAACCGGCGCTGGCGGCGGCGACG
>NZ_PEOG01000012.1 GCF_002761755.1 Roseateles chitinivorans
CCGGGTTGTCGCGCAGCGCCTGCGTCACCCAGGCCTGCGGGTCGGCGGGCTCGGGCATCAGCATCGCCAGCTCGGGCGCGAGCGGCTGGAGTTCGCCCGGCATGCGACCGGTGATCTGCGCCAGCGCCTGGCGGGCGTCGAGCAGCTCCTCGCGTGCCTGCGCGGTGCTGCCGCGCGCCAGCTCGTGATAAGCGCGCGCCTGCTCGACATCCAGCGACGCGGACAGCCGGGCCTCGAAGCGCGACTGCGCCTGCGCCACCTGCTGGCCGTAGACGTCCTCGATCGCCTGCGCGGTGGCCAGCGTGGCCTGCGCCGTCAGCACGCCGAAGTAGGCGCGGGCGACGCGGGCGCAGAGGTCCGCCTCGGCGGCCCGCACCCGGGCGTCCTCGGCGCTGACCAGGGTCCTGGCGGCGTCCCAGCTGCGCAGCCGACTCAGGTCGACGAGCACCTGGCTCAGGCTGTGGGTGAGCTGGTGCTGGCGGCCGTCATCGCGCTGGTGCGATTCGCTCCATTGGGCGGACCACTGCGGCAGCAGCTGGGCGCGGGCCTGCACGGCCAGCTCCTGCTGCTCGCCGCGGACCGCGCGGGCGCCCGACAGCACCGGATCGGCACCGCGCGCCTGGGCGTAGACCTCGAGCAGGTCCTCCGCGGCGGCTGGCAGGCAGCAACCCGCGCACAGCACGGCCACCACGACCGCCGCGAGCCTGGAAGGGAAGCATCCGCGCATGGTCAGGCCGAGGTGGGCGTCTTGGACGGGGCCGCCGCCGCGCGCAGCAGCGCCGGATCCATGTGCAGCTCGGCGGCGATGTCGACGACCTGGCCGTCGATCACATGCACGTTCCGCTGCGCGCGCGCGGCAAGTTGCGGATCGTGCGTGACCATCACGATGGTGGCGCCGTCGCGGTGCAGTTCCTCCAGCAGGTCCATCACGCTGCGGGCCATCGCGCTGTCGAGGTTGCCGGTCGGCTCGTCGGCCAGCAGGAGGCGCGGCGAGCCGGCCAGCGCGCGGGCGATCGCCACCCGCTGCTGCTGGCCGCCGGACAGCTCGGCGGGGTAGTGGCGCTCGCGCGCCGAGAGCCCGACGCGGGCCAGCGCGTCGCGGGCGCGCTGCTGGCGCTCGGCGGACTTCATGCCGCGGTAGCGCAGCGGGACCTCGATGTTGTCCAGCACGTTGAGGTCGGGGATCAGGTTGAAGGCCTGGAAGATGAAGCCGATCTTCTCGTTGCGCATGCGCGAGCGCTGGGTGTCGTTCATGCGGCTGACGTCGACGCCGTCGAGCTCATAACGGCCGCCGGTGAAGGCCTCGAGCAGCCCGGCGATGGTCAGGAAGGTGGTCTTGCCCGAGCCCGACGGGCCGGTGACGGCGACGAACTCGCCTTCACGCACGTCCAGGTTGAAATCGCGCAGGGCGTAGGTCTCGATCATCTCGGTGCGGTAGACCTTGGACAGCGATTGCATCTTCAGCATGAGGTTCCTCGCGGGCGGTGATGGGGCGGTGAATGCCAGTGAATGAGGCGATGAATTGGGGCGGTGACGGCGGGCGACGGGGTCGGGCGACGTGCGGCGTTCAGGGACTGAGCGTCACGCGCTCGGCGCCTGCGAAGGCCTGCGCGCCGGAAACGACGACCTGCTCGCCGGGCCGGAGGCCCTCCAGCACCTCGACCCTGGACAGGCTCTGCGCGCCGAGCCGGATCGGGCGCTTGACCGCCTGGCCGTCCTGCACGACGTAGGCGAAGCGGCCGCCGCCGTCCTCGACGAAGCTGCCGCGCGCCAGGGTCAGCACCTTCTCGCGGCGGTCCAGCAGCACCCGCACCGACAGGCGCTGGTTCTGGCGCAGCTGGTCGGGCGTGGCGCCGTCGAAGCGCAGCCGCGCGGCGACCTCGTTGTTGACGACCTCCGGCGAGACGCTGCTGACCAGGCCCTTCCACTGGCGGCCGTTGCCGGCGATCTCGCCCGGCATGCCGATGGCCAGGTCGCGGGCGAAGCTCTCCGGCACCTGCATCTGGACCTCGAGCGCGCTCAGGTCCACGACGGTGAGCAGGCCGGTGCCGGCGTTCACGTTGGCGCGCTCGGCGACCAGCAACTGGCCGACCTGGCCGTCCACCGGCGAGCGCAGCTCGAGTTCCGCGACCTGGCGCTGCAGGTCCTTCACCAGCAGCTGCTGGCGCTGCAGCGCCTGCTGCTTGGCCTGCAGCTCGAACTTGAGGCTGTCGTCCTTCAGGCCCAGCCCGTCCTTCGCATGGGCGGCGGTGATGCGCGCCTTCTCCAGCGCGTCGCGGGCCTTCTCGACCTGCATGCCGGCGACCGCGCCGGCCTCGTAGGCCTTGGTCTGGCGCTCCAGGTCGTTGCGGGCGGTCTGCAGGTCGATGGCGGCGTTCTCGTAGCTCGAGCGCAGTGCGGCGCGCTGCTCGCGGCCGTCGACCTCGGCCCGCAGCGCCTCGGTGCGCAGCGCGTCGGCGTTGCTCTGCTCCTGGGCCAGCCGGGCGCGCAGGTCCGGGCTGTCGATGACGCCCAGCACCTGGTCCTTGGCGACCTTGTCGCCGGCCTTGACCTTGAGCAACAGGTTGCCGCCGTGCAGCGCGTAGACGGTGGGGCTCATCGCGGCGACGACCTTGCCCTCGCCGGCAATGTCGCGCACCAGCGGGCCGATCTCGACCGCCGCGATCGACAGGCGCTGCAGGCTGACCGAGTTGCCGCTGCCCATCATCCGCTGCACCGCCGGCGCGGCGGCGAACGCGGCGACCAGCAGTCCCACGCCGGCCAGCGCCAGCCACAGCCGGCGCCGTCCCTGGGGGCGGGCGAGGGGAACGTCCTGTCCGGAGGTGTCGCGAATCATGAAGAGGTCCGAGGGTGGTCCGTGTGATCGATGCCACACCGGATCGCAAGGCGCGTGCCATCTGCATCGCAGTGAAAATCCTCAATCGGATCAACGACTTGCCGAGCCGGCCCGGTCGCGCTGGGGTGTCCGCGGACACTCGCACGGACAACGGGCGGACAGCTGGCGGACATTCCGCGGACAGCGGGCGGGCAGGCGGCGAGCACGCGGCGTTCGGATGTGGGCGGGTGAGCCGGTGCTGGTCGGTGCCGGATGGGGTCGCGATGGGCGAGTCGACGGCAACGAGTCGGTCGACCTACTGGTGTCCGGGCCTGGGAGCGGATGCGCTACTGGTCCGGGCAGATGCGCCAGCCGGCCGACGCGCCAACACTGGCGGCTCCTCTCACCCTCTTGGATCCGACATGACCCGCTCCTTCTTGCCGAAGCGTTCCGATGCTGTCGCCCCCGATGCCGGGGCCCCTGATGACGTCGCCCTCGATGCAGATGACGGCCCGGCCGCCAGCGACGACGCCCGCCACGTCCGGCCGCGCGCTGCCGCACCCGGGGCAGACGCCCCGCCAGAACCGCAAGCCGTGATCGAAGCCGCCTCGCCTGCCGCGGGGGACTCCGCGCCGACCCAGGACGACGACGACCGTTCGCTGATGCCGCTGCTGCTGGGCGGGTTGGGCTTAAGCGTCTTGGGTGCCGGCGCGGCGGCCGGCGGCGGAGGCGGGGTCCTCGGGGCCCTCGGCGGCGGTGGGGGGACGATGCGGCCATCTCCCGACGGATCGCCGGTCGGAGCCGCCGGAGATCCATGGACGTCCCCTTCCGGCAGCGGCGGCGCGGGGTCGGGTCATCGCCCCGCCGAGGCCGTCCTGGGCCTGCAGGTCTTCGCCGCCGGCAGCGCGCCGGACGGCACGCCGCTGACGCGCGACGGCACGGTGCGGGTCCAGGGCCTGGAAGCCGGCGCGCGCTGGTCCTACAGCTTCGATGGGGGCGCGACCTGGCACCCCGGGGAGTCGGACCGCATTCCCGGCACCGAAGCCGCCAAGGCGGGTGGGGACGGTCGCAAGACCGTTCTGGTCTACCAGACCGACGTCGCCGGCAACGACGGCCCGCGCGCGGAACTCGTCTTCGACCTCGACCAGACCCGGCCTGCGGCCCCGGCGCCGCGGCTGAAGCACGACACGGGGACCAGCGCGACCGACCTCTGGACCTCCGATCCGACGGTGGAGATCCGGGGGCTGGAAGCCGGTGCGACCCTCCGGGTCTCCCTCCAAGGCGCTCCCGCGTTCGACCTGCAAGGGACCGAGATCCCGGCGTCGCGCTTCGCGGGCCTGGAAGGCGTCTGCACCGTCGTCGTCAGCCAGGTCGACGGCGCCGGCAATGTCAGCCCCTCGAGGACGCTGGAGTTCTGGCTGGACACAACGCCGCCGTTGGCGCCGCAACTGGTGCTGGCCTCGGCGCCGGAGACCGGCGCGGTCCTGCCCGGCTGAGGTGGACCGATGGTGCCCGCAGGCTCACTTGCCGAAGCTGTCCTTCAGCCCGGTGATCTTGTTGAACACCGGTGCGTCGGCCCGATGGTCGACGCGATCGGCGACGAAGTAGCCGTGGCGCTCGAACTGGACCTTGGTGTCCGGCGCGACCGCGCTCAGCGACGGCTCCAGGTAGCCCTGCACGACGCGCTTGGCCTGCGGGTTCAGCAGTTCCAGGAAGTTGCGCTCGCCGGCGTCGGGCTGGGCCTCGGTGAAGAGGCGGTCGTACAGGCGCAGTTCGGTGGCGATGCCTTCGTGGGCGCCGACCCAGGTGATCACGCCCTTGACCTTGACCGCGTCGGCGCCGGGAGTGCCGCTCTTGGTGTCGGGCACCAGCCGGGCCAGCACCGCGGTGATGTTGCTGTCGGCGTCCTTCTCGCAGCCGGTGCACTCGATCACGTAGCCGTACTTCAGCCGCGCCTTGTTGCCGGGGAACAGGCGGTGGTAGCCCTTGGGCGGGGTCTCCATGAAGTCCTCGCGCTCGATCCACAGCTCGGGGCCGAGGCTGAAGTGGCGCGTGCCCAGTTCCGGCAGATGCGGATGGGCCGGGGCCGAGCAGGCTTCGCGGTGCTCCAGCGATCCGAAGATCTCCGCGTAGTTCTCGAGCTTGAGCTTGACCGGGTCCAGCACCGCCATCGCGCGGGCGGCCTTGCCCTCCAGGTCGGCGCGCAGGTAGCCGTCCAGCACCGCGTACTCGATCCAGGCGTTGGTCTTGGAGGCGCCGGTGCTCTCGACCATCGCGCGGATCGCCTCGGGTGTGTAGCCGCGGCGGCGCATGCCGACCAGCGTGGGCATGCGGGGGTCGTCCCAGCCGTCGACATGCTTCTCCTCGACCAGCTGGCGCAGCTTGCGCTTGCTGGTGACGACGTAGGTCAGGTTCAGCCGGCCGAACTCGTACTGGTGCGGCAGCGGGCGCGCCAGCAGGCCGCCCTGGGCCAGGTGCTCGACCAGCCAGTCGTAGAACGGGCGCTGGTCCTCGAACTCCAGCGTGCAGACGCTGTGGGTGATGCACTCCAGCGCATCCTCGATCGGGTGCGCGTAGGTGTACATCGGGTAGATGCACCACCGGTCGCCGGTGTTGTGGTGGGTCGCGCGGCGGATGCGGTACAGGGCCGGATCGCGCAGGTTGATGTTGGGCGACGCCATGTCGATCTTGGCGCGCAGCACCATCGAGCCGTCCGGGTGCTTGCCGTCGCGCATCTCGCGCAGGCGGGTCAGGTTGTCCTCGGGCGAGCGGTCGCGGAACGGGCTGTTCTTGCCCGGGGTGCCGAAGTCGCCGCGGTTGGCGCGCATTTCCTCCGGCGTCTGCTCGTCGACGTAGGCCAGGCCCTGCGACACCAGGTACTCGGCGGCGCGGTACATGAAGTCGAAGTAGTCGCTGGCATAGAAGAGATGGTCGACCTCGCGGCCGGCGCCGTCCTTGGCGTCCCAGGTCCAGCCCAGCCAGGCGACCATTTCCTTGATCGCGTCGACGTACTCCTGTTCTTCCTTCTCCGGATTGGTGTCGTCGAAACGCAGGTGGCAGATGCCGCCGTAGTCGCGCGCCAGGCCGAAGTTCAGGCAGATCGACTTGGCGTGGCCGATGTGCAGGTAGCCGTTGGGCTCGGGCGGAAAGCGGGTGCGGATCCGGGCCGGGTCCAGCGGGCCGGCGGCGTGGTGGGCCGCGTCGCCCGGGCTGCCGGCGAAATGACGCGCCGGCTGGAAGCCCTGCTCCAGGTCGCGCTCGATGATGGCGCGCAGGAAGTTGCTGGGCTTGACGGCGCTGGCGTCCGTCTTGTCGGGCGTCGGAACGCCGGCGGTCTTGTCGTGGCTGGACATCGATGGAGAGATGCTCGAAGGAGGCCGCAGATTCTACGTGGGGCGCCCGAGGTGCCGCCGGTACACATCCGTCAACCCCTGGCGTTCGGTATGGCAAGCGTGCTTGGGCCGGCGCCGCCTTTGGGTGGGTGGCGGCCAAATGTCTGGTCAATGAAGGCCATGGCCCCAGCGTGGAGCGATTTTGATACTCGCCGGTTCTTCCACCTGACTTGCAAAGACCATGACACCGATTGACCGGCAGCGTTCGCCCATCGAGGCTTCCCACCCTGTTCAGCCCGCCCGCGGCGACGCCGTGGTCGCGCCGGACGCGAGGCGCGGCGCCCGCCCTCGCCGCCTGGAAGAGGGTAGCGGGAAGGGCGATCCGGAACTCGCCTCGACCGCGCCGGACGACCGCGAGGACGCTCCGCCGATCGAGGAATCCAGCCCCGCAGCCCCCCCGGCGGAGGCGCCCGCGCCGGCCGATCCGCTGCCGGCCGATCCGCTGGCAGCCGTGCCCGACCAGCCGGCGCCGCAGGACAAGGAGACGACCGCGGTCGTGCCGGGCGTGGACGACGGCTCGACCGTCAAGTCGGTCACCGCGATGACCGTGTGGTTGCTCGGCGCGACGCTGGCCGCCGGTACTGCCGCCTTCCTCTCCGATGGTTCCGGGAGCAGCGACAGCAACGGGCCCAAGCCCGACAACGGCCTCAAGCCCGAGCCCACGCTGGAGCCGAAACCCGAGCCGAAGCCGGAACCGACACCGGACCCCGATCCGAAGCCGAAGCCGGATACCAAACCTGATCCCCAACCCGACACCAAGCCGGATACCAAGCCCGACCCGCAGCCGGACACCAAGCCGGAACCCCAACCCGTGCCGGTGCCGGCCGCGCCGCAACTGACGCTGCATTCCCCCGGAGCACTCTCCGACAAGCTGCTCGGCGCTGCCGGCGAAGTGCGCATTGCCGGACTGCAGGCCGACGCGCGCTGGGAGTACTCGCTCGACGGTGGCAAGACCTGGCACGCCGGCAGCGGCGCCGCGCTGGCACCCACCGCACTGGGCACCGACGGCAACAAGTCGCTGACCGTGGTCCAGATCAACCCGCGGGGCGGCCGCAGCCCGGCCAGCCACCTGGACTTCGACATGGACACCATCGCGCCGGCCGGCCCGGGCCTGGCACTGGTGGCGGACACCGGCGCCTCGGCCGTCGATGGCTGGACCCGCGACGGCGCCATCCGGGTCGAGGGCCTGGAGGCCGGCGCGCGCTGGCAGTTCAGCGTCGACGGCGGCGCGACCTGGTGGAACGGCGCCGGATCGACGATCGAATCCGCCCAACTGGGCGGTGACGGAGCCAAGGACCTGCGTGTCCGGCAGATGGACCCGGCTGGCAACGAAGGCCCGGTCACCAGCCTGCAGCTGCGGCTGGACACGCGTGCGGCCGAGGTCGCGCTCATGCTGGTGAACGACACCGGGCTCTCCGCCTCGGATGCGATCACCCGCGAGGCCGGCGTGAAGCTCGGCGGGCTCGAGCCCGGCCTGCGATGGGAGTACCGGATCGGCGATGGGCCCTGGGTCACCGGCGCTGGCGACACCATCGCGGCCTCCGAGTTCGGTTCAACGCCGGGCGAGCGCCGAGTCGAGGTGCGCCACGTGGATGGCGCCGGCAACCACGGGAGCGCGTCGCTCACCTTCACGCTGGACACCAGCGTCGCCTTTCCGACGGCCCGCCTGGCGGTGGACACCGGCCTGGCCGGCGACGGGCGGACCAGCGATCCGACGGTGATCATCGGCGGGCTCGAGCCGGGCGGCATCTGGGACTACCGGATCAACGGCGGCGAGTGGAAGCGCGGCAACGGCGACCGCATCGAGAAGGCGGCATTCGATGGCGAAGCCGACGGCAACCAGTTGATCGAGATTCGACAGACCGACGCGGCGGGCAACCAGACAGGGAGCACATTCACCTTCGACCTGAAGCGCCAAGCCGAAGCGTTGACGGTAACGCTGGTCAACGACACCGGCAATGCCGAAGACCGCGTCACCGCCGACGGCACGCTGAGCGTCGGCCCCGTCGATCTGCATGCCAGCTGGGAGTACCGCATCAACGGGGGCGAATGGAAGCAGGGTTCCGGCAACCGCATCGACAAGAGCGAGTTCGCCGGGGTCAAGGATGGGGCGCAGCGGGTCGAGGTCCGCCATACCGACATCGTCGGCAATCAGACGACGAAGCCCTTCGACTTCGTGCTCGATCGCGCGGTCGCGACACCGACCTTGACGCTGGTCGACGACACGGGCCTGCCCGACGACCGAATCACACGCGATGGCAGGTTGGTCGTGGGCGGCCTCGAGGAGGGCGGGAGCTGGGAGTACCACATCGACGGCGGCGCCTGGAAGTCCGGCAGCGGCAACCTGATCTCGGATGCGGCGCTGCAGGTCGATGGCGAGCGGCGCGTGGTCGTGCGCCAGATCGACCGCGCCGGCAATATCGCCACGGCGCAGATCGACGTCACCGTGGATCGCAGCGTCGCCGTACCGACCGTGACCCTGGTCAATGACACCGGGATCGCCGACGACGGCATCACCGCGGAGACCGCGCTGAGGGTGACCGGGCTCGAGGCCGGCGCCACCTGGCAGTACCGCATCGATGAGGGGAACTGGAAGACCGGCAGCGGCGATCGGATCACCGACGCCGCGCTCGACGTCGACGGCAAGCGTCGGGTGGAAGTTCGACAGACCGATCTGGCAGGCAACGTGGCCACGACTCAGATCGACGTCACCGTGGACCGCAGCGTCGCCGCGCCGGTCGTGGCGCTGGTCAATGACACCGGTGCGGCGGGTGACCGCATCACGCGGGAGGGCGCGCTCCATGTCAGCGGGATCGAGTCCGGCGCGACCTGGGAGTACAGCATCGACGGCGGCGCCTGGACGGCCGGCAGTGGCACCGGGATCGCGGTGGCGGCCTTGGATGTCGCGGGCGCCCGTCGTGTCGAGGTGCGGCAGACCGATCGCGCCGGCAACACGGCGATGGCGCAGTTCGACTACACCGTCGACAAGAGCGTGGCCGAGCCGGTGGTGGCGCTGGTCAATGACACCGGCGTCGCCGGCGATCGGGTGACACGCGAGGGCGCGTTGAATGTCTCCGGCATCGAAGCCGGTGCGACCTGGGAGTACCGGATCGATGACGGCGACTGGAAGGTCGGCACCGGCGGCCAGATCAACGACGCAGCACTTGAAGTGGTTGGTGACCGCAAGGTCGAGGTGAGGCAGACCGACCGCGCCGGCAACACGGCGATGGCGCAGTTCGACTACACCGTCGACAAGAGCGTGGCCGAGCCGGTGGTGGCGCTGGTCAATGACACCGGCGTCGCCGGCGATCGGGTGACACGCGAGGGCGCGTTGAATGTCACCGGCATCGAAGCCGGCGCGACCTGGGAGTACCGCATCGGCACCGGCGACTGGACGGCCGGCAGCGGCAACGGGATCGTGGTGGCGGCCTTGAACGTCGAAGGAAATCACCATGTCGAAGTGCGCCAGACCGATCGGGCCGGTAACACGGCCACCAGGCAGTTCGACTTCACGGTCGACCGCAGCGCCGACGCGCCGATCGTCGGCCTGACCAACGACAGCGGCCACAGCAGCAGCGATCGCATCACCAACGATGCGCGCGTCAGGGTGTCGGGGCTGGAAGCCGGCGCGACCTGGGCGTACAGCCGTGACGGCCTGACCTGGACGGCAGGGACCGGCGACTCGATCGCGGCGTCGGAGTTCTCCGGGGACGGTGACAAGCGGGTGCTGGTGCGACAGACCGACGCCGCCGGGAACACCAGCGCGTCCACCGAGCTGCTGTTCACCCTGGACAGCCGGATCGCCGCGCCCGGCTTGACCCCGGGCTCGCCGATCCGGGACTACTACGCCGCCTGGCCTGGACTCAGTGGTACGCCGGGCGCTCAGCTCTATTCGAACGGCGGGCTCAACGCCGAAGGACGCATCGACGTGAGCCTGGAAGCTGGCAGCCGCTGGTTCTACAGCCTCAATGGCGGCCAGGATTGGCAGGAAGGATCCGGCACCGCGTTCAGGGCCTCGACGCTGAAGACGCAGGGAACTCACGAACTGCAGGTTCGCCAGATCGATGTCGCCGGCAATGAAAGCGTGGTCCAGCGCATCGAGTTCGACTACGACACGACGGGACCGGCCGTCACCGCCACCGTCGGTACCGACGGCTTGCTCAAGTTCACGACCAGCGAGCGCGTCTATCTGCAACTGGTGGAGTACGGAAAAAGCGTGATCGATGTCGACCAATGGCGGATGGAGGCCATCCGATCCGGCCTGGGGTATGTGTTGAACCCGGGGACCTCGACGGCCTTGGGCGTACAGGCCGGTGCCTATCGCATCTTCGCGATCGACGGCGCCGGGAATGCCATCGAAGTCCCGGTGCAGACCACTGCCGCCGCGGCGACGGTCCGGCCGGCGCTCGTGGTGGGTGTGGACGGCAAGTGGGCCTGGCCCCATGAGGTGCGCGGAACGGCTGCCGCCGACACCTTGCATGCGTCGGACGACAGCGATTTGTTCACCGGCGGCGCTGGCGCCGACACCTTCCGCTGGACCAGCTCGCAGCATGGCACCGACCTCATCCTGGATTACAGGCGCAGCGAAGGCGACGTGCTGGACCTCAGCGCCCTGACGACGGGCCACACCAGCGCCAACACGAACAAGTATTTCGAGAAGACGGTGCTCGAGGACGGGACGATCGAGCTCTGGGTCGACTCACGAGGCGGCGGGGGCTTTGGGCCGGGAGCGCTGGACAGTTCAGTGCTGAAGGTCCTCATCACGGCGTTGGACGGCGACAGCTTGCTGTCGGTGCAGACAGCCTCCGGCCTGCTTGTGCTTTGAGCCCTCGGCCCCGAGTGGCTCACAGCGCCTTGAACAGGTGCCCGTACATCCGGCTCACCGCCAGCCGCTCCGGCCGGTGGCGCAGCCGGAGGGTCAGCTTGCCGGTGTCGTCGCGGTGGACGCGATCGATCGCGTCCACATGCACGATGTGCCCGCGGTGCACCTGCCAGAATCGCTGCGGATCGAGTTGCGGGAGCAACTCGCGCAGCGACACGCGCACCAGGTATTCCTGATCGGCGGTCAGCACGCGGACGTACTTGTCCGCCGCCTCCAGGAACACGATCTCGTCCACCGGCACCATCACGATCGCGTCGCCGACGCCCACCTGCAGGTGGCGCAGCGGCGGCAGTCCGGCGTTCGGCGACGCTGCTGCGATCTCGCCGCCGCCCAGCAATCCCCGCAACTGTGCGATCGCCGATTCCAGCGCCGCTGGCGGCTGTTGCCGCTGCGCCAGCGCCCCCTTCAACCGTGCCACCGTCTGCGCGAGCCGCTCCCGCTGCACCGGCTTGAGCACGTAATCGACCGCCGCCCGCTCGAAGGCCTGGAGTGCGAACTGGTCGTAGGCGGTGACGAAGACCAGCAGCGGGAACGGCGTCCCGTCCGGCCAGTCGTCGGCCAGTTGCGCCGCCGCCTCCAGCCCGGTCATCCCCGGCATGCGGATGTCGAAGAAGCAGACCTCCGGCCGGTGCCGCAGCGCCAGCGTCACCGCTTCCTCGCCGTGCGCGGCCATCGCCACGACGTCCAGCTCGGGCCACAGCGCCCGCAGTTCCTGCCGCAGATGCGCGGCCAGCAGTTCTTCGTCTTCGGCGATCAGGGCAGTGGGCATGGAAAAGCTCAGCTCGGGTTGAAGGCGTTCATGGGAATACGGATCCGCGCCAGCGTGCCGCCGCCCTCCCGGCGCGCGACTTCCAGGGCGGCTTCCGTCCCGCAGGCGACGGCCAGACGCTCGCGGACCTGGGTCGTGCCGAAGCCGCCGCCAGGGGCGGGTCGGGCCGCCGGGTCGAAGCCGACGCCGTCGTCCTCGACGTCCAGCAGCAGGCGTTCGTCGTCACGGCTGGCGCGCACGGTCAGCAGGCCGCCGCCGACGTGCGGCTCCAGGCCATGCCTGATCGCGTTCTCCACCAGCGGCTGCAACAGCAGCGGAGGAACGCTCACGGCTTCCAGCGCAGGCGGCAGCTCGAACGAGAAGCGCAGCCGCGAGCCCATGCGAACCTGCATCAGCGCCAGATAGTCCTGCAGCCGGGCGAACTCGTCCTTGAGCGTGTGGCGCTCGGCACGCGACGCCGACAGCGTGGCGCGCAGGAAGGCGATCAGGTGATCCAGCATCGCCTGCGCCCGTTCGGGGTCCAGGCCGATCAGCACCCGCAGGTTGGCCAGCGTGTTGAACAGCATGTGGGGCTCGAGCTGTGACTCGAGCAGGCGCAGCTGGGTCTCGGCGGCCTGGCGGCGCAGCGTCTCGGCGCGGGCTTCGGCGGCGGCAAGGCGGCTGCGGGACAGGAAGAACAGCGTCGCGCCGAAGCCGGGAATCAGCGCGATCACCATCACGCTGAGCACCCGCCGAAGCGGACTCGACAGCAGGCTGCGCTCCTGCATGCCGGTGATCAGGTTCGCGACCTCCACGCCCAGGGTGTAGCCCAGGGCGGTGCCCAGGAACAGGCACACGACCATCAGCGGCCAGCCCGGCCAGTCGAAGGACTCGGACGGCGCGCGGCCCATCCGGTCCAGCGTCCGCCAGCGCAGCCAGCCCACGCCATAGCGCAGCAGGTTGATGCAGGCCGCGCAGAAGAACGAGATGGACAGGCAGTACAGGAAGGTCAGCCCCAGCGCCTGGCCGAACACCGCCACCAGGGCCAGCGTGATCAGCAGCGCGATCACCAGCACATGCAGCAGTTGGCGCAGCAGCCAGCGGGCGGGCGAGGGCAGGGCGAGGAGGGTCATGGGGCGCGAGGGGGCATTCGGACGTGGACGGTATCAGGCCGCGACGCCGAGGTCGCCCCGACCCGGCCGGACCGCCAGGATGTTGATCGCCCGCCCGAGGAAAGCGCCGCTGAACAGTCCGAACGCGACGCTGGAGACGACCGCGTAGGTGGTGCTGGCGGCGTAGTCCGGATGCAGGGCCAGGCTCATGCCGGAAGCGAACTTCAGCGCGAAGATGCCCAGCATCAGGCCCAGCGGCACCCAGCTGCCGGGCACGAGGAAGCGGCGGACGGTGGCGTCATAGCGCACCTGACCAGGCCAGCGCAGGGCGCGCACCGTTCCCGCGCCCAGCCCGATGCCCACCAGCCAGGCCAGGCCGGGCAGGCCGTCCAGGCCGAAGCTCTTCTCCACGCCCCAGGCGCCGAACACCAGCCACAGCGCCGGCAGGATCACCAGGCGCCGGGCGCGCATCGCGTTGTCGCGGCTCTGCTTGAGGCCGGCCATGGTGATGAGCAGCAGGATGACCCAGACGTACTTGGGCACGTGGGACAGGATCTCGATCGGGGTGGGGTGCATGGGGGCTCCGGGGCGGGTCGTGGTCGATGGACGCGACTGTTGCGAATCGACGCCGCCGCGCCCAGCCCTCCGCGACGAAGCGCCCAGAATCGGCGCCAGTCGCCGCCCGATGTCGCCACCGGAAGTCCGCGGTCGCAGGAACGTCGACGGACAGCAGTGCTCGGGGACGGCAGGGCATGGGGTTTTGGCCCTTGCGGCCAAGGCCCCATGCCCTGGCGGCCAACGCCCCGACTTGGGCAGGTGGGCGGTCCCTCGCTCCGAATCCCTCAGCGCCGACGCTTGGTCGCCCCGCCCAACAGGCTGCCGAGCACACCCCGCACGATCTCCCGCCCGACCGACGAGCCTATCGACCGGAGCGCCGACTTGGCGGCTGCCTCGGCCAGGCCCTCGCGACGACCGCCGCGCGGCCCGGTGCTGCCGAACAGGACGTCCTTGAGCCCGCCGAGCATCCCGCCGTCGTCCTCGGCGGGCGCTGGGGCCGGAGCGCCGCCACGGCCGGTGGTCGGCGCCTTGCGCAGGACCTGGTCGGCCTCCTCGGCCATCGATCCGGCGCCTGCACTGCCGCGCGGCGTGCCGGACTGCGACGGCTGCTGCGCCGCATCCGCCGTCGCGGCGGCTCGGCCGGTCAGTTTCTCGTAGGCCGACTCGCGGTCGACCTGCTTCTCGTACACGCCCGCCACCAGCGAGCCGGCGATCAGCGCCTTGCGCTGCTCCGCGCTGATCGGCCCGATCTGGCTGCCGGGCGGCAGCACGAAGACCCGTTCCGTGATGCAGGGCCGGCCCTTCTCGTCGAGCAGGCTGACCAGGGCCTCGCCGACGCCCAGCTCGGTGATCGCCATCGCGATGTCCAGTCCCGGCTTGGGTCGCATCGTGTCCGCCGCCGCCTTGACCGCCTTCTGGTCGCGGGGCGTGAACGCACGCAGCGCATGCTGCACCCGGTTGCCGAGCTGGCCCAGCACCGTGTCCGGGATGTCCAGCGGGTTCTGCGTCACGAAGTAGACGCCCACGCCCTTGGACCGCACCAGCCGCACGACCAGCTCGATGCGTTCGACCAGCGCCGCCGGCGCGTCCTTGAACAGCAGGTGGGCCTCGTCGAAGAAGAAGACCAGCTTGGGCTTGTCGAGGTCGCCGACCTCGGGCAGCGTCTCGAACAGTTCCGACAGCATCCACAGCAGGAAGGTGGCGTACAGCCGCGGCGCGGCCATCAGCTTGTCCGCGGCCAGGATGTTGATGACGCCCAGACCGTCCGCGGTCTGCATGAAGTCGTGGATGTCGAGCATCGGCTCGCCGAAGAACCTGTCGCCGCCCTGCGCCTCGATCTGCAGCAGGCCGCGCTGGATCGCGCCGACGCTGGCGGCCGAGACGTTGCCGTACTGGGTGGTGAACTCGCTGGCGTTCTCGCCCACGTGCTGCAGCATCGCGCGCAGGTCCTTCAGGTCCAGCAGCGCGAGTCCGTGGTCGTCGGCGATCTTGAAGACCATCTGCATCACGCCGGCCTGGGTCTCGTTCAGGCCCAGCATCCGCGACAGCAGCAGCGGGCCCATGTCGGAGACGGTCGCCCGCACCGGGTGGCCCTGCTCGCCGAAGACGTCCCACAGCGTGGTCGGGCAGGCGATCGGGGCCGGCGGCTCGATGCCGCGGTCCTTCAGCACCGCCAGCAGCTTGGTCGACGGCGCGCCGGCCTGGGAGATGCCGGTCAGGTCGCCCTTGACGTCCGCCATGAAGACCGGCACGCCCATCTGGCTGAAGGATTCGGCCAGTTTCTGCAGGCTGATCGTCTTGCCGGTGCCGGTCGCGCCGGTGATCAAGCCGTGCCGGTTCGCCAGCGCCGGAAGCAGCTGGCATTCGGTGTCGCCGTGGCGGGCCAGCAGGATCGGGTCGGCCATGCGGAAGTCTCCAGAGGCAAAAAGCTAAAATCGCAGTCTAACGAAGCATCAACAGCGCCGGCCCGGAGTTTTTCCGGGCCGTCGTCCATAGGAGAACGAGGACATGGCAGGGCATTCCAAATGGGCCAACATCCAGCACCGCAAGGGCCGCCAGGACGAGAAGCGCGGCAAGGTCTGGACCCGTCTGACCCGTGAAATCATCGTCGCCGCGCGTACCGGCGGCGGCGACATCACGATGAACCCCCGCCTGCGCCTGGCGATCGAAAAGGCCAAGGCCGCCAACATGCCGGCCGACAACATCAAGCGCAACGTCGACAAGGCCACCGGCAACCTCGACGGCGTGACCTACGAGGAAATCCGCTACGAGGGCTACGGCATCGGCGGCGCGGCCATCATCGTCGACTGCATGACCGACAACCGCGTGCGCACCGTCGCCGAGGTCCGTCACGCCTTCAGCAAGTACGGCGGCAACCTGGGCACCGAAGGTTCGGTGGCCTTCCAGTTCAAGCACTGCGGCCAGCTGGTCTTCGCGCCCGGCACCTCCGAGGACAAGGTCATGGAAGTGGCGCTGGAAGCCGGCGCCGAGGACGTACTGACCGACGACGACGGCGCCATCGAGGTGCTGACCGCCCCGGGCGACTATGAAGCGGTGAAGAACGCGCTCGAGGCCGCGGGCCTGAAGCCCGAGGTCGCCGAGGTCACCATGCGGGCCGAGAACACCATCGACCTGGCCGGCGAGGACGCCGCGCGCATGCAGAAGCTGCTGGACGTCATCGAGGACCTGGACGACGTCCAGGAGGTCTATCACAACGCGAGCCTGTCCGAATGAAGGTCCTGGTCCTTGGCAATGGTGGCCGCGAGCACGCGCTGGCCTGGCGGCTGGCGCAGGGCGAGCGCGTCACGCAGGTGTTCGTGGCCCCCGGCAACGGCGGCACCGCGCGCGACCCGCTCCTGAAGAACGTCCCGATCACCGACGTGAAGGCGCTGGCCGATTTCGCCGTCGAGCAGAAGATCGCGCTGACGGTGGTCGGCCCCGAGGCCTTCCTCGCCGCCGGCGTCGTCGACGAGTTCCGCGCTCGCGGCCTGCGCATCTTCGGCCCGACCAAGGCCGCCGCGCAGCTGGAGAGCTCCAAGGCCTTCGCCAAGGAGTTCATGAAGCGCCACGGCATTCCCACCGCCGCCTACGAGACCTTCAGCGACGCGACCCAGGCGCATGCCTATGTCGACGCGCAAGGCGCGCCCATCGTGATCAAGGCCGACGGCCTGGCGGCGGGCAAGGGCGTTGTCGTCGCGATGACGCTGGCCGAGGCGCATGAGGCGATCGACTGGATCCTGGCCGACAACAAGCTGGGCGTGGTCCACAACGAAGGCGGCGCGCGCGTCGTCATCGAGCAGTTCCTCGAAGGCGAGGAAGCCAGTTTCATCGTGCTGTGCGACGGTCGCAATGTCCTGCCGCTGGCCACCAGCCAGGACCACAAGCGCCTGCTCGACGCCGACCAGGGCCCCAATACCGGTGGCATGGGCGCGTACTCGCCGGCGCCGGTCGTCACGCCCAACGTCCACGCCAAGGTGATGCACGAGATCGTCATGCCGACGATCCAGGGCATGGCCCGCGACGGCACCCCGTTCACCGGCTTCCTATACGCCGGGCTGATGATCGACGCGCACGGCCAGCCGCGCACCGTCGAGTTCAACACCCGCATGGGCGACCCCGAGACGCAGCCGATCATGATGCGGCTGAAGAGCGACCTGTTCGAGGTCCTGATGCACGCGACCGACGGCACGCTGGACCAGGTCGAGCTGCAGTGGGATCGTCGCGCGGCGCTGGGCGTCGTGATGGCCGCCAGCGGCTATCCGCTGTCGCCGCGCAAGGGCGACGCGATCACCGGCCTGCCGGAGGACGGCGAGGACGCGATGGTCTTCCATGCCGGCACGACGCTGCGCGAGGACGGCCAGCTCGTCACCAGCGGCGGCCGCGTGCTGTGCGTGACCGCGCTGGGCGAGGCGGTGCGCCATGCCCAGCAGCTGGCCTACCAGACCGCGCAGTCCATCCAGTTCGACGGCAAGCAGTACCGCCAGGACATCGGCTATCGCGCCATCAAGCGCTGAGGCCTGTCGACTTCCATCCCCCGCCGCTGCCATCTTGAGCCTCGACTTGCCGCAGACCCTCGACGTCCGCCCCGCGGACGGCGAGGCGCGCGTCCTTCCGCGCCGCTGGACCGGTCCGCTGACGCCGATGCCGGCCGGCAGCGCACTGGCGCGGGCGATCCTGCGGTTCTTCGGCTGGCGCATCGTCTGCCACGGCCTGCCGGCGCGGCAGGGGGTGGTGATGGTGTACCCGCACACCTCCAACTGGGACTTCCCGGTCGGCGTGCTGACGAAGTGGAGCCTGGGCTTCCAGCTCAGGTTCTGGGCCAAGGACAGCCTGTTCAAGCTGCCGCTCGTCGGACACTGGATGCGCGCGATCGGCGGCGTGGCGGTGAACCGGCGCTCGGCCAACGGACTGGTCGGCGACACCGTGCGGCAGATGCTCGATGCCAAGTCGCGCGGGGAGTCGTTCTGGCTGATCGTCGCGCCAGAGGGGACGCGAAGCTACGTCGACCACTGGAAGTCGGGCGCTTATCACGTGGCCGTGCAGGCCGGCGTGCCGGTGGGCCTGGCGTCGTTCGATTTCGCGACGAAGCAGGTGGTCTTCACCGACTTCGTCGAGCTCAGCGGCGACCCCGACTCGGACCTGGCGCTGTTCGCGCAGGTGCTGCGGGGACGCCAAGGCAAGCGGCCCGAGCAGGCCGGCCTGATCCGGTTCAAGCCCAATGAGCGCGCGCCGCAGGCGCGCCAGGACGGAGATTCCCGATGAACACGCAGTTGGTGCGCGACTACCTGCTCGGCCTGCAGCAGCGGATCGTGACGACCCTGGAGCGGCTGGACGGCCAGGCCTTCATCACCGACGCCTGGCAGCGCGAGCCCGGCGGCCGCCTCGAGGGCGACGGCCTGGTCCGCCTGATCGAGAACGGCGCGGTGTTCGAGCGCGGCGGCGTCAACTTCTCGCATGTGCGCGGCCGGGTGCTGCCCCCTTCGGCGACGGCGCACCGGCCCGAGCTTGCCGGGTCGCCGTTCGAGGCGATGGGCGTGTCGCTGGTGCTGCACCCGCACAACCCGTTCGTGCCGACGGTCCACATGAACGTGCGCATGTTCGCCGCGCTGCCGGCGGATCGCGATCCGGTCGTCTGGTTCGGCGGCGGCATGGACCTGACGCCGTACTACGGCTTCGAGCGCGACGCGCAGCATTTCCATCGCACCTGCCGCGCCGCGCTGGAGCCGCATGGCCAGGACCTCTATCCGCGCTTCAAGCAGTGGTGCGACGAGTACTTCCACCTGAAGCACCGCAACGAACCGCGCGGCGTCGGCGGCATCTTCTTCGACGACTTCGCCGAGGGCGGCGTCGACAAGGCCTTCGGACTGGTGCAGTCGGTGGGCGACGCCTTCCTGCCGGCCTACGAGCCCATCGTCGAGCGCCGCCATGGCCTGGCCTACGGCGAGCGCGAGCGCGATTTCCAGGCCTACCGCCGCGGGCGCTATGTCGAGTTCAACCTGGTCTTCGACCGCGGCACCCTGTTCGGGCTGCAATCGGGCGGACGCACCGAGTCGATCCTGATGTCGATGCCGCCGGTGGCGCGCTGGCGCTACGACTGGCAGCCCGAGGACGGCTCGCCCGAGGCCCGGCTCTACACCGACTTCCTCCGCCCCCGCGACTGGGCGGACGAGGTGCCGACACACCTCTGGTTCTGAAGGGTCCCGAGTGAGCAGCAGCCATTCGAACCGCGCGCGACAGGTCGGATGGTTCGGCGGGTCGTTCGATCCGGTGCACCGCGCCCACCTGGCGCTGGCGCATGCGGCGCTCGACCAGCTCGCGCTGGACGAGGTCCGCTGGATCGTCGCCGGGCAGCCGTGGCAGAAGTCGGGCCGCCGGATGGCCGACGCGGCGCACCGGGCCGAGATGGTCCGGCTGACGATCATGGGCGAGGGCGGCGATCCCCGTTTCGTCGTCGACGATCGCGAGATCCGGCGCGCCGGGCCGAGCTACACGCTCGACTCGGTCCGCGAGTATCAGCAGGAACGGCCGGGCGACGCGCTCTGGCTGATCCTGGGACAGGACCAGTTGGCCGGCTTCCCGAGCTGGAACGGCTGGGAGGAACTGGTCGAGCGCATGGGGCTGGCGGTCGCCGCCCGCGCGCAGGACGAGGTGAGGGCGCCGGCGGCGCTGCTGGAGCGGCCGCATCGGCTGGTCCGGCTGGTGATGCCGGCGCTGCAATGGTCATCCACCGAGGCCCGCCGACTGGCGGCCGAGGGCGCTGACGTGAGGCCCGTGGTGGGCGACGAGGTGGCGGGTTATATTGCCCGCCACCGTCTCTACAGTGAGAACTGAATGGACATCAAGAAACTGGAACGTGCCATCGTCGATGGTCTGGAGGATGTGAAGGCGCAGGACATCCTGGTCTTCGACACCGAGCGCCTGTCGCCCCTGTTCGAACGCGTGATCATCGCGTCGGGCACGAGCAACCGGCAGACCAAGGCGCTGGCTTCCAGCGTGCGGGAGACGGTCAAGAAGCGCGGCATGCAAGTGATGCGCACCGAGGGCGAGGACAACGGCGAGTGGATCATCGTGGACTGCGGCGCCGCCGTCGTGCACCTGATGCAGCCGGCGATCCGCCAGTACTACCACCTCGAGGAGATCTGGGGTGGCAAGCCGGTCAAGCTGAAGCTGGGCAACAGCGGCACGAAGCTGGTGAAGGCGTCCGAGCCGATGGACGACGAGGACGAGCCCAAGGCGAAGAAGGCCACCAAGGCGGCGAAGAAGCCGGCCAAGGCCAAGTCCGCCGATGGCGAGGCCGTCGCGACGGCGTCGAAGAAGGCGCCCACGCGCGCGACGGGCACCAAGTCCGCCGCCGCCAAGACCAAGACCGCGAAGCCGGCCTCGACCAAGGCGCCGGCTGCGAAGACCGCCGCCAAGCCCGCTGCCAAGACCGCCGCCAAGGCGCCGGCGAAGAAGGTGGGCACTGGCGCGGTCGCCAAGACCACGCGCAAGCCCGCGGCGAAGAAGGAAGTCGTCGAGACGGTGAAGGTCGGCAGCAAGAAGCCGGCGGTGAAGAAGCTGTCGCCGAAGGTGACTGCCGCTGCCAAGCCGGCTGCCAGACCCGCGGCCAAGAAGGCTGCCGCCAAGCCCGCGGCCAAGAAGACGACGGTGAAGACCGGCACGAAGTCCAAGGCCAAGGCCTGACCCCGTGCGGCTGGTGTTGTGCGCGGTCGGCCAGAAGATGCCGGCCTGGGCCGATGAGGCCTATGAGGATTTCGCCAAGCGCTTCCCGCCCGAAATGCGGCTGGAACTGAAGGCGGTGAAGGCGGAGCCGCGCACCACCGGCAAGTCGACCGAGCAGTTGATGGCCGCGGAGGCGCAGCGGCTGGACGCGGCCTGCCCGAAGGGGGCCCGGCGGGTCGTGCTCGACGAACGCGGCGAACGCGTCAGCTCGAAGCAGCTGGCCCAGCGGCTCGAGGCCTGGCGCGGCGACGGCCGCGATGTCGCGATCTTCATCGGCGGCCCCGACGGGCTGGACGAGAGCATCAAGTCGCGGGCCGACGAGAAGCTGCGCCTGTCCGACCTGACCCTGCCGCATGCGTTCGTCCGCGTCCTGCTGGCCGAAGGCCTCTACCGGGCCTGGTCGGTCATGGAAGGCCACCCCTACCACCGCGAATGACATGACCGTGGCCGCCGATTTCCTCTACCTCGCTTCCCAGAGCCCGCGCCGCCGCCAGCTGCTCGAGCAGATCGGCGTGCGCCACGAACTGCTGCTGCCTGGCCCCGACGAGGATGCGGAGGCGCTGGAAGCGCTGGTCGCCGGCGAATCGCCGGACGACTACGTGACCCGCGTCACCGCCGCGAAGCTGCAGGCGGCGCTGCACCGTCGCGCGGCGCGCGGACTGGCGCCCGCGCCGGTGCTGTGCTCCGACACCACGGTCGCGCTGGGGGCGCTCATCCTGGGCAAGCCAGATGACGCGGACCATGCGGCGACGATGCTCGCCAGCCTCTCCGGCCGGACGCACCGCGTGCTGACGGCGGTCGCGCTGGGGCTGCCGGACGGCCGCGTGCTGAGCGACGTCAACGTGTCGCAGGTGCGTTTCGCGGAGATCGGCCAGGCCCGGCTGCGGGCCTATGTGGCCTCCGGCGAGCCGATGGGCAAGGCCGGCGCCTATGCGATACAAAGTCAGGCCGCGGCCTGGATCGAACACATCGCCGGCAGTTATTCGGGCATCATGGGCCTGCCGTTGTTCGAAACGGCCCGGTTGTTGCGGGAGGGCGGCTTCGACGTCTGAAGCCGACGCGAGGACCGGACATCTCCCCGAGCAGGCGATCCGGAAGGCGACTCGAGCGTTGCCGCCAGCCCCGAGGCTGACGAGAGCGCTGGAGCACAAGAACATGGAAGACATCCTGATCAACTGGACCCCGCAGGAGACGCGGGTGGCCGTGGTCGAGAACGGGGCCGTGCAGGAGCTGCACATCGAGCGCACGCTGGAACGCGGCCTCGTCGGCAACGTCTATCTCGGCAAGGTGGCGCGGGTGCTGCCCGGCATGCAGTCCGCCTTCATCGATATCGGCCTGGAGCGGGCCGCCTTCCTGCATGTCGCCGACCTGCACCTCAATGGCGTGAATCCACGCGGCCACCACGGGGAGAGCGGCCAGGCGACCCCGATCGAGCGGCTGGTCTACGAGGGCCAGGCCTTGACCGTGCAGGTCATCAAGGATCCGATCGGCACCAAGGGCGCCCGGTTGTCGACGCAGATCTCGATCGCGGGCCGGCTGCTGGTGCACCTGCCGCAGGACAACCACATCGGCATCTCCCAGAAGATCGGCTCGCCGGAAGCGCGCGACGCGCTGCGCGCGCGCATGCAGACGCTGGTCTCGGCGGGCGTCCAGGACGGCAACACCGGCGGCTTCATCCTGCGCACCAATGCCGAGGAGGCGAGCGACGAGGAACTCGGCGCCGACATCGCCTACCTGCGCAAGACCTGGGCGTCGATCCGCGAGAAGTCGCTGCGCCAGCCGCCCGGCAGCCTGCTGTTCCAGGACCTGAGTCTGGTCGAGCGCGTGCTGCGAGACCTGGCCAGCGAGCGGACCAACTCGATCCGCATCGACGCCAAGCTGCAGTACGACGTGGTGCGCCAGTTCGGCGAGACCTACATGCCGGCCGCCACGGCGAAGCTGGAGCTGTATCGGGGCGAGCGTCCGATCTTCGACCTGAACAACATCGACGCCGAGATCGCCCGGGCGCTGGCCCGGCGGGTGGACCTGAAGTCCGGCGGCTACCTGATCATCGACCAGACGGAGGCGATGACGACGATCGACGTGAACACCGGCGGTTTCGTCGGCGCACGCAACTTCGACGACACGATCTTCAAGACCAACCTCGAGGCGGCCGGCGCGATCGCGCGGCAGCTGCGCTTGCGCAACCTGGGCGGGATCATCATCGTCGACTTCATCGACATGACCCGCGAGGAACACAAGACCGCGGTGCTGCAGGAGTTCCGCAAGCAGCTCAACCGCGACCGCACCAAGGTCACGGTGGGCGGCTTCACCCAGCTGGGACTGGTCGAGCTGACGCGCAAGCGCACGCGCGAATCGCTGGCCCGCATGCTCTGCGAGCCTTGCCCCACCTGCGAGGCCCGCGGCCAGGTCAAGACCGCCCGGAGCATCTGCTACGAGATCATGCGGGAGATCCTGCGCGAGTCGCGGCAGTTCAATCCCAAGGAATTCCGCGTGGTCGCGGCGGCGAACGTCGTCGAGATGCTGCTCGACGAGGAAAGCCAGCATCTGGCCGGCCTGTCGGACTTCATCGGCAAGCCGATCTCATTGACGGCCGAGCCGACCAACCAGACCGAGCATTACGACATCGTCCTGATGTGAGCCGCGGCGGCCCAGCCGCGCGTCGCCAGGAGCTGGGCCGGCCGCAAGGGCCAGGGCACGGTCGTGAGGCCTTCTTCGAAGCCGCAGCAGGCGAGGGCTGCCGCCTGGTGCGCGGGCAGGGCGGTCGCATGGTCGTGGATCAGTCCGGCGCAGGCTGCCGCCGCCGCGAGCGCCGCGTTGCGCACGCCCATCGGCGACTGCTCCAGATAGGCCAGCGTCGACGGGGTGAGGCGCTCGTGGACCTCGATGAAGGCCAGCCGCGACAGCGCCGGGGTCATGCAGTGCGGGTCCAGGTCATCGGGGTCGAGCGAACGGCCCAGCTGTCGCAAGGTCGCGAGCAGCGCCTCGCGCAGGCGGTCGCTCCCGAGGCGGGCTTCGTCCGACATCAGGCGCATGCCGGGCGCCAGGCCGCTGCTGTCGACCCGGAAGCCGCGGAACATCAGCAACCCGGCCAGACGCGCGGCGCCGAGGATCTGGGTCGGCGCGTGGCCCTGGCCATCGTCCCCGACGAGCTGCGCCCGGACCAGTCGATGGAGGTGGGCGGAGGCGGCGATGAAGTGCTTGTAGGCGGTGCTGGTCATCGGGCGCTCCGTGTCGGCGGGCGCGGCGCCGGGCGGGTCGTGGCGGTCATGAAGTCCTCTCCATCCGCCCGCGGGCCTTGCGGGCGAACCGCCAAGTCTGGAGAGCCGGCTGCGGTCGAGCTATGGCCGAAGTGCGGGCAAGCGGGGTCTGGTGACACGCATCGAAGTGGGACGCCGACCTCCATGGGCTGGCGCGCCGCTTGCCGACCGCTTTGCCCTTTGTAACCTCGCTGATTCGTAACACCCGCACGGGCCTCGGGCACAATCGGGCCTCCATTCGTTCCGCAAGCCGATGAGCACCAAGACGATTGCCTCCCCTTCCGCTCTTCTTCCTCAAGGCATCGGCGCGTTGACGCGCCGCGGACTGCTGGGCGGCATGGCCGCCGGTCTGGCACTGCCTTCGCTCGCCCAGTTCCGCGTGGAGATCGCCGGCGTCGGCGCCACCCGGCTGCCGATCGCGATCAGCGACTTCAACAACGAGTCGGCCACTGGACAGCCGTTGGCGGCGATCATCCGCGCCGACCTCGAGCGCAGCGGCCAGTTCAGCATCGTGCCCGGCCAGGCCGGCATGACCGAGACCTCCCAACCCCAGTTCGTCGACTGGCGCGCTCGCGCCGCCGATGCGCTGGCCGCCGGTTCCGCGACCCGATTGGCCGACGGCCGCTTCGACGTGCGCTACCGCCTGTGGGACGTCGTCAAAGGCACCGAACTGGGCAGCGAAAGCGTGCCGGTGGTCGCCGCGGACCTGCGCCTGGCGGCCCACAAGATCGCCGACACCATCTATCAGAAGCTCACCGGCGAGCGCGGCGTCTTCGCGACCCGCCTGGTCTATGTGAACAAGGCCGGCCCGCGCTATTCGCTGCGCGTCGCCGACGCGGACGGCGAGGGCGAGCAGACCGTGCTAAACAGCCCGGAGGCGATCATCTCGCCGGCCTGGTCGCCGGACGGCAACGAGGTCGCCTACGTCAGCTTCGAATCGCGCAAGGCGGTGGTCTGGATCCAGGACCTGCGCAGCGGCCGCCGCCGCAAGGTCGCCGACTTCCGCGGCAGCAACAGCGCGCCGGCGTTCTCGCCCAACGGGCAGCAACTGGTGGTGACGCTTTCCCGCGAGGGAGGCTCGCAGCTCTACCTGATCAACAAGGACGGCTCCGGCGCGAAGCGCCTGACGCAGACCTCGGCCATCGACACGGAGGCGACCTTCTCGCCCGACGGCGCCCAGATCTACTTCGTCAGCGACCGCGGCGGCGCGCCGCAGATCTACCGCATGCCCGCGGGCGGCGGCAGCGCGGAGCGGGTGACCTTCAACGGCAACTACAACATCAGTCCGTCGATCAGTCCCGACGGCCGCACCCTCGCGTACGTGACCCGCGTCGGCGGCGGCACCTTCAAGCTGTGCGTGATGGACCTCGCCAGCGGCCAGGTGCAGCAGATCACCGACACGAGCGACGACGAGAGCCCGAGTTTCGCGCCCAACGGCAAGCTGATCGTCTATGCGACTCGCTCCGGCGGCCGCGACGTGCTGATGACCACCACGCTCGACGGCAAGGTCAAGGCCAAGCTGGCCACGCCGGGTGTTTCCGACATCCGCGAGCCGGCCTGGGGCCCGTTCGGGAATTGAGCGGCTCAGGTGCCGGCCTTGCGCCCTTCGACCATCCAGAGGCTGTCGCAACGCCGGGCACACGGATTGCCTACGTTGGCGTCGCGCTTCGCCCGTCCCGTGCGAGCCATGAGCGCGACGTGTCGCCTGACTGTCCGTCCGCGCGGGCTAGCCTCGTGGATGTGTTAGCCGATGCTTCACAATTGCTGTTTCCTGCGGCTTCACCGGCGGCGTAGTCCTACCGCCATGTCCTGCCCGTAACCCCCGCCCGCTTTTGACCCATAGGAGCGTTTGCCCATGAAAATCGAAAAACTGATGCTTGGCCTGGTGGCCGCGGCAGCCCTGACCGCCTGCAGCTCGACCAAGCTGGACGAACCGGCCCCGGTCGAGAACAAGACCCCGACGCAGTCCACCGCGCCGACCGGTCCGACGACCGACAACGCCGGCCAGCGTCCGGTGCAGACCGTGGACCTGGGCGCCCAGCTGGACGCCGCCGTCTCCAACCAGCGCGTCGTGTACTTCGACTTCGACAGCTTCGTCGTGAAGGACGAATACCGCTCGCTGATCGAGAACCACGCCAAGCGTCTGAACAACAAGAAGACGCTGGCGCTGAGCCTGGAAGGCCACGCCGACGAGCGCGGTGGCCGCGAGTACAACCTGGCCCTGGGCCAGAAGCGTGCGGAAGCCGTCGCCAAGTCGCTGACGCTGCTGGGCGTGGCCGCCAACCAGGTCGAGCCGGTGAGCTTCGGCAAGGAGCGTCCGGCCGACACCGGCCACAACGAGGAAGCCTGGGCCAAGAACCGCCGCGTCGAGCTGCGCGACAAGTAATCCGGTGACATGAGCATGCTGCGACCCCTCCGTTCCTTTCCCTCCTCGCCGACGGCGGTGGCGCGTGCCGCGCTGCTCGGCGTGCTGCTGGCGCTGAACGCCGCCGGCCCCGCGCGGGCGGCGCTGTTCGAGGACGACGAGGCCCGCAAGGCCATCCTCGACCTGCGGACCAAGATGGCGCAGAACGAGGAGTCGCAGCGTGCCCGGATCTCGGATCTGCAGAACCAGCTCGAGACCGCCCGGCGCGGTCTGCTGGATCTGTCCGGCCAGATCGAGGCGCTGAAGTCGGACCTGGCCCGCATGCGCGGCCAGAACGAACAGCTGGCGCGCGACCTGTCCGACACCCAGCGCAAGGTGGCCGACCAGTCGGCCACGCTCGACAACCGGCTGCGCCCGCTGGAGCCGCAGAAGGTGTCGCTGGACGGCAAGGAATTCCAGGCCGATCCGGAAGAGAAGCGCCAGTTCGATGCCGCGATGGGCCTGATCCGGCGCGGCGACTTCAACGAGGCGGTGTCCGCCTTCACCACCTTTCTGACCCGGTTCCCGGCGAGCGGCTATTCCGATTCGGTGCGCTTCTGGCTGGGCAATGCCCAGTACGGCAAGCGCGACTACAAGGGCGCGATCGCGACCTTCAAGGCCTTCGTCGCCGCCAATCCGGATCACCCGCGCGCGGCCGAGAGCCTGCTGGCCATCGCCAATTGCCAGATCGAGCTCAAGGACACCAAGAGCGCCCGCAAGACGCTGGATGACCTGCAGAAGGCTTATCCCGGCAGTGAGGCGGCCCGGGCCGCGAAGGAACGCGCGGCCGGCCTGCGCTGAGCCGCGGCCGTCCTCCCACCTGTCATGAGGCGCGCTCCTGCGCGCGAGCATCGTGAGCCTTGACACCGGGCATGGCCCCCTCGACCTGGAAGCCGATGCGGAGCGTCGCTTCGGCGGCCTGCGCCGTCTCCACGGCGAACGCGACTACGCACGGCTGCGCGCGGCGCGCTTCTGCGTCGTCGGCCTGGGCGGCGTGGGCTCGTGGGTCGTCGAGGCGCTGGCCCGCATGGGCGTCGCGCGGCTGGTGCTGGTCGACCTGGACCATGTCGCCGAATCCAACATCAACCGCCAGGTGCAGGCGCTGGGCAGCACGCTGGGCATGGCCAAGGCCGAAGCGCTGAAGCAGCGCATCGCCGACATCCATCCCGGTTGCGAGGTCCTCACCATCGAGGACTTCGTCGACGACCAGAACTGGCCCGCGCTGCTGGGCGACGTGCAGGTGGATGGCATCGTCGACGCCTGTGATCAGGTGCGTGCCAAGGCGCGGATCGCGGCCTGGGCGAGGGCGCTGCGGCTGCCGCAGGTCTGCATTGGCGCGGCCGGCGGCAAGCATCGGCCGCAGGACGTGGAGATCCTGGATCTGGCCGAGACCACGCACGATCCGCTGCTGGTCAATCTGCGGCAGCGGCTGCGCAAATTCCATGGCGCGCCGCGCGCCGGGAAGATGGACGTCACCTGCGTGTTCTCGCGCGAACCGGTCACACGACCCGAGGGCGTGGCGGTCTGCGACCTGGACGCCAACCTGAATTGCCATGGCTATGGCTCCAGCGTGGCGGTCACGGCCGGCTTCGGCATGGTCGCGGCGGCGGAGCTGGTGCGACGCTATTTGAAGACGCTTGCGCGCCAGCAAAAAACCGCCCTATAATGTGAGGCTCTGCTGAGGGGCAAACACCTCGAAGCGACGCAGCGGAGGTCGGGGCAACCCGGCCTTCACTGCTTGAAGTGCGGCTTCGGGTCGTTAGCTCAGTCGGTAGAGCAGCGGACTTTTAATCCGTTGGTCGCAGGTTCGAATCCTGCACGACCCACCACCCACTTCGGATGGTTTTCTTGGGGGCTCTTAGCTCAGTTGGTAGAGCAGCGGACTCTTAATCCGTTGGTCGAAGGTTCGAATCCTTCAGGGCCCACCAACCGATCCTTGTCGGATCGTCGAAACGGAAATCGCGACTCGCGTGCGATTCATGGACGACGAAACGAAGTCAGCGAGGATTCGGTGCCAAGCGGACTGAATATCTGACATAATCTCGGTCTCGCCGGATTCGACAGAATCCAGTGGAACGAAAAAGAATCTCGGGCTCTTAGCTCAGTTGGTAGAGCAGCGGACTCTTAATCCGTTGGTCGAAGGTTCGAATCCTTCAGGGCCCACCAAATTCGCTCCGATATCGAATCACTGCGGTGAATCGATTCTGGAGTCGCCGAAAAGGCTGCAGCGGATGCTGCAGCCTTTTTTCGTTCTGGCTCGACGTGAAGCCGTGCGGCCCAGTGAGTCAGGTGAGCGACCGCGCCGCGAGCTCGGGCAACTCGGTCGCGACGAGGCTGTGGGGTAACGGCGGCTGGTGCGCGCACTGGGCGCCGAGTCGACGCCGCTCCGCGCCGCGGAGCTTCACCAGCGGCGTGTCCTGGCGGCGTCCCCAGCCCAACAGGGCCAGCATCAATCGCCAGCGTCGCCAGCCGGTACGGGACTGGTAGAAGAACGCCGAATCCGCCGCCGGCAGCAGATGCACGTTGAAGGGTCCCTCACGTCGCAACACCACGCGAGCCGCCACATGCATGACCAGATAGTGTGGCCCGTCAATGCCGGCCAGCAGCGCGTCCCGCGCGTCACCCAGTTGAGCGAGATAGGCGGCCTCGCCGTGGACCATCGCCCGCCGCAGTTCCGCTTCCCAGGCCAGCACGAATCGATCGCCCGGCGGTGCCGCGAAGCACCAGTTCTCCAGGTAGGGGCAGGCTGCCGACTCGCCTGCCACGCTGTCTGTTGCATTCAGGTGAAAGCCTGCGAATCCACGCCTGCGGGTGGCCAGCGCCAGCAGCCAGTCGGGCGAGCGCGTCAGGAACAGACTGGCATCGAGCCACAGGCCGCCATGTCGGCCGACCAGCGCGACCCGCAGCCAGTCGGCCTGCCGATAGGCCGGCCAGGTCTCGAAGGCCGGAGGCAGCGGCAGTCCATCGAGCGCCGCCAGCGCCGTGTCGCGATGCAGCAGGCGGATCGTGTAGCCGCGCGCGTGCCGCCGCCAGTTCGCGACGCAGGCCGCGACGACCGGAGGAAGCTCGACAGCATGCCAGTAGCTCCAGATGATGCGGGGGACCGCCGCCCGGGGTGGCTCGACAACCGCTTGGCTGGACCAGGCTCTGCGCGAGCGAGGGCTGCGCGTCCGAAGCCGATGCAGGCCGCCCGCGATGGGGCCCATCAACCGCAGGAGCGCTGCAAGGATCTTGAATTTCATGGCCGTGCATGCTCGGCGTGCGCGCGCTCGCCGGACATGGCCTCGATCGGTCGACCTGGGCCTGGTTCTGACCTGCCGTGAACAGCATTTGCTTCAATGAGCAGGCGGCATGCGCCGTGCGGACGTTCCGCCGGCCACCAGTGCCTTTTCAGGCTGGGCTAGACTGCTCGGCCCGAGCGTCCGCCGACCGGGCGCAGCGCCCGAGCGGGTCTTCCCGCCGTTCGCCAGTTCTTCCGACTCCCGGGTCCTCGCGACCCGCTCCGCCGCATTCCCCATGTCCCAGATCCCCGAAGTCCAGCTGCTCCAGGCCCTGCAACAGGTCATCGACCCCAACACCGGTCGCGACTTCGTCTCGACGAAGCAGTTGCGCAACATGAAGATCGCGGGCGACACGGTCAGCTTCGATGTCGAGCTCGGCTATCCCGCGGCGAGCCAGATCGATGCCCTGCGTGCCGCGCTCGTGGCGGCCGCCCGCTCGGTGCCCGGCGTGGGCAACGTCAGCGTCGGGCTGAACAGCAAGGTGATCGCGCATGCGGTGCAGCGCGGCGTCCAGTTGCTGCCCGGCGTGAAGAACATCATTGCCGTCGCCTCGGGCAAGGGCGGTGTCGGCAAGAGCACCACGGCAGCCAACCTGGCGCTGGCGTTGTCGGCCGAGGGCGCCACCGTCGGCCTGCTGGACGCCGACATCTACGGCCCCAGCCTGCCTCTGATGCTCGGCGTGCACGGCCGCCCGGAAAGCACCGACGGCCAGACGATGGAGCCGCTCGAATCGCACGGCCTGCAGCTGATGTCGATCGGCTTCCTGGTCGAGGACGACCAGGCGATGGTCTGGCGCGGCCCGATGGCGACGCAGGCGCTGGAGCAGTTGCTGCGCCAGACGCGCTGGCGCGACCTGGACTACCTGGTCATCGACATGCCCCCGGGCACCGGCGACATCCAGCTGACCTTGTCGCAGCGCGTGCCGGTGAGCGGCGCGGTGATCGTGACGACGCCGCAGGACATCGCGCTGATCGATGCGAAGAAGGGCCTGAAGATGTTCGAGAAGGTCGGCGTGCCGATCCTGGGCATCGTGGAGAACATGGCGATCCACATCTGCAGCCACTGCGGCCACGCCGAGCACATCTTCGGCAGCGGCGGCGGCCAGCGCATGGCGGACCAGTACAGCCAGGAGCTGCTGGGCTCGTTGCCGCTGGCGCTGTCCATCCGCGAGCAGGCCGACAGCGGCAAGCCCACCGTCGTGGCCGAGCCCGACGGCCCGCATGCCCAGGCCTACAGGCAGATCGCACGCAAGATCGCGGTGAAGCTGGCGGGCCAGGCCAAGGACTACTCGTCCAGGTTCCCGACGATCACCATCTCGAAAAACACCTGACCCCACCCGCCGGTGCTGCAGCGCACAACGGTGCGCTCAGGAAAAACCTCTCCCATCCGGTGTGCGTCCTGCGGTTCGCCCTCTCGTCAAAGGGTGAGTCCGTATTGGACAAAGCCAGGGCTTTGTGCCGAAATACTTGAACGGGCCGCGTGACGGTCGTGCGATTCACCCAGGTCGGCAACGGCGTCGAACCCAGGAGGCACAAGCGATGGACATGAACCGGAGGAGCTTCTTCCGGGTGAGCGGGGCGGCCGTGATGGGCTCCAGCCTCGTCGCGTTGGGTTTCTCCCCAACCGCTGCGCTGGCGGAGACGCGCCAGTTCAAGCTCGCCCGGGCGACCGAGACACGCAACACCTGCCCCTACTGCTCGGTAGGCTGCGGGATCATCATGTACTCGCTGGGCGACAAGGCGAAGAACGTCACGTCCGAGATCGTCCACATCGAGGGCGATCCCGACCACCCGGTCAATCGCGGCACGCTGTGCCCCAAGGGCGCCGGCCTGCTGGACTTCGTGCACAGCCCCAACCGGCTGAAGTACCCGGAGATCCGCGAGGCCGGGTCCAAGGAGTGGAAGCGCGTCAGCTGGGACGAGGCGATGAACCGCTTCGTCAAGCTGCTCAAGGCCGACCGCGACGCCAACTTCATCGCCACCAATGCCGATGGCAAGACGGTCAACCGGTGGCTGTCCACCGGCATGATCTGCGCCTCCGCGTCCTCGAACGAATCGGGCTACATCACCCACAAGGCGATGCGCTCGACGGGGATGCTCGCGTTCGACAACCAGGCCCGCGTTTGACACGGACCGACGGTGGCCAGTCTGGCCCCGACGTTCGGTCGCGGTGCGATGACCAACCATTGGGTGGACATCAAGAACGCCGATCTCGTCCTGATCATGGGCGGCAATGCCGCCGAGGCGCACCCCTGCGGCTTCAAGTGGGTGATCGAGGCCAAGCATCACAACAAGGCCCGGCTGATCGTCGTCGACCCGCGCTTCACGCGCTCGGCGGCGATGAGCGACTATTACGCGCCGATCCGCGCGGGGTCGGACATCGCCTTCCTCGGCGGCGTCATCAACTACCTGCTGAGCAACGACAAGATCCAGAAGGAGTACGTCCGCCATTACACGAACGCGACCTTCCTGATCAACGAGGGCTACAAGTTCGAGGACGGCCTCTTCTCCGGCTATGACGAGGCCAGGCGTGCTTACAACAACGCGTCCTGGGCCTATGAGCTCGACGAGAAGGGCTTCGCCAAGGTCGACATGACGATGGAGCACCCGCGCTGCGTGCTCAACGTCATGAAGCGGCATTACGCGCGCTACACGCCGGAGAAGGTCAGCGAGATCTGCGGCACGCCGAAGGACAAGTTCGTGGAGATCTGCAGGCAGATCGCCGAGACCTCGGTCCCCGGCAAGGTGATGACGGTGATGTACGCGCTGGGCTGGACGCAGCACAGCCAGGGCTCGCAGATCATCCGCACCGGCGCGCTGATGCAGCTGCTGCTGGGCAACATCGGCCAGCCGGGCGGCGGGATGAACGCGCTGCGCGGTCACAGCAACATCCAGGGCCTGACCGACCTGGGGCTGCTGTCCACCTCGCTGACGGGCTACATGTCGCTGGCGAAGGACTCGGAGCAGGACCTCGAGACCTACTACAAGACCCGCGCGCTCAAGCCGCTGCGTCCCAACCAGATGAGCTTCTGGCAGAACTACCCGAAGTTCTTCGTCAGCCAGCAGAAGGCCTGGTGGGGCAAGGCCGCGACCAAGGAAAACGACTGGGCGTTCCACTACCTGCCCAAGTGGGACAAGGGCTATGACGTGCTGCAGGCCTTCGAGCTGATGCACCAGGGCAAGGTCAACGGCTACATCTGCCAGGGCTTCAACCCGGTGGGCTCCTTCCCCAACAAGAAGAAGGTGATCGAGAGCCTGTCCAGGCTGAAGTTCCTCGCCATCATCGACCCGCTCAACACGGAGACCGCCGAGTTCTGGAAGAACTACGGCGAGCACAACGACGTGAAGAGCGAGGAGATCCAGACGGTGGTGTTCCGCTTCCCGAGCACCTGCTTCGCGGAGGAGGAGGGCTCGCTGACCAACTCCGGCCGCTGGCTGCAGTGGCACTGGAAGGGCGCCGAGCCGCCGGGCGAGGCCAAGGGCGACGCCGAGATCATCGCGGAGATCTTCCTGCGCCTGCGCGCGCTGTACGTGAAGGACGGCGGCGCGTTCCCCGACCCGATCGTCAACCTGAGCTGGCCGTACAAGATTCCCCACAGCCCCTCGGCCGAGGAGCTGGCGATGGAATACAACGGCAAGGCGCTGGCCGACGTGACCGATCCGAAGGACCCGACCAAGGTCCTGGCCAAGGCCGGCGAGCAGCTCTCGGGTTTCGGCCTGCTGCGCGACGACGGCTCGACGTCCAGCGGCTGCTGGATCTACACGGGCGCGTGGACGCAGGCCGGCAACCAGATGGCGCGGCGCGACAACAGCGATCCGTGGGGCATCGGCCAGACGCTGAACTGGGCCTGGGCCTGGCCGGCGAACCGGCGCGTGCTCTACAACGCCGCGTCCTGCGACCCGACCGGCAAGCCGTGGAATCCGAAGCGGCGGCTGGTGGCGTTCACCGACAAGTGGGGCGGCTCGGACGTGCCGGACATCCGGCCCGATGCCAATCCCAACGACGAGGACGCGGTACGGCCCTTCATCATGACCGCCGAGGGCGTGGCGCGGCTGTTCGCGCCGACCGGCATGGTCGACGGCCCGCTGCCGGAGCACTATGAGCCGTTCGAGTCGCCGCTGACGGTGAACCCGATGCACCCGAACAACCCCAAGGCGATGAACAACCCGGCGGGCCGGGTGTTCAAGGCCGACCGCGAGGCGTTCGGCAAGCCGGACAAGTTCCCGTATGTGGCGACGAGCTACCGGCTCACCGAGCACTTCCATTACTGGACCAAGAACGTGCGGACCAGCGCGGTGATCCAGCCGCAGCAGTTCGTGGAGATCGGCGAGGAACTCGCGAAGGAGAAGGGGATCGCCAACGGCGACCAGGTGAAGGTCAGTTCCAACCGCGGCTTCATCAAGGCCGTGGCGGTGGTGACCAAGCGGGTGGCGTCGCTGGATGTCGGCGGCAAGCGGGTCCACACGGTGGGCCTGCCCAACCACTGGGGCTTCGTCGGCGTGGCCAAGCCCGGTTATCTGGTGAACACGCTCACCCCGTTCGTGGGCGATGCCAATACCCAGACGCCGGAGTTCAAGAGCTTCACCGTCAACATCGAGAAAGCCTGAGGAACTGCCATGTCTTCATTGCAATCCCTCGACATCGCGCTGCGCTCCGCCACGACGCTGCCCAGTCCCGACGCGCGGCGCACGACGCCGGAGGTCGCCAAGCTGATCGACGTGTCGTCCTGCATCGGCTGCAAAGCCTGCCAGGTGGCCTGCATGCAGTGGAACGACCTGCGCGACGATGTCGGCGACACCCACGGCACCTACGACAACCCGCGCGACCTCACGCCGCAGTCGTGGACGGTGATGCGGTTCTCGGAGGTCGAGGTCGTCGAGAACAAGCTGGAGTGGCTGATCCGCAAGGACGGCTGCATGCACTGCGACGACCCCGGCTGCCTGAAGAGCTGTCCCGCGCCCGGCGCGATCGTCAAGTACCAGAACGGCATCGTCGACTTCATCTCCGAGCACTGCATCGGCTGCGGCAACTGCGTGACGGGCTGCCCGTTCGACGTGCCGCGCATCAGCAAGGCCGACAACAAGGCCTACAAGTGCAGCCTGTGCTCGGACCGGGTCGGCGTGGGCCTGGAGCCCGCGTGCGTGAAGGCCTGCCCGACCGGGGCGATCCGTTTCGGCTCGAAGGAGGACATGCACGAGTTCGCCGCCGATCGCATCGTCGACCTGAAGGAGCGCGGCTACCAGAACGCCGGCGTCTACGACCCGCAGGGCGTGGGCGGCACGCACGTCATGTACGTGCTGCAGCACGCCGACCAGCCCACGCTGTATCACGGCCTGCCCAAGGATCCGCAGATCAGCCCGCTGGTGTCGCTGTGGAAGGGCGCGGCCAAGCCGCTGGCGGTGGCCGCGATGATCGGCGCGGCGGTGGCGGGCTTCTTCCATTACATGAAGGTCGGGCCGCAGAAGACCGGGCACGATGAGCCGGACGAGGACGAGGAACTCGCCTACGAGCGCGCGAAGCACGGCGACGCGCCGCGCGACGGCACCGTCCCGCCGGCGGGCGGTGGTCTCTGACCTTCACCGGGAGATCGACATGTTGCTGCAACGCTACCGCGACAGCCAGCGGATCAACCACTGGCTCATCGTGCTGCTGTTCCTGTGCGCCGGGCTGTCGGGCCTGGCCTTCTTCCATCCGAGCCTGTATTTCCTGACCCACCTCTTCGGCGGCGGCCCGTGGGCGCGCATCCTGCATCCCTACATGGGGCTGGGCATGGTGATCGCGTTCGCGTTCCTGGCGGCGCAGATGTGGCGGGACAACCGCTGGACCGACGTCGACCGCCAATGGATGCGCCAGAGCGGGGACATGATCTTCGGCGGCCACAAGCACGGCACGCAGCCGGCGCACAAGTACAACGCCGGCCAGAAGATCGTGTTCTGGATCATGGTGGTGTCGCTGCTGATCCTGTTGGTGACCGGCTTCATGTTCTGGCACGCCTGGTTCCCCGACGGGAACATCCTGATGCGCCGCGTCGCGGTGGTGCTGCACGCGGCGGCGGCGGCGATCCTGATCCTGACGATCATCATCCATGTCTATGCCGCGATCTGGGTCAAGGGCTCGTTCCGGGCGATGACCCGTGGTACGGTCACCGACACCTGGGCCGCGCACCACCACCCGCTGTGGCACAAGGCAGTGAAGGAACGTCCCCCCGCATGACCCCCAGCAGCCCGATCCGGGTGATGAGCCCGGAAGAGATCGCCGTCAATGCCGGCGCCCGTGTCGCACCGGTGAAGGTGCCCGAACCCGGTCTCTTCGCCGAGCGCGCACTGCGGCTGCGCCAGCTCGCCGACGGCCATGCGATGCGGGACTACCTGCTGTTCGTGGCCGAACTGGCGCAGCGGCAGCATGAGCTGTTGAAGCAGCCCCGCGCGCTGAAGCTGCCGGACGAGGTGCTGATCAACGGCGCGATGGTCGGTGGGCTGCCGCCGGTGGAGGCTCAGGGGCATCCGCGCGATGCCGTCTGGCGTGAGGAACTCCGGGCGCTGTTGACCGCGATGAGCGCGGCGGCGATTCCCGAAGCGGCGAAGGCGCTGGTCGCCCGGCTGGCGCAGGCGGACGAGGTCTGGCTGGAGCAGCAGGCCGGCGCGCTGCTCGCCGGGGGCGGACCGGGCCTGGATCCGGCGGCGGCGCCGCTGATTGCCGCGGCGCTGCAGGTGCACTGGACCCGCCTGGTCACCGGCTTGCAGGAACGCTACGAGCGCAGCGACCAGGGCGAGAACGTCGCCCCGTTCGGCATGATCGACGACCCGACGGTGTGCCCCTGCTGCGGCTCGCGGCCGGTGGCCTCGATCACCCGCGTCGCGGCCGAGCAGTCGGGGCAGCGCTTCCTGGCCTGCTCGCTGTGTGGCGCGCAATGGCATTACGTGCGCATCAAGTGCACGCATTGCCAGGGCACCAAGGGCATCAGCTTCCAGACCCTGGTCGACGACGAGGGCCGGAAGTCCGAGGCGGTCGCCGCCGAGTGCTGCGAGACCTGCGGGCACTATCTCAAGCAGGTCCACATGGAGAAGGACCTGCAGGTCGAGCCCCTGGCCGACGACCTGGCCACGCTGACGCTGGACCTGCTGGTCGGCGAACTCGGCCTGGTGCGTCAGGGCTTCAACCCGATGCTGATCCTGGGCGAGGCGGAGGCCTCGCACGACGACGCGCCGCCCGGGCGCGCCGGCACCGGCGCCGCTCCCCCCGGAGGGCGCTGAGCATGAAGCCCGAGGCATCCATGGTTCATGGTCCGACGGCAGGCTCCCCGGCAGCCGCTTCCGACTCACTCGCGCATGGCGCAACGGCCGCGACCGCCGTGGCTACGGCCACCGTCGCTGCCACCACCGCCACCGCCACCGCCACCGCTGCGGCGGATGGCGCTGCGGCCGCTGTCAGCGCCGCTCCCGGAGCTGCCGTCCCCAAGGACTTGCCGTCCGTCGACCGCCTGCTGCGCGACGAGGCCGTTACCCACCTGATGGCGCGCCACGGCCATGCCTTCGTCGCCGCGGAGGCGCGCCGGCTGCTCGAGGACTGGCGTCGGCGCGCAGTCGAGGGCACGCTGGCAGCGCATGAACTGAGGCACCTGCCGGCCGAGCTCGAACGCCGTTGCGAGCAGCGCCTGGCGCCGCGGATGCGCCGCGTGATCAACCTGACCGGCACCGTGCTGCACACCAACCTCGGCCGCGCCTTGCTGGCCGATGAAGCGCTGCAGCAGGTGCTGGCTTGCATGGGATCGCCGAACAACCTGGAGTTCGACCTCGCGCGCGGCGAGCGCGGCGACCGCGACAGCCTCGTCGAGTCGCTGCTGTGCGAGATCACCGGCGCCGAGGCCGCGACGGTCGTCAACAACAACGCCGCCGCGGTGCTGCTGGGCATCGCCGCGCTGGCCGGCGGCAAGGAGGCGATCGTGTCGCGCGGCGAACTCGTCGAGATCGGCGGTGCGTTCCGCATGCCCGACGTGATGGCGGCGGCCGGAGCGAGGCTGGTCGAGGTCGGCACCACCAACCGTACTCATGCGCGGGACTACCAGGCCGCGATCGGCCCGCAGACCGCGTTGCTGCTGAAGGTCCACACCAGCAACTACGCGATCCAGGGCTTCACCGCCTCGGTGAGCGAGGCGGAGCTGGCGCCGATCGCCCGCGCGGCGGGCGTGCCGCTGATGACGGACCTGGGCAGTGGCTCGCTGGTGGACCTGGCGCAGTGGAGCCTGCCCGCCGAGCCCTTGCCGCAGCAGATGCTGGCCGACGGTTGCGACGTGGTGACCTTCAGCGGCGACAAGCTGCTCGGTGGACCGCAGGCCGGCTTGATCGTCGGCCGCCAGGACCTGGTCCAGAAGATCCGCAAGTTCCCGATGAAGCGCGCGCTGCGGCTCTCCAAGCTGCCGCTGGCGGCGCTGGAGGCGACCTTGCGGCTGTACCTGCAGCCCGACCGGCTCACGCAGGACCTGCCGACGCTGCGACTGCTGACGCGCCCGGTCGATCAGATCCAGGCGCAGGCCGACCGGTTGCTGGCACGCGTCCAGGACGCGGTCGCGCCGCGCTTCGCGGTGCGCGTGAGCGCGATGCGGGGCCAGATCGGCTCGGGCTCGCTGCCGGTGGAGACGCTGCCGTCGTCGGGCCTGGTGCTGACCCCGCAATTGCCGGGCAAGCGCGGCGTGGGACGCGCGCTCGACGAGCTGCTGACCGCGCTGCGCGCGCTGCCGCTGCCGGTGATCGCACGGGTGCAGTCGGACGAGCTCTGGCTGGACCTGCGCTGCCTGGACGAGGCGCGCGAGGAGGGCGAGTTCATCGACCAGCTCGCGCTGCTGAAGGAGTCGCTCGCGTGATCGTCGGGACCGCCGGCCACATCGACCATGGCAAGACGACGCTGGTGAAAGCGCTCACCGGCGTCGACACCGATCGCCTGCCGGAGGAGAAGCGGCGCGGCATCAGCATCGCGCTGGGATATGCCTATCTGGACGCCGACGCCGCCGGCGGCGAGTCGGCCACCGGCACGCCCCGCATCGGCTTCGTCGACGTCCCCGGTCATGAGCGGCTCATCCACACGATGCTGTCGGGCGCGACCGGCATCGACCATGCGCTGCTGCTGGTGGCGGCCGATGACGGCGTCATGCCGCAGACCTGCGAGCACCTGGCGCTGCTGTCGCTGCTGGGCATCGAGCACGGCACGATCGCGCTGACCAAATGCGATCGCGTCGACGACGCCACCCGTGCGCGTCGGCATGGCGAGATCCGTGCGCTGGTGGCGGGCACGCCGCTCGCGGGCGCGCCGATCTTCGAGGTCGCCGCGACGACCGGCGTCGGCGTGCGCCCGCTGCGCGAGCACCTGATCGCCGAAGCCGCGGCGCTGCCGCCGCGTGTGCGGGGCGGACTGGGCTTCCGGCTCGCGGTCGATCGGGTGTTCAGCCTGCCGGGCGTCGGGACCGTCTGCACCGGGACCGCGCATGCGGGCGAGCTGGCCGTCGGCGACGAACTCCTGGTGTTGCCGCCTGCGCCGGGCCAGGCGCCGCTGCGCGCCCGCGTGCGCAGCCTGCATGCGCAGAACGCGGCGGCGCCCCGGGCATCGGCGGGGCAGCGCGTCGCGATCGGGCTGGTCGGCCTCGAGAAGGATCAGGTCGGACACGGCCAGTGCCTCGCCGCGCCGGAGATCGCCCAGTGGACGGAGCGCCTCGATGCGCGGCTGCGCCTCTGGCCCGAGGAGGCGCGTGCGCTGCGCAGCGGCACGCCGGTGCATGTGCATGTCGGCGCCGCGCAGGTGACCGGCTCGGTCGCGGTGCTCGGCGGACTTGGCGGGAAGCCGATCGAGGCGCTGCAGCCCGGTGGCGAAGCGTTCGTGCAACTGGTGTTGCACCGCCCGATCGGCGCATGGGCCGGCGATCGGATCGTGCTGCGCGATGCGTCGGCGACGCGGGCGCTGGCTGGCGGCGTGGTGCTGGATCCGCAGGCGCCGGCGCGCTATCGCCGCACGCCGCAGCGGCTCGCGGAGCTGGTCGCGCTCACGGCCGACACGCCGCCGCAGCGGCTCGAAGGGCTGCTGGCCCAGGCGCCGATGGGCGTCGACCTGGTCCGTTTCGCGACCGGACAGGGCGTGGCGGGCGCCGCCCGCGCGGCGCTGGTGGCGGCGATCGGCGCCGGTGCGCGCGAGGCGGGCCCGGGCGCCCCCGTGGCGGCGGAGATCACCGTCGTGCAGGGCGCGGAGGGGCCGGCGTGGGCGCTCGGCGCCGCGCAGACGGCGCAGTGGGCCTATGCCGCGCAGGAGCGCTTGCAGCGCTATCACCAGGAGCAGCCGGAGGAACTCGGGCCCGACCTCGCGCGCTGGCGCCGGCTGGCCGCGCCGCGCATGGCCGAACCGCTGTGGCGCGCGCTGGTGCAGCGGCTGGCGGGCGCGGGACGCGTCGTCGTCAGTGGCGCGACCGTGCACCTGCCGGCGCATGGGGTGCAGCTGTCGGCGCTGGACGAGCGCCTGGCGCAGAAGGTGCTGCCGCGCCTGCTGGCGGCGGGCTTCGAGGGCGTCTGGGCCCGGGATCTCGCGAAGGAGGCGGGCGAGCCCGAGGCGCTGGTGCGCACGACGCTGGCACGCCTGGCCCAGCGGGGCGAACTGTTCCAGGTGGTGAAGGACCTGTACCATGCGCCCCCGGCGATCCAGGCACTGGCCCGGATCGCGCGGGCGTGTGCGGCGGATGGCGATGTCAAGGCGGCGGACTTCCGCGACCGCAGCGGCCTGGGCCGCAAGCGCGCGATCCAGGTGCTGGAGTTCTTCGACAAGGTCGGACTGCTGCGGCGCGTCGGGGACGTGCACCGGCTGCGGGCCGACTGCCAGCTGTTCGTCGGGGACGACGGCGACGGCGACGGCGACGCCGCCGACACCGCATGAACACGCCACGATCAACGGAGGGGCAACGATCCCGGTGGATCGGCCGGACTTCAAATCCGGTGGGTGATGCCAAGCATCGCCGGGTGGGTTCGACCCCCACGCCCCTCCGCCAGCAACATCGGCTGGCCGGCTGCGCGGCCCGATCTTGCGCCTGCGGTGCTCGCCGTACGACAGTACGGCTCCGCTCCTCGGCGCAACCTCGGGCCGCTCGCGACGGCCATCCGATGTCGCTGGTGCTTGCGGCCGCCCTAGGGGCGGCAGGTTTTTTGACTTCGGATCAGACCCACCCCTCTTTTGGAGCTTGTTGATGTCTAGCCTTTACCACCGCGTCAGCCGTGCGCTGCAGGGGATCGCCACCGCCTCGCTGATCGCAGCGAGCTGCATCGGTTCCGCGCAGGCTCAGACCGCTCAGCAGGTCCTTCGCGTGACCGCCATTCCCGATGAGTCGCCGACCGAGCTCGCGCGCAAGTTCGCGCCGCTGGGCAAGTACCTCGAGAAGGAACTCGGCGTGAAAGTGGAGTGGACGCCCGTCACCGATTACGCCGCGGCGGTCGAGGCCCTTGCCAACAAGAAGGTCGAACTCGCCTGGTTCGGCGGCTTCACCTTCGTCCAGGCGAGCGTGCGCTCCGGCGGCAAGATCGTCCCGCTCGTCCAGCGCGAAGAAGACGAGAAATTCCGCTCCGTCTTCATCACCGACGCCAAGTCCGGCATCCACAAGCTCGAGGACCTGAAGGGCAAGACGCTCAGCTTCGGCTCCGCCTCGTCCACCTCCGGGCACCTGATGCCCCGCTCGTTCCTCCTCGCCGCGAAGATCAACCCCGATACCGACCTCAAGCGCATCTCCTTCTCCGGCGCGCACGACGCCACCGTCGCCGCAGTGGCGTCCGGCAAGGTCGACGCGGGCGCGCTCAACATCTCCGTCTGGGAAAAGCTGGTCGCCGAGAAGAAGGTCGACACCGGCGCGCTGAAGGTGTTCTTCACCACCCCGCCGTACTACGACTACAACTGGAGCGTCCACGCCGACCTGCCCGCCGCGACAAAGGAAAAGCTCAAGGCCGCATTCCTGAAACTGAGCCCCTCGACGCCGGAAGGCAAGGAGATCCTCGAGCTCCAGCGTGCGACGAAGTTCGTGCCGACCCAGCCGGAGAACTACGCCGGCATCAAGGCAGCCGCCGAGAACGCCGGCCTGCTGAAGTGAACTGAGACGAGCGCGATGTCCCTGCTGGTGTTGGAGGGCCTGACGCTGCAGGCCGGCGCGCGCAGGCTGATCGAGCCGCTGTCGCTGCGGATCGAGCCCGGCGAGCAGGTCGCGCTGATCGGTGCCTCGGGCGCCGGCAAGACCTCGCTGTTGCATGCGCTGGCGCTGGCCTCGCGTCCCGCCAGCGGCACGCTGCGGCTGGACGGCCAGGACGGCTGGACCCTGTCCTCGCACGCGCGCCACCGGCTGCGCCGCATGCTGATGCTCGCGCCGCAGCACCCGCCGCTGCCACCGCGTCAGCGCGTGGTGACCGCGGTGCTGGCCGGCCGCTTGCCCGGCGCCTCGATGGCTCGCAGCCTGCGCATGCTGTTCAGCCCCGACGAGGCCCACGCCCGGCTCGCCTTCGATGCCCTGGACCGGCTGGAGCTCGGCGACCGCTTGTGGTCCCGCTTGGACCAGCTGTCCGGCGGCGAGCGCCAGCGCGTGGCGGTGGCGCGGCTGCTGGTGTCGCAGGCGCGGCTGTGGCTCGCCGACGAGCCGCTCTCGGCCCTCGATCCCCAACGCGCGCAGCGGGTGCTGGCCGTGCTGCAGGACGCCGCCCGCGCCGAGGGCCGTACCCTGGTGTGCAGCCTGCACCAGGTCGAACTGGCCTGCCGCCTGTTCCCGCGCGTGATCGCGCTGCGGCAGGGCCGGCTCGTCTATGACGGCCCGCCGCAGGATCTCGGCGCCCGTCAACTGGACGAGATCTACGCCGACCTGCTGAATGAATCGCCCGCAGCGCCCGACGATGCGCCGCTGACGTCCGCGCCGCCGCAGGCGATGTGCCGATGAGCGCCGGAGGCGCCGAACAGACCGGTCGGGCCGGCAGCGCCGGGACCGGCGGTGAGGGCCGAATTGGCCGAGTCGGCCCAGGCGGCGGCCCCGGTGTCGGCCGCGGGTTGCCGTCGTCGGCCATCGAGCCGTGGCGGCGCGATCCCGCCGCCCCTCGTCGCCTGGGGCTCGTTGTCGCCGTGCTGGTCCTGTTGTGGCCGCTGCTGGTCTGGTGCGAGTTCCGGCCCTTGGAGTTGCTCGACGAGCGCAGTCTGCGGGCGACGCTGCGCTTCGCCGCGCAGTTCCTGACTCCGCGCGTGGACCTCGAGTTCCTGGCGATGCTGGCCGCCGACACCTGGCGCACCGTGGCGATGGCGACGGTCGGCCTGGCGCTGGCCTGGGTGATCGCCGTGCCGCTGGCGCTGCTGGCGACGGCCCGGCTGTCCGTGTCGGCGCTGGCCGGCCGCATGGCGGCGGCGCCGGCGGCCCTGCGCTGGGCCGTGCGCCTGCTGCTGATCGTGCTGCGCTCGGTGCCGGAACTGGTGTGGGCGCTGATGCTGGTACGCGTGCTCGGTCTGGGGCCGGGCGCCGGCGTGCTGGCGATCGCGCTGTCCTACGGCGGGATGCTGGGCAAGGTCTACGCCGAGATCCTGGAAAGCGCCGATGCCGCGCCGACGCAGGCGCTGCTGCGCGGCGGTGCGGGGCGGCTCCAGGCGCTGCTGTTCGGCGCGCTGCCCGGCTGCGCGGATGAACTGGTCAGCTACACCGTCTACCGCTGGGAATGCGCGATCCGCTCCTCGGTGGTGCTGGGCTTCGTTGGCGCCGGCGGCCTCGGCCAGCAGCTGGACAACGCGACGAAGATGTTCGCCGGCTCCGAGGTCGCGACCATCCTGCTGATCTTCATCGTGCTGGTGGCGATGGCGGACCGCGTCAGCGCCTGGCTGCGGCCGGCCCGCACGCCGGGGCAGGGCGGCGAGTCGCGGCATCCGCTGTCCGCTCGCCCCCCCGCGCGCTGGGGACTGCGGGCCCTGCTCGCGGGGCTGCTGACCCTCCTGGTGGCGAGCTTCGCCACGCTGCCGCTGCGTTGGAGCGAACTGCTCGGCGCCGGTGCGCTCGCGCAGATGGGCCGCTTCCTCGCCGAATTCTTCCCGCCGCAACTTGCGCCGGCCTTCCTGGGGCGGGTCGGGCAGGGCGCTCTGGAGACATTGGCGATGTCGGCGCTGGGCAGCGGTCTGGCGGCGATCGCCGGACTCGTGGTCGCACTGCTGGCGAGCCGGCCGGCGGGGCCGCTGCGCTGGGCATCGCGGCTGCTGCTCAATGCGCTGCGCAGCGTGCCGGAGCTGGTCTGGGCATCGCTGCTGCTGGTGGCGGCCGGCCTGGGGCCGATGCCGGGCACGCTGGCCCTGGCCCTGCACACGACCGGCGTGCTGGGCCGGCTGATGGCGGAGGCGCTCGAGAACGCACCGCCGCAGACCGCTCAGGCGCTGCGCTGGGCGGGCGCGTCGCGCTGGCAGGTCTTCGCCTTCGCGACGCTGCCGCAGGCGGCGCCGCAACTGCTCAGCTACACGCTGTACCGGTGGGAGAACAATATTCGCGCCGCGACGGTGCTGGGCGTTGTCGGCGCGGGCGGACTGGGCCAGATGCTCAGCCTGCACCTGAGCCTGTTCCAGATGCGGGAGACTGGCACCGTGCTGCTGGCGATGCTGGTGCTGGTGATGGCCGTCGACGCCTGCTCCTACGCGGCGCGGCGACGCTTGAATCGTTGATCCGCGGGGATCGCGTGTCCGCTGCGTCGGCGCGATCGCCGCAAGCCGTTGGATGAAGGAGGGGCGCCATGAACGACCAAGCCCTGAAGCTGCTGCTCACCCGCGCATCGGTGGGCCCGAAGTATTTGATCGAGCCAGGTCCCGACGATGCCGCGCTGGCCACGATGACCGAGGCGGCGCTGCATGCGCCGGACCATGCGGCGCTGGTGCCGTTCCGCTTCAAGGTTGTGCGCGGTGAGGCGCGGCGATCGATGGCGGCGCTGTTTGCGGCCGCCGCGCGTCGAGCCGGCAAGGACGAGGCGGGCGTTGCGATGGACGAGGAGCGTGCGTTGCGCCCGCCGGTGACGGTGGCCGTCGTCGCGCGGCTGGACCTGGGTCATCCGCAGGTGCCGGCCCATGAGCAGTGGGCCTGCATCGGCGGCGCGCTGACCAATTTCCTGAACGCCGCGCAGGCGTTGGGCTTCGGCGGAAAGATGCTCAGCGGCGCCAAGGCTCGCGATCCCGGCCTGATCGCCGCGTTCTGCGAGCCGGGCGAGACGCTGCTCGGCTGGATCGCGATGGGCACGCCGGTACCGTCGGACAAACCCCCCAAGCCGCGCGCCACCAAGCCTGCAGCCCCCTTCGCCCTCCAATTCTGGCCAGGCTGACCCCGCCGTCCACAGGCGCCCGGGCGAGGCCCTGATTGGGGTGCCCCGCTAGGCGCAAACCGCAGCCATAGCGGCGCTATGGCGAGGATTTGCAACGACGCGGGGCGCCCCAATCAGGGCCTTGCCCCTAGCCGTAGATGTAGTTTTGGAGTTGGGCGATGGTCATCTCGTCGTCCGCGATGATGTTGTCCATCAGGTCGCGGATCGAGAGCATGCCCACGACGTTGGAGCCCTCGACGACCGGCAGGTGGCGGATCTTGCGCTGGCTCATCAGGCTCATGCACTCGCGGCAGTCGGTGTCCGGCTTCACCACGAACACATTCGGCGTCATGACGTCCTTGACCTGCGTATGGCGCGAGTCGCGGCCCTGCAGGGCGATCTTGCGGGTGTAGTCGCGCTCCGAGAAGATGCCGAGCAGCCGCTCGCCCTCCATCACCAGCAGCGCGCCGACATCGTGCTGCGCGAGCAGATGCAGCGCATCGAACACCGTGGCTTCCGGCGCGACGCGCCAGACGCTCGGGCCGCGGTTCTTCAGCAGTTCGGACACCGGTTTCATGAGGCCTCCTGGCGACATCCTGACGGAACTCGGACGTCCAAGATAAGCGGCTTGGACCCGGGCCGCAAGCCCCTGCAAGACCCGACCCCACAAGGGGGCGGTCGCGGGAACGAGCCGGCGCGACCGGGACGTTCGGGCGGGTGGTTCAGGCCGGGTGGGTGAGATCGCGCAGGTGGGTCGGGCCGGCGCGGCGCTCGATCTCGGCCAGCAGGTCGCGGCCCCAGCCCATCGCGAACAGGGCCTCGCCGACGACGAACATCGGGCCGACCAGCAGGCCCACCAGGTCGTCGACGAAGGCGGGCTTGCGACCCTCGTAATAGTGGCCGACGAACTGGATGATCCAGCCGACGATGAAGCTGCCCAGGCCCCAGGCGAGCCAGCCGCCGAAGGAGCCGTCCGCCAGCGGATGCGCCAGCGCCATCAGCACCGCATTGACCAGCGCGGTGGACAGGCCGAGCACGAAGTTGCCGCGCGTCAGGTACCAGATCGTCGCGCCGCCCCAGACCAGCCAGGCGGCCGAGACGGTCCAGTCACCGACATGGAATTGCGCCCGCGCCAGCAGCACGCCGATCGCGAAGACGATCAGCGGGATGCCGACAAAATGGGTCGCGATGTTGCGGCGATCGCGGTGGTAGGCGGCGTACTGCGCCATCAGGTCGGTGGCTTGGCGTGCCATGGCAGTCTCCGTGCGAGGTGTCGTCATGATGTCGCAATGCTAGTGCGACCTGCCTGTTTATGCCGTTCAGAATGCAGGTCTGACCCCTCTTGGTTTACCCCTATGCAAGTGTTGACGCCGGCAAATGAGATGCCTCCCGTCGCGCGGTGGCGCGCGGCCAGACGGTCGGCAGCGCCGGTGATCGCCGGCCTCGCCATGCTCCTGGCCGGCGCGCTGGCGGGGTGCGGCACCGCACCGCCGACGCCCTCCGCCGCGATGCCGCCCCTCGCGGCGCCGGGTGTCGGCGCCCAGGACGGGCCCGCGTCGCCGAGTCCGTCCTGCACGGCCTGGCTGGCCGCGCAGCAGCGGGGCGAAGGCCGGCTCTATCGCGTCGACGCCGCTACCTCGCAGGTCCGCATCCATGTCTTTCGCGCGGGACGCCTCGCCAAGGCCGGCCACAACCACGTGATCGGCGTCGAGCGGCTCACTGGTCAGGTCTTCGTCCCCAACGACGGCATCGCGGGCGCCGGCGTCGAGCTGGCCTTCCGGCTGGACGACCTCGCCATCGACAAGCCCGAGTGGCGCGCGCCGCTGGGGCCCGAGTTCGCCAGCACGCCGTCGGCCTCCGATGTGGCCGGTACCCGCGCCAATCTGCTCAAGGCGGTCGACGGCGACCGCTTCCCGATCATCGCGATGCGCAGCACCGCCGTCGCCGGCGCCTTCCCGGTGCTGGCGCTCCAGCTTGCCGTCGACTGGCATGGCCACACCCGCACGCTCCAGGTGCCGGTGCGGGTGACCCGTCCTTCGGGGGATGCCGGCCACACCGCCCTGCGGACGCAGGGCGCGCTCGTCCTCCGTCAGAGCGACTTCGGCATCACGCCGTTCTCCGTCCTCGGGGGACTGCTCGCGATCCAGGACGACCTCACCGTCGATGTCGATGTCTCGGCGTCGCCGGTGGCGAGTTGCGCGGCTGGCTGACGTCGGGGCGCGGGTAGCGGGTCAAGGCCTCAGGTCGAGGCTCATCAGGTCCTTGGCGTAGTAGCGGCCGTCGGAGAGCCGGATCGCGCGCGGCAGGTGGCCGTAGCGGGTGAAGCCCGCCTGCCGGTAGACCGCGATCGCCGCCTGGTTGACGGCGGTGACGCTCAGCGTGACCGTCTCCAGGCGCGGCTCCCGGCGCAGCAGCGCCAGGGCCTGCCGCAGCAGGCGCTTGCCGATGCCACGTCCGCGGAACTCGTCGTCGACCATCATCCCGATCAGGTGCGCGATGTGCATCACCTTCTTGCGGTTCTCGTGCTCGCAGGTCAAGGCGCCCACCAGCCGCTCGCCGGACCACGCGCCCAGCGTGAACAGCGACTTGCCGCCCGCCTGCGGATGCAGCCGCACCCGGTAGCTCGCCGCCTCGCGCGCGCGCTCGGTCTCCGCGTCGGAGGTGAAGGCCTGCTCGTGCCGCGCGAGCATCACGTCGCGCAGGGCCTTGTAGGCGGGCAGGTCGGCGGCGGTCAGCAGGCGCAGCGTGATCACGCCCTCGGCCGGTCGGCCCTCAGCGGTGGTCCAGTCGTTCGAGTCGCTCAAGCTCGCTCCTGTCGTTGATGTTGGCGAAGGCGAGGTCGTCCGTCGGCCGGTCGAAGGCGACTCGCGCCAGCGGCAGCGTGCGCAGCCAGCCCTCGACCCGACGTTCGCCCGCGCGCAGCGCCGTCGCCAGCCCGGCGCGGTGCCGGACATGGATCAGGCTGGCCAGGGGCTGCGGCCGCAGCGGCTCGCCCGGCGCCTCGCGGCCCAGCGCCATCGCGGCGCTGTGCTCCGGCGCGAGGCCGGCGGCCAGGCGGTCGAGCAGGTCGATCGGCAGCCACGGGCTGTCGCCACCGACCACGAGCAGCCAGTCCGCGCCGAAGCCGTCGCTGCGCTCACCGGGCGAGGGGGGGGCCGCCTCGGGGGCTCCGGCGCGCATGGCGCCACCAGCGGACCCGGCGTCCGACAGCGCCGTCAGTCCGGCGAGGATGCCGGCCAGAGGCCCGGGGAAGTCCGGCAGCGGGTCGGGCAGGACCGGGTGGCCGAGGCGCCGGTAGTCGTCGAGGTGGCGGTTCGCGCTGATCAGGATCCGGCCGCCGGTCTGCGGGGCGACGCGGTCGATGACATGGCTGACCAGTGCCCGCCCCTGGAAGGGCTGGAGCGGCTTGTCGACGCCGCCCATGCGGGTGGCGCGGCCGCCGCAGAGGATCAGCGCGGTGGCGCGCATCAACCGCCGATGTAGTGCATCTCGACGCGGCGCGCCGGGCCGGACTCCGCCGCCGGCAGGCTGGCGCGGAGCTCCGAGTAGCGGTCGTTGCGCCGGGTCCAGAGCGCGCCCAGCGCGGCGGCGATCTCTGCATCGGACCGCGGCGGGTGGTCGCCGTCGCCGCGCAGCAGTGCGCGCAGGTCGTGGCCGTCGCCGGCGAACAGGCAGGTGTAGAGCCGGCCCTCGGTGGAGAGTCGCGCGCGGTTGCAATCGCCGCAGAAGGCCTGGGTGACGCTGGAGATGAGGCCGATCTCGCCGCTGCCGTCGGCATAGCCCCATCGGGTGGCGGTCTCCCCCTCGACGGTCGGGGCGAGCGGGACCAGCTCGGCGTCCTCGCGCAGGCGGGCGAGGACCTGCGCGGATGGCAGCACCTCGTCCATGCGCCAGCCGTTGCTCATGCCGACGTCCATGTACTCGATGAAGCGCAGCACGACGCCGGTGCCGCGGAAGTGGCGGGCCATCGGCAGGATCTGGTCGTCGTTGGTGCCGCGCTTGACGACCATGTTGACCTTGATCGGCGCCAGGCCGGCGGCCTGGGCGGCTTCGATGCCGCGCAGCACCTCGGCCACCGGGAAGTCGACATCGTTCATGCGCCGGAAGATGGCGTCGTCGAGCGCGTCCAGGCTGACGGTGACGCGGCGCAGTCCGGCCTCCCGCAGCGCCTGCGCCTTGCGGGCCAGCAGCGAGCCGTTGGTCGTCAGCGTCAGGTCGAGCGGCTGGCCTTCGGGTGTGCGCAGGCCGGCCAGCTGGGCGATCAGCGCCTCGAGGTTGCGGCGCAGCAGCGGTTCGCCGCCGGTCAGGCGCAGCTTCTGGACCCCCAGGCCGGCGAAGACGCCCGCCAGGCGGGTGATCTCCTCGAAGGAGAGCAGGTCGCGGTGGGGAAGGAAGGCGTAGTCCTTGTCGAAGACTTCCTTCGGCATGCAGTAGCTGCAGCGGAAGTTGCAGCGGTCGGTGACCGAGATGCGCAGGTCGCGCAGGGGCCGGCCGCGCGCGTCCAGCCACGGGCCCGGGCGGGGCGGGGGGAGCGGATGCGGCACGGGAGGCGTCCGCCCGATCTGGCGCAGATCGAGCAGCGGAATCACACCATCGGTCATGGGGCGGGATTGTGCCGCCGCCGCGCCGCCCGTGCCTGCCCAGGCCCTTCGCGAACCTGCGAGCCGGGCCCGCTGGCGCCATGGCCGTGCGCGATGTCACCGTCTCGCCGATGTCGGCACCCTGTAGGACTTGTCACTTGCACCGGGCAGCCGGCCGCGTTCGAATCCCGGAATGAGCTTGACCCCCACGACCGTGGTCCATGCGGACCTGGCCAGCTTCGTCTCCTTCGGCGAGGCCCTCACCGACATGATCCGCACGGGTCCCGGCACGTGGAGCAGCCGCAGCGGCGGTTCGCCCTGGAATGTGGCGATCGCGATGTCCCGGCTCGGCCAGCTCAGCGCCTTCGCCGGCGGCCTCAGCAAGGATCCCTTCGGCCAGGAACTCTGGCAGGCCAGCGCGGATGCCAACCTGGACCTGCGTTTCATCCAGCAGTTCGCCAAGTCGCCGCTGATGGCCTTCGTCCATCAGGTCTCGCCCCCGGAGTACGCCTTCGTCGGCGACGACAGCGCCGACCTCCATTTCCGCCCCCATGCGCTGCCCGCGGGCTGGCGCCGGGCGCTGCGCTGGGCCCACTTCGGCTCGATCAGCCTGACGCGGGAGCCGCTGGCCGCGCGGCTGATCGCGCTGGCTGAATCGCTCAAGGACGAGGGCGCGCGCATCAGCTATGACCCGAACTACCGGATCTCGATGGACTCGCGCTACGACCGCACACTCGAGCGGATGTGCCGGCTGGCCGACGTGATCAAGGTGTCGGACGAGGATCTGCGGGGCCTGTTCCGCAGCCGCGACCACCATGTCGGCCTGGCCCAGATCGCCGCCTGGAACCCGCGCGCGATCGTGATGCTGACGCTGGGGGAGCGCGGCGCCCAGCTGTTCCATCCAAAGGCCGACCTCAGCGCCGCGCCGCCACCGCTGGACACGGTCGGGGACACGATCGGCGCCGGCGATGCCGCCATGGCCGGACTGCTCTACAGCCTGATGAACGGCGCGACGCAGGAGCCCGAGGAGCATCTGCGCTGGGCCGTCGCGGCGGGTGCGGCCGCCTGCTCGGGGGACGGCGTGCATGGCCTGTCGGCGGGCCTGGTGACCGCGCTGATCGACCGGGTGCAGGTCACGCGGGCCGAGACGGTCTGAAATGCGCTGAGCGAGCGTCGGCCGATGGCGGTCGCCGGCCGAGCGGCTGCCCCCAACGAACGGGTTCACCCGGCCGTGCACGGAGCGCGCTCAGGTGTCGCCGTCGCGTTTCGTGGCCACCAGCGTCTTCGGACCCCCGACCTGCAGGCGCGGTCGGTCGGCCTCCTCCTCGGCCAGCGGGCTGACTTCGACCAGGCTGGCATGACAGCGACGCGCCAGGTCCTGATAGGTCTCGGTGCCCTCGCGCTTCCAGCGGATCTCGTCCTCGGTCAAAGGCCGCATCACCTTGGCCGGCAGTCCGGCGATCAGCGACTTCTCCGGCAGCTTCAGGCCGGCCCGCACGAACGCGCAGGCGGCGACGATGCTGTAGGCGCCGACCTCCGCCTCGTCCATCACCACCGCGTTCATGCCGACCAGCGCGTCATGCCGCACCACGCAGCCGTGCAGCACCGCGCCGTGGCCGATGTGGCCGTTGGCCTCGACGACGGTGTCCGAATCCGGGAAGCCATGGATCACGCAGGTGTCCTGCACATTGGCGCCGGCCATCAGCCGGATCCGCCCGAAGTCCCCCCGCAGCGAGGCGCACGGGCCGACGTAGCAGTCCGGCCCGACGATCACATCCCCGATCAGTACCGCCGTGGGATGCACATGGGCGCTGGGATGGACGACCGGCGACAGGCCGTCGATGGCGTAGCAGGGCATGGATTCGTCTCCTATCGTGGTTCTGTCGTCCTCGATCCCCAGCACGGGCAGACTTTCCCTGTAAATGGTGGCAATCCTGGTGGTAACCCTAGGTTGCTGGCCTTGTCTTGGGGCTCGATGACTCGTAGTATCTACCGACCGGTCGGTAAATAGAAGCCGATCAAAAAAAGCTGCAAAAGCTGAATCCACCGACGGCCGAGGAGACAAGCCGAATGAGCACCGCCCCCACGACCCCGCCCACCGCCTCAGAAGACAGTCCGCTGCTGATCAGCACCGAGGGCGCCGTGCGCGTCCTGACGCTGAACCGGCCGCAGGCGCTGAACGCGTTCACGACCGGCCTGCTGGGCCAGTTGCGCGTCGCCCTCGACGAGGCGGCGCACGACGGGGCGGTGAGGGCGGTGCTCATCACCGGCGCCGGCCGCGCGTTCTGCGCGGGCCAGGACCTGTCGGACCCGCACATCAAGCCGGAGTTCGACGAGCCCGGCGATCCGGCCCCCAGCGCCGACGTCCACAAGAAGCCCAAGGCCAAGGACATCGGCAACCTGCTGGACCATTACTACATCCCGCTGGCGCTGCGCCTGCGCAGCATGCCGGTGCCGACCGTCTGCGCGGTCAACGGCGTGGCCGCCGGCGCGGGCGCGAACTTCGCGCTCGGCTGCGACCTGGTCCTCGCGGGCCAGTCGGCCTCGTTCATCCAGGCCTTCTCGAAGATCGGGCTGGTGCCCGATTGCGGCGGCACCTGGCTGCTGACCCGCCTGGTCGGCCGCGCCCGCGCGCTGCAGCTGGCCTTGCTGGGCGACAAGCTGCCCGCGGCCGAGGCGCAGGCCTGGGGCCTGATTGCTCGCTGCGTCGCCGATGCCGAACTGCAGAGCGAGGCGATGGCCACCGCGCAGAAGCTCGCCCGGATGCCGACCCGGGCGCTGGTGCAGACGCGCGAGGCGCTCGACGCGGCGATGGACCTGGAGTTCGAGGACGCCCTCAGGCTCGAGGCGCGGCTGCAGAGCCAGCTCGGCTATGCGCACGATTACCTGGAAGGCGCCGCCGCCTTCCTCACCAAGCGTCCGCCGACGTTCAAGGACCGCTGATGGCCGCGGTCCTGGATCCGCAGCGCGTGGCCGAGGCGGTGCGCGACGCCATGTTCGCCAATGACCGGGCCTCGCAGGGCCTGGGCATGCGCATCGATGCGATCGCCCCCGGCGCCGCGACGCTGTCGATGACGGTGCGCGAAGACATGCTCAATGGCTTCGATATCTGCCACGGCGGCTTCGTGACGACGCTGGCCGATTCCTGTTTTGCCTTCGCCTGCAACTCGCACAACGAGGTGACGGTGGCCTCGGGCTTCGCGATCGACATCGTCGCGCCGTCCCGGCTGGGCGACGTGCTGACCGCGCGCGCCAGCGAGACCTCGCTGGCCGGGCGCACCGGCGTCTACGACATCCGCATCACCAATCAACGCGACGAACTGATCGCGGTCTTCCGGGGCCGGTCCTATCGCATCAAGGGCAAGCCCGTGGTGCCGGACCTGGCCATCGCCAGTTGAGCGCCCGGAACGTCCCGACAGCAGGAGACAGGCCCCATGACGGTGAAGACTTTCCGGCCCGAGGACCTCGAGCCCATCGAGCGCGCCAGCCAGGACGAGCTGCGCGCGCTGCAACTGCAGCGCCTGAAGTGGTCGCTGAAGCACGCCTATGAGCAGGTTCCGCACTACCGGGCCGCGTTCGACGCCAAGGGCGTGCATCCGGACGACCTCAAGGACCTGAGCGACCTGCGTCTGTTCCCGTTCACGACGAAGAAGGACCTGCGCGACAACTACCCGTTCGGCCTCTTCGCCGTGCCGCGCGAGCAGGTGGTGCGGGTGCATGCGTCCTCCGGCACCACCGGCAAGCCGACGGTCGTCGGTTACACGCAGCGCGACATCGACACCTGGGCCGACCTGGTCGCCCGCTCGCTGCGCGCGGCCGGCACGCGCCGCGGCGACATCGTCCACGTCGCCTATGGCTATGGCCTGTTCACCGGCGGCCTGGGCGCGCATTACGGCGCGGAACGGCTGGGGTGCACGGTGATCCCGATGTCGGGCGGCCAGACCGAGAAGCAGGTGCAGCTGATCCAGGACTTCAAGCCCGACGTGATCATGGTGACGCCGAGCTACATGCAGGTGATCGTCGAAGAGTTCATCCGCCAGGGCCTGGACCCGCGCGCCAGCTCGCTCAAGACCGGCGTCTTCGGTGCCGAGCCCTGGACCGAGGCGATGCGCCGCGAGATCGAGCAGAAGGCCGGCATCGACGCGGTCGACATCTATGGCCTGTCCGAGGTGATGGGCCCGGGCGTCGCCAGCGAGTGCATCGAGACCAAGGACGGCCCGGTGATCTGGGAAGACCACTTCTATCCCGAGATCATCGACCCCGAGACCGGCGAGGTGCTGCCCGAGGGCTCGGAAGGGGAACTGGTGTTCACCTCGCTGAGCAAGGAAGCCCTGCCGGTGATCCGCTACCGCACGCGCGACCTCACGCGCCTGCTGCCGCCCACCGCGCGCAGCATGCGGCGCATGGGCAAGATCGTCGGCCGCAGCGACGACATGCTGATCATCCGCGGCGTCAACCTGTTCCCGACGCAGATCGAGGAACTGGTGCTCGCCGAGCCCGGGCTGTCGGGCCAGTACCAGATCGTCGTCAGCCGCGAGGGCCACCTCGACGAGGTCGAGGTGCGCTGCGAGCTGTCGGCCTCCGGCGGCGACGCGCAGGCCGCGAGTCGGTCGCTGCAGCATCGCATCAAGACGCTGATCGGCGTGTCGACGCGGGTGACGGTCGGTGCGCCCGATTCGATCGAGCGGACGCTCGTCGGCAAGGCGCGTCGCGTCGTCGACCAGCGTCCGAAGAATTCGTAAGGAGTCCCCATGTACACGCAAGCCATGAGCGTCGGTCCGCAGGACCAGGCGGCCAAGCTGCAGACCGCCGAGGAGCAGCAGCGCAACGAGGCCTTCGAGGCACGCATCGACGCCGGCGACTTCATCGAGGCCAAGGACTGGATGCCGGAGCACTACCGCAAGACGCTGGTGCGCCAGATCAGCCAGCATGCGCATTCCGAGATCGTCGGCATGCTGCCGGAAGGCAACTGGATCACGCGGGCACCGACGCTCAAGCGCAAGGCGATCCTGCTGGCCAAGGTGCAGGACGAAGGCGGCCACGGGCTCTACCTGTACTCCGCCGCCGAGACGCTGGGCACCAGCCGCGACCAGATGCTGGACGCGCTGCACAGCGGCAAGGCCAAGTACAGCTCGATCTTCAATTACCCGACGCTGACCTGGGCCGACATCGGCGTGATCGGCTGGCTGGTCGACGGCGCCGCGATCATGAACCAGGTGCCGCTGTGCCGCTGCTCCTACGGCCCGTATGCGCGGGCGATGATCCGCATCTGCCGCGAGGAATCCTTCCATCAGCGCCAGGGCTACGAAAGCCTGCTGGTGATGATGCGCGAGGGCACCGCGGCGCAGAAGGCGATGGTCCAGGACGCGGTGAACCGCTGGTGGTGGCCGTCGCTGATGATGTTCGGGCCGGCCGACAAGGACTCGCCGAATTCAGAGCAGTCGATGCGCTGGGGCATCAAGCGCCTGACCAACGACGAGCTGCGCCAGAAGTTCGTCGACGCCACCGTGCCGCAGGCCGAGCTGCTCGGCGTGACGCTCCCCGACCCCGACCTGAAGTGGAATGCCCAGCGCGAGCAGCATGACTTCGGCGCGATCGACTGGGAGGAGTTCTGGCGCGTCGTCGGCGGCAACGGTCCCTGCAACACCGAGCGGCTGGGGACCCGCGTCAAGGCCTGGGACGACGGCGCCTGGGTCCGCGAGGCCGCGTTGGCCCATGCGCGCAAGCGCGCCACCGAAGCGCAGGCGGCCTGATCGCGCCGCGCCGCCGTCCGCCGCTGCCACGCACCCGTTCCGAGAACCGAATCATGAGCATCAACCAAACGACCGGCGCCAATGAATGGCCCCTGTGGGAAGTCTTCGTCCGCAACAAGGCGGGCCTGGACCACAAGCACTGCGGCAGCCTGCATGCGCCCGACGCGAAGATGGCCCTCCAGATGGCCCGCGACGTCTACACCCGCCGCCAGGAAGGCGTGAGCATCTGGGTCGTGCCGTCGTCGGCGATCGTCGCCTCCGACCCGGGCGAGAAGTCGATGATGTTCGACCCGATGGAGGACAAGGTGTACCGCCACCCGACCTTCTATGAGCTGCCCGAGTCCCTGGACCACATGTGAGGACCGGACGATGAGCACTTCCGTTCAACCCGGCCAGCGCGCGGAGGTCCAGTACCTGCTGCGCGTCGGCGATGCCTGCCTGGTGCTGTCGCACCGGATCTCGGAATGGATCGGCCACTCGCCGGTGCTGGAAGAGGACCTGGCGCTGGGCAACATCGCGCTGGACCTGCTCGGCCAGGCGCGCGCGCTGCTGACCCGCGCCGGCCAGCTCGGCGAGGCCCCGCTCGACGAGGACCAGCTCGCCTACCTCCGCGAGGAACGCCACTACCTGAACCCGGTGATGATGGAGCTGCCGCGCGGCGACTTCGCGTTCACCCAGGCCCGCAACCTGATCGCCGCCTGCTGGCTGCTGCCGCTGTGGACGCGGCTGCAGGCCTCGAGCGACGCAGAGGTCGCCGCCATTGCCGCCAAGGCGGTGAAGGAAGTCCGCTACCACCAGCAGCATGCGGCCGAGTGGGTCGTGCGCCTGGGCGACGGCAGCGCGGAATCGACCCGCCGCATGCAGGACGCGCTCCAGCAGCTGTGGCCCTATGTCAACGAGCTGTTCGCGGCGGACGCCATCGATGCCGCCGCCGAGGCCAGTGGCCTGGGGCCGGCCTGGTCCTCGCTCAAGCCGGACTGGGACGCCGCGATGGACGAGGTGCTGGCCGAGGCGCGGCTGGCCCGCCCGAAGGACACCCCCCACGTCTACGCCGGCGTGCGCGGCATCCACAGCGAACACATGGGCCATCTGCTGTCGACGATGCAGCACCTGCAGCGCGCCTATCCCGGCGGCGTGTGGTGAGCGCGGCGACCGCATGATTCCCTGACCCTCGCCCGGACGCCCACGCTTCGAGGACCTCCATGAATGCCGCCCCGACGCCCTCGCACCTGGACTGGCTGTCGTCGCTGACGCCGGTCGGCCCGCGTGCGGCCTCGTGCGAGGCCACGGCCGGTCCCACCGACCTCGGCTGCGGGCGCCTGTCCGCCGCTTGGGAAGTGCTGTCGCAGGTGCTCGATCCCGAAGTGCCGGCGGTGTCGCTGGTGGAGCTCGGGATCGTGCGCGACCTGGTCGAGACCGCCGATGGGCTGGAGGTGGTGTTGACGCCCACCTATTCCGGCTGCCCCGCGACCGAGGCGATCGAGCAGAGCGTGCGCGATGCGCTGGCCCGTTTCGGCACGGTCACCGTGACGATGCGCCGCGCGCCGGCCTGGACCACCGACTGGATCACCGACGCCGGCCGCGAGAAGCTGCGCCAGTACGGCATCGCGCCGCCCGGGCCGGTCGACGCGGCGCAGGGCGTGCCGGTCCGCATCGTGCGACGCCGCGAGACGCTGGCCTGCCCGCGCTGCGGCAGCACGCGGACCGAGCAGCTGTCGGCCTTCGGATCGACGGCCTGCAAGTCGCTGTACCGCTGCCTCGCCTGCCGCGAGCCCTTCGAACACTTCAAGCCGATCTGAGCATCGGCAACCTTTCAAGACTCCGAGCCCACGCCATGAGCCTGCATTTCCATCCGCTGCGCCTGCGCGCCAAGCACCAGGACACCGACGATGCCGTCGTGCTGTGCTTCGACGTGCCCGAGGCGCTGCGCGAGACCTTCCGCTTCACGCAGGGCCAGTACCTGACGCTGCGCGGCGACGTCGACGGCCAGGACCTGCGCCGGTCGTATTCGATCTGCGCCGGCGTGGACGACGGCGAGCTGCGCGTCGGCGTGCGCCAGGTCGACGGCGGCGCCTTCTCCACCTGGGTGCATCGGCATCTGAAGGCCGGCGACGAGGTCCAGGTCTTTCCGCCGCAAGGCCGCTTCCACGTGCCGGTGGATCCGTCGCTGGCGCGGCATTACCTCGGCATCGCGGCGGGCTCGGGCATCACGCCCATCCTGTCGATCATGAAGACGGTGCTGGCGCGTGAGCCGCTGAGCCGCTTCACCCTGATCTACGGCAACCGCCGGCCGGCGTCCACGATGTTCAAGGAAGAGCTCGAGGACCTGAAGAACCGCTACATGACGCGGCTGACGCTGCACCACGTGTTCTCGCGCGAGCATGTGGATGCGCCGCTGATGGCGGGCCGCCTCGACCAGGCCAAGCTGGGCGACTTCCTGCGCGGCCCGGTGCCGGCCGCCGGCATCGACCAGGTCTTCGTCTGCGGCCCGTTCGAGATGAACGAGCAGGCCGAGGCTGCGCTGCGCGCCGCCGGCGTGCCGGAGGACCGCATCCACATCGAGCGCTTCGGCACGCCGGAGATGCAGACCGGCCGCCCGGCGCCGCATGAGATCCATGCGGAAGACGCCGAGGCCGCCAGGGTGGTCGTGATCCGCGATGGCGTCTCGCGCGAGATCGAGTTCCGCAAGACCGATCCCAGCCTGCTCGATGCCGCCGCGCGGGCCGGGATGGACGTGCCGTTCTCCTGCAAATCCGGCGTCTGCTCGACCTGCCGCTGCAAGCTGATCGAGGGCGAGGTCAGGATGGATAAGAATTTCGCCCTCGAGAAGCACGAGGTGGCGGCCGGATTCATCCTCAGCTGTCAGGCCCACGCCCTGACGCCGCGCGTCGTGATCTCGTTCGACGAACGCTGATTCACAAGGAAGACACCCCCCATGGCCCGAGGTCGCGCCCCCGGATTCGATGCCACCCGCGAGGAGATCCTCGCGCAGGCCGCCCGACTTTTCGCCAACCAGGGCTACCCCGCCACCTCGATGAACCAGGTCGCCGAGGCCTGCGAGGTCAGCAAGCCCACGCTCTATCACTACGTGCGCGACAAGCATGAGTTGCTCGCGCAGATCTGCCAGAACCACCTGCAGCATCTGGTCGACCTGGTCGACGAGGTGAGCGCGCAGGGCCTGCCGCCGCAGGAGCACCTGCGCGGCCTGATCCATCGCTTCGTGCAGGCCTATGGCGAGGCCCAGAACGAGCACCGCGTGCTGACCGAGGACCTGAAGTTCCTGGACGACGAGCACCGCGAGCGCATGGTCGATGTCGAGCGCCAGGTCGTCGGCCGCTTCGCCGACGCGGTGGCCGCGGTGCGGCCGGAGCTGCGGGGCGCGCATCTGCACAAGCCGCTGACCATGCTGCTGTTCGGCATGATCAACTGGACCTTCACCTGGCTGCGGCCCGACGGCGCGCTGACCTACGAGGCGGTGGCGCCGATGGTGGCCGACCTGTTCTTCGGCGGCCTCGGCGCGGTGCGCACCGAGCCGGTCGAGCCGCGGCCCGCGGCGCAAGCCTCATGAAGGTTTCGCGGCGGAGCATCGCCGCTGGCCCGCGGTGCCCGAGATCCCCGCAGTCCTCGAAGTCCTCGCAGTAGCAGTCCCACTGATCCCGGCGTTCCTGAAAACACATCCGAAGGAGACGACATGAAACGCATCGAGAAGACCCTGCTGGCCCTGGCCGGCGCTGCGCTGATGGGCCTGGGCGGCAGCGCCTGGGCCGACATCAACGTCGGCGTGACCGTGTCGGCCACCGGGCCGGCGGCGTCGCTGGGCATTCCGGAGAAGAACACCTTCTCGCTGATGCCCAAGACCATCGCCGGGCAGAAGGTCAACTACATCGTGCTGGACGATGCGTCGGACACCACGACCGCGGTGGCCAATACCCGCAAGCTGATCACCGAGCACAAGGTCGACGTGGTGGTGGGCTCGACGGTGACGCCGAACTCGCTGGCGATGATCGACGCGGTGTCGGAGGCGCAGGTGCCGATGATCTCGATGGCGGCGTCGGCGCGCATCGTCGAGCCGATGGACGCCAAGAAGAAGTGGGTGTTCAAGACGCCGCAGAACGACATCATGATGGCGCTGGCCATCGCCACCCACATGCAGGCGCAGGGGGTGAAGACGGTGGCCTACATCGGCTTCGCCGACGCCTACGGCGAGGGCTGGTACGGCGAGTTCAACAAGGTCGCCGCCAGCAAGGGCCTGAGCATCGTCGCCAACGAGCGCTACAACCGCACCGACACCTCGGTGACCGGCCAGGCGCTGAAGATCATGGCGGCCCGGCCCGACGCGGTGCTGGTCGGCGGCAGCGGCACGCCGGCGGCGCTGCCGCAGAAGACGCTCAAGGAGCGCGGCTATCAGGGCAAGTACTACCAGACGCATGGCGTGGCCAACAACGACTTCCTGCGCGTCGGCGGCAAGGATGTCGAGGGGACCTTCCTGCCGGCCGGGCCGGTGCTGGTGGTGGATCAGCTGCCGGCCGACCACCCGGCCAAGAAGAGCGCCAAGGCCTATGTGACGACGTATGAGGGCGCGTACGGCAAGGGCAGCGTCTCGACCTTCGGCGGTCACGCCTGGGACGCGGGACTGCTGCTGGCCGCGGCGATCCCCGAGGCCGTCAAGAAGGCCCAGCCCGGCACGCCGCAGTTCCGCGCCGCGCTGCGCGACGCGCTCGAGGCCGTGAAGGAAATGCCCGGCGCGCACGGCGTGTTCACGATGTCGCCCAACGACCACCTCGGCCTCGACCAGCGCGCCCGCGTCATGGTCAAGATCGAGAACAACACCTGGAAATACCAACCCTGATTTCGCGCACGCTCGGCTACTGCGCGGGCCGATCTCGGGCCTGCGGTGCTCGCCGTACGGGAGTACGGCTGCGCGCCTCAGGCCCGACCTCGGCCCGCTCGCTACGCCGCTCGTCCGCGAAATGTCCTTGCGTTTGATGTTGTGAGAATGCTATGAGCGCTACACCCGTCCTTCAGAGTTTGATCGCCGGTCGGTGGATTGGATCGAGCGCCGCGCGCGACCTGCGCAGCGCCATCAACGGCCGGCTGGTGGCGCAGACCCATGCCGAAGAGATCGACTTCGGCGAAAGCCTCGACTTCGCCCGCCGCCAGGCGCTGCCCTCGTTGCTCGCGCTCGACTTCCAGCAGCGCGCCGCCATCCTCAAGGCCCTGGCCACCTACCTGCAGGAGCGCAAGGAAGACCTCTACGCGATCTCCGCCCACACCGGCGCCACCCGGCCCGACTCGTGGATCGACATCGAAGGCGGCTTCGGCACGCTCTTCGCCTATGCGTCGATGGGCCGTCGCGAGCTGCCGTCCAGCAACATCGTCCACGAAGGCCCGGCCCAGCAACTCGGCAAGGTCGGCCAGTTCATGGGCACCCACGTGCTGGTGCCCAAGCGCGGCGTCGCGGTCCACATCAACGCATTCAACTTCCCGATGTGGGGAATGCTGGAGAAGTTCGCGCCCAGCTTCCTCGCCGGCATGCCCTGCATCGTCAAGCCGGCCACCGCGACCAGCTACGTCGCCGAGGCCTGCGTGCGGCTCATCGAGCAGTCCGGCCTGCTGCCGGCTGGCGCGCTGCAGCTGGTCATCGGGGGCTCCGGGGATCTGCTGGACCGCCTGGAGGAGACCGATGTCGTCACCTTCACCGGCTCGGCGGACACGGCGGCGCAGCTGCGCGTGAACGCGAACCTGATCCGCCGCTCGGTGCCGTTCAACGCCGAGGCCGACAGCCTGAACTGCGCGATCCTGGCGCCGGACGTGCAGCCGGGCGATCCCGAATTCGATCTCTTCGTCAAGGAAGTGATGCGGGAGATGAGCGCCAAGGCCGGCCAGAAATGCACCGCCATCCGGCGCGCGATCGTGCCGGCGGCGCAGGTCGACGCCGTGGCCGCGGCGCTGCGCGAGCGGCTGGCGAAGATCAGGATCGGCGATCCGTCGATCGAGGGTGTGCGCATGGGGGCGCTGGCCTCCAAGGCGCAGCAGGCCGATGTGGCCGAGCGCCTGGCGCAGCTGGCCCAGGGCAACGAGATCGTCTACGGCGAGCGCGACGGCTTCGCGCCGGTGGGCGAGGGCGTCGGTGACGGCGCCTTCTTCGCGCCGACGCTGCTGCTGTGCCGCGACCCGATGCGCAACGAGGCGGTGCACAACATCGAGGCCTTCGGTCCGGTGTCGACGCTGATGACCTACGGCGACTTCGACGAGGCGCTGGCGCTGGCGGCGAAGGGCCGCGGCAGCCTGGTCGGCTCGGTGGTCACGAAGACGCCGGCGCTGGCGGCGCAGGCCGTCTATCACGCGGCGGCCTTCCACGGCCGGCTGCTGGTGCTGGACCGCGACGCGGCCGGCGAGTCGACCGGTCACGGGTCGCCGCTGCCGATGCTCAAGCATGGCGGCCCGGGGCGGGCCGGCGGCGGCGAGGAACTCGGCGGTATCCGCGCGGTCAAGCATTACCTGCAGCGCTGCGCGGTGCAGGCCTCCCCGACGATGCTGACGGCGATCACCGGCGAGTACGTGCGCGGCGGCAAGGTCACCGAGGACGCGATCCATCCGTTCCGCAAGCACTTCGAGGAGATCCAGGTCGGCGACTCGCTGCTGACCCATCGCCGCACGGTGTCGGAGGCGGACATCGTCAACTTCGGCGGCATCAGCGGCGACTACTTCTACATGCACTTCGACGAGGTCGCGGCCAAGGACACGCAATTCGGCCAGCGCATCGCGCATGGCTACTTCGTGCTGTCGGCGGCGGCAGGGCTGTTCGTGTCGCCAGCGCCGGGACCGGTGCTGGCCAACTACGGCCTGGACACGCTGCGCTTCGTCAACCCGGTGGCCATCGGCGACACCATCCAGGCGCGCCTGACCTGCAAGCGCCGCATCGACCGGGGCAATCGTCCGGACCAGCCGCCACAAGGCGTCGTGGCCTGGGACGTGCAGGTCACCAACCAGCGCGGCGAGCTCGCCGCCAGCTACGACATCCTCACGCTGGTCGCGAAGAAGGCCTAAAGGCCCGCCGGTGGATCCGGCGGCGCGGCCTCTACCTTCGTATGGTTGATCAAGCGGCCGATCGCTCCCTACATTGAGCGCATCGCAGCTCGAGGCCGCAAGGCCGTTCGCCATGATTCACGTCGACCAGATCTACATCGACGGCCGCTTCGTCCCCGCCACCGGGGAGGAGGAGGTCGACATCGTCAACCCCGCGGACGAGACCGTGATCGGCCGTGCCCGCATGGCCAGCCGCGAGGACGCGCGCCGCGCCATCGAGGCGGCGGTCCGTGCGCAGCCGGACTTCGGTCGCGCGGCGGTGGCGGACCGCGTGGCCATGCTGGAACGGCTGCAGGTGGCGATGCTCGCGCATGCCGATGCGCTGAGAGAGTCCTCCATCCTCGAGTACGGTGGCCCGGCGACGCGCTCGCAGTGGGTGGCGAACTATGCGTCGCAGTGCTTCGGCGACGCCGCGCGCACGCTGTCGAGCTATGTCTTCGAGCGGCCCGTCGGCGTGGACGGTGTGTCGACGCTGCAGATGAGGCCGGTGGGCGTGTCCGGGCTCTTCGCGCCGTGGAATGCCGCTGCGGGGACGATCGCCAGCAAGCTCGCCGCGGCGATCGCCGCGGGCTGCGCGACGGTGATCAAGCCGAGCGAGCTCAGCCCCTGGCAGGCGCTGGTGATCACCCGCGCGATCCATGACGCGGACCTGCCGCCGGGCGTCGTCAATGTCGTGACCGGCCGCGGCGCCGACGTCGGCGCCGAGATCTGCACCCATCCGGACGTGGCCAAGCTGTCGTTCACCGGCTCGACGCCGACCGGCCAGTTGATCGCGCGCGCCGCCGTGGACTCGATGAAGCGGGTGAGCCTGGCGCTGACCGGCAAGTCGGCGTCGCTGCTGCTCGACGATGCCGACCTGCGTGTCGCGATCCCCTTGGCGCTGGGCGCGGCCTTCACGAACAGCGGGCAGGCCTGCGTCGCGGGCTCGCGGCTGCTGGTGCCCCGCGCGCGCCTGGCCGAGGTCGTCGAGCAGGTGCGGACGGCGGTCGCCGCGATGCGTGTCGGGGACCCGCGCGATCCGGCGACGGCGATCGGCCCGATGGTCAACCAGGCGCAGTTCGATCGCATCCAGCGCTACATCCGGCGCGGCCAGGAACAGGGCGCGACGCTGCTGGTCGGCGGCGAAGGTCGACCCGAAGGGCTGACACGCGGCTGGTTCGTGCGGCCGACCGTCTTCACCGACGTCCGCAACGACATGGACATCGCGCGCGAGGAAATCTTCGGCCCGGTGCTGTCCATCCTCCCGGTGGACTCCGAGGAGCAAGCGATCGCGATCGCCAACGACTCGCGGTACGGGCTGCAGGGCTATGTGTTCTCGGCCGATGCCGCACGGGCTCGGCGGGTGGCCGGACGGATCGAGACCGGCACGGTGCTGGTCAATCGCGTCGCGCCGGACCTGCTGGCGCCGTTCGGCGGCGTGAAGCTGTCGGGTCAGGGGCGGGAGTTCGGGGTGATGGGCCTGGAGGCCTTCCTCGAGCCCCGGACGATCACGGTCGGCTGATCGGCCGATCGACTGATCCGACGCTGGGAGGTCGCCTGCTTCGGCAAAGCCGCAGCAGCGCCCAGGCAGTCCGGCACCTGCTGCGCGGCGGCGATCGTGCGGTAGCCGCGCGCGCGGATACGAGCGGTTGCGAACTCGACATCCCTGACGCCGCCGGGTGAATCGGCGTCGCGCCAGAATGCGGCGCACGATTCAGACCGGGGAAGGGAAGGGCATGCGGGTTCTGCTCGTCGAGGATTCCGAGTTCATTCGCACGCAGTTCCTGCGGCTCTTCGAAGGCCTGGCCTTCGTGGAAGTCGTGGGCTACGCGGACAGCGAGGAAGACGCGGTCCAGGCGATCCCGGCGCTGAAGCCGGAGGTGGTGCTGGTCGACCTCAACCTGCAGGTCGGCTCCGGCATGCATGTGCTGAGCCGGGCGCGCCGGGGCGGCTACACCGGCAAGCTGTGGGTGCTCAGCAGCCGGGACCCGGATTTCTACCGCTCGCTGTGCGAGAAGCACGGCGCCGACGGTTTCTACGACAAGGCCCACGACCAGCTGAAGCTGCTCGACGACCTGCGGGTGCTGGCCGGCGAAAAGCCGGTGTTCTAGTTGCCCCAGCGCTCCAGCGCTTTGCGGAGCAAGTAGACGGCGGCGATGCCAATCAGATAGGTCGGCACCGGATGCTCCATGCTTCGCGCGACGATGGCGAGCACGAGCAGGCAGACGAAGACGATCGCGTCGAGATTCATTTGATGAGAGCGGCGCCAGCGCGTTGCTCGCTGGCGCCGCGGTGGGTCATCGGTCAAGTCGAGGACATCCGGCGGGCGGAGTCCTGCCGGTCGAACGAGTTTTCATAGTTGGCCGCGTGGGGGTTGCTGGAGCTTCCGCCATACGGACCAAATGCGGCACCAGCGAGGTAGCCCGCCACGGCTTGCGCCTCCGGGCCGCCACCCACCATGGCCACGCTAGCGCCCGCCAGACACCCCGCGCCAGCGCCATGCGCGCCATAGCCCGGATTGGCGCCGGTATAGCCTGCGGAAGCGCCATTGACGCAGCCCTTGACGAAGCTGCCCTTGCCGCCGGCTCCGCTGACCGAGTCGATTTCCTGGTCGTCGAGAAGTTCGATATCCATGTCGATTGCCTTTGAAAAGATGAAGTTGAGTTGCTGTCAAGGCGACTGCTGTGGGGCAGTGCCGTCGACGCCATCGACTCTAGGTTTCGGGCCGGCACGGCGTCAGACCCGAAGAAGTCATGGTCAGCTTGCGGCGTTTGGAGTAGGCGTCGAATCGGGCCGTCCAATGAGCCGGAACGGCAGGTATTCGTCTCAGCATTGAGCTGGGGCATGACGTCTACCAGTCATCGAGACCAGCGTGGCAGTCAGGGGACTTCTCCGGATCGAACACGCGATGCGCTTCAGAAATTTCTGAGGCCCGGTCGGAACGTGTCATGCGCGCGACGGCCGGTACGGGAAGCGGGCGGATTTGACCGCTCGTAGAATCGCCGACTCCCAAGCGATGACGCCCCGATGACCGGGCGATGACGATGACAGCAGCTGTTCCGACCGGTGCCGCGCAGACGCCGGTGGTGATCGTGGGTGCCGGCCTCGCCGGACTGACCGTGGCGCTGCACCTGGCCGATCGGGTGCCGGTGATCGTCCTCGCGAAGCGGGAGCTCAACGAGGCCGCCACCGCCTGGGCCCAAGGCGGCATCGTCGGCGTGCTCGGATCCGACGACAGCATCGAGAGCCATGTCCGCGACACGCAGGACGCGGGCGCCGGCCTGGTCGACGAGGCGACCGCCCGCTTCATCGCCGAACGCAGCGCCGACGCCGTCGGCTGGCTGGTCGAGCAGGGCGTGCCGTTCACCACCGACGAGCAGGGGCCGCTCGGCCTGCACCTGACCCGCGAAGGCGGCCACGCCGTGCGCCGCATCGCCCATGCCGCCGATGCCACCGGCAAGGCGATCCACGACGCGCTGCTGGCCAAGGCCGCGGCCCATCCCAACATCCAGCTGCGCCAGCGCTGGATGGCGCTGGACCTGATCACCTCGCGCCATGTGCAGCGCGAGGAGCCGTCGCGCTGCTATGGGATCTACGCGCTCGACATGGACGCGCAACGCGTGGACGCGATCGCCGCCCGCGCCGTGGTGATGGCCACCGGCGGCGCCGGCAAGGTCTATCGCTACACGACCAACCCGGACACCTCCACCGGCGACGGCATCGCCATGGCCTGGCGCGCGGGCTGCCGCATCGCCAACATGGAGTTCATCCAGTTCCATCCGACCTGCCTCTATCACCCGCAGGAGCGCAGCTTCCTGATCACCGAGGCGCTGCGCGGCGAGGGCGGTCATCTCAAGCTGCCGGACGGCACCCGCTTCATGGCGGCGCACGACGAGCGCCTGGAACTCGCGCCGCGCGACGTCGTCGCCCGCGCGATCGACTTCGAGATGAAGAAGCACGGCCTGGATCACGTCTGGCTGGACGCCACCCATCTGGGCGAGGACTTCCTCAAGGAACACTTCCCCACCATCCATGCGCGCTGCCTGGCGCTGGGCATCGACATCGCGCGCCAGCCCATCCCGGTCGTGCCGGCGGTGCACTTCACCTGCGGCGGCGTCGTGTCCGATCTGCACGGCCGTGCCGACCTGCCCGGCCTGTATGCCGTCGGCGAGACGGCCCACACCGGCCTGCACGGGGCCAACCGGCTGGCGAGCAACTCGCTGCTGGAATGCGTCGTGCTCGGCCGCGGCTGCGCCGCCGACATCCTGTCGCAGTCCGAGCTCGAACCCGCGCCGCTGCCAGCCTGGGACGAGAGCCAGGTCGAGGACGCGGACGAGCAGGTGGTCATCGCCCACAACTGGGACGAGCTGCGGCTGCTGATGTGGAACTACGTCGGCATCGTGCGCACGACCAAGCGGCTGCAGCGGGCGCTGCATCGCATCGACCTGCTGCGCGCGGAGATCGACGACTACTACGCGAATTTCCGCGTCAGCCGCGACCTGCTGGAGCTGCGCAACCTGGTCGATTGCGCGGAGCTGATCGTGCGATCGGCCCTGCTGCGGCATGAAAGCCGCGGCCTGCACTACAGCCGCGACTATCCGCGCACGCTGCCGGCCAGCCTTCCCACCGTGTTGGTGCGCAACGGCAACACGCGCTGAGGTCGCCTACCGCTGCTTCGCTCGCAGCACGCTGCGCGACTGCACGAACTCGAAGGCGTAGGCGACCGCTTCCTTGATCGCGGCGTCGACGTCGTGCCGCTCCTGCTCGGTCAGGTAGAACGAGTAGTCGACGGCATGGCGGATGTAGCGCGGCGGCAAGCGGTTCAGCGCGACGCAGGCGACGTCGGCCAGCAGCTCGGGCTCGCGGTGGATCTCGGGAAACTGCGGCGCGGATTCCATCACCGCGGCGAACACTTCGCGTTCGTGGTGGTTGTAGAGCGAGGTGAAGTCCATGGGCGCGTCCTGCGGATTGACCGGGATGACCGGGGATGGATCGCAGCATCGCGCGCTCAGGCGCAAATGAAAAGCCCCCCGGCGACCCTTGTTTGCGTGGGCGGCGAGGGGCCTTCGGCCGCCGCGTTCAGGCGGCGCCGATGCCCGGCACCAGCGCACCGGCCGCCTGGGCCGCCTTGCGGGCCTTGAGCTGGGCGGTGAAGTCCAGCATGCGGTCGATGCAGCCCAGCGCCTGCGACCGGATCGGTTCCTCGACCCGGATCTCGCCGGTGCCGTGCTCCAGGCAGTCGACCAGGCCCTGCAGGCCGTTCATCGCCATCCACGGGCAGTGCGCGCAGCTCTTGCAGGTCGCGCTGTTGCCGGCGGTCGGCGCCTCGATCAGCACCTTGCCCGGCGCCAGCTGGCGCATCGCATGCAGGATGCCGTTGTCGGTGGCCACGACATACTCGCGCGCGCTGCCCTCGACCACCGCCTTGATCAGCGCCGAGGTCGAACCCACCACATCGGCCTGCGCCACCACCGAGGCGGGCGACTCCGGATGGACCAGGATCAGCGCCTGCGGGTGCTGCTCGCGCAGCAGTTCCAGCTCCAGGCCCTTGAACTCGTCATGCACGATGCAGGCGCCGTTCCACATCAGCATGTCGGCGCCGGTCTGCTCCTGGATGTAGCGGCCGAGGTGGCGATCGGGGGCCCAGAGGATCTTCTCGCCGCGGGCCTTGAGCTCGCTGACGATCTCCAGCGCGCAGGAACTGGTGACCATCCAGTCCGCGCGCGCCTTCACCGCGGCACTGGTGTTGGCGTAGACGACGACGGTGCGGTCGGGGTGGGCGTCGCAGAACGCGGCGAAATCCTCGGCCGGACAGCCCAGGTCGAGCGAGCAGGTGGCGTCCAGGTCGGGCATCAGCACCCGCTTCTCGGGGCTGAGGATCTTGGCGCTCTCGCCCATGAACTTCACGCCGGCCACGACCAGCGTCTGCGCCGCGTGATCGCGGCCGAAGCGGGCCATTTCCAGCGAATCGGACACGATGCCGCCGGTCTCCTGGGCGAGGTCCTGGAGGTCGCCATCCACGTAGTAGTGCGCGACGAGCACGGCCCCCTTGGCCTTGAGCAACTCGGCGGCACGGGCCTTCAGTTGTTGGCGCTGGCTGGGCGTCAGCGGCGCCGGCACCTTGGCCCAGGCGTGGGCGGTGCAGGTGGCGCCTTGCGCGTCCTGGCGGGCGAAGTCGTAGAGAACCTGTTCCATAGGGGCGGAATTCTAGGTGTGACCGAAAAACCGGCTCGGCGGCATGCCGACGGTGCGGGTGACCATCGCGGTGAAGGCGCTGGCGCTGGCATAACCGAGCTCCGCGGCGATGACCTGCATCGGCTTGCGGCGCGCGGCCAGGCGCAGCGCCTCGGCCAGCAGCGCCTGCTGCCGCCACTGCGCGTAGCTGCTGCCCAGCTCCTGCCGGAACAGCCGCGATACGGTGCGCGCGCTCGCGCCGACCTCCGCCGCCCAGTCGTCCAGGCTGGCATGGCGCATCGGCTCGGCCAGCACCGCCTCGCACAGCCGGCGCAGGCGCTTGTCGGTCGGCAGCGCGACGCCCAGCTGAAGCGTGGGCGCGCGGCGGATCTCGTCCAGGATCAATTGGCCGATCCAGGTTTCGCGGTCGGCGACCGCGTCGCCCGGCTCGACCTCGTCCCGGGCGAGCTGCACCGCCAGCTCCCGCAGCAGCGGGGAGACTTCCAGCACCCGGTTCGCTCCCCAGGCCGGGGCATCCGCCGGCGGATTCAGCAGGTAGAGCGTGCGCAGCTCGCAGCGCTCGACCGCCGTCACCGCGTGGACCACGCCAGCCGGGATCCAGACGCCGCGCGACGGCGGCACGAGGAAGGTGGCACGGTCGGTGCTGACCCGCACGACGCCGGTCACCGAGAAGACGAACTGCCCCCAGCTGTGGAAGTGCGCCTGGATGTCCATGTGGCCGTCCAGGCTGCGCGACTTGGCGCGCACCGGACGCTCGGCGCTGGGCGCGTAGCGACGGGGGTCGAGCGGCGGCAGGCTGGTCCGGCCCGGTGCGTCCGGCAGCGGCGCACGGGAGCTGCGGGCGGGGCGCGCGGCAAGGGAGGCGTCCGGCGGCCCGCCGCTGCGGGAAGGGCGGTGCGATCGGGCCGATCGGGCTGGTGCGGCGGGATGGGAGGGGTCCATGGCGGAAATTCGATAGAACTTGTCCGGCTATCGTAATTCCGTCGTGAAGGCCCTGTCACCATTTCGCCCATGAATTCCGCCACGACCACCGCCACCGCGGCCGCGCTCCCGGCGCTGAACCCGGAGCAGAGCGCCAAGCGAGACATCCAGACCATCAGCCTGATCGGCCTGGCGCATGGCACCTCCCACTTCTTCCACATGCTGCTGCCGCCGCTGTTCCCGGTGTTCATGCGGGAGTTCGGCCTGAGCTACTCCGAACTCGGCCTGCTGGTGACGATCTTCTTCGTGATCTCCGGCGTGGGCCAGGCGCTGTCGGGCTTCCTGGTGGACAAGACCGGTGCCCGGCCGGTGCTGTTCGTCGCGCTGGGCTGCTTCGTGCTGGCCTCGCTGGCCGCGGGCACGGCGCAGGGCTTCACCGGCCTGGCGCTGGCCGCCGCGCTGGCTGGCCTGGGCAACTCGCCCTTCCACCCGGTGGACTTCACCATCCTCAACAAGCGGGTGTCGCAGCAGCGGCTGGGACATGCGTTCTCGGTCCACGGCATCACCGGCAACCTCGGCTGGGCCGTGGCGCCGGTGCTGCTGATCTCGATGCACGAGGCGACCGGCCAATGGCGCCTCGGCTACGCCGCGACGGCGGCGTGGGCGCTGTTCGTGATCGCCCTGCTGGCCTTCAAGCGCGACGCGATCGACGACAGCCAGGGCGCCTGGGGTCATGAGAAGGGGGCGGCCAAGGCGCCGGCCGACGAGCATCCGATGGCCTTCCTGAAGCTGCCGTCGGTGTGGCTGTGCTTCTCGTTCTTCTTCTTCACCACCTCGGCGCTGAGCGCGATCCAGAGCTTCGCCTCGCCGGCGCTGTCGGCGATGTACGGCGTGAGCCTGGCCAGCACCGCCTTCGTGGTGACCGGCTACATGCTGGCGGGGGCGGCGGGCATGATCGTCGGCGGCTTCCTGGTGGCGAAGTCGCAGAACCTGGAGCGCAACATCGCTGGCGCGATGTTCGCCGCGGCCGCGCTGCTGGCGCTGACGGCCACCGGCTGGCTGCCCGCGACGGCGGCGCTGATCGCGGCGGCGACGGCCGGCTTCGGCACCGGCTTGGCCGGCCCGTCGCGCGACATGCTGATCAAGCGGGCCGCGCCGCCGGGGGCGACGGGACGCGTGTACGGCACGGTCTATTCGGGCCTGGACACCGGTTTCGCGGTGGCCGCGCCGATCTTCGGCGCGCTGATGGACCGCCACTGGAACAACGCGGTGTTCTTCGGCGCCTCGCTGGCGTTGCTGCTGGGCATCGGCGCCGCCAGCCTGGTGCGCAAGGGCCGCGGCTGACCATTCGCCCCGCTGCGCAGGACTGAGCAAGACCTGGCCCCGAACAGGGCCTTGTCCGCCGTGTTCTACCCATAGTTGCCGCTCGCGCAGGCTTGACCCGGGCCGCGCCGCAACAGGGGACGAGGGTCGGCTTGCAATGACGGGGCCGCTCGCTACAGTGGTCCGCCATGGATCAGCACCGCACCGTCACCCGTCCCGCGGGTCATGTCCTCGTCGAGGCCCTGATCGAGCAAGGCATCACCGATGTCTTCGGCGTTCCCGGCGAGAGTTATCTCGCGGTCCTCGACGGCTTCCATGAGCACCGCGAGCGCATCCGCTTCGTGGCCTGCCGGCAGGAGGGCGGCGCCGCCTTCATGGCCGAGGCGCAGGGCAAGCTGACCGGCCGGCCCGGCATCTGCTTCGTGACGCGCGGCCCCGGCGCGACCAATGCCAGCATCGGCCTGCACACCGCCTTCCAGGATTCGACGCCGATGATCCTGTTCATCGGCCAGGTCGCTTCCGACCAGCGCGACCGCGAGGCCTTCCAGGAAGTCGACTACCGTCAGATGCTGGGCCCGGGCACCCTGGGCATGGCGAAGTGGGTCGGCGAGGTGCAGGACCCGCAGCGCCTGCCGGAGTATGTCGCCCGCGCCTTCCACACCGCGATGCAGGGCCGGCCCGGGCCGGTCGTGCTGGTGCTGCCCGAGGACATGCTCACGCAGCCGACCGACGCGCCGGTGCTGCCGCGGGTGAAGCCGGCCGTCGCCTGGCCGGCGCCGGCCGACCTGGTCGAGCTGCAGGCGCGGCTGGAGGCGGCGCAGCGGCCCTTCGTCATCGCCGGCGGCGGTGGCTGGACGCCGGAGGCCTGCGCCGCGCTGCAGGACTTCGCCCACGCCTGGCAGCTCCCGGTGGGTTGCGCCTTCCGCTTCCAGGACCTTTACGACAACCGCGATCCGCTCTACGCGGGCGACGTCGGCATCGGCATCAATCCGGCGCTGGCCCGACGCATCGCCGAGTCCGACCTGATCCTCGCGATCGGCCCGCGGCTGGGCGAGATGACCACTGGCGGCTACACGCTGCTGAAGGCACCGCGACCGGCGCAGCAACTGGTCCATATCCACGCCGGACCGGAGGAGCTCGGTCGGGTCTATGCGGCCGACCAGATGATCCAGGCCAGCATGAGCGGCGCCGCGCTGGCATTGCAGCAGTTGCGTCCGCCCGGCGGCAGCGCCGAGCTGCCGTGGCTGGACTGGACCCGCGACGCGCGCGCCGACTACCAGCGCAACCAGCAGGCGCTGCCGGTCGGGCCGATGGACCTGGCCGAGGTGATGCACCTGCTCGACCGCCTGCTGCCCGCCGAGACCATCTTCACCAACGGCGCCGGCAACTACAGCGGCTGGCTGCATCGCTTCCATCGCTACACCGCGTTGCACCAGGGCGGGCGCACGCAGCTGGCGCCGACCAGCGGCGCGATGGGCTACGGCTTTCCGGCGGCGGTTGCCGCGGCGCTGCTGCAGCGCGAGCGCTGGGTGGTCAACATCGCCGGCGACGGCGATTTCCTGATGACCGGCCAGGAGATGTCGACCGCCATGGCCCAGGGCGCCCGGCGGCTGATCTGCGTCGTCGTCGACAACGGCAGCTACGGCACGATCCGCATGCACCAGGAGCGCGAGTACCCCGGCCGCGTCAGCGGCAGCGACCTGCACAACCCGGACTTCGCCGCCCTGGCCCGTGCCTACGGCTGGCAGGCCTTCAGCGCCTCGCGCACCGAGGAGGTGGAACCCGCGCTGAGAGCGGCCATCGCCGCGCAGGTGCCGACGCTGCTCCACCTGAAGCTGTCGGTCGAGATCTCCACCAGCCGCGCCACCCTCAGCAGCATCCGGGACGCGGCGATCAAGCGCCTGAGCCACTGACGGAGAATGCGCGGATGTCCGCATCCGCCATCCCCTTCGCCCTGCGCGGCGACTTCATCGAACTCGACAAGCTGCTCAAGGCCACCGCGCTGACCGGCAGCGGCGGCGAGGCCCGGCACTTCATCTCCGAGGGCCAGGTCCGCGTTGACGGCCAGGTCGAGTTGCGCAAGACCGCCAAGATCCGCGCCGGCCAGGTGATCGAGTTCAACGGCCAGCGCGTCGAGGTCCTGCCGCCCGCTTGAACCCTGTCCGGATCAAGGCCGCGCGCCTGCCCGTGACGACCGAGCCCTTCCAGTACCGATGACCCGGCCCCCTCCAGGAGTGACCCGATGACCAGCCCCAGCGCCTCGAGCCGAACTGCGATCCGATTCTCGACCTGCGACCTCTGCGACTCGCTGAAGTCGGACAGCAGCGGTGCCACCCGCTGGTTGCCCGGCAGCCTGTACCGCAGCTATGGCGGACAGGCCCGCTTCGCCGGGCCGGTGGCGACGGTGCGCTGCCTGGACGACAACACGCCGGTGAAGGCGGCGGTCGAGAGCTTCGGTGCCGGCCGGGTGCTGGTGGTCGATGGCGGTGGGTCGTTGCGCCGCTCGCTGCTGGGCGGGAACCTGGCCGCCAGCGCGGCGAAGAACGGTTGGGCCGGCGTGCTCGTGCATGGCGCGGTGCGCGACCTCGAGGAACTGCGCGCCGCGGCCGTGGGCATCCTTGCGCTCGGCCATGTGCCGATGCCCACCGAGCGCCGCGAGCCGGGACTCACCGACCTGCCGGTGCAGATCGAAGGTGTGTGGGTCCGTCCGGGCGACTGGCTCTACGCCGATGAGGATGGCGTCGTCATCACGCCCACGCCCGTGCATCCAGCGGGCTGAGCGACCCGCGACCGCCGCGCTCAGGCGGCGTCGTGCGTCGCCATCCAGGCCGGCAAGGCCTCGGGCGCCATCGGCCGGCCGAACAGCCAGCCCTGCGCCGCGTCGCAACCCATCTTCAGCAGCAGGTCGCGCTGGCCGGCGGTCTCCACGCCCTCCGCGACCACCGTCAGCCCGAGCGAGCGACCGATGCCGATGACGGCGCTGGACAGCGCGCGGTCGTCCGCATCCTGCTCCAGCTCACGCACGAAGCTCTTGTCCAGCTTCAGCTCGGTCACCGGCAGCCGCTTGAGGTAGCTCAGGCTGGAATAGCCGGTGCCGAAGTCGTCCACCGACACGCCCACGCCCATCTCGTGGAGTTGCTGCAGTTGCGCGCGCGGGCGGCTGGTGTCGTCGAGCATCAGCCGCTCGGTGACTTCCAGCGTCAGGTCGCTGGCCGCCAGGCCGTGCCGCGCCAGCAGGGCCCGTGCATGCGCGGCGACGTCGTCCTGATGGAAGCGCTGCGGCGACACGTTGACCGACAGGCCGGGCACTTCGACACCCTGCGCCCGCCAGCGCGCCAGCTGCGCGCAGGACTGCTCCAACACCCAGGCATCCAGCGCGTTGATCAGGCCGCTTTCCTCGGCGACCGGGATGAAGCGGTCCGGCGGCACCCAGCCGCGTTCGGCGTCGTGCCACCGCAGCAAGGCCTCGACGCCGACCAGACGGCGATCGCTCAGCCGGATCTTGGGCTGGAAGTGCAGCTGCAGCAGCTGGTTCGACAGCGCGTGGCGCAGCGCCGCCTCGATGTCCAGTCGCTCGTCCAGGGCCTGGTTCATCGCATGCAGGAAAAAGCGCGCGCAATCGCGCCCGGCGCGCTTGGCCTCGTACATCGCGATGTCAGCGTTCTTCAGCAGCTGGTCGAGGTCCTGGCCGTCCTTGGGAAAACCGCAGACGCCGATGCTGGCCGTCATCTGCACCCGGGCGTGGCTGCCGTCGAGCGGGATCGGCGCCTCCAGCGCCTGGCGCAGCTTGTCGGCCACATGCATCGCGTCCTCGACGGTGCAGCCCGGCAGCAGCGCGACGAACTCGTCGCCGCCCAGCCGCGCCAGGGTGTCGCTGTCGCGCAGCGCGCCCGACAGGCGCCTGGAGATGTGCTTCAGCACCTGGTCGCCGACCGCGTGCCCGAGCGAGTCGTTGACCGTCTTGAAGCGGTCGATGTCCAGCAGCAGCAATGCGGCGGGCGACTCGGTGCGCAGGGCCAGCAGCAGCGCCTGCCGTGCGCGGTCCGCCAGCAGCGTGCGGTTGGGCAGGCCGGTGACGCCATCGAAGTAGGCCAGGCGTTCGATCTCCCGCTGGTGCCGGTCGTGCATGAAGGCGATCTGGCACAGCTGCGCGCAGGCCTGCACCATGCGCCGATGGAAAGGCGCCGCGCCGCGCGGCTCGCGGTAGTACAGGGCGAAGGTGGCGACCACCTGGTCCGCGCCGAGCAGGATCGGGGTCGACCAGCAGGCCGCCAGGCCGTGGGGCAATGCCAGGTCGCGGAAATCGGCCCAGAGCGGGTCGGAGGCGATGTCGGTGACCTCGACCGGCTGGCGGCGCCAGGCGGCTGTGCCGCAGGAGCCCGCCTGCGGGCCGATCGAGAAGCCCTCCAGGGCGCCGCTGAACGAGGTCGGCAGGCTGGGCGCCGCCAGCGGATGGACGCGACCCTCCTCGTCGACCGACAGCACCGAGCAGATCACCTCCGGCGCCAGCGCCTCGACGCCGCGGCACAGCAGGTCCATCACCGCGGCCAGCGGTCGACCGAGGGCCACTGCTTCCAGCACGTCGCGCTGGAGATGGTCGATGGAGGCCTGCTCATCGGTTCTTGTCGCGTGCTGTTCCCGCATCGCTGCTCCCTGTAGCCCCGGCGAGCATGGCAGGGAAGCGGCGCGGCTTCAAGAGCGCCGGCGGCCGGCGCGGCGGCGACCCCACGCCGGCCGTGAATCAATGCGCGTGCCGACGGGGCCGGGTCGGACCGGGTCAGCGCAGGAGGTCGAGCAGCCGGTCCAGGCCGCCGTCGTTGATCGCGACCATCGCCTGCTCGCGGACCTTGGGCTTGGCGTGGTAGGCCACCGAGAGGCCGGCGGCGCCCATCATCGGCAGGTCGTTGGCGCCGTCGCCCACGGCGATGCACTGCGTGGGCGTGGCGCCGATGCGCTCGGCGCAGGCCAGCATCATGCGGCGCTTCTCCTCGCCGTCGCAGATGTCGCCCCAGTCCTGCATCACCAGCGCGCCGGTCAGCGCGCCGTCGACGATCTCCAGCTCATTGCTGCGGACGAAGTCCATGCCCAGCTCGGCGGCGACGAAGCGGGTGAAGTAGGTGAAGCCGCCGGACACCAGCACCAGCTTCAGGCCGGCCGCCTTCAGCGCGACGCAGAGCTCGCGCGCGCCGGGGTTGAAGCGCAGGCGATCGCGCAGCACCTGGGCCAGCGCCTCCTCGCTCACCCCCTTGAGCAGCGCCAGGCGGCGGCGCAGGCTGTCCTTGAAGTCGGTGATCTCGCCACGCATCGCGGCCTCGGTGATCGCGGCGACCTCGGCCTTGCGGCCCGCGGCGGCGGCGATCTCGTCGATGCACTCGATCGAGATCAGGGTCGAGTCCATGTCGAAGGCGGCCAGCTTGAAGTCGCTCAGCGCCAGCGGCGGCGTGAAGCCACGCAGGACGAGCGGGGATAGCGGGGCGGTGGAGGTCGACGAGGAGGTCATGCGGGCAGGGCGGCGAGTAGGGCGGCGAGTGGGGCGGCGAGTGGGCAGGCAGGGCCTGAATGCGGAAGGTCCCCGACAGCGCTCAGGACGACCCGCCGGCGGGGACGGGCGGGAGCTTAGCGCACTCGCCGGGGCGGGCCTCAATGCGCATGGGCCGTGGCGTAGGGGGCGGCGCGAGCGCTGGTCATCCAGGCTGCCGGCGGCCAGTCCAGACCAGGGCCCGGAAGGCCTCGCCGCGGGAGATACGCGGCCGCCGGCTCCGTGACACCGCGCCGCCGGTTCGCGAACTCGGCGACGCCCCAGGCCTCCAGCTTCAAGCCCTCGATGTGCGACAGCGCCTTGTCGTCGCTCACCAAGGTCGCGCCGAGTGCCATCGCGTGAGCGGCGATCGCCATGTCGAACTGCTCCTTGGGATGCCCTCGTCGCTCCAGCGAGGCCTTGATGCAGGCGAAGCGATCGGAGAAGCCCACGTCCGGGCCGAGATACTCGACGCGGATGCCGCGCATCAACTCGCGCAGACGCAGCGCCTTGCCTGGCGAGGGATTCTTCTGCAGCCCGGCAAAGACCTCCGCCTGGACGATCACGCTGATGGCGACCCGTCCCCGCAGGGCCGCGAATCGCTCTTCGCAGTAAACCCGCTGCAGCCGCGCCCGGGGATCCATCATGTAGCTCAGGATGTTGGTGTCGAGCATGTAGAGCGGTTCAACGGGCGCCATGCTGCGCCTCCCAGGCTTCGAACCGCGCGCGTCGGATGCGCTCGACTTCAGGACCGTCCTCCCAATCGTCGAGTCCGCCGACGCGGCCGCGCACCGGCTTGCCGTAGTTCTCCGGCAGATAGGGGCAGGTCTCGCAGCCTTCGCGCGCATGCACGATGAGGCGCGCAATGCGTTTGCTCCTGCAGATCGTGCGGATGAATGAATCCGGATCGCTCAGGCGGTCGTCCGGCGGCAGATGGCGGCAGTCGAAGCAGGTCATCGCGTAGGCGCATCCCCGTTGCTTGGCGGCGATCTCGGCGTCGCGTTCGGCCTCCCAGGCGTCGTCCTTCGCGTCTTCCTCCGCGTCTTCCCCCACGTCTTCACGCGCGTCCTCTCGCGCGTCCTCTCGCGCCCGACGGGCCGCCGCGGCCTCGATCGACTCGCCCACATCGATCCGGGGTGACAGGGGCGTGTGCTGATGCATCGGCATCTCCGGAAGTTGAGCGGCCGCCAGTCTAGGAATCGGTTGCGCCCGGGTCACTGACCCGGACTCGTGGATCTGCCCGACGCCTGCCAGCAGTTCGAGCAGGTCCTGATCAAGCCTGCACGACCGGTGCGCCCAGCAGCCGCAGCACCTCGCGCACCGCGTGCGCGCGGTCCTTCGGATCGCTGAGCGCCTTGTCGATACGCAGCTTCTCGTTGCCCACCAGCTTGATGTTGCGGTTCTTCTGCACCAGCTCGATCACGCGCATCGGATCGATCGGCGGGTTGGGCCGGAAGTTGATGTTGATGACGCTGGGCGCCGCGTCGATCTTCATCACGCCGTAGGGCTTGGCCAGCACGCGCAGCCGGTGCGTATCGAACAGCGTCTGGCCCTGCGCCGGCAGCTTGCCGAAGCGGTCGGTGATCTCCTCGAGCATCGCGTCGATCTGCTCGGCCCGGTCGGCGGTCGCCAGCCGCTTGTACAGCGACAGGCGCTGGTGCACGTCGCCGCAATAGGCGTCGGGCAGCAGCGCGGGCGCATGCAGGTTGATCTCGGTGGTGGCGGACAGCGGGCTGAGCAGGTCCGGCTCGCGGCCGGCCTTCAGCGAGCGCACGGCCTCGGACAGCATCTCGTTGTAGAGCTGGAAGCCGACCTCCATCATGTTGCCGCTCTGGTGCTCGCCGAGCACCTCGCCGGCGCCGCGGATCTCCAGGTCGTGCATCGCCAGGTAGAAGCCCGAGCCCAGTTCCTCCATCGCCTGGATCGCCTCGAGCCGCTGCGCCGCCTGCTTGGTCAGGCCTTCCACGTCAGGAACCATCAGGTAGGCATAGGCCTGGTGGTGCGAGCGGCCGACGCGCCCGCGCAACTGGTGCAGCTGCGCCAGGCCGAACTTGTCGGCGCGGCTGATGACGATGGTGTTGGCGCTGGGGACGTCGATGCCGGTTTCGATGATGGTCGAGCACAGCAGCAGGTTGTGCTTGCCGCCGACGAACTCCCGCATCACGCGTTCGAGCTCCCGCTCGGGCATCTGGCCGTGCGCGACGACGATGCGCGCCTCGGGCAGCAGCTCCTGCAGCTTCATGCGGCGGTTCTCGATGGTCTCGACCTCGTTGTGCAGGAAGTAGACCTGGCCGCCGCGCTTGAGCTCGCGCAGCACCGCCTCGCGGATGGTGCCGCTGGTCTCGCTGCGGACGAAGGTCTTGATCGCGAGCCGGCGCTGCGGCGCGGTGGCGATGACGCTCAGGTCGCGCAGGCCTTCCAGCGCCATGCCCAGTGTGCGCGGGATCGGCGTGGCGGTCAGCGTCAGCACGTCGACCTCGGCGCGCATCGCCTTCATCGCCTCCTTGTGGCGCACGCCGAAGCGGTGTTCCTCGTCGATCACCAGCAGGCCCAGGCGCTTGAACTTGACGTCCGCGGAGAGCAGCTTGTGGGTGCCGATGACGATGTCGATGGAGCCGTCGGCCAGGCCTTCCATCGCCGCCTTGATTTCCTTGGCGGAGCGGAAGCGGCTCATCTCGGCCACCTTCACCGGCCACTTGCCGAAGCGGTCGGCGATGTTCTGGTAATGCTGCTCGGCCAGCAGCGTGGTGGGCGCCAGCAGCGCGACCTGCTTGCCACCCATCACCGCGACGAAGGCGGCGCGCAGCGCGACCTCGGTCTTGCCGAAGCCCACGTCGCCGCAGACCAGCCGGTCCATCGGCTTGGGGCTGATCATGTCCTGGATGACGGCGTGGATCGCGGCGCGCTGGTCGGGCGTTTCCTCGAAGCCGAAGCTGGCCGCGAAGGCTTCGTAGTCATGCGGCGAGTAGCGGAAGGCGTGGCCCTCGCGCGCCGCGCGGCGGGCGTAGAGGTTGAGCAGTTCGGCGGCGGTGTCGCGCACCTGCTCGGCGGCCTTGCGCTTGGCCTTGTCCCACTGGCCGGAGCCGAGCTTGTGCAGCGGCGCCTCTTCGGCGCTGACGCCGGTGTAGCGGCTGATCAGGTGCAGCTGCGCGACGGGCACGTAGAGCGTGGCCTTGTCGGCGTACTCCAGGTGCAGGAACTCGCTCGGTCCGTCGCCGAGGTCGATGTTGATCAACCCCAGGTAGCGGCCGATGCCGTGGTTGGTGTGCACCACCGGATCGCCGACTTTCAGCTCGGACAGGTCCTTGATCAGCGCGTTGACGTCGCTGACCTGCTCCTGCTTGCGGCGCCGGCGCGTCGTGGGCGTCGTCGCGAACAGCTCGGTCTCGGTGAAGAGCTGGATCTGGCGGCCCTCGTCCGGCTCGTTCCAGAAGAAGCCCGCGGCCAGCGGCGCGGCGGTGATCGCGAAGCGCTCGTCCGGGTTGGCCTCGAACTCGGCCAGGTCCTTGACCGAGGGGGGATCGATCCGGTTGTCGCGCAGCAGTTCCAGCAGGCTTTCGCGGCGGCCCTCGCTCTCGGCCAGCAGCAGCACGCGGAACTTCGTGTCCTTCAGGTGGGCGGCCAGGCGCGCCAGCGGCTCCTGCGCGCCGCGCTCGACGCTGACGTCGGGCAGCGGGCGGGCATAGTCGACCGCGTCCTGGCCGCGGATCGACAGCACCGCATGCCGATGCGTCGCGGTGAAGAAGTCCTCGGGACGCAGGAAGATCTCCTCGGGCGGGAGGATCGGCCGGTCCGGGTCGTGCTGCAGGAAGCGGTGGCGCTCGCGGGTGTCGGTCCAGAAGCGCTGCAGCGCCTCGTCGACCTCGCCGTGCAGCGCCAGGCCGGCCTCGGCGGGCAGGTAGTCGAAGACGCTGGCGACCTCGTCGAAGAACAGCGGCAGGTAGTACTCGATGCCGGCGGTGGCCAGGCCGGTGTCGATGTCCTTGTAGAGGCGCGACCGGGTCGGGTCGCCGTCCATCTTTTCCCGCCAGCGGGCGCGGAAGGCCTTGCGCGACGCCTCGTCCATCGGGAACTCGCGACCGGGCAGCAGGCGGACCTCCGGCACCGGGTACAGCGAGCGCTGGGAGTCCGGATCGAAGACGCGGATCGAATCGACCTCGTCGCCGAACAGGTCGACGCGGTAGGGCACCGGCGAGCCCATCGGGTAGAGGTCGATCAGGCCGCCGCGCACCGCGTATTCGCCGGGCGAGACGACCTGGCTGACGTGCTGGTAGCCGCCCAGGGTCAGCTGTTGCTTCAGGCCCGCCTCGTCCAGCCGCTGCTTCTGGCGGAAGTTGAAGGTCGTCGCCGCCAGGAAGGACGGCGGGGCGAGCCGGGTGAGCGCGGTCGTCGCGGGCAGCAGCACGATGTCGAGGTCGCGCTCGGTCACCGGCTTGCCATTGGCCTGCAGCAGCCGCCACAGCGTGGCCAGGCGCTCGGAGATCAGGTCCTGGTGCGGGCTGAAGCTGTCATAGGGCAGCGTTTCCCAGTCCGGGAACACGGCCACGCGCAGCTCGGGGGCGAAGAACTTGAGCTCGTCCTCCAGGCGCTGCGTGTCGCCGGGCTCGGCGGTGACGATCACCGTCAGGCGGCCGGCGTCCAGCTGCTGCCGCGCGAAGCGGGCCAGCAGCAGCGCGTCGGCGGAGCCGGTGGGGCGGGGCAGGGTGAAGCGTTTGCCGGGGGAGATCGAGGACAGCTGCATGGCGCACAAATGAGGACAGCCCCGGAAAGGGGCCTGCGGGAATTGTAGGGAGGGCGCGGCGACAGGCGATGTCAGGAGCCCGTGCTCGCTGGCGGGATGTTCAGCCGGCGGGCGTGATCGGGATCGCCCGGCGCATGTCGCGCATCGTCGCCGGGGTGTCGAGGCTGCGCGCCCGCAGCTGGCCGCAGCCGCCGTCGACGTCCTGCCCGGCGGAATCGCGCAGCTTGGTCAGCACGCCGCGCTGATGCAGGCGCCGGGCGATGTCGCGCGCCTTGTCCCAGGCCGGGCGCTGGAAAGGCAGCTCGGGCACGCTGTTGTACGGAATCATGTTGAGCACGCCGTAGCGGCCCCGCAGCAGGTCGACGATGCCGTCGAGCTCGTCGTCGCCGTCGTTGACGCCTTCGAGCAGCGTCCACTGGTACTGGATCGGATAACCGGTCTGGCGGGCGTAGCGCTCGCCGGCCTCGACGAGCTCCCGCGGCGTCAGCCGCGGCGCGCGCGGCAGCAGTTCCTGCCGCAGCGCCGCCTTGGTCGTGTGCAGCGACAGCGCCAGCGCCGGCTTCACCGGTCCGGCGCCCAGGCGCTCGAAGGCGCGGGGATCGCCGACGGTCGAGAACACCAGGTTCTTGTGGCCGATGTTCCCTTCCGTGCCGAGCAGCTCGATCGCCTCGAGCACCGCCTCCAGGTTGTGCGACGGCTCGCCCATGCCCATGAACACGACCTTCTTCACCACGCGCTCGCGCCGCGCCAGCGCCACCTGGGCGACGATCTCGGCGCTGGTGACCTGGCGCAGCAGGCCGTCCTTGCCGGTCATGCAGAAGCGGCAGCCGACCGCGCAGCCGACCTGACTGGAGACGCACAGCCCGTCGCGCGGCAGCAGCACGCTCTCGACAGTCTGGCCGTCCTTCAGACCGACCAGCAGCCTCGCCGAGCCGTCCTCGCCGGGATGGCGCTCGACCAGCGTCGCCAGGCCATGGAGCTCGTCCATCAGCGCCGGCAGCGCCTCCCGCACCGCTTGCGGCAGGTAGTGCTCCAGCTTGCGCCGGCCGTCGGTCAGGGGGCGGGCCTGGACCCAGTGACGCAGCACGCGGCCGACGTGGGCGTCGTTGGCGCCCAGCGCGGTCAGGCGGCGTCGGAGGTCGGCGATGGCGAGCACGGGAGTCGGTTCCGGGAGGAGCGAAGGGCCGGATTTTCGCCGATCGGTCGGGCCCGGCGCCGCTCCCTACAATCGCGCCCCATGAGTTCCTTCCCGATCGGCCCTGCGGGGATGCAGCCACGCTGCTTCGCGCTGGTGCCCGCCGCGGGCATCGGCAGCCGCTCCGGCGCCGACCGTCCCAAGCAATACGTTCCGCTCGCCGGCCAGGCGCTGATCGCCCACACGCTCGCGGCGCTGGGTGCCGTGGCCCGGATCGACGCCACCCTGGTCGTGCTGTCGCCCGAGGACGACCAGTTCGAGGCGGCCGTACCCGGTTTCGCGGGCGAGCGGGGCTGGATCGCCCGCACCGGCGGTGCCACGCGCGCCGACACGGTCGCCGCCGGCCTGTCGACGCTGCGCGAGCGCGGCGCCCAGCCGCATGACTGGGTGCTGGTGCATGACGCCGCCCGCTGCCTGCTGCGGCCGGAATGGGTCGACGCGCTGATCGACGCCTGCGCCGACGACGAGGTCGGCGGCCTGCTCGCGCTGCCGGTGGCCGACACGCTCAAGGATGCCGCGGCCGCGGAGGGCGCGGCCCGCGTCGCCGCCACCGTCGATCGCCGCGGCAAGTGGGCCGCGCAGACGCCGCAGATGTTCCGGCTGGGCCTGCTGGCGCCGGCGCTGGCCGGGCCGCTGGACGGCGTCACCGACGAGGCCAGCGCGATCGAGGCCCTCGGCCATGCGCCGCGCCTGGTCGAGGCCTCGATGGAGAACTTCAAGGTCACCTATCCCGCCGACTTCGCGTTGGCCGAACGCTTGCTGAGGAGCCGCGCATGACGGTCCAATCCGAGGACGATATCCAGGGCCTGAAGGCCGTCGGCGAGGCGGTCGCCACCGTGCTGCGCCGCATGCTGGACGCGATCCGGCCCGGCATGACCACGCGCGAACTCGACGAGATGGGCGCGCGCTGGCTGCAGGACTTCGGCGCGCGGTCGGCGCCACGGGTCATGTACGACTTCCCCGGCGCCACCTGCATCAGCATCAACGAGCAGGCCGCGCATGGCATTCCCGGCGATCGCGTCATCCAGAAGGGCGACGTCGTCAATGTCGACGTGTCGGCCGAGATGAACGGCTACTTCGGCGACACCGGCGGCACGCGCATCGTTCCGCCGACGACGCCGACCAAGACCCAGCTGGTCTTCGCCGCGCAGTACGCGCTGGAGCAGGCGATGAAGGAAGTGAAGCCGGGCGCGCGGCTCAATCGCATCGGCCACGCGATCGAGCGGGTGGCCAGGGCGCACCGGTTCAAGATCATCGAGAACCTCTGCAGCCACGGCGTCGGCCGCTCGCTGCACGAGGAGCCCAAGACCATCCCCGGCTATTACGACCCGAACGACACGCGCATCCTCGAGGAAGGCATGGTCATCACCATCGAGCCCTTCCTGTCGACGAAGAGCCGCTGGGTCGACGAGGAGGCCGACGGCTGGACGCTCTCCGGCGTAAAGGGCAACCTCTCCGCGCAGTTCGAGCACACGATGATCGTGACCCGCAACGGGCCGCTGGTCGTCACCAACGCCCTGCCGCACTGATCCCGGCGCCGCGCGCCTTTCGCAGACCTCGCAGCTTCGCCTCTTCGACATGGTTCTGAACTTCCGCATCGGCGAGGGCTGGGACACCCACCAGCTCGTCGCCGGCCGCCCGCTGATCCTCGGCGGCATCACGATCCCGCACACGCATGGCCTGCTGGGTCATTCGGACGCGGACGCGCTCGCGCATGCGATCACCGACGCGCTGCTCGGTGCCGCCGCGCTGGGCGACATCGGCAAGCTCTTCCCCGACACCGCCGCCGAGTTCAAGGGCGCGGACTCGATGGTGCTGCTGGCCGAGGCCTACCGCCGCGTGAAGGCGCAGGGCTGGGTCATCGGCAACCTCGACAGCACGATCGTCGCCCAGCAGCCGAAGATGGCGCCGCACATCCCGGCGATGCGGGAGCGTCTGGCGCAGGCGCTCGGCATCGATGCCGGCCAGATCAACGTGAAGGCCAAGACGGCCGAGAAGATGGGCCCCGTCGGCGAGCTCAAGGCCATCGAGGCGCGCGCGGTCTGCCTGCTGGTGCGCAGCGCCTGAGTACGCTCATCCCGCGCTCCCCCGCGAGCGGCGGGAGGGCGATCGGCCGGGCGAGGCCTCGTGACAAGACTTGGCGCCCGGCTGGACCAGAATCGGTTCATGAACGACACCGCCATCACCGTCCTCCTGGCGACGCCCGACGCCGCGACCTACCGTCATTTGCGGGTGGCCAGCGGCCTCAGCGACAAGTCCGCCGAAGCGGCCGCGCGCGGCCTGCCCAACACGCTCTTCGCAGTCCAGTTGCTTGACGCCGGCGGGCAACCGGTGGCGATGGGCCGCGTGATCGGCGACGGCGGCTGCTTCTATCAGGTCTGCGACATCGCGGTCCTGCCCGCTCATCAAGGGCGCGGCCTGGGCAAGCGGATCATGACCGAGATCCGCGGCTGGCTTGATGCTCACGTGCCCGAAGGCGGCTACGTGAGCCTGATCGCGGACGGCGATGCCCAGCACCTCTATGCGAAATTCGGCTTCAAGCCGACGGCACCCGCATCGATCGGCATGGCGCTCTCGCGCCGCTGAGACGCAGCGACCGCTGCCTGAATCTCAGACGCTGGCGCGCTTCAGGCGCAGCTGCGCGACGAAGCCGCTGTCGTCGGCGTTGGACAGGCGCAGGTGCGCGCCCAGGCGCTGCACCGATTTCTCGACGATCGCCAGGCCCAGGCCCGCGCCGGTCGCGGCGGTGCGGGCGGTGTCGCCCCGATAGAAGGGCGTCGTCAGCTTGGACAGCTTGTCCGGCGGCACGCCTGGGCCGTGGTCGCGCACCGTCAGCAGGACCCACGCGCTGTCGGCCTCGGCGGTGACGTCCACGCGCGCGGGCTCGTCGCCGTGATGGCCGTAGCGGCGCGCGTTCTCGAAGAGATTGAGCAGGATCCGGCCCAGTTCGGTCGGGTCGGTCCAGATGCGCAGCGCCGCGGACAGCCGCACGCTGATCACGATCTGCTGCGGATCGCGGAAGCCCTGCGCCTCGCGCTCGACCAGCTCGCGCAGGTTGAGCGCCTGCAGCTGCAGCTCGCTCGGCCGCGCGTAGTCCATGAACTTGTTGATGATCGCGTCGAGCTGGTCGATGTCCTGCGCGATGTAGGTCCGCGCCTGCTCGTCGTTGACGCTCATCTCCGCCTCGAGCCGCAGGCGCGCCAGCGGCGTGCGCAGGTCATGCGAGATGCCCGCCAGCATCACGCTGCGGTCCTCTTCCATCTTCGCCAGCTCGCGCGCCATCCGGTTGAAGCCCATGTTGACCTCCCGGATCTCGCTGGTCAGCGTGCTCTCGTCCAGGCGCGAGTCGTACTCGCCCTCGCGGATGCGGCTCGCGGCGATGGACAGTTCCCGCAGCGGCTGGTTGATCAGCCGGGCGATGGCCGCCGCGCCCAGCAGCGAGGCGCCCAGCGCGATGGCGATCCACCACCAGTTGCTGGAGAAGTTGGCCTGCAGCGGCGCGGGATTGGTCTGCAACCAGAACTGGTCGGGGCCGACGTCGAAGCGCACCCACAGCCCGGGCACCCCGTTCAGGCCGCTGGCCAGCACCGTCTGCGGGCCCAGCCGCGAGACGAGTTCCTTGCGCAGGCGCTGCGCGAAGGGGGAGTTCTCATACGGGAGCCAGCGGTCGGTGGCCTCGGCCACCTCGACCGACACCGCCTCGCTGCGCGCGATCGACTTGACCACCGCCACCCGGTTGATCGCGTCGGTGCTGGAGAGCGCCACCCGCGACAGGTTCACCAGGCCGGCCAGCTGCTGCGCGGCCTCGAGCGCCTTCGGTTCGGCCTCCAGGGCCTTGAAGGTCTGTTGCCAGGCCAGCACGCCCGCGGCCAGCAGCAGCGCCAGCAGCGCGAAAGTGCGCCAGAACAGGTTGAGCGCCAGACGGGGAGGGGTCACGGGAATCGACGGCTTTCAGGGCATCGGCCGGCGACCGTCGCCGGCCTCCGGACTTGCGCACGCGGCGCGGCAGGCGGGCAGCGGGATCAGGCCGCTTCGTCGGGCACGAAGACGTAGCCCACGCCCCAGACCGTCTGGATGAAGCGCGGTTGCGCCGGATCCTCTTCCAGCAGCTTGCGCAGGCGCGAGACCTGCACGTCCAGGCTGCGGTCGAACGGCTCGAACTCGCGGCCGCGGGCCAGCATCGCCAGCTTGTCGCGCGACAGCGGCTGGCGCGGATGCCGCACCAGCGCCTTGAGCATCGAGAACTCGCCGGTGGTCAGCGGCACCGGCTCGCCGTTCTTGGCCAGGCGGCGCAGCGCCAGGTCGAACTCGAACGGGCCGAACTGGACCGTCATCGGTTCCTTGGACGGCGCGCCCGGCGCTTCCGGCGGCGGACGGCGGCGCAGCACCGCATTGATGCGGGCCAGCAGTTCGCGGGGGTTGAAGGGCTTGGCCAGGTAGTCGTCGGCGCCGACTTCCAGACCGACGATGCGGTCCACTTCCTCGACCTTGGCGGTCAGCATGATGATCGGCGTGTTGTCGCCGGCGGCACGCAGGCGGCGGCAGATCGACAGGCCGTCCTCGCCCGGGAGCATCAGGTCCAGGACGATCAGGTCCACGGTCTCGCGGGTCAGCTGCTTGTTCAGCGCCTTGCTGTCCTCGGCCAGCAGGACCTCGAAGCCCTCCTGGGCGAGATAGCGGCGCAGCAGGTCGCGGATGCGGGCATCGTCGTCCACGACCAGGATGCGGTTAGGGCGGGTTGTGCTTTGCATGGCGGCCACTCCGGAATTTGTAACAGCGGCACTGTAAGGGCAGTTTTCCCGCCTGTTTGCGGGATGCAGCAGTCCTTACTGGATGGTTACATCTTTTGTAACAGCGCCTTGGAGCAGTCACAAGGGGGGATCGAATGGCCTACAAAAGGGACGCAAAACTGGTCAACCGTGACGGTTTCCTCACCCGTTATGCTGGCCTCCCCGAGGACTCTCCGTAGGAACCCGAATGATCCGAACCTCCAAGAAGCTGGCTCGTACCCTGATCGCCGCTGGCGCGGTCGCCCTGGTGCCCGTGATTTCGAATGCCGAACCTGCGAAGACCGACGTCCTGGCGCTGAGCGCCTCCGCCACCACCGAGGTGGCCCGCGACCTGCTCCAGCTGCGCTTCTCCACGACCCGCGAGGGCAAGGAGGCCGCCGCGGTCCAGAACGAGCTCAAGCAAGCCCTGGACGCCGCGCTGGCCGAGGCCCGCAAGATCGCCAAGCCGGGCCAGGTCGACCTGCAGGCCGGCAATCTGTCTGTCTATCCCCGCTATGGCCAGGTGAAGCCGGGCACCAGCGGTTCGCCGCAGATCACCGGCTGGCAGGGCAGCGTGGAACTGCTGGTGCAGGGCCGCGACATGGAAGCCATCTCCAAGCTGAGCGGCCGCATCCAGTCGCTGGCCATCGCCAACGTCAGCTATGGGCTGTCGCGCGAGGCGCGTGAGAAGGCCGAGAACGAGGTGGTGTCGCAGGCGATCGCCAGCTACAAGGCCAAGGCTTCGGTGTATGCCCAGCAGTTCGGCTACGCCGGCTACCGGATCGGCGAGGTCAGCGTCAACGCCGACCAGCCGACGCCGGTGATGATGGCCGCGGCGCCCCGCTTCAAGGCGATGGCGGCCAGCGCCGACGAGGCGCTGCCGGTCGAGTCCGGCAAGGCCACCGTCACGGTCAATGTCAGCGGCAATGTGGTGATGACCCGCTGAAGACGCCTCCCCTGAATGAAGAACGCCCGGCTCGACCGGGCGTTTTCATTGGTGCGGGGTCCGGCTTACTGCGCGGTCCAGCCGCCGTCCATCGCCCAGGCCTGGCCCCGGACATTGACCGCCGCGTCCGAGCACAGGAACACCGCCAGCGCGCCGAGCTCTTCCGGCGTCGTGAACTGCAGCGAGGGCTGCTTCTCGGCGAGCAACTGCCGTTTGGCCTCGGCCGGATCGAGCTTGTCCTTTTCACTGCGCGCGTCGATCTGCTTCTGGACCAGCGGCGTCAGCACCCAGCCCGGGCAGATCGCGTTGACGGTGACCGGCAGCGTGGCGGTTTCCAGCGCCGCTGCCTTGGTGAGGCCGACCAGGCCATGCTTGGCCGCCACGTAGGCCGACTTGCCGGCCGAGGCCACCAGGCCATGCGTCGACGCGATGTTGATGACGCGGCCCCACTGCTTCTTCTTCATGCCGGGCAGGGCCAGGCGCATCGTGTGGAAGGCGGAGCTGAGGTTGATCGCCAGGATCGCATCCCATTTCTCGGGCGGGAACTCGTCGACATTGGCGACGTGCTGGATGCCGGCGTTGTTGACGAGGATGTCGCAGCCGCCGAACTGCTGGTCGATGTAGGCCATCATGGCTTCGATCTCGGCGGGCTTGCTCATGTCGGCGCCGTGATAACCGACCTTCACCCCCAGCGCCTCGACCTCGGCCTTCGGGCCCGCATGGTCGCCGAAGCCGTTGAGCACGATGTCCGCGCCCTGGCGGGCCAGGGTCAGGGCAATCCCCAATCCGATGCCGCTCGTCGAGCCGGTGACCAGGGCCGTCTTTCCTTTCAGCATGCCGCGTCCTCTTCAGGGTTGTTAGGATGGGTGCAAAGGATACGAGCGATGTCTGAACCCTTGTTGAAAAAAGTCCAGGCGCTGAGCCCTTGCGGCCTTCACCAGGTCGCCTATTGGGAATGGGGGCAGGCCGACAACCCGCGGGTGCTGGTGTGCGTGCACGGCCTCTCGCGCCAGGGGCGCGACTTCGACGTGATCGCCAGGCGCCTGAGCAACCGCTTCCGGGTGATCTGCCCCGATGTGGTGGGCCGCGGGGAGTCGGAATGGCTGGGCGATCCGCGCAACTACCAGCTGCCGCAATACGTGTCGGACATGGTGACGCTGATGGCGCGCATCGGCGTCACGCAGGTGGACTGGCTCGGCACCTCGATGGGCGGCTTGATCGGCCTGGCACTGGCGGCGATGCCGTCCAGCCCGATCAAGCGGCTGATCCTCAACGACGTGGGGCCGACCATCGAGTTCGTCGCGCTGCAGCGCATCGCCAGCTACCTGGGACGCGCGCCGCAGTTCGAGAACTGCCAGCAGGGTGCCGACTACCTGCGCGGCATCTCGCAGGGCTTCGGCCCGCATACCGACGAGCAATGGCTGGCACTGTCGCGCGCGATGTTCAAGCCCGACGGCGACCGCTGCCGGCTGCACTACGACCCGCGCATCGGCCAGGGCCTGGCCGGCCTGACGCCGGAGCTGGCCAAGGCCGGCGAGGCCCAGCTCTGGGCGGCCTACGACGCGGTCCGCTGCCCGACGCTGCTGCTGCGCGGTGCCGAATCCGACCTGCTCACGCGGGCCACGGCCGAACTGATGACGCAGCGCGGTCCGCGCGCCGAACTGCACGAGTTCCCGGGCGTCGGCCATGCGCCGACGCTGGTGCAAGAACAACAGATCCAGGTGGTGGAGCGATTCCTCGACCGCGGATGACGTCCCGTCGGCGGATCGCGCCACGAGGACACGGATGAACGACGAATGAAGACGGAATTGGGGCTGCGGCAGGACCAGGCGGCGCCCATCGTGGCCCTGCTGGACGGGGACCTGCCCAATCGCTTGCCGGCCGCGCCACCGCGCGCCGAGGAAACCGCGGACCCGGTGCGCCGGGCCCGCGCGTTCGCGGAGCCGCTGCTGGCGGACCACCGCCTGGGCACCGGCGAACCGGCGCTGGATCACGCCGACGGCGTGGCGGCGATCCTGGCCGGCGTCGGCGCGGCGCCGTCGATGCAGGCCGCCTCCTACCTGGTGTATGCCGGCGACTACCTGAACAAGCCCGAGGAGATCGTCGCCAAGGCCTTCGGCGAGAGCGACGCGAGCCTGGTGGCGCACACGCGTCGCCTGGTGCAGATCCAGCGGGCTGCCCGCGAGGCGCGCGTCGAGGAGCAGCGCCGGCAGGAGCAGACCGAGCTGGTGCGCAAGATGCTGCTGGCGTTCTCTCGCGACCTGCGGGTGGTGCTGCTGCGGCTGGCGTCGCGGCTGCAGTCGCTGCGCTGGTACGCGGCGACAAAGACGCCGTGTCCGCGCGAGCTGGCGGCGGAATCGCTGCAGGTGTTCGCGCCGCTGGCCAACCGGCTGGGCATCTGGCAGATCAAGTGGGAGCTGGAGGACCTGGCTTTCCGCTTCCTGGAGCCGGAGCACTACCACCAGCTCGCCAAGGGCCTGCACGAGAAGCGGGTCGAGCGCGAGCAGTCGGTGGAGTCGGTGCGCGCCGCGCTGGAGCGCGAACTGCAGGCCCATGGCATCGCGGCGCAGGTGCAGGGGCGGCCCAAGCACCTGTACAGCATCTGGAAAAAGATGCGCGGCAAGGGCCTCACGCTCGAGCGCGTCTTCGACCTGCGCGCGCTGCGCGTCGTGGTGCCCGAGGTGGCGGATTGCTATGCGGTGCTGGCACGGCTGCACGAACTCTACAAGCCGGTGGACGGTGAGTTCGACGACTACATCGCGCGCCCCAAGCCCAATGGCTACCAGTCGCTGCACACGGTGGTGATCGCGGCGGACGGCCGGCCGATGGAGGTGCAGATCCGCACGCGGTCGATGCATGAGCATGCCGAGCATGGCGTCGCCGCCCACTGGGCCTACAAGGAAGCCGGTACCAAGGGCTACGCCGGCGTCAGCGCCGCGGGGGAATTCGAGGAACAGGTCGCGCAGGCGCGCAAGGCGGTGCTGCGGCAACTGCTGGCCTGGGAGCGCGATTACGTCGCGGAGAGCGGGCCGAGCTTCGATGACCGCATCTACGTGTTCACGCCGCAGGCCAACGTGGTCGAGCTGTGCGCGGGCGCGACCGCGGTGGACTTCGCCTACGCGGTGCACACCGACCTCGGGCATCGCTGCCGCGGCGCCAAGGTCGACGGCCAGATGGTGCCGCTGAACACTCCGCTGCAGAGCGGGCAGACGGTGGAGATCGTCGCGCTGAAGGAGGGCGGCCCGTCGCTGGACTGGCTCAATCCGGAGCTGGGTTATCTGCAGAGCCAGCGCAGCAAGGCCAAGGTCCGCGCCTGGTTCAACGCGCAGGTGCAGTCGCAGACGATCGCCAAGGGGCGAGAACTCGTCGAGAAGCTGCTGCAGCGCGAGGGCAAGACGGCGATCAAGCTGGACGACCTGGCCGGCCGGCTCGGCTTCAAGAGCGCGGACGCGCTGTTCGAGGTCGTCGGCAAGGACGAGTACTCGCTGCGCAACATCGAAACCTTGCTGCGTCCGCCGGTGCCGGAGGCGGACGAGGAAGAGCTGCTCGTCCAGAAGCACACCAAGGGCGCTGTCGGCGAAGGACGCACGCCCAAGGGCGGGGTGCTCGTGGTGGGCGTGGACTCGCTGCTGACGAGCCTGGCGCGCTGCTGCCGGCCGGCGCCGCCGGATCCGATCACCGGCTATGTGACCCGCGGCAAGGGCGTGGCGATCCACCGCGCGGACTGCGCCAACCTCCGGCAGATGGCGCAGTCCGCGCCGGAGCGCGTGATCGCGGTGGCCTGGGGCGAGCCCGCGCCGGACCGGGCGGGCAAGGGCGCGCTCTATCCGGTGGACCTCGTCGTCGAGGCGGCGGACCGTCCGGGGCTGCTGCGCGATGTGCTGGAGCTGTTCGCCAAGGACAAGCTGAACGTGGTGTCGGTGAACCAGCAGAGCGGCAAGGGCAAGCCGGCGCGCAGTGATCTGTCGCGGATGAATTTCACTGTCGAAGTGAGCGATGCGCAGCGGTTGCAGCAGACGCTGGTGGCGCTCTCGCAGGTGAGCGGCGTGCGCAGCGCGCGCCGACGCTGAAGGGCGAGGGATCTTTTTCTGCCGCTTCCTGGACGGACGCAAAAATCCGGCATATACTACGAGGCTCTTCAGGCGCGTAGCTCAGTTGGTTAGAGCACCACCTTGACATGGTGGGGGTCGTTGGTTCGAATCCAATCGCGCCTACCAGAATTGGTAGGCAAGTCCTTCGGGACACCTCAGCAGATCGCCCGCTTCAAACGGGCGATTTGTTTTGCGGACCAGTGGGTTGACCACCGCTGGCCGAGTATTTCAGGCGCGTAGCTCAGTTGGTTAGAGCACCACCTTGACATGGTGGGGGTCGTTGGTTCGAATCCAATCGCGCCTACCAGAATTGGTAGATGACCCAAGCACCCGGCGGCAACGCCAGGTGCTTTTTTTTCGTCCGGCCGCCGGCTTGGGTCGCCGCTCAGGTAGGGCGCTTGCGGCGCAACGTGGGTGCTGCCGCACCCGGCCATCTGCACACGGCGGCGCCTCGTTCGGCGCAAGCGTCATCGCTCATCGCCTCAAGAGGTCACTTCGATGCGAGTCCCGTCCGGCATCGCCAGCACCGCCTCGTAGTAGCCATCGCCCGTCAGGCGGGGCGCCGAGACCAGCCGGCCGTCAGCGGCGCAGCGAGCGGCGAGCTCGTCGACCGCGGCGGCGCTCCCCACGGAGACCGCGACGTGGTCCCACCCCGGACGCTCTTCCGTGGCCGCGGCCTCCAGCCATGGCGCCGTCATCAGCTCGATCCGGGCCGCGGCACCTGGAAGCTCCGCGAATCGCGACACGAAGCCTGGCCGTCGTTGGCTGCGGTAAGGCGCGCCCACGATCGCTCCGAAGTAGGTCTCCCAGAACGCGGCAGCGCCGTCGAGGTCTCGCGTCCAGAGCGCCACATGAGCCAGCTTCATGGTGTGCCTCTCGACGCCTCGGGCGCACGCGCATCCGCATCCACCGCCGGGGTGGTGGTCGCGGATCGCGCGAGGAGGGGCACCAGGACCATCAACCCGGCCAGCATCCAGAATGCCGCCGGCAAGCCGGCCTGCCTGGACACGAAGCCCAGCACCGCCGGGCCCAGGAGGTAGCCGGCATATCCCACCGTCGTGACGGCCGAGATGGCGAGCGCCGCCGGCATGGCCTGCTGGGAGCCCGCTTGCCGGAACAGCACCGGCACGACGTTCGATGCGCCCAGGCCGATGAGCACGAAGCCGGCCAGGGCCACCTCGACTTGCCGGACCAGGAGCAGGAGCAAGAAGCCGAGCAGAACGGTCAGGCCACCCCAGAACACCACTACCCGGTCGCCGAAGCGGGTGGTGACGGCGTCGCCACCGAATCGCCCCACCGTCATCGCGACGGCGAACAGCGCGTATCCGAGGCCCGCGCGTTCCGCCGAGGTCAGGCCGGTGTCCATGAGCAGCAGCGCACTCCAGTCGAGCAGGGCGCCCTCCACGAGGAAGGTCACGGCCGCAAGCGCCGACAGCAGCACCACGGGGCCTCGTGGCAGAGCCAGCAAGCCCTCCGTCGACGCCGCCGGCGCAGCGGCGGCTCTGACGAGCAGGCGCGGCGCGGTGACGATCATCGCCGCCGCCATCAGGCTCGCGCAGATCAGGGTGGCCGCCAGGGGGCTGACCGCTTGCGACAGCATCAGCGTCACCAACCCGGCGCCCGCGAAGCCGCCGACGCTGAACAGCGCATGGAAGCCGGACATCATCGGCCGCCCCGCGTCGCGTTCGACCTCGACCGCATGGACGTTCATCGCCACATCGAGCGACCCGAGCGCCGCGCCGAAGCCGAGCAGGGTCAAGGCCATCAGCCATGTCGTGCTGACGACCGACAACAGCGGCAGCAGCAGGATCATCCCCACGCCGCCCGCGACGATCACCGGCTTGCTGCCATGGCGGGCGCAGAGCGGGCCGGTTCTCGACATCGCGGCCACCGAGCCGATGCCCAGGCACAGCAGCAGCAGGCCGAGCGTGCCGTCGTCGACCTGCAGGCGCTGTTTCGCGAACGGGACCAGTGGGGCCCATGCCGCGACGCCAAAACCTGCGACCCAGAACGCCAGGCGCGTGGCCAGGCGGGATGCAGGACTATCGGAGGAAGTCATAGGCGTTCACCAATGCAATGAATCTGCAGAGTTGCGCGACGCGGACCGTGCTCAGGTCGGGCGGTCGGCTTTCAGGACGTGCGCGCCGGCGCTGCGCAGCGCATCGAGGGCCTTCAGCGGCGCATTCCGTTCGACGACGAAGTGGTCGAGGTCCTTCGCGGCCGCGACCCGGTGCGGCGCCCTGGCTTCGAACTTCTCGTTCGTGATCAGGGCCATGCAGACCTGGCTCGCGGACAGCAGGGCGCGCTTGAACTGTGCATCGCCGCTGTGGACCGCGCTGACGCCGGTCCGGGTCGAAACGGCGCAGGCACCGACGAAGCAGCGGTCGATGTTCATCGCACCCACCGCCTGGACCGCGGCCGCGTCGACGCAGCCACCGACCTCGGGATCGACACTGCCGCCGACCATCAGGAGCGAGAGATCGCCACGGCGCAGCACCGCGGCGGCGATGTCGATCGAGTTGGTGGCCACCGTCCCGACGTGATCCTCGGGCAGGAATTCGGCCAGCACGAGGTTGGTGCTGCTGGCATCCAGGAAGAGGAACTCGCCGGGTTGCACCGTTGCGGCCGCCCGCCGGGCCAACGCCGCCTTGCGGTCGCGGTCCTGGTCGATGCGGGCCGCCATCGGCTTGCTTTCGGGCAACAAGGGCAGGGCGCCACCGTAGACGCGCCGGCATCGCCCTTCGGCGGCCAGGGACCGCAGATCGCGCCGGATCGCATCCTCGGAGACCTGGAATTCGACCGCCAGCGCGGCGGCGACGACCGCCTCGCCCCGCTCCAGTCGCTCAAGGATCGCGTCGCGTCGCGCCAGGGGAATCGTGATGTCCATGGTTCATCATAAACATGCAAAAACAAGAAAACAACGTGCAGAAACGTGCATCTTTTGAAAATGAGGAGCGTCGACCTGCTCCGATCGCGCGGCACCAGCGCTCCGGTGCCGGGCGTTGCCGTGCTGGGGGACGGGGCGCAGGGCGCGACGAAGGCGACAGGCGGAAGCTCGTGCAGAATGCCCGGTCCGCTCGACCGCCCCTTGCCGGCGCCGCTGTTCTGTTCCTGATGTCCCCGACTCGCCGCTTCCGTACCACCTGGCTGCTGCTGCTCGTGCTGGCATGCGGCCTGCTGGGCCGTCCGCTGCATGAGGCGTGGCACTTGGCGCAGCCGATCGGCGCGCCGTCCGGCGTCGTGGCGATGGCCACCTCGGTGGACCGGTCGATCGACATCGACCAGGCGAGAAGCGACGTCCCGGCTCTGCCGGGCAATGCCGTTGATGTGGGAAGCGATGCCGGAGATGCCGTCGGTGCCTCCGATGCCTCCGATGCCGGCGGCGAGGCCGGCGGGCAGACGGACACCTGCGCGTGGTGCCTGTTCCATGCGCAGGCCGTCGCGCTCGGCCACTCGCCGCCCTCGCTGCTGACTCATGCCGAGGCGAGTCCGCCGCCCGTTGCCTGGCCCCGCGGCGAGATCCCTGCCCGCGACTGGAGCGTCGCGAAGCCGCGAGGCCCTCCGACCGCCGCCTGAACCGCCTGCGCGCCCCGCGCCCGCTTTCGCCCTCTGGTTCATCACGCACGTTGGCGCCGACCTGTCGTCGCGCGCCCTGCGGTCATTCCTCGCTTGCCATGTCCTCTTTCGCCCTCCCGCGTGCCGAAGGCGCGCGCGCGTCTTCGCTTCTTCCCCTGTCCCTGCCGTCGATCCTCGTCCTTCAACTGGCGCTGACCGCGCCCGGCCTCCGGGCGCAGGCGGCGAGCCCGGAGCCTCCCGCGGCGCCGGCGTCCGCAGCGCCGACTGCGATCGCTGCGCCCAGCGCTGCATGGGCTGATGCACCGGCCGCTGCCCCGACCGCTGCACCACCCGGGCCCGCCGCCGATGCCGCCCTGAATGCCGTCACCGTGCGGGGCACGCGCCAGCCCTATCGCACGCTGGTCGTCACCGGCGCGATGAAGACCGACACACCGGTGCGCGACATCCCGCAGAGCGTGCGGGTGCTGTCCGAGACGCTGCTCGCCGATGCCGGCGCCACCCGCCTGGACCAGGCGCTCGACCTGGCCAGCGGCATCGCCCGCCAGAGCAACCTCGGCGGCCTGTGGGACAGCTACGCGATGCGCGGCTTCACCGGCGATCCGAACTTCGGCTCGGACTACCTGGTCAATGGCTTCAGCTCGAGCCGCGGCTACAACGGCCTGCGCGACACCGCCAGCACCGCGTCGGTCGAGGTGCTCAAGGGTCCGGCCTCGGCGCTGTACGGCCGCGGCGAGCCCGGCGGCACCGTCAACATCACGACCAAGAAGCCGCTGTTCGAGCCGGAGTACGCGCTCGGCACCTCGATCGGCAGCCATGGCCGCTTCCGCACGACCGCCGATGCCACCGGTCCGATCAGCGAGCGCCTGGCCTATCGGCTGATCGCCGCCCGGGAGCACACTGGCAGCGACCGGGACCATGTCGAGGCGCGCCGCTCGATGCTGTCGCCGTCGCTGCTCTGGATGCCTGACGCGGACACGACGGTCTCGTATGAACTGGAGGTGGTGCGGCAGGCCGCGACCTTCGACCGTGGCGTCGTCGCCCTGAACGGACAACTGGGTCGCGTGCCGCGCCATGCCTTCTATGGCGAGCCCGGCGACGGACCGACGACCGTCCACAGCACCGGGCACCAGCTCTTCGTCCAGCGCCAGCTCGGCGAGCACTGGTCGCTGCAGGGCGGGCTCAGCCAGCGCGACAGCGCGCTGGACGGCACCGCGACCGAAGCCCGCTTCGTCCAAACCGATGGCCGCACGCTGACGCGCCAACGTCGCACGCGCGCCTTTGATGCCTCCGACCTGTCCGGTCGCCTGGAACTGCTGGGCACGGTGCGCGCCGCCGGACTCGTGCATCACCTGCTGGTTGGCGCGGATGCCTACCGGTTCGTCGACCACCGCGAGCAGTACCGAGTCGCGACCTCCACACCGATCGACCTCTTCGATCCCGTCCATGGCGCGTCGCCGCCGGCGATGGCGCTCACCAACCGGACGCGCGAGACCCAGCGTGCTCGCGCGCTGTACGCGCAGGACCAGATCGATCTGGGCCAGCGGTGGAAGCTGCTGCTGGGTGTGCGTCACGACCGCTACGACCAGTCGCTGCTCAACCGCCGCAACGACGTCACCACCGCCCAGTCGCTGGGCGCGACCTCGCCGCGCGCGGGCATCGTCTATCAGCCCGGCCCGACGCTGGCGCTGTATGCGACGACCGCCCGCAGCTTCCGGCCCAACAGCGGCGTGAGCCGCGACTACACGCCATTCCCGGCGGAGCAGGGGCGATCGGCGGAAGCGGGTGCGAAGTTCGATGCCGCCGACGGCCGGCTGTCGGCAACGCTGGCCGTGTACCGGATCGCCAAGAACAATGTGCTGACGCCCGATCCGACCGATCCCAACAACTTCTCCGTCGCCGCCGGCGAGGTGCGCAGCCAGGGCGTCGAACTCGATATCGGCGGCGAGCTGGCGCAGGACCTGCGCCTGTCCTTCGCCTATGCCTTCACCGACGCGCAGGTGACCGAGGACAACAACCGGTTCCTCGTCGGGCGCGCACTGGCCAATGTGCCGCGGCACAGCGCGAACCTGCTGCTGGTGCGCGGCTTCGCGCTGGGCAGCGGCCGGGCGACGGCGGGCGTCGGGCTGAATCTCGTCGCGAAGCGGGAAGGCGCCGTCGCGCCGCTGAGCGCCGCCGATGACTTCACGCTGCCCGGCTACGCGACCTGGAAGCTCACCGCCAGCTATCGTCCGGACCGGCGGTGGACGTTCGCGCTCGACGTCGACAACCTGCTGGACCGGGTCTACTACGCCAGCTCCTACAGCCAGGTCTGGGTCGCTCCCGGCGCGGGGCGCGGCATCACGCTGTCGGCGCGCTACGGCTTCTGAGGACTCCGATGACGACCCGCCTCATGACGACGCCCACTGCGACCGCGGCAACTGCGGCAACCGTAGCGACTGTGACCGATGCAACCGGCGCGGCGGCCACGACCGCTGCGGCCGAAGCGACCGCGGGAGCGTCCAGCACGAGCACGAGCACGAGCACGAGCACGAGCACGAGCACGAGCACGAGCACGAGCACGAGCACGAGCATCGCGTCGACGGCCTCGCGCATCGCCTCGATCGACGCGCTGCGCGGTCTGGTGATGATCGTGATGCTGCTGGATCACGTCCGCGAGACCTTCTACCTGCACCTGCAGGTGAGCGACCCGATGGCGGTGCCGGGCACGCCGCCGGAGCTCTTCTTCTCGCGGCTCGCGGCCCACCTGTGCGCGCCGGTGTTCGTGTTCCTGACCGGGCTGTCGGCCTGGCTCTACGCGAACCCCGATGGCGCGCCGTGCCGCGACGCGCGCGCCTTCCTGCTCAAGCGCGGACTGCTGCTGATCGGGTTGGAGCTGACGCTGGTGACCTTCGCATGGAGCGGGCACTTCGGGGTGATCTATCTCCAGGTGATCTGGGCGATCGGCTTCAGCATGCTGGCGCTGGCCATGCTGTCGCGCCTGCCGCGCTGGTTGCTGGTGGCGAGCGGCCTGACCCTCGTCGGTGGGCACAACCTGCTGGCCGGCGTCGTGGTGGCCACCGACAGCCCCTGGCACGCGCCGTGGACGCTGATGCTGCATCGCGACTGGCTGATCCCGGAAGGCCTCGTGCGCGTGCGGGTGAGCTATCCGGCGCTGCCGTGGGTGGGCGTGATCCTGCTGGGCTTCGCGATGGGGCCGCTGTTCGCGCGGGCCTCGGACTCGGACCGACGTCGTCGCGCGCTGCTGGCGATCGCGGCGGCCTGCCTGTCGCTGCTGGCGCTGCTGCGCGGCTTCAATCTCTACGGCGAGAACGCGCCGTGGGTTCGCGGCGCCTCGACGCTGGAGACCGCGATGTCGTGGCTCAACTTCACGAAGTACCCGCCGTCGCTGGACTTCCTGCTGCTGACGCTGGGCATCGGACTGGCGCTGCTGGCCGTGCTCGAGCGCGCGCGCGGAGCCTTCGCCCGGGTCTGCGCCGTCTTCGGCGGCGCGCCGATGTTCTATTACCTGCTCCACCTGTACCTGCTGCTGATCGGCTACCGCGTGGCGCTCGCGGTGCTCGGCCCCAACCAGGGCACGCGCCTGGGCATCGACGAGGGTCGGTTCGCGCTGATCTGGCTGATCTGGCTCGCGCTGATCCCGCTGCTGTACCCGCCGGTGAAGGCCTTCGCGGCCTACAAGCGACGCACCCGTCGTGCCTGGGTGAAGTACTTCTGAGGCGCCGGCGCGCCCCTATGATCGGCGCCCATATGGCAGAGACCGAGAGCTTTCCCCGTCCCCGTCGTCGCAAGGGCAGCGGTGCCGTCACGCTGCGCGACGTCGCGCAACTGGCGGGTGTGGCGCCGATCACCGCCTCCCGCGCGATCAACACGCCGTCGCAGGTGTCTCCCGAGGTCCTCGGCCGGGTCACCGAGGCGGTCCGCAAGACCGGCTATGTGCCCAACCTGCTCGCGGGCGCGCTGTCGTCGATGAAGAGCCGCATGGTCGGCGTCGCCGTCCCGACGATCGCCGGGCCGGTCTTCCTCGACACCGTGCAGAGCCTGACGGAGGCGCTCTTCGAGGCCGGCTATCAAGTGCTGCTCGGCCAGACCGGCTACGACAACGCCCGCGAGGACGCCTGGCTGGACGCGATGATCGGGCGCCGGCCCGACGGCCTGGTGCTCACCGGCACCAGCCATTCCGAGCAGGCCCGCACGCGCCTGCGCGCGGCCGGCGTTCCGGTGGTCGAGACCTGGGACCAGAGCGACGATCCGATCGACATGCTGGTCGGTTTCTCCCATGTGGAGGTCGGCCGCAAGGTGGCCGCCTATCTGCACGAGCGCGGCTACCGGCGGCTGGCGGGCGTCGCCGGCAGCGACGAGCGCGCGATGCGTCGCTTCCGGGCCTTCCAGGAGCAGGCCCGCGCGCAGGGCGTCGCGCAGGTGCCGGTCGCCACCGTCGCCACGCCGACCACGCTGGGCAGCGGTCGCCGCGGCCTGGCGGAACTGCTCGCGCATCCCGACGGCATCGACGCGGTGTTCTGCAGCTCCGATTCGCTGGCGCTGGGCGTCCTCATCGAGGCGCAGGCCCGCGGGCTGCGCGTGCCGCAGGACCTCGCCATCGTCGGCTTCGGCGACCTCGCGCTGGCCCGAGACCTCGAACCCGCGCTGACCACGGTGCGCATCGACGGTTTCGCCATCGGGCGGCAGGCGGCGCGCTTCATCCTCGATCGCGCCAACGGCCCGGTCGAGCGCCGCGCGATCGACATCGGCTTCGAGCTGGTCCGGCGCGGCAGCGCCTGAGGCGCGCCCGCCCTCCGGCGGGGAGCGGGGGGCCAAACCCGCCGACCCGGTGAAATCCCCATGAGCGCGCGCTTGACGTCAGGTACGGTACCGATACCATCCTCGCCATCAAGAATATGGTATCGGTACCAAGCCGAGGTCGGCGAGGGCCGTGCCGTCATGGATGGAGACAAGCGAGATGACTCTGGTGAAGCGGAGCCGTGTGCGGCTCCTGGCCGCCACGGCGGCGATGGTGCTCGGCGCGACGATGACGACCACCCCGGCGGTCGCAACGGAAGCCGCGAACTGGCCGACGCAGCCGGTGAAGCTGATCGTGCCGTTCGCGCCGGGCGGGACCTCCGACGTGCTGGCGCGGGAGATCGCCGCGCGTCTGCAGGTGGCGCTCAAGCAGACCGTCGTCGTCGACAACAAGGCCGGCGCGGGCGGCGTGCTCGGCGCGGACAGCGTGGCCAAGGCGGCGCCGGACGGCTACACCGTGCTGCTGGGCACGATCGCGACGCATGCGATCAACCCGGCGCTGATGCCCAGGATGCCCTACAAGGCCGACCGCGATTTCGCGCCGGTGATCCTGCTGGGCAAGATCTCCAACGTGCTGCTGATCGGGCCGGGCGCGCAGGCCCGGACGGTGAAGGACATCGTCGCGGCGGCCAAGGCCAAGCCGGGCGACATCACCTTCGCCTCGGCGGGGCAGGGCACGTCGCAGCACCTGTCGGGCGAGGTCTTCCGCCTGATGACCGGCGCCGACCTGACGCATGTCCCCTACAAGGGCAGCGCGCCGGCGATCCAGGACGTCATGGGCGGCCAGGTGCCGATGAGCTTCGAGACCGTCACCGTCGCGTTGCCGCAGATCAAGGCGGGCAAGGTCAAGGCGGTGGCGGTGACCTCGGCCCGGCGCAGCGCGCAGCTGCCCGACGTGCCGACGCTGGCGGAGGCCGGCGTTCCCGGCTTCGATGTGTCGAGCTGGCAGGCGCTGTACCTGCCGGCCGGTACGCCGCCGGCCATCGTCGCCAAGCTCAATGCGGAGGTGCAGAAGATCGTGGCGCAGCCCGAGGTGAAGGCCAGGATGGAGTCGCTCGGCCTGGAGTACGCGCCGAACACGCCGGCGCAATTCACCGAGTTCCAGAAGGCGGAGCAGGCGCGATGGGCGAAGGTGATCAAGGACGGCAACGTCAAGCCCGACTGATCGCGGGCCGATCCGTCTCCCGCACAGCAAGGGAAATCACCCGTCGGGCCGTTCACCGACCCCCTCCTAGAATGGGTTTCAGACCCTCAGAGGAGACAGCATGGCGACGGCCCGACGCGGCAAGACGGCAACCGGCGGCGAGGACCCCGCGCAACCGAAGGGGCCGCGGGTCCTGAAGAAGTACCCCAACCGGCGGCTCTACGACACCCAGACCAGCAGCTACATCACCTTGGCGGACGTCAAGAAGATGGTGCTCGAGGGCGAGGTGTTCGAGGTCCGCGACGCCAAGTCGGGCGAGGAGCTGACGCGCTCCATCCTGCTGCAGATCATCCTGGAGGAGGAGATGGGCGGGATGCCGATGTTCTCGACGCCGCTGCTGGCGCAGATCATCCGCTTCTACGGCCATGCGATGCAGGGCCTGATGGGCGCCTATCTTGAAAAGAATCTGCAGGCCTTCGGCGAGATGCAGGCCCGCTTCGCCGAGCAGAGCAAGGGCGCGGGTTTCGACCCGCAGCTGTGGTCGCAGTTCATGAGCGGCCAGGCGCCGATGATGCAGGGCCTGATGGGCAACTACCTGGAACAGTCCAAGAACCTGTTCCTGCAGATGCAGGAGCAGTTCCAGAGCGCCGGCAACATCTTCCCCGGCATGCCGGGCTTTCCGCCGCAACCGCCCAAGAAGTAAGGCACTGAAGGCCGGCGGCAGCCGCCGGCGCTACAGCCCGTGCCGCCGATGCCAATCGGCGAGCGACTCGTCGGGGAAATGGTCGAAGCGCTCGTCGCCTGGCCGGCCTTCGACCTCCACCCATGCGGCCTTCGAGTCGAGCAACCCATGCACGTTCTCGGGCGGCTTGGGCAGGGGCGTGTCGATGGCGCTGGCATGCGGGTAGATCTGGTCGGGCCACTGGTCGTCCTCGATCCAGAGGGCCGTGCCGCAGCGGCCGCAGAAGTGCCGCTGGCCGGAGCTCTCCTTGCCGTCGATCACCGCGCGGTAGACCCGCAGGTCGCGTTTGCCCTTGATGAGCTTGAAGGTCCGGTGGTCGGCGCCGATGTTGATCGCATAGCCGCCAGTGCCGGCGGTCTTGCGGCAGATCGAGCAGTAGCAGCGCAGGAACGGACAAGGCTCGGTCGAATCGACCGAGAAGCGGATGCGGCCGCAGTGGCAGGAGCCTTCGAGGTGCATGGGCGGGTCTCCGGGACGTGATGGCGGGTCGCGGCAAGTCGCATGCCCCGGCGAAGGCGCCGATGCCGCAGAGGAAATCACGGGCACCGGCGGCGGCCCTGCCCGTGGCCGGGAGCGCTCGCTTACAATGCCGCCCCAGCTCCCAGCCAGGCCCTCCGGCGGAAATCAAATGGAATCAACGACTTACGACCTCTCCGCCGACAAGAAGGCTGCCGCTCCGAAGATCGGTTTCGTCTCGCTCGGCTGCCCCAAGGCGCTCACCGATTCCGAACTGATCCTCACCCAGCTCCGCGCCGAGGGCTACGAGACCTCCAAGACCTTCGCCGGCGCCGACCTGGTCATCGTCAACACCTGCGGCTTCATCGACGACGCGGTCAAGGAGTCGCTGGACACCATTGGCGAGGCGCTGGCCGAGAACGGCAAGGTCATCGTCACCGGCTGCCTCGGCGCCAAGGCCGGGGCGAGCTCCGACAACATGGTCCGCGAGGTGCATCCCAGCGTCCTGGCCGTCACCGGCCCGCATGCGACGCAGGAAGTGATGGACGCGGTCCACACCCACGTCCCCAAGCCGCACGATCCGTTCATCGACCTCGTTCCCGAGGCCCGCGGCGTGGCCGGCATCAAGCTCACGCCCAAGCACTACGCCTACCTGAAGATCTCCGAAGGCTGCAACCACCGCTGCAGCTTCTGCATCATCCCCAGCATGCGCGGCGACCTGGTCTCGCGTCCGATCGGCGACGTGCTGTCCGAGGCCAAGGCGCTGTTCGAGTCCGGCGTCCGGGAGCTGCTGGTCATCAGCCAGGACACCAGCGCCTACGGCGTCGACATCAAGTACCGCACCGGCTTCTGGGACGGCAAGCCGGTCAAGACCCGCATGTTCGACCTGGTCGCCCAGCTCGGCGAGATCGCCAAGCCCTATGGCGCCTGGGTCCGGCTGCACTACGTCTATCCGTACCCGCATGTCGACGAGGTGCTGCCGATGATGGCCGAGGGCCTCATCCTTCCCTACCTGGATGTCCCGTTCCAGCACGCCCATCCCGACGTGCTCAAGCGCATGAAGCGCCCGGCCAACGGCGAGAAGAACCTCGAGCGCATCCAGCGCTGGCGCGAGATCTGTCCCGAACTGGTGATCCGCTCCACCTTCATCGCCGGCTTCCCCGGCGAGACCGAGGCCGAGTTCCAGTACCTGCTGGACTTCATGCGCGAGGCGCAGATCGACCGCGCCGGCTGCTTCGCCTACTCGCCGATCGATGGCGCGCCGGCCAATGCCCTGGAGGGCGCGCTTCCCGACGAGGTCCGCGAGGAGCGCCGCGCGCGCTTCATGGCGGTGGCCGAGGAGGTGTCGATCGCCAAGCTGCAGCGCCGCATCGGCGCGACGATGCAGGTGCTGGTCGACTCGGCGCCCGCGCTGGGCCGCAAGGGCGGCGTCGGCCGCTCGTATGCCGACGCGCCGGAGATCGACGGCACCGTCCGCCTGCTGCCGCCCGAGAAGGCCAGCAAGCAGCTCCGCGTGGGCGAATTCACCCGCGCCCGCATCGTCGGCGCCGAGGGGCATGACCTGATCGCGCTGCCGATCTGATCGACGGCGCGCGCCTCCCGGGCCTGCGCATCGCGGGCGCCCCGCCGCTCACCAGCCACGCCGGCCTCGTGCCGGCGTTGTCATTGCTGGCGCACGGGCCGTCGCGGCTGCCGCAGAATGGCCGTCCCATTCCCAGCGTCAGGAAACCTCGTGAGCAAACGCGGCCCGTCCACCGAGCAGATCCACCACCCGTTCCGCGCGCCTGACGGCTGGGAGGCCGTCGCGGTGCCGGTGGCCAAGGCCTCGACGGTGCTCTTCAAGAACACCGCCGAACTGCACCGGCCGCGTGCCCAGGACGGCATCAGCTATCGCTACGGCCTGCCGGGCACGCCCACCACCTACACCTTGGCCGCGCGCATCGCGACGCTCGAGCATGCCGAGCACTGCGTGCTGACGCCCAGCGGCCTGGCCGCGATCACGCTGACCAGCCTGGCCTTCCTCCAGCCCGGCGACGAGGTGCTGGTGCCGGACAACGTCTACGGCCAGAACCGGCACATCACCACCGGGCTGCTGACGCGGCTCGGCATCTCGCATCGCTTCTACGATCCGCTGGACGTGCCGGCGTTCGAGGCGATGCTGTCGCCCCGCACGAAGCTGGTGTGGCTGGAGGCGGCCGGTTCGATCACGCTGGAGTTCCCCGACCTCATCGGCCTGCTGACGGCCTGCCGCGCGCGCGGCGTGCTCACCGCGCTCGACAACACTTGGGGCGCGGGCCTCGCGTTCAACGCCTTCGAGGTGGCGCCCGATCTGGCTCCGGGCCTGGGCGCGGATCTCAGCATGCAGGCGCTGACCAAGTTCCCCTCCGGCGGCGCGGACCTGCTGATGGGGGCCGTCTGCACGCGGGATGCCGCGCTGCATCGGCAACTGGTCGCGATGCATGAATTCCTCGGCCATGGCGTGGGGCAGAACGACGTCGAGGCGGTGCTGCGCGGTCTGCCGAGCATCGTGCTGCGCTACCGCGCGCAGGACGCCGCGACCCGCGATCTGGCGCGCTGGATGGCCGCGCGGCCGGAGATCGCGCGGGTGTTGCATCCGGCGCTGCCGGACTCGCCCGGTCATGCGCACTGGCGGCGTGTGAGCCCGGATGCGGGCGGCTGCCTGTTCTCGGCCGTGTTCCGACCGACCTACGACGCGCGGCAGGTCGACGCGTTCGTCGATGCGCTGCGCTGCTTCGGGATCGGTTATTCCTGGGCCGGGCCGATGAGCCTGGCGGTGCCCTACGACCTCAGCCGGAGCCGCTCGCTCGGGCTGCCGTGGTCGGCGGAGGAGGGCGGCACGCTGGTGCGCTTCGCCATCGGGCTGGAGGACGTGGAGGACCTGCGCGCCGACCTGGCGCAAGCGTTCGAGGTGCTGAAAGGCTGAAGCCGCCGGGGGCCGAGGCGCCGGAGCGGCCGAGCACCGCGGCCGCTCAGTCCTTGGCGGGGCCGGACACCTTGTGTCGCATCAGGCGGCCCTTCTCGCGCTCCCAGTCGCGCTTCTTCTCCGTCTCGCGCTTGTCGTGCTGCGCCTTGCCCTTGGCCAGCGCGATCTGCGCCTTCACGCGGCCGTTCTTGTAGTGCAGGTCCAGCGGGATCAGGGTGAAGCCGCGCTGCTCGACCTTGCCGATCAGGCGGCGGATGTCGGCCCGGCTCATCAGCAGCTTCTTGGTCCGGTCGGCCTGCGGATGCACATGGGTGGACGCGGTGCGCAGCGGATTGATGCGGCAGCCGATCAGAAAGAGCTCGCCCTCGCGGATGAGGACGTAGCCGTCCGGCAGCTGGACCTGACCGGCGCGGATCGCCTTGACTTCCCAACCTTCCAGGACGATGCCGGCCTCGTACTGCTCCTCGATGTGGTACTCGAATCGGGCGCGACGGTTTTCTGCGATGGACATAGGCGGGGGTGTTCTTCTCGTGCGGCGCACGGCGGGCGTGACAGCCGGATGGCGGCCAGATGGGGGCGATCGGGCCGCCTACAATCCCGCCATTCTAAGAACCGCCATGAAGCACGTCCGGAAGACAGTCCTCCTTTGGTACTCGCCGCGCGAGATGTACGAACTGGTGACCCAGGTCGAGCGCTATCCGGAGTTCCTGCCGTGGTGCTCGGCCGCCGACATCCTGGAGCGTCACGACAACGGCATGACCGCGCGGCTGTCGCTGCATTACGCCGGCCTGCGCCACGCCTTCACCACCCGCAACACGCATGAGACCGACCAGCGCGTGCGCATGGAGCTGGTCGACGGTCCGTTCTCCAAGCTCGACGGCGACTGGCGCTTCCTGCCGCTGAACCGCCCCGGCACGCCGCCGGGCAGCGAGCCCAAGGCCTGCAAGGTCGAGTTCGAACTGCGCTACGCGTTTTCGAGCTTCGCGCTCGAGGCGGTCGTCAGCCCGGTCTTCGATCGCATCGCCAACACCTTCGTCGACAGCTTCGTGAAGCGCGCCGAGCAGGTCCATGGACCCCGCTGAACTGTCGGTCGAGCTCTTCTGGAGCCCTGCGCGCGGTGAACTGCGCGAACAGCGCCTGAGCCTGCCCGCGGGCAGCACCTTGCGGGAGGCCCTGGTGGCCAGCCAGTGGTTCGAGCCGGCCGGGATCGAGACGCTGACCGTGGGCATCTGGGGACGAATGGTGGCGCTCGACACACCGCTGCGCGAGCGTGACCGCATCGAGGTCTATCGCCCGCTGACCGTCGATCCGAAGGAGGCGCGCCGCCAGCGTTTCCAGGCGGCGGGCAGCCGCATCGTGACGCGGCATCGACCGCTGGGCCGCAAGGCCTGACGAACCGAAGACGCCAGCGCCGGGGGGCGGTGCGGCGAGCGCGGGCACATCGACGACCAGGACGCGCGCAGGACCGGGCAGCAAAAAGGCCGCGTGAGCGGCCTTTCGTTTTACCGGCGGTCACCGGACTTACGTCCGGCTTGCCGCCCGGTGTTGTTTGCCGGACGCGTTCCGGCCCTATTTGCAGTTCGCCGTGATCACCGTCTGCATCTGGCGGATCTCGTCCTGGCGCATCTGCTCGGTCATCGGCTGCGATTCGCCACCGACCGTGCCCTTGCGCAGGCGCACGCCGGACTCGAGCATGCGCTGGCGGTTCTGCGCCTGGCGGCAGTTCTCGGCCATCGCCTCGTTGCGGGCCTTGTCCTCCTGCGCCTTGCGTTCGCGCTCGACCTTCTCGCGCGAGGACGGCTCGCTGGCGGCGCGGCCCGGCGCGGAGGCGCCGGAAGCCGCCGCCGAGGCCGGCGCGCCCGGCGCGGGGGCCACGCGCACGGCATTGGAGGGGCGCTGCAGGATGTCCTTCTCGGCCACGCTCGGCGGCGGCGGACGGTCGCTGTATTGCGTGCGGCCATCGGCGTCGCGCCACTTCCATTGGGCGTGCGCGATCGAGGTCAGCGCCATCAGCGCCAGCGCGCACATCACGCCCAGCGGGCGTCGCGGGAGTCGGGGATTCATCATGGGCGTGAAGTGTACTGCCGGCCTTCTCTATAATGCGCCTTTGCGTCTGGAGCTTCCCTCATGCGCCTACTCGGAAAAGCGCTCACCTTCGACGACGTGTTGCTGGTGCCGGCGTTCTCCCAGGTGTTGCCGCGCGACACCAGCCTGGCCACGCAGTTCACGCGTGGCATCCGCCTGAATCTTCCTCTTGTGTCCGCCGCGATGGACACCGTCACCGAAGCGCGACTGGCGATCGCCATCGCCCAGGAAGGCGGCATCGGCATCGTCCACAAGAACCTGACCCCGCAGCAGCAGGCGGCCGAAGTGGCCCGGGTCAAGCGCTACGAGTCCGGCGTGCTCCGCGACCCGATCACGATCACGCCCGAGACCACGGTCCGCCAGGTCAAGCAGCTGAGCGAGCAGCACGGCATCTCCGGTTTCCCGGTGCTGGTGGGCGCCAAGGTCGTCGGCATCGTCACCGGCCGCGACCTGCGCTTCGAGACCCGCATGGACGCCCCGGTCAGCGAGATCATGACCCCGGCCGAGCGCCTGATCACCGTCAAGGAGGGCGCCTCGCTCAACGACGGCAAGGCGCTGATGCACAAGCACAAGCTGGAGCGGGTGCTGGTCATCAACGACAGCTTCGAACTGCGCGGCCTGATGACCGTCAAGGACATCACCAAGCAGACCAACTTCCCCAATGCCGCCCGTGACGACCACGGCAAGCTGCGCGTGGGCGCGGCGGTCGGCGTGGGCGAGGGCACAGAGGAACGCGTCGAACTGCTGGTCAAGGCCGGCGTGGACGCGATCGTCGTCGACACCGCCCACGGCCACAGCAGCGGCGTCATCGAGCGCGTGCGCTGGGTCAAGAAGAACTACCCGCAGGTGCAGGTGATCGGCGGCAACATCGCCACCGGCGCCGCCGCGCTGGCGCTGGTGGAAGCTGGCGCGGACGCGGTCAAGGTCGGCATCGGCCCGGGCTCGATCTGCACGACCCGCATCGTCGCCGGCGTCGGCGTGCCGCAGATCGCGGCGATCGACTTCGTCGCGACCGCCCTCAAGGGCACCGGCGTGCCGGCCATCGCCGACGGCGGCATCCGCTACTCGGGCGACATCGCCAAGGCCATCGCCGCCGGCGCCAGCACGGTGATGATGGGCGGCATGTTCGCCGGCACCGAGGAAGCCCCGGGCGAGGTGATCCTGTACCAGGGCCGCAGCTACAAGAGCTACCGCGGCATGGGCTCGATCGGCGCGATGAAGGCTGGCTCGGCCGATCGCTATTTCCAGGAGAACGACGAGACGACCAACCCGAACGCGGACAAGCTGGTGCCGGAAGGCATCGAAGGCCGCGTCCCGTACAAGGGCTCGATGGTCGCGATCGTGCACCAGATGGGCGGCGGACTGCGGGCCTCGATGGGCTACTGCGGCTGCGCCAGCATCGCCGACATGCACGAGAAGGCCGAGTTCGTCGAGATCACATCGGCGGGCATCCGTGAGAGCCACGTTCACGACGTGCAGATCACCAAGGAAGCGCCCAACTACCGTCTGGAGTGACGCCCTTGTCCGACCCGGCGCAGCGCGACGGCCCCGACGCCGTCGCGGCCTCGACCTCGCATGGCGGCCGCAAGGCCGCCATGTCGTTCATCCTGATCGCGGTGCTGATCGACATGGTGTCGATCGGCCTGATCATCCCGGTGCTGCCGCCGCTGGTCGGAACCTTCACGCAGAACGAGACCCAGCACACCCTCGCCCAACTGGCGGTGGCCTTCGCTTTCGGTCTCGCCAACTTCTTCGGCTCGCCCATCCTGGGCGGCCTCTCCGACCGCTTCGGTCGCCGCAAGGTGATGCTGGTCGGCTTCAGCGGGCTCGCGCTGAGCTTCTTCGTCACGGCCATGGCCGACGCGCTGTGGATGCTGGTCGTGGTCCGGCTGTTCTCCGGCGCGATGCAGGCCAACGCGGCCGTCGCCAACGCTTATGTGGCGGACATCACCCCGCCCGCCGAACGCGCCAAGCGCTTCGGCCTGCTGGGCGCCGCCTTCGGCATGGGCTTCATCCTGGGGCCGGTGATGGGCGGGCTGCTCGGCGCGATCGACCTGCACCTGCCGTTCTATGTCGCCGGCACGCTGGCGCTGCTGAACTGGCTGTACGGCTTCTTCGTGCTGCCCGAATCGCTGGCGCCGGAGCACCGACGGCCTTTCGACTGGCGCAAGGCCAATCCGTTCGCCGCGCTGGGCCGGCTGCGCAACCTGCACGGCGTCGGGCCGCTGATCTACGTCATCGCCTGCTCCGGCCTGGCGCAACTGGTGATCCAGACCAGCTGGGTGCTCTACAACCAGCACAAATTCGGCTGGGGCCCGAAGGAGAACGGCCTGTCGCTGTTCGTCGTCGGCCTGGTGGCCGTCGTGGTGCAAGGCGTGCTGCTGCAGCCGCTGCTGAGATGGCTCGGGCCGCGCCGCCTGGTGCTGATCGGCTTGATGACCTCGGTGGCCACCAACCTGATCTGGGGCCTTTCGACCGAGGCCTGGATGATGGTCGGCGCGATCTTCCTGAACATTTGCGGCGTGGCCGCCGGGCCGGCGATGCAGGGGGTGATCTCCAACGCCGCCGACGCGCGCACGCAGGGCGAGACGATGGGCGCGGTGGCCGCGATCAACAGCCTGATGGCGGTGATCTCGCCGGTCGCCGGCCTGGGCCTGATGGCGCTGGTGGCCGAGCTGCCCAAGACCGACTGGCGCATCGGCGCCCCGTTCTACCTGTGCGCGCTGCTGCAGCTGGCCTCGCTGGCCTTCGCCTGGCGCCACTTCAACATGGAGCCGCCGGCGCAAGCCGCCGCGGCCAAGGCATGAGCGCCGCCGCTCTGTCCGCAACCGAATCCCCAAGCATCGCTAGAAGCTGACCATGCACGACAAAGTCCTCATCCTCGACTTCGGTTCCCAGGTGACGCAACTGATCGCGCGCCGCGTGCGCGAAGCCCACGTCTACTGCGAGATCCATCCCAACGACGTCAGCGACGACTTCATCCGCTCGTTCGCGCCCAAGGCGATCATCCTGTCGGGCAGTCACGCGTCGACCTACGAGGACCATGAGCTGCGCGCGCCGCAGGCGGTCTGGGACCTGGGCGTGCCGGTGCTGGGCATCTGCTATGGCATGCAGACGATGGCGGTGCAGCTCGGCGGCAAGGTCGAGTGGAGCGACCACCGCGAGTTCGGCTATGCCGAGGTCCGCGCGCACGGCCACACCAAGCTGCTGTCGGGCGTCCAGGATTTCTCGACGCCGGACGGCCACGGGATGCTGAAGGTCTGGATGAGCCACGGCGACAAGGTCACCGCGCTGCCGCCGGGCTTCACGCTGATGGCGTCGACGCCGAGCTGCCCGATCGCCGGCATGGCCGACGAGGCCAAGGGCTACTACGCCTTCCAGTTCCACCCCGAGGTGACGCACACGGTGCAGGGTGCCGCGATCATCACCCGCTTCGTGCGCGACATCGGCGGCTGCCGCGGCGACTGGATCATGGGCGACTACATCGAGGAAGCCGTCCAGAAGATCCGCGAGCAGGTCGGTGACGAGGAGGTCATCCTGGGCCTGTCCGGCGGCGTCGACTCGTCGGTGGCGGCGGCGCTGATCCATCGCGCGATCGGCGACCAGCTGACCTGCGTCTTCGTCGATCACGGCCTGCTGCGCCTGAACGAAGGCGACCTGGTGATGGACATGTTCGCGGGCAAGCTGCACGCGAAGGTGATCCGCGTCGACGCGAGCGAGCTGTTCCTCGGCCAGCTGGCCGGCGTGACCGATCCGGAGCGCAAGCGCAAGATCATCGGCGGCCTGTTCGTCGACGTCTTCAAGGCCGAGGCCGAGAAGCTCAAGGCCAGCGGTGCCGGCCACAAGGGTGCGACCTTCCTCGCGCAGGGCACCATCTACCCGGACGTGGTGGAGAGCGGCGGCACCAAGACCAAGAAGGCCACGACGATCAAGAGCCACCACAACGTGGGCGGTCTGCCGGAGCAACTGGGGCTGAAGCTGCTGGAACCGCTGCGGGAACTGTTCAAGGACGAGGTCCGCGAGCTGGGCGTCGCGCTGGGGCTGCCGCCGGAGATGGTCTATCGCCATCCGTTCCCGGGTCCGGGCCTGGGCGTGCGCATCCTGGGCGAGGTCAGGAAGGAGTACGCGGACCTGCTGCGCCGCGCCGATGCGATCTTCATCGAGGAGCTTCGCAACACCCGCGACGAGGCGACGGGCAAGACCTGGTACGAGTTGACCAGCCAGGCGTTCACCGTGTTCCTGCCGGTGAAGAGCGTGGGCGTGATGGGCGACGGCCGGACCTACGACTACGTGGTGGCGCTGCGCGCGGTACAGACCAGCGACTTCATGACGGCGGACTGGGCGGAACTGCCGTACAGCCTGCTCAAGCGCTGCTCGGGCCGCATCATCAACGAAGTCCGCGGCATCAATCGCGTCACCTACGACGTCTCGAGCAAGCCGCCGGCGACGATCGAGTGGGAATGAGCGCTTCGCGCCGATGAACAAGGGCCCTGCGGGGCCCTTGTTCGTTTGTGGCCGCGATGTCTCTATCGCTGGATCGACAGGGGCATTCGCGCCGCTGTCGCTGATCGCGGTCACCCCGAAGCGCCGGCGCGCCTCGCTTGCTGACACGCCGTGTCAGCGCCGCTACCCAGAATCGGTCGATCCCCTCGATGCCACCGATCACGGAGCCCGCCATGGACCATCGCCACCCCGTCTTCGAACTGCGCCAGTACAAGATCGTCAAGGGCGAGCGCGACCGCTTCATGCGGCTGTTCGACGAGGCCTTCGTCGACTCGCAGGAAGCGCTGGGCATGCGGCTGTACGGCCAGTTCGCCGACCTCGACGACCCGGACCGCTTCGTCTGGATCCGCGGCTTCGACGACATGGCCGCACGCGAGCGCACCCTCGACGCGTTCTACGCCGGCCCGGTCTGGCAGGCCCGACGCGGCGAAGCCAACCCGCTGCTCGTCGACAACGACAACGTGCTGCTGCTGCGCCCGCCGCTGGAAGCCTCGATCCCCGCGCGCATCGACCTGGCGCGCGAAGCGGCGCGCGCAGGAGGCGCGGCCGGGTCGGGCCTCCTGCTGATCCATCTCTGCTACCTCTGGAAGGATCCCGCCGATCCCGAGGACGGCTTCGCGCGCTTCTTCGAGCACGAGGTCGCGCCGGCGCTCGAGTCCGCCGGGCTGCCGGTGGTCGGCAGCTTCATCCCGGAACGCTCGCCCAACAACTTCCCGCGACTGCCGGTGCGGGAGGGCGAGAAGGTTTTCGTCTGGATGACGCGTGCCGCCGATGCGGACGACTGGGTCCTGCGCTGGAGCGCCTGTCGGCATTCCACGGCCTGGCGCGCGCTGGACTCGCGCTGGCGCGACGCGCAGGAGCGGGCACCGCAGATCCTGCGTCTGCGACCGAGCGTCGGCTCGGCCCTGCGCTGAGCCGGGCCCCGGCGCCAGGATTCGCGCGCATGGCTATGCTTCCCGCCATCGCCTCGTTTCCCGGACCCTTCCCATGCGCAGCGCCCTGTCCATTCTTGCCGTCGTGATCGTGCTCAGCATCGTGATGCTCACCGCGAAGAAGCAGATGGAAACCATGAAGCCCCGCCCGCCCGCAGCGTCCGCCGCCTCCTCGGGCGCGGCCGGTGCATCGGGCCCGCCTCAACCCGAGGCGGTCGGTCGCCAGGTCCAGGACCTGATGAAGCAGGGCGAGCAGCGCGCCTCGGAGGCTGACGCGCCATGACCGTGCATGCGCTCTTCTTCTGCCTGCGGCCCGACCCGGCCACCGCGGCGAGGCTGGGGCGCACTCTCGGTCGACATCGCGCGGCGTTTCGGGCTGCGCATTCGCCCACCGCGCACGGAGCGCCTGCATGTGACGCTCCACCACCTCGGCTGGTATGACGACGAGACCGACCAGACCGCAGCAATGGCTGAAGTCCGGCAACTCGCGGAGAACGCCGCCGCGGCGCTCCGGCACGGGCCAGTCCGGGTCGACTTCGACCAGTTGCTGAGCTTCACTCGCAAGCCGCGCAACCTGCCGCTGGTGCTCAGCGGCGGCGCGTGCCTGGACGGCGTCCGCGCGATGCGGGCCGCGCTCGGCGAGCGGCTCCATGCGGCGGGCCTGCGGACCGATCCGCACTTCACGCCGCATCTCACGCTCTTCTACGACGATGTCGCCGTCGAGCCGCAACCCTTCCTCGTGCCCGGCTGGACCGCGTCCGAGGTGCTGCTGCTGGACAGCCTGCAGGGGCAGTCCAGGCATGTGGACCTCGCGCGCTGGCCGCTGGGCTGAGGCGGCGGAACCGACGCGGCGGCGCGGCTGATCGGCGGATCAGCCCGCCAGCTTCGCCGCGATCTTCGCGACGTGCTCGCCCTGGAAGCGCGCCATCGCCAGTTCGTTCTCGCTCGGCTGGCGCTTGCCGTCGCCGCCGGCGATCGTCGTCGCGCCGTAGGGGCTGCCCCCGGTGGTCTCGTCCAGGGTCATCTGGCGCTTCTCCGAGTAGGGCAGGCCCACGATCACCATGCCCAGGTGCAGCAGCACCGTGTGGAAGCTGGTCAGCGTGGTCTCCTGGCCGCCGTGCTGTGTGGCGGTGCTGGCGAACACGCTGCCGACCTTGCCCACCAGCGCGTTCTTCGCCCACAGCCCGCCGGTCTGGTCGAGAAAGTTCTTCATCTGCGCGGCCATGTTCCCGTAGCGGGTCGGCGTGCCGAAGATCACCGCGTCGTACTGGGTCAGGTCCTCGACCTTGGCCACCGGCGCCGGCTGGTCGAGCTTGAAGCCGCTCTTCTTCGCGACCTCCTCGGGCACCAGCTCCGGCACGCGCTTGAGGTCGACGGTCGCGCCGCCGTTGCGCGCGCCTTCGGCGACCGCATGGGCCATCTGCTCCACATGGCCATAGGACGAGTAGTACAGGACAAGCACCTTGCTCATGACATTCCCCGCTGCGTGGTTGGACCAGCGCCGAGGCTAACGGCCCGCCCGCCGGACGCAAACCCTCATGGTGGCGGCAGGGGCTTTCGTCCTGGGCGTGTGAAGACCACGCCGCTCAGGCCGGATCGACGATCTCCCGCGCCAGCGCGCGCAGGCTCAGCGGCGCGGAGCCCTCGGCATGGTTGGAGATGGTCACATAGGCCGGCTGGCCAGCCTCGGCGGTGGCGCGAACGACCTTCGCCAGCACCGCCCGGGTCTCCGGATCCGGATCCATGATGGCCGCGTACTCGCCGTACTTCTGCTCCGCGTCCTCGTAGCCGAACGGCCCATGGACCCGGTGCAGGTTCCACCGGCAGACCAGCGGCCCGGGCCACATCGCGCGCAGCAGCGGCAGCTGGTCCTGGATCGGCGGCAGCTTCGGATGCAGCCCGAGGCAATACCGCGCGCCGGTGTCCTTGAGCACGGCGACGAAGTCCGGCGTGAGCCACTCGGGATCGCGGACTTCCACCGCCACCACCGCCTCCGGCGCCACGTCGCGCAGCGAGGGCAGGGCGGCCAGCATCGCGTGCAGCCGGTCGAGCTGCTCCGGCATGCGGCCCAGCATCGACAAGGGCAGCGGGCTGAGCTGGAACACCAGCGCGCCGATGCGCGTGCCCAGCCCGGCGATCGCCGGCTCGATGAACTCCTGGATCGCGAGGCGGGCATCCAGGAAGGCGGTATTGGCCTGGCGGCCGCGGCCGTCCTCGGTCCGCACCTGGGCGTCGGTCACCAGGCTCGGCGCCTTGACCGTGAAGCGGAAGTCCTCGGGGACCTGCTGCGCATAGCGCTCGTACTGGCTGGCCGTCAGCGACTGGTAGAAGCCGCGGTCGATGCTGACCGCGCGATGCAACGGCTGCTGCGCATACGCGCTCAGGCCATTGCGCGACAGATTGGATTCACCATGCCGGCCGGCCCAGACGATGCCCTGCCAGCCGGGATAGCTCCACGACGAGGTGCCGAGCCGGATCCGCGGCGACAGCGCGGCGGCGAGGGCGGCCTGCGACTCCTCCACGGGCTGCGGCTGGATGCCGGCACGGCGGCGCTTGGGCGCGCCGTCGGGGGCGGAGGGGTCTCCAAGGGCATCGCGGTCGCCATCGGCGATGGAGGGATCGTCGCGGTCGCCGTCAGCACCCGAATCGGCACGCGCATCGGCATTGAGGGTGCCGCCGGCAGGGCCGACGCCATCGGCGCCGCCCGCACCACGCCGCGCCTTCGCGGGCCTGGCCTCGACCGCGGGCGGCGGAGGCAGCAGCTCGCCGAAGAGGTCGTCCTGGTGGCCGGGGAACTCCTGTTGCATGGGCCGGCAGCATAGCGGGCACGGCTACACTGCCGCGCGAGCTTCGCCATGTCCATCGAGCCTTCCTCCCTCCTCCCCGCCGACGAGTACGCGATGCGGCTCGCCCTCGATCAGGCGCAGAACGCCTGGCTGGTGGGCGAGGTGCCCGTGGGCGCCGTCATCATGCGCGCCGGCCAGGTGATCGCCACCGGCTACAACCGCCCGATCACCACCCACGATCCGACCGCGCATGCCGAGATCGTCGCGCTGCGTCATGCCGCGCAGCTCCTGGGCAACTACCGGCTGCCCGAGTGCGAGCTCTATGTGACGCTCGAGCCCTGCGCGATGTGCGCGATGGCGATGATGCATGCGCGACTCAAGCGCGTCGTCTTCGCCGCGCCGGATCCCAAGACCGGCGTGGCCGGCTCGGTGCTCGACCTGTTCGGGCAGAAGCAGCTGAACCACCACACCGCGCTGCACGGCGGCGTGCTGGCGGAAGCCTCCTCCAAGCTGCTGCGCGAGTTCTTCGCCGAGCGCCGGGAGGCCGCGCGCCAGCTGCGCGAGACGCGCCGCCAGGCCGCCGCCGAGCGGGCCATCGCGGCGGGCGCCGCGCTCGATGCCGACGGCCTGCCCGCGCTGACCGCGCTGCCCGAGGTCCAGGAGTTCCCGGTGATCCCGGTCGGCGACGCGCAGTACCTTTCCCTGAATTCCGATCCTCCGCAGGACGACCCGCAGCGATGAGCTCCCTGATCCTCTACACCCCCTCCGGCGTCCTGGCGCAGGCGCAGCCGCTCAAGCGGGCGGCCAAGCGGCTGGCGGCGCTCGGCTTCGAGGTCAGCCTCGACGAGGCCGCGCTCGCCAGGCACCAGCGTTTCGCCGGCGACGACGAGACGCGGCTGGCCGCGCTGCACCGGGTCGCCGAGGCGGCGCCCTCGGTGGCGCTGGCCACGCGTGGCGGCTACGGGCTGACACGACTGCTGGACCGCATCGACTGGCCGCTGCTGGCGCGCAGCGTCGAGCGCGGCACGCGCTGGGTCGGCCTGAGCGACGTCACCGCACTGCAGCTGGGCCTGCTCGCCCACACCAGGCAGACCAGCTGGGCCGGCCCGATCGCCTGCGACGACTTCGGCCGCGCCGACAGCGACGGCGGCGTCGACGAGATCACCCGTGACTGCTTTCTCGAGGCGATGGACGGCTCGCTGGAGGCCATCGGCTTCCGCACCGAGGCCGGCCTGGACGGCGTCGAGGCGCGCGGCACGCTGTGGGGCGGCAACCTGACGGTGCTGTGCTCGCTGCTGGGCACGCCGCACTTCCCGAAGGTCAAGGGCGGCATCCTGTTCCTGGAGGACGTCAACGAGCATCCCTACCGCGTCGAGCGCATGCTGCTGCAGCTCTGGCAGGCGGGCGTGCTCGACGCGCAGAAGGCGGTGCTGTTGGGCAGCTTCAGCGGCTGGAAGAAGTCGCCGCTCGATCGCGGCTATTCGATGAAGGCCTGCGTCGAGGCGCTGCGCGAGCGCGTCGCGGTGCCGGTGCTGACCGGACTACCCTTCGGCCATGTGCCGACCAAGGTGTGCCTGCCGGTGGGCGCGAAGGCCGAGATGATGGTCGAGGGCCGCGACGTGATCGTGGCGTGGGGCCATGTCGGCCACGGGCACGACCACCACGACCACCACGATCATCACCACCCCCACGGCCACGATCACGACCACGATCATCACGGCCACGACCACTGACCGACGGCACGCTCACCGCGCGAGCCGGGCCGCTATGATCCGCCCCGGCAGCGGCCGGCCTCCACGAGGGGCGCGGCCTTGGCAACAATCTGGCAATGCCGCATCCCCAGGATGCGGCGTTTGCTTTTGGGAAGGATGACGATGTCGTCGGGGCTGTGGAACGCGTCGCTGCACGCGGCTGAGGGCTGGCGTGCGGCGTGGGCCCGGTTCGCGGCGAGTTGCCGCCTCGCCGGCGTGGCGTGGATGGCGGCGGCGGTGTCGCTGCTGGCCGCCTGCAACAACAGTCCCTATCCGGCCGGCGCGGCCGAGGACAACACCCTCTACCTGTCCTTCGACGAGCGCTCGCCGCGCTACCTGGACCCCACCGCCTCCTACACGGCGCCGGAGTCGGTCTACACCTACCAGATCACCGAGCCGCTGTACGGCTATCACTACCTGAAGCGGCCCTACACGCTGATCCCGCGCGCCGCGGCCGCGGTGGTCAAGCCGTATTACCTCGACGCGCAGGGCCGGCGCCTGCCCGAGGACGCGCCCGCCGACCAGATCGCGCAGAGCGTCTACGACGTGCCCATCCGTCCCGGCATCCTGTACGCGCCCAGCCCCGCATTCGCCAAGGACGCGCAGGGCAATTACCGCTACCACCACCTGACGGCCAGGGAGCTCGGCGACAAGCGCTCGCCCTGGCAGTTCGAGCACCAGGGCACCCGGGAGCTCGAGGCCGCGGACTTCGTCTACGCCCTCAAGCGCCACGCGACCACGCGCATCGAGGCGCCGATCTTTGGCCTGTTCTCCGAGCACGTGCTCGGCCTGAAGGACTACGGCGCGCTGATCCGGGAAGAAAACGCGAAGCTGCTCAAGGGGCTGCCCGAGAACACCCCGGACAAGCCCTTCCTGGACTTCCGCAAGTGGCCGCTGGAAGGCGCCGAGGCGGTGGACCGGCACCTGCTGCGCGTGCGCATCAAGGGCAAGTACCCGCAGTGGTCCTACTGGATGTCGACGACCTTCATGTCGCCGATCCCGTGGGAGGTGGACCTGTTCTATGCCCAGCCCGGCATGGCCGAGCACGGCCTGTCCTGGAACCAGTGGCCAGTCGGCACCGGGCCGTACATGATGACGACGTACCAGCAGGATCGCCGCCATGTGATGTCGCGCAATCCGAACTACCGCAAGGACGACCTGTATCCCTGCGAGGGCATGCCCGACGACGGTCCGGCCGGCCGCCTGGCCGACTGTGGCAAGCCGATGCCCTTCATCGACAAGATCGTCGCCACGCTGATCAAGGAACGGGTGCCGCGCAAGGAGCTTTTCAAGCAGGGCTACCTGGACATGCCCGACCTGGAGCGCGGCGACTGGGGCGTCGAGTTCTACGCCGACGCCAGCGACTCCGCCGAGACCGACGCCTTCTTCCGCCAGCGTGGCTTCGCCTTCCCGCGCTCGACCGATCCCAACAACTGGTACCTGGGCTTCAACATGCTCGACCCGGTGATCGGCAAGGGCAAGACGCCGGAGGAGGATGCGCGCCACCGCAAGCTGCGCCAAGCCCTGTCCATCGCGATCGACTGGGAGGAGGGCTACGGTCGCATCTTCAAGAATCGCGGCGGCGTGACCGCCTACGGGCCGGTGCCGCCGGGTGTCTTCGGCTCGCGCGAGGCGCAGCCCGGCTACTTCAATCCGGTCACCCACAAGCGGGTGGACGGCAAGATCGAGCGGCGCTCGCTTGACGAGGCCCGGGCGCTGCTGGCCGAGGCCGGTTACCCCGAGGGCCGCGACGCCAGGACCGGCCAGCCGCTGGTGCTCAACTACGACTTCATGCGCACGGTCACGCCGGAGGTGAAGGCGGAGAACGACTGGCTGGTGAAGCAGTTCGCCAAGCTCGGCGTGCAGCTCGACGTGCGGGCGACCGACTACAACCAGTTCCAGGAGAAGGTCCGACAGGGCAAGCACCAGGTCTTCTGGTGGGGCTGGTTCGCCGACTATCCGGATGCCGAGAACTTCCTGTTCCTGCTCTACGGGCCCAACAGCAAGTCGCTGCACGAGGGCGAGAACTCCGCCAACTACGAGAACCGCGAGTACGACCAGCTCTTCAAGCAGGTGCAGGTGCTCGACGACGGGCTGCAGAAGCAGCAGGTGATCGACCGCATGGTGCAGATCGCCCAGCAGGACGCTCCCTGGGCCTTCGGCTACTGGGCCTGGACCGGCCAGGCCTATCAGCGCTGGGTGCACAACGGCAAGCCCAGCATCGTGATCCGCGATCCGGTGCGCTACCACCGCATCGATCCGCAACAGCGCGCCAAGCGCCAGGGCGAATGGAACCGGCCGGTCTGGTGGCCGCTGCTGGTGCTGGTGGTGGGCTTCGCCGCGATCGTCTGGATGACGCGGCGCAGCTTCCGCAAACGCGAGACCGCGACCGCCCGCGGCACCGCCGCGCCTCTGGCCGCCAACGAAGCCCGACGCGCGGCCCGGGGAGCCGACTGATGTTCAAGTACCTGACTCGCCGGCTGGCCTACGGGCTGGCCATCCTGGTCGGCGTCAACCTGCTGACCTTCTTCCTGTTCTTCACCGTCAACACGCCGGACGACATGGCCCGGCTGAACATCGGCGGCAAGCGCGTCACGCAGGAACAGATCGACAAGTGGAAGGCCGAGCGCGGCTACGACAAGCCGCTGTACTGGGACGCCTCGCGCTCCGGCGCCGAGCAGCTGACCCACACCGTCTTCTGGGAGCGCTCGGTCTCGCTGATGCTGCTGGAGTTCGGCCGCTCCGACGCCCGCCAGGCGGTGGACATCGGTCATGAGATCAAGACCCGCATGGGGGTGAGCCTGCAGCTGGCGGTGCCGATCTTCGTGCTGCAGCTGATCGTGAGCGTGGCCTTCGCGCTGCTGCTGACCTTCTTCCGCAACTCGCGCATCGACTTCTGGGGCGTGGTGCTGTGCGTGCTGATGCTGTCGATCTCCAGCCTCTTCTACATCATCGTCGGCCAGTTCTTCTTCTCGCGCGTGCTGCGCCTGGTGCCGATCAACGGCTATGAACCGGGCCTGGACGCGATCAAGTTCCTGGCGCTGCCGATCGCGCTCTCGCTGCTGTCGCGGCTGGGCGGCGAGGCGCGGCTGTACCGGGCGATGCTGCTGGAGGAGGTCGGCAAGGACTACGTACGCACCGCCCGCGCCAAGGGCCTGTCCGAGCCGGTCGTGCTGATGCGCCACGTGCTGCGCAACGCGCTGATTCCCATCATCACCAGCGCCGGCGCCTACCTGCCCTACGTCTTCCTGGGCAGCCTGGTGTTCGAGAGCTTCTTCGGCATCCCCGGCCTGGGCGCCTTCGTCATCGAGGCGATCACCGGGCAGGACTTCGCCATCGTGCGCACCATGGTGTTCCTCGGCGCGCTGCTCTACATCGCCAGCAATGCGCTGATCGACGTGATCTACACCTGGGTCGATCCGCGCGTGCGGCTGGCCTGACGCGACCCCGCGCACCCCGACAAGAGACTGCACATGGGATTCAAGGTCGTCATCCTCTGGACCGACGTGGCGCTGTGGGCGATGTTCGCGGCGCTGGTCTTCTATATCGCGCGGCTGATCCGGCGCCCGCACCTGCGCGCCAACTGGCAGCGGGTGCTGCGCGACCCGGCCGCGTTGAGCGCCGGCGTGGTGCTGGTGCTGTTCCTGGCCGTGACCGCGCTCGACAGCCTGCACTTCCGCCGCGCGCTGGTCGACAGCCCGGCGGGCCAGCAGTTCTACGAGACCCGCACCGAGTCGGTCCTGGACCTGTTGCTGGCACGCCAGATCGCGATGCGCGAGACCAGCTACTCGGCACCGCTGGCCTATCAGGGCTTCACCTTGGACAGCGTCGCGCACGGCAGCGAGATCGTGCGCGAGTTCCCGCGCCTGGCCTTCGGCGGCGCGCACCTGAAAGATCCGGCGCGCGACTGGCAGGCCGACCTTGCGCGGCGCGCCCTGACCGGCCTGGCCGCGGGCGCCGCCGCCGCGGTGCCTGTCGTGGGTCGATCCCTTCTGGGGATCGACCATGGGCGCCGATTCTAGGTGCCGGTTGACGTTTACGTAAACGTGAGAAGGCCGTGCTTGCCGACCCGCGAAGGGC
>NZ_PEOG01000091.1 GCF_002761755.1 Roseateles chitinivorans
ACTCTGCCGATCCGGCACCGGCTGGCCGACGAGCAGCTCCAACTGCAGTCGCGCCTGCGTGACCGCGCCGACGCTTTCCGCCGCATCGCCGCGCGCCGCCTCGAAGGCCGTGCGCGCCCGCGCCCGGTCGAGGCCGGAGGCCGCGCCCAGCGCGTACTGCCGCTCCGCCAGGTCGAGGGAGCGCTGCTGGCTGTCCCGCAGCGCCTGGTTGAGCACCAGCCGCTGCTGCGCCGCCGCGAGCGACAGCCACGCGGTCGCGACTTCCGCGGCCAGGCTCAGTCGCGCACTGCGCTGCGTCTCCTGCTCCGCGAGGAAACGCGACAGCGCCGCGCCCTCCAGACTGCCGAGGCGGTTGAACAGGTCGATCTCATAGCTCGCCAGGCCGAGGTTCACCCCGTAGGTCGTCGTCGCGCCGTCGCCGTTGGCGGTGCGCTGACGCGTCGCCGAGGCGCCCAGGCCGATCTCCGGCAGACGGTCCGCCGCGGTGACGCGGTACTGCGCCCGCACCCGCTCGACGGCGGCCGCGCTTGCGCGCAGGCTGCGATTCTGGTCGAGCGCGAGGCCGACCACCTCGTCCAGCCGGGCGTCGGCGAAGAAGCCGCGCCACTCGTGCGAAGCGGCGGTCGATGCCCCCGTCGTTGCTTCAGTCGATGCAGCGGTCGACGCCCCGGCGCTGGAGGCCGCCGAGGCCGATGCCGCTGCGGGACGAAAGTCCTCGCGCAGCGGCGGACGCGGGATGTCGGTTGGCGGGACCAGGCTGCCGCAGGCGCTCAGGCCCAGCAACAGCGGGATCGCCGCGAATCGGGTCGTCAAGATCATGGATCCCGGTTTGGCAAGGAAAGAAGCGCGCCTCATGTCCGCGCCTCCGGCTCGGCCGCATCGTCACCGGCACCGTGGCCCTCGTCGGCCTGCCTCACGGCGGCGCCGGCCGCGCGCCCGCCCTGCTTCCCGCGGCTGAAGCGCTGCTTGACCCACAGGTAGAACAGCGGCACGAAGAAGATGCCCAGCAGCGTCGCGCTGCCCATGCCGCCGAGCACGCCGACGCCGATCGCGCGCTGCGAGCCGGAGCCCGCACCGCTGGCGTAAGCCAGCGGCAGCACGCCCATCATGAAGGCGAGCGAGGTCATCAGGATCGGCCGCAATCGCTGCCGGCAGGCCTTGAGCGTGGCCTCGAGCAGGCCCATGCCCTGCCCCAGCAATGTCTCGGCGAACTCGACGATCAGGATCGCGTTCTTCGCCGACAGGCCGACCGTCGTCAGCAGGCCGACCTGGAAGAACACATCGTTCATCTGGCCGCCGAGGTGGCTGGCCGCGAGCGCGCCGATGATGCCCAGCGGCACCACCAGCATCACGCTGAACGGCACCGACCAGCTCTCATACAGCGCCGCCAGGCACAGGAAGATGAACAGCACCGACACCGCATACAGCATCGGCGCCTGGTCGCCGGAGAGCCGCTCCTGGTAGCTGCGGCCGGACCACTCGAAGCCGATGCCCGGCGGCATCTCGCGCAGCACCTGCTCCATCGCCGCCATCGCGGCGCCCGAGCTCACGCCGGGCGCGACGTCGGCCTGGATCTCGTAGGCGGCGCTGCCGTTGTAGCGAACCAGTTGCCGGGGACCATTGGTCCAGCCGGCCTTGGCGAAGGCGCTGAAGGACACCATCTCGCCGCTGGTGTTGCGGACGTACCAGTAGCGCAGCGCCTCGGGATCGGCACGGTAGGCGCCCTCGCCCTGCACCAGCACCCGCTTGACGCGGCCCCGGTCGAGGAAGTCGTTCACATAGCTGCTGCCCAGCGCGATCGAGAGCGTGTCGTTGATCGTCGAGGTGGTCACGCCCAGCGTGCCGGCCTTGTGGTCGTCGATGTCGATCTGCAGCTGCGGCGTCTCGGTCAGGCTGTTGGTCCGGGCACGGCTCAGCTCGGGGCGCTGGTTGGCCAGGTCGATGAGGCGGTCGCGCGCGGCGATGAGCGCCTCCGAGCCGACGCCGCCCAGGTCCTGCAGGAACAGCTGGATGCCGGCGCTGCCCCCCAGGCCCCGCACCGTCGGCGGTTGCACGACGAAGATATTGGCGTCGCGCACGCGCTTGCCGAGCTCGCGGCTGAAGCGCTCGGCCAGCGCGCCGGCGCCCTGCGCCTTGCCGGTCCGCTCGGACCAGTCGGTCAGGCGGATGAAGCCCTGGCCGGAGCCCTGGTCGCCGCCCGCGCCGCGCACGATGTTGTAGAACTGGACTTCCTTCTGGTCGGCGAGGTAGCCTTCGATGCTCTGGGCGACGGCCTCCATCCGCTCGGCCGTGGCGCCCGGCGCCATGCGGACCTGGATCTGCAGGCCGCCCTGGTCCTCGTCCGGCAGGAAGGAGGTCGGCAGCGTCTTGTAGAGCGCCGCCAGGCCCACGATCAGCAGCAGGTAGACGATGAAGCTGCGTACGCCGCGCGCGGTCAGCCAGCGGACGCGGTGCACATAGCGCTCGGTGAAACGGTCGAAGCCACGATTGAAGCCGCCGAAGAACCAGTCCAGCTGCTTGCCGAAGGGCCCGCCGTGGGCCGCGTGTTCGCCCTTGTGGACCGGCTTGAGCAGGGTCGCGCACAGCGCGGGCGAGAGGCTCATCGCCAACAGCACCGACAGCACCATCGCGCTCACCACGGTGATCGAGAACTGCCGGTAGATGACGCCGGTGGATCCGCCGAAGAAGGCCATCGGGATGAACACCGCCGACAGCACGACCGCGATGCCGACCAGCGCGCCGCTGATCTCCTTCATGCTCTCGCGGGTCGCGTCACGCGGGCTGAGGCCCTCCTCGCGCATCAGGCGTTCGACGTTCTCGACCACCACGATCGCATCGTCGACCAGCAGGCCGATGGCCAGCACCAGGCCGAACATGGTCAGCGTGTTGATCGAGTACCCCGCCAACGCCAGCACGCCGAAGGTGCCCAGCAGCACCACCGGCACCGCGATCGCCGGCACCAGCGTCGCCCGCAGGTTCTGCATGAACAGGTACATGATCACGACCACCAGCACCATCGCCTCGATCAGCGTGTGGACCACGCCCTCGATGGAGACGCTGATGAACGGCGTCGTGTCGTAGGTGAAGGTGACCTTCATGCCGTGCGGGAAGAAGGGCTCGAGCTCCTTGAACTTGGCCTTGACCAGCTCGGCGGTCTTCAGCGCGTTGGCGCCGCTGGCCGGCACGATCGCCATGCCGGCGGCGGTGACACCGCTGCTGCGCACATTGGTGGTGTAGCTGTCGCGGCCCAGCTCCACGCGCGCCACATCCTTGAGCCGCAGCGCGGAACCGTCCGGCTGCACGCGCAGCACGATGTTGCGGAACTGCTCCGGCGTCTGCAGCTTGGCGCGCGCGGTGATGATCGCGGTGAGCCGCTGGCCGTCCGGCACCGGCTGCGCGCCGAGCTGGCCGGCCGACACCTCGGTGTTCTGCGCCAGCAGCGCGTTGCGGATGTCGCCGGGGACCAGCGCATAGCGCTGCAGCCGCGCCGGGTCCAGCCAGATGCGCATCGCATAGCCGGAGCCGAAGACATTGATGTCGCCGACGCCCTCGATGCGGCTGATGATGTCCTGCAGGGTGCTGGACAGGTAGTCGCCGAGGTCCGCCGACGTGACGCCCGGATCGTCGCTGGTCAGCATGACCACCATCAGCGGCTCGGAGCCTGCCTTGGTGACGCGCACGCCCTGCGCCTGCACCGCCTGCGGCAGCCGCGAGAGCGATTGCGAGACCTTGTTCTGCACCTGCATCTGCGCCAGGTCGGGATCGGTGCCGGCGACGAAGCTCAGCTGCGTGTTGGCGCCGCCGGAGGCATTGCTGGTGGACTCGATCGAGAACAGGCCGTCGATGCCCTTGAGGTTCTGCTCGATGACCTGGGTGACCGAGTCCTCGATCGCCTTGGCCGAGGCGCCGGGATAGCTGGTGTTGATCGAGATGCGCGTCGGCGCGATGTCCGGATAGCGCTCCAGCGGCAGGCCGAGCACCGCCGCGATGCCGGCGAGCATCACGACGATCGCAAGCACCCAGGCGAAGATCGGCCGGTCGATGAAGAACGCGGCCATCAGACGCTCCCGCCCGAGGCAGGACCGGAAGCGGCGCCCGACGCCGCGCTTGCGGCGCCGCCGGCCGGAGCGCCCGGCTGCTCGCTGCCCTTCTTCCTGCCGGCGCCGGCCGGCACCGGCGTCACCACCTGGTTGGGCCGCACCCGCTGCAGGCCTTCGACGGCGAGCTTGTCGCCCGGCTTCAGGCCGCTGGCGACGACCCACTGGTTGCCGATCGCGCGCTTGAGCACGAGGCGGCGCAACTCGGTCTTGTTGCCCTCGCCGACGACGAGCGCCGTCGCCTCGCCGGTCGGCGACCGGGTGACACCCTGCTGCGGCACGACGATCGCGTCGCGGTCGACGCCTGCCAGCAGCTTCGCCCGCACCACCATGCCCGGCATCAGCAGCCCCTGCGGATTCGGCACGACCGCGCGCAGCGTCACCGCGCCGGTGCCGCGGTCCACGGTCACGCCGCTGACCTGCAAGGTGCCGGGCCGCGGGTACTCGGTGCCGTCCTCGAGCACGACGCGGATCTGGCGGTTGCCCTGGCCGTTGCGGCCCTCGCCCTCGAGCTGGCGGCGCAGCTGGAGGATCTCGGCGCTGCTCTGGACGATGTCCACATGCATCGGATCGAGCTGCTGCACGGTGGTCAGCGCCTGCGTCTGGTTGGCGGTGACCAGCGCGCCCGCGGTGACGGTGGAGACCTCGATGCGGCCGGAGATCGGCGCCGCGATGCGGGTGCGATCCAGCTGCACCCGCGCGGCGTCCAGCGCGGCGCGGGCCACGGCCACGTCGGCCTGGGCCTGGCGCAGCGCGCTGGCGCTGTCGTCGGCACTCTGGCGGCTGAGCGCGTCGGCCTTGAGCAGCTCGGCATCGCGCTCGGCGCGGGTGCGGGCGACCGCCACCTGCGCCTCGGCCTTCTGCAGCGCGGCCGCGGCGCGCGCGCGCTCCGCCTCGTAGGTGGCGGCGTCGAGCTGGTACAGGGCCTGGCCGGCGCGCACCGTCGTGCCTTCTTCGAAGAGCCGCTTCTGCACGATGCCGCTGACCTGCGGGCGGATCTCGGCCACCTGGCTCGCGGACAGCCGGCCAGGCAACTCGAGCGCCAGCGGCGCGTCCTGCGTCGCGACGATGACCACGCCCACCTCGGGCGGCGCCGGCTTGGCGGCGGCGATCTTCTTTTCGCCGCAGCCGGTGGCCAGGACGGTCGCCAGGGCGACCAGCAGGGAGATCGTGGCGGGGCGTGGCATCGGCGCCCGCGGACCGGCCGCGCGCGCGAGGGGTGTCAGAATCTTCGGCATGGCGGCGGATGCTGGCCCACGAATGTGGAGACACCTTGAAGATCGCGTCCGCCGCGCGGGCTCCGCCCGGACGGCTTGCCTGCCGCACGCGGCGCCGGTCATCATGCGGCCCGCCCTGCTCCACTCGCCTCCCTGTTGTCTGGATGAAGCTCCCCTTCACGCTCACCGCCCGGCTGTTCATCGCCGTCTTCAGCACCGCCATGGCGGTGGCGCTGGCGATGGGCGTTTTCTCGCACATCAACCTGAACCGGGACTTCATCGGCTACCTCAACGAGCAGGCGGTCAACCGGCTGGAACTGGCGCGCACCAGCGTCACCGCCGGCTACCGGGAGAACGGCAGGAGCTGGGACTTCCTGCGCCAGAAGCCGGAGCTGTGGGGCCGGCTGCTGCGGCCGCTGGTGCCGGAAGCGGAGATGCCGGCGGTCAAGCACGGGCCGGCCGACCTGACCGGCGCGACGCGGCGCTTCACCCTGTTCGACGAGAACCGCGAGCGGGTGGCCGGTTATGCCGGCCCGGTCGAGCCGACGATCGAGCGGCCCATCATCGTGGACGGCCTGACCGTGGGCTGGCTGGCGCTGACCCCGATCGAATCGGTCAGTCCGGGCGCGGAGAAGCATTTCTACGATGCGCAGCTGCGCTCGGCCTGGGTGGTCGGCGGCGCGGCGGTGCTGCTGGCCGGCGGGGTGGCGTACTGGATCTCGCGCCGGCTGCTGCAGCCGGTGCGGCGGGTGGCGGATGCAACGCACCGCCTGACCGCGGGCGACTTCGGCGTGCGGGTGCGCGAGACGCCCGGCAATGACGACATCGCCGGCCTGCAGCGCGACTTCAACCAGCTGGCGCTGACCCTGCAGCGCAACGAGGCGATGCGGCGCGAGTTCCTGGCCGACGTCTCGCACGAGCTGCGCACGCCGCTGGGCGTGCTGCACGGCGAATTGGAAGCACTGGAGGACGGCGTCCGCAAGCTGGACGCACAGGCGCTGCGTTCGCTGCAGGGCGAGGTCGCCATCCTGCACAAGCTGGTCGACGACCTGCACGAGCTGTCGATGGCCGACGTCGGCGCGCTGGCCTACCGCAAGTCCGAGGTCGACCTGCGCGAGCTGATCGGCGTCACGGCCGGCGCCTTCGGCGAGCGCCTGCACGGCAGCGGCCTGTCGCTGCGGCTGGACCTGCCGGAGCAGCCGCTGCGCGTCTTCGGCGACGAGCGCCGCTTGCGGCAGCTGCTGGGTAACCTCTTCGAGAACAGCTGCCGCTACACCGATGCCGGCGGCGCCCTGAGCATCAGCGCCCGGCGCAGCGGCGAGCATGCGGTGATCGATGTGCAGGACACCTCGCCCGGCGTCGGGCCGGAGCACCTGCCGCGACTGTTCGAGCGCTTCTTCCGCGTCGATGCCTCGCGCAGCCGGCGCGGCGGAGGCTCCGGACTCGGACTGTCGATCTGCCAGCGCATCGCCGAGGCCCACGAGGGCCGCATCGAGGCGCGCCCCTCGCCGCTGGGCGGCCTGTGGATGCGGGTGGAGCTGCCGGTCCATGGCTGAGCACGGAGCGGGCCTCGCGCCAATGCCGATGGAACCGGGCCCGTCCCGGGTGCTGGTCGTCGAGGACGAGCCGAAACTGTCCGCGCTGCTGGCGGACTACCTGCGCGCGGCCGGGCACGAGCCCGAATGCGTGGCCGACGGGCGCGAGGTGATCCCGGCCTGGACGGCGCGGCGGCACGACCTGGTCCTGCTGGACCTGATGCTGCCGGGCATCGATGGACTGACGCTGTGCCGCGAGCTGCGCGCGGTCAGCAGCGTGCCCATCCTGATGCTGACGGCACGGGCGGACGAATCGGACCGCCTGGCCGGACTGGAGACCGGCGCCGACGACTACATCGCGAAGAACCCCTTCAGCCCGCGCGAGGTGATGGCGCGGGTGAAGGCGGCGCTGCGACGAAGCCGCGCGCATGAAGCGGCGACGGCGGCCGCGGTGGCGGCCTTCGCGGCGGGCAGCGAGCCGCTGCACATCGATGAATCCGGCTGGAAGGCGAGCTGGCGCGGCCAGCCGCTGGACCTGACGCCGATCGAGTTCCGGCTGCTGCACATCCTGGCGACGCAGCCGGGCCGGGTGTACGCGCGGACGCAGCTGCTGGACCTGCTGCACGTCGACGGCCGGGAGGTCACCGAGCGGGCGGTCGACAGCCACATCAAGAACCTGCGCCGCAAGCTCGAGCGCGCCGGCGCGGGGACGGACCGGATCCGGTCGATCTATGGGGTGGGGTATCGGTTCGAGCGGTGAGGACGCACCGCCCGGTCCGTGAGGCGCAGCGCCATCACCCCCGCCGCGCCGCCTCGATCTTCGCGATGTCGATCTTGCGCATGTCCATCATGGCCGCGAAGGCGCGCTTGGACGCGGCGCGGTCGGGATCGTGCAGGGCCTCGGTCAGCGCGCGCGGCGTGATCTGCCAGTTCACGCCCCACTTGTCCTTGCACCAGCCGCAGGCGCTCTCCGCGCCGCCGTTGTCCACGATCGCGTGCCAGAGGCGGTCGGTCTCGGCCTGATCGTCGGTCGCGATCTGGAAGGAAAAGGCCTCGGTCTGCTTGAACTGCGGCCCGCCGTTCAGGCCGATGCAGGCGACACCGCAGACGGTGAACTCGACGACCAGGACATCGCCCTGCTGCCCCGACGGAAAGTCGCCGGGCGCCCGCGTGACGCGGCCGACCTTGCTGTCGGGAAAGGTCTTCTCGTAGAAGCGCGCGGCCTCCTCGGCATCGCGGTCGTACCAGACACAAATGGTGTTCTTCGCAAGCATGGGACTCTCCATCAAGGGATTGCAACGAGGATCGGCGAGACATCGTCCGGGTCGCCGGCCGATTGGGCAACCGGCAAGCCCTGGCGACGCCTCGCCACCTCCTGCACGACGAGCGAGCCCGTGCCATTTCGACAACAGCTCGCACGGATCGTCACGCGGTCCGCACGTCTCAAATGAGAATGTTCTCAAATAGGAATTACTATCAACAACTTCCCTTTTCTTAAAGCCCCGCCGGCCGACGACGCTGGCGAGGTCTTCTGTTGCCATGCGAATCCGATCCCTCCCGCGCCTGGTCCGGCGCCCTGCTCCGCGTTCGACCTTCCGCCGTGCCGGCGTGGCCGCGGCCGCGTCGCTGTTCGCGGCGGCCGTCGCCGCTCAAGGGAGCGCCGCGACGTCGGCCACATCGGCCACATCGGCCACATCGGCCACCTCGGCGGCCTCGCCCGATGACGCCGGCAAGCCGGTCACCATCGCGCCGGTGACCGTCAGCGGACAGCGCGCCGAGGGCTATGCCGCTTCCGACACCGCCTCGGCCACCAAGCTGACGCTGTCGCCGCGCGAGACGCCGCAGTCCATCACCGTCATGACGCGGCAGCGCCTGGACGACCAGAACCTGACCTCGCTGCGCCAGGTGCTGGACGTGACGCCCGGCGTCTACTCCAACGCCTACGACACCGAGCGCGTCCTCTTCTACGCACGCGGCTTCCTCGTGGACACCTTGATGCACGACGGCGTGCCGGCCCATACCAACTTCAGCACCGGCTCGGTGGACGAGACCATCGACACGGCGCTCTACGACCGCATCGAGGTCGTGCGCGGCGCCACCGGCCTGATGACCGGCGCGGGCAACCCGGCGGCATCGATCAACCTCGTGCGCAAGCACGCGGACAGCCGCACCGCGACCGCGTCGCTGAAGCTGACCGCCGGCTCGTGGAGCAACCGCCGCGCGGAGCTCGACGCCTCCACCCCGCTGACCGCCGATGGCCGCATCCGCGCCCGCGGTGTCGCGGTGGTCGAGAGCACCGACTCCTACCAGGACATCTATCACAAGCGCCGCAACGTGCTCTATGGCGTGGTCGACGCGGACCTGACGCCGGCCACGCGCGTCTCCGCCGGCTTCGAATACCTGGAGAACAAGCCGCGCGGCAACACCTGGGGTTCGTTCCCGAAGTTCTTCTCCGACGGCACGCAGGCCGACTGGCCGACGTCGGTGACCACGGCACCGGACTGGTCCTACTGGGACCGCAAGACGCAGACCGTCTTCGGCGAGTTGCGCCACCAGTTCGGCAACGGCTGGACGCTGCGCTCGACGCTGAGCCGGCGCGTCTACAAGGAGGACGTCAAGTTGTTCTACGTCTCCGGCTGGCCCGACCCGACGACCGGCGAAGGCCTGCAGCCCTGGGCCTACCGCAGCAAGGGCAAGATCACCGAGACCGCGCTCGACGTGTATGCCTCCGGCCCCTTCGAGCTGATGGGCCGCCAGCATGAGCTGGTCGTCGGCTACAACGGCTCGCGCGCGAAGAACAAAGGCACCGAACAGGCAGTGGCCGGCGACCTCGCCCCGGTGGGCAACTTCTTCGAGTGGAACGGCAGCTACCCCGAGCCCGCCTGGGCCGACCCGACGCCGCTGAACGACATCAAGACCGACCAGGACGCCGTCTACGCCGCGGCGCGGCTGTCGCTGACGGACTCGCTGAAGCTCATCGGCGGCTCGCGCTACGGCCGCTGGAAGATCGATTCCTTCTACGTCTACGACTCGCCGACGACGTCCCGGTACGACTACACCAAGGCGATTCCCTACGCCGGCCTGGTGTGGGACGTGCTGCCCGAGTTCTCGGTGTTCACCAGCTACACCGGCATCTTCAAGCCGCAGAGCAGCCGCGACATCAACGGCCATTACCTGGACCCGATGGACGGCAACTCGTTGGAAGTCGGCATCAAGGGCGAGCACTTCAACAAGCGCCTGAACACGTCGCTGACGCTGTTCAAGACGAAGCAGGACAACGTCGCGGCCCCGGTGCTCGACCCGGTGACCGGCGCGCCGGTGCTGCTGCCGGATGGCACCGCGGTTTCGCAGGGCGTCGACGGCACCCGCACCCGCGGTTTCGAGTTCGAGGTGGCGGGCCGCGTGGCCGACGGCGTGCAGGCGTCGCTGGGCTGGACCCGCTACATCACCAAGGACGGCGACGACCAGACCATCCGTAGCTTCATCCCGAGCACGATGGTGCGGCTGTTCGCGACCTGGGATGCAGCGCGCTGGGTGCCTGGGCTGACGCTGGGCGGCGGCGTGAACTGGCAATCGGCCAGTTCGTCGGCGGCCGGCACGCCCAGCGGCGGCACGACGCTGCGCCAGGGCAGCGTGACGAACGTGTCGCTGATGGCGCGCTACCAGGTCTCGCCCAAGGTGTCGGTGCAGCTCAACGGCAACAACCTCCTGGACCGCAAGTACTACGTGCTGGACCAGTACGACAACAGCTACTACGGCGCGCCCGCCAACTACTCGGTCTCGCTGCGGCTCGCGTACTGAGCCGGCCACGGCGGCGGCGACGACGGCTTCCCGGCGCTCCGGAGGCGAGCGCCGCGGCGGCGCCTCGTGCGAAGGCGGCCCCCTGCCGCCGCGCGCGTCCATCCCGGGATCGGGTGACGCGCGGATGCCGCGCGCCGGGAACGGACGGGGATACTCGACGGGCGACCGCGAGCCGGTGAATCCCGGCGCCGGTCGCCCGCCCTGCCCGCTCCCGAAGGAATCTCCATGAGTGCAGCGTCACTCCTCGTCCTGCTGATGGCGGCCTGCATCGCGGCCCTGCTGTGGGGGCTCGCGCGCCAGCGCCGTGCGCACCGCGCGGCGTTGGCCCAGGCCGAACGCATGGGCCGCGTGCTGCTGACGATGGCGCGCGCGAATCGCCTGGTGCTGCGCATCGACGATGAACGCGCGCTCTTCCATGAGGCTTGCCAGATCTGCGTCGACGCCGGCGATGCCGCGCTGGCCGCGGTCTACCTGCGCGATGGCGATCTGGCCCACCGCGTGGCCTTCGCCGGCCCGGCGGCGGAGGTCCTGCGCAACGTGCCGGACCCGCTGGACCTGCGCCTGCCGGAAGTCCAGGGCACCTACACCGCGCGAGTGCTGCGCGACGGCCGCAGCGCCGTCAGCAACAACTACGTGCTGGACGCCCAGGCCGGCCGCTGGCGCGAGGAGGCCGTCGCCCAAGGCATCCGGGCGATCGCATGGATCCCGATCTGCCGCGGGGGCGAGGTCGCGGGCACGCTGATGCTGTGCGCGCGGCTGCCCGATTTCTTCGATGACGAGCTGATGGCGCGGCTCGAGGAACTGGGCGCGGACCTGTCGTTCGCGCTGGACAGCGTCGACAGCCGCCGCGCGCGCGCGGCCGCGCTGCGCGAGATCGAGGCGGGGCGGGACCGCTTCCAGCGCCTCTTCGATGCCGCGCCGGTGCCGATGGCGATCGTGTCGGTGGAGGATCGCCGCATCGTCGAGGCCAACCAGGCGCTGTGCCGGCGCTATGGCAAGACGGTGCAGGAGGTGGCCGGCACCACCACCGCCTCGCATGCCTACGGCGTGATCGCCGAGGACCGCGATGTCTTCTATCGCGTGCTGGGCACGCAAGGCCGGGTGACCGACATGGTGGTCCGCCTGCGCGACGCCGCCGGGACCATCCACCCGGCGGTGCTCAACGCGGAGCCGCTCGAGTACATGGGCCGGCCCTGCTGCCTGATCATCAGCCTGGAGCTGCAGCACCTGCCCGGCCCGGGCTGGCCGGAGCCGCCGTCGGCGCGCTGAAACCGTGCCGGCCGACCGCCATGGCGTGCGATGCCCGCGGCGCTTGACGCGAAGGCGCGCTCGTCGCCTCCGCTCCCCTCACTCCGGCTCGATGCCGGCGGCCTTGATGATCTGGCCCCACTTGCGGGTCTCGGCCTCCTGGAAGGCGCGCAACTCGTCCGGCGTGCTGGACCACGCCTCGACGCCGGCACTCTCGAAGAAGGCTTTCGCCGGCGCGCTGCGCAGCGCCGCGACGAGCAGTTCACGCAGGCGCTGAACGACCGGCGCGGGCGTGCCCGCCGGCAGGTAGGCGGCGAACCAGTAGCTCATGTCGTAGCCCTTCACGCCGGCCTCGTCGATCGTCGGCACGTCGGGCAGCAGCGGCGAGCGGCGCGTCATCGAGAAGCCCAGCGCTCGCACCTTGCCCGCCTTGATCTGCGGCAGGCCGGTGGCCGTGTCGGTGATCATGAAATCGACCTGGCCGCCGATCAGGTCGGTCAGCGCGGGCGGATTGCTCTTGTAGGGCACATGCAGGAGCTGGGTGTGGGACAGCTGCTGGAACTGCTCGCCGGCGACGCGGCTGGAGGCGCTGCCGCTGCCGAAGCTGACCTTGCCGGGCTCCCGCTTCGCGCGCGCGATCACGTCGGCGACGCTGCGGTACGGGCCGTCGGCCTTGACCACCATGACCTGGCCACCCTTGCCCAGGCCGGTGACCGGCGCGAAGTCCTTGACCGGGTCATAGGACAGCTTGCGAAAGAGATGCGGATTGGCGGCCTGCGTGGTGTTGGTGGCGATCAGGACCGTGTAGCCGTCGGGCGCGGCACGCGCGACCTGCTGCGCAGCGAGCATGCCGCTGGCGCCGGCCTTGTTGTCGACGACGACAGCGATCCGGGTCTGCTCGGTGATCGCCTGACCCAGCGCTCGCGCCAGCTGGTCCGTCGCGCTGGCGGCGGCGAAGGGGACAAGCAGCGTGATCGGCTTGCTCGGATAGGCCGCGGCGCCGGGCTGCGCCTGCGCCAGGCCGGTCCAGGCGAGGCTCGCGGCGCACGCGGCGGCCAGCACCGCCTGGCGGCGGGTCGTCGGTGTCAAGACAGTCATCGGTGGGTCTCCATCGTCTCGTTGTGATCCATGCCCGGGCCTCGCAGCCACGGGAGCAGCGGTTCCGGCACCGTCAGCGGCATCGCCAGCACGACGAAGGACAAGGCCTTGCCGTGGCTGTCGAGGTTCAGCGCATCATTGACGCCGCCGTCGAGCACGCCGTCCAGCACGAAATTGATCGCGCCCAGTCGGGGCATCAGATAGCGCGTCACCCGCGTCGGCCGGCGGGACGCGAACTGGCGCGCGACAGCTTCCTCGGTCAGTTGCTCGACCAGCAGCGGATACAGCGCCGGGTGCCAGGCGATCACGCTGATGTTGGAGCGGTCGCCCTTGTCGCCCGTGCGGCCGTGGGCGGCGGCGCGCAATTGGATCTGGCGCGTCGGGGGCGGGGGGACGAGTGGCGTGAGGGGAGCGGCGATCGAGGCTGCTTCGGCGAACGCCGGTCGGTCGGCCAAGCGCGGGCCCTCCACGGGGCATGGGGGATCCCTCCTGGACCCCCAAGCCCCATTCCGGCCCCACCCACCCTCGCTGCCAACCGAAGACAGCGTGACGGTGGCGGGGGCTTGTTCTCGAGGGAACAGGCAGGAGCGCAGGCCCAGACGAGGACGCAGATTCGTGCGGACGCCGCCGCCGCCGGCAGGACCGCAGGTGTAGAGCGCCGTGACCTCGCGGGTCAGGCGGTCGGCGCCGGCGCGGTCGGGATGGTTCGCGGCGACACGCAGGCGCACGTCACTGGCGTCGCCGGCAGCGCGCCGCCGCAAGGCATCGCCGGCGTCATCGCCCAGCACGCTCATCACACCAATCAAGTCGATCCGCAACGGGCCCTGCCGGTCCCGCGTGTCCAGCCGCGCCCGCAGCACCTCGCCCGCCAGCCGGGCCCTCGCCTCGGCGCCCGGGCCCGCATAGGAGATCTCACCCTCCGCCAACCAGCCGTTGGCGTAGAAGACATTGGCCTTGAGGCTCGCCGGTCGAGGATGACCGCGCACGCCGGCCAGTCGCACCGCGTCCGGGCCGACAGGCGTCACGGTCGCGGCGCTGATGTCGGCAATGACGTCCGGCGTCAGGTAGGCGGCCGGATCGTGCAGCTCATACAGCAGCTGTTCCTTGACCGTGTGCACATCGAGGCAGCCCCCGGTGCCGTCGGCCTTGAAGATCGTGCAGGCGCCATCGGCGTCGATCCGCGCGATCGGGAAACCCACCCGGCTCAGGTCCGGCACCTCCTTGAAGCCGGGATCGGCGTAGTAGCCGCCGCAGACCTGGGCGCCGCACTCCAGCAGGTGACCCGCCATCGTGGCGCCGGCCAGTCGGTCCCAGTCGTCCGGCGCCCAGCCGAAATGCGCCAGCGCCGGCCCCACCGTCAGCGACGGATCGGCCACCCGGCCAGTCACCACGACATCGGCCCCCTGCCGCAGGGCGTCGGCGATGCCCTCGGCACCCAGGTACACATTGGCGCTGGCGATGGCGCCCTCGGGCAGCGGTGGGCCCTCCTGCGCCAGCGCCGCCGAGAGCAGCGCGCGCTGCGCTGGCGACACCAGGGCATCGCCGGCGACCACCGCGACGACCGGAGGCCGCAGGCCCAGCTCGGCCGCGATCGCGGCCACGCGCCGGGCCGCCGCGGGCGGATTGGCCGCGCCGAAGTTGCCGACGATCGGGATGCGATGCGCCAGGCAGTCGGCGAGCACCGGCCGCAGCATCTCGTCCAGCAGCGGTTCATAGCCGGCCTCGGGATCCCGTTGGCGCGCGAGCTGGGCGAGCGCGAGCGTGCGCTCGGCCAGCGTCTCGAAAATCAGCACGGCCGGACCCCCGAGCCGGATCAGCGTGTCCACCACCGGCCGGGCGGCGTCGGTGCGGTCTCCGGAGAAGCCCGCCGCGCAGCCGACCAGCAGCCCGCCGCTCGTGCTGCCCGTGCTGCTCGGAAGCGTCGGGGCGGTCGCGCTGATCGTGTCCTGGCGATGGTCCATGACGGCGACTCTAGTCGTGCCGGCCTTATCGGAGAATTCGATTGTTTGGATTCATTCATCCGTATCACCAATGAATCAGTCGAGCCCGCCCTCGTCGTCCGCATCGGACTTCCCCTTGGCCAACCTGTCGGCCCGCCAGCTGGCGGCCTTCGTCGCGCTGGCCGAGGAGCGCAGCTTCACCCGCGCGGCCGCGCGCTGCCACCTGTCGCAGCCGGCCTTCAGCGCATTGATCCGGACCTTGGAGGACGGCCTGGGCGCGCGGCTGTTCGACCGGACCACCCGGACGGTCGAGCCCACCGCCGAAGGAGCGCTCTTCCTGGAGCCGGCCCGGCGTCTGCTGCACGACATGCGGCTTGCCGCCGGCGACTTGCGCGACCATGTCGCGCGGCGCCGCGGCCGGGTGGCGCTGGCCGCGTTGCCCGCGCTGGCGGCGGGATGGCTGCCCGCGCACCTCGCGGCCTTCCGTCGCGACTATCCCGGCATCGAGCTGGACCTGGCCGATGTGCTGTCGGAAAGCTGCGTGGAGCGCGTGCGGTCCGGCCGCGCGGACCTGGCGCTGGCCGCCTTGCGCGCCACCGCGCCGGAGCTGTCCGTCGAGCCCTTCCTGTCGGATGTCTTCTTCCTGGTCTGCCGGCGCGACCATCCGCTGGCGCGACGTCGGCGGCCGTCGCTGGCCGAGCTCGAGGGGCAGCCGCTGATCGGCCTGGCGCGTCACAGCAGCGTGCGGCAGGCGCTGGACGCGGCACTGCCGGGCCGGCCGCTGGCGCCGGTGCTGACGCTCGAGCAACTCAGCTCGGTGGCCGGCATGGTGGTCGCCGGCCTCGGCGTGACGCTGGTGCCGGCACTGACGCTGTTCCACTTCGCCCATCCGGACTTGATCGCCCGCCCGATCGCCGAGACCGGATTGCAGCGCCACATCTACCTGATCCGGCGCCGCGACCGCGCGCTGTCGGCGGCCGCCGAGGCGATGGCCCAGGCACTCTGGCGCTGGGCCGCCGAGGGACCGCGCCGCCCCGGCATCACCGTGCATCCTGCGCCGTAGACCGGCCGCAACACCGCCGGGCCGGCTACCGCAAGCCCGGCGCGACGCGTGTCACCACCATGCGCAGCCCCGGGTCCTCGGGCTCCGCCGACAGCGTCCAGCCATGCGCCTCGGCGATCTCCTGACAGATCGCCAGGCCGAGGCCCGCACCGTGATCGCGCCGGTGGGCGCCGCGCCAGAAGCGACCGAACATCCGCGACAGCTGATGCGGGCTGACGCCCGGACCGCGATCGCGCACCGCGATCCGTGACTCGCCCACCTCCACCGTCACGCAGCTGCCGGCCGGCGCATGCTGGATCGCGTTCTCCAGCAGGTTCTTGAGCAAGGTGAACAGCGCGCCACGGTCGGCGTCCCAGGTCACCGCGAGGCCCGCCTCGGCGCCAGCGTCGGGATGGACCATCGCCTTGGCATCGCCGGTGTCGCCCGGAGACGCGGCGGCGGTCGGCGCGTGCGGCGCGGCGCGGCCGGCCCGATCGCGGCTCGCCGTGATCTCCAGCGTGACCTCGCGGGCCAGCGCCATGCGGGTCAGGTAGGCCACCGCCTCGCGCGCCGCCTCCCCCATGTCGGTGGGGGTGAAGACGTAGTTCTGCGTCTCGCTGGCCTCGGCGAGCAGCAGCAACTGCTGCACCTGGCGGGTCATGTGCTCGACGTCCTGCAGCAGCAGGTCGGGTCCCTTGCCGGTGGCCATGAACTCGACCTGCGCGCGGATCAGCGCCAGCGGCGTCTTGAGTTCATGCGCGGCGGTGGCCAGGAATTCCTGCTGCACCCGGTAGCCGCGCTCCAGGCGCTCGAGCGCGCGGTTGAAGCTGTCGACCAGCGGGACGATCTCGGTCGGCACCCGGTCGACCTGCAGCCGCGCATGCACCCGCCGCGGCGAGATGGCCGCCGCCGAGGCGGAGACCTCGTGCAGCGGCCGCAGCACCCGGCGCAGCATCAGGTAGGCGCAGAGGCCGAAGACCAGCAGCAGCACCGATCCGAAGATCCCCATCCCGATGCCCATGAAGGGCAGCGCGAAGTCCAGGTGGAAGAGCCCGAAGAGCCGCTCGCTGCCCGCCAGCTGCAGGTACCAGGTGCGGCCCTGGTGCGGGACGGCCTCGGTGGCGCCGCGCATCGCCTGGCCGCCGTACTCGAAGACGAAGTGGCCCGGCTTGAGCCGGCGGGCCGCCGGGCCGACCGCCGTCCAGAAGGCTGCGTCCGTCGGCGAGGCCAGCACCACCTGTCCGGAAGCGTCCAGCAGCCGGTAGGCCAGGTCGCCCTCGAGCTTGGCGAACATCCACTCGCGCCGCCGGCCCTCCGCGTCGAAACCGGTGGGCTGGCCGGTCGCGTCGAACACCAGCTTCTCGCCGAGCTCCTCGGCGAATTCGGCGATGTCCTCGTCGACGAAGATCGGGCCGCGCAAGGTCGTCACCGCATCGAGGGCGAGCATCAGCGTCGCGATCGTCAGCGCGACGCCGACGCAGTAGGCCACCATCACCTTCAAGGCGAGGCTGTTCATCCAGCCTGGCTTCACGAGGGGCGGCTCCGGGACGGTGCGCGGCGGGGCATCAGAAGCGGTACAGGTAGCCGACGAAGACGCGATTCTCCGTCGAGCCATCGACCAGCGGACTGTCCTTGATGCCGCTGCCCAGGCTTGTCACGCCGACGTCGACGAAGACCGCGTTCTTCGGGTTGAACAGGTACATGCCGCGCAGGCCGACCTCGGCGTTGACCGTCGACTTGCCCTGGTAGGCGGCCCGCGTCGCGGTGACCTCGTTGGCGCGGACGCCGTAGTAGTAGTCGACGTACTTCTTGTCCACCCACTGCGCGCCCAGGCGCGGCGTGAGCATGACGTGGTTGCCCAGCCGCCAGGAGCGCTCCAGCGTCAGGGCCAGGCGCTGGCCCTTGCTGTGGCCCGAGGCATCCGCGGTCCATTCGGCGCCCAGCTCGGCGATGTCGCTCTTCCAGCTCGCCTTGGCGCCGGCCCACAGGCCGCCCTTGCGCTCGGCCATGCCGCTCAGGATGGGCGCGTCGCCGGCCTCGTAGCCGCTGCCGTCCCACTTGGCCACGAGACCGAAGTCGACCTGATGGCCCGGCGCGACCTGCCAGCGCGGCAGCTTCACCGTCAGGCCCGGACCGAAGACCCGCACCCAGCGGTTCTCGTACTGGATCATCGGCAGCGCCTTGGTCTCGCGATCGAAGTCCTTGTAGGCCTTCTGGGTGCTCACCACGCCCACGCCCAAGCCCCAGGAAGAGGAGGACTCGCCGTCCTGGCCGCCCGGACCGCCGGGACCCGCCGCCAGCACGCTCGACGGGGCCGCGGCGCAGATCGCTGCGGCGGAAGACAGGGTGGCGCGCACCAGCGCCGTGCGGCTGTGCGATCGGGCGAGCGAGAGGAGTCGTTTCTGCGTGAGCATGAGAGTTCCCGAGAGGGCGGTGAAAGGAGGCCGCATCCTCGAAGGGCGTGTCTTACTGCGCACTTACCAAGGCCGGGTCGCGCGGGCCCCGGACAGGCGACAGGCGACAGGCGACAGGCGACAGGCGACAGGCGACGGGCGCCGAGCGACAGGCGCCGAGCGAGGCACGAGGGCTGGGGCCTGAGGGCTGATGGACGGCCGGCGACGGGACGTCGATCGCGACGGCACCGGGGTGACCTCCGGCTCGTCGCGGTAAGACGCCGGAAAGACGGGCCGGCGGACAGTCGCGCCCCATGCCGCCTGGACACACCCCCTCCTCCCCTCGCCCGGCGCCGTCGCGCGTCGCCCTCACCCCCTCGCTGCGGCTGATGCTGTCGGTGGCGGGCGCCGCCGTCGTCTGCGCCGCGCTCGTGGTCCGGTTCGTCACCGCCGCG
>NZ_PEOG01000092.1 GCF_002761755.1 Roseateles chitinivorans
GAAGCTGGCCGAGGGCGCGTGATACGGCGCGGGCGGCTCGTAGGCGCGGACGCCGGGCACGTCCGCTTCGGAGGAGGCCGCGGAGGCGCCGGGCGCGCCGTCCATCGGCCGCTCCCAGGCGGGCGTGCCGGTCCAGCGCTGGCGGCCGGTGTCCGCGACCGGCATGGCGGCCGCGCCTTCGACCGGGGTCGCGGTCGGCGCGCCGTCCTCCGCGCGGGACAGCGCCAGCGCGGCGACGACGGCGCGGCGCACCTGCTGGTGGATCTCGCGGCCGTCGCGGAAGCGGACCTCGATCTTGGTGGGATGGACATTGACGTCGACCAGCTCGGGCTGGACGTCGATGAACAGCACGTAGGTGGGCTGGCGGTGGCCGTGCAGGACGTCGTCGAAGGCGGAGCGGATCGCATGGGCGATCAGCTTGTCGCGCACATAGCGGCCGTTGACGTAGACGTACTGCATGTCGGCGCGGCTGCGGGCCGCCTCGGGCAGGCCGACGCGGCCGTGGATGCGCATCGGGCCGACTTCGGCGAAGACTTCGCGGCTCTGCGCGATGAATTCCTCGTTCAGGACCTCGGCGATCCGCTGCGGCAGCGGCGACGCGCGCCACTGGTCCACCAGCTTGCCCTCGTGCCAGACGGCGAAGCCGACGTCGGGGCGGGCGAGGGCGTGGCGACGCAGCGCTTCCAGGCAGTGCGCCAGCTCGGTGCCCTCGCTCTTGAGGAACTTGCGGCGGGCGGGGGTGTTGAAGAACAGCTCGCGGACCTCGACGGAAGTGCCTCTGGCGCGAGCGGCGGGGCTGAGCTCGCCGGTGCGGGCTTCGAGGCGCCAGGCGTGCGGGGCGCCGTTGAAGCGGGAGACGATGGCCAGTTCCGCGATCGAGGACACGGCGGCGAGCGCTTCGCCGCGGAAGCCCATGGTGGCGACGGCCTCGAGGTCGTCCAGGGTGCCGATCTTGCTGGTGGCGTGGCGCTTGATGGCGAGCGGCAGTTCGCCGTCGGGGATGCCGTGGCCGTCGTCCTCGACGATGAGGGAGCGGATGCCGCCGGCGATCAGCTTGAGCTGGATCTGGCCGGCGCCGGCGTCCAGTGCGTTGTCGACCAGTTCACGCACGACGGAGGACGGGCGTTCGACGACCTCGCCGGCGGCGATCTGGGAGATCAGTTCATCGGGAAGTTCGCGGATCGCGCGGCGCGCGCCGGAGACGGCGTGGTCGTCAAGGGCCGCGGAGTTCGCCGTCGGGGCGAGGGTGTCGTCCATGGGGCGCGATTGTAGAAGCTGCCGGTCTGGTCGCCCGTCCGGCAGCGATTCTCCACAGCAGCAAGGCGTCGAGCGCCAGCCACCCCGTGGCGGTGGCATCGGTCCAGGGGAAGCGCAGGCTTTCCACGGTGCGATGGGTTGACCAGTAGGCCGAGGGCGAGGTCTGTGCCACCAGCAGATCGATGGCGAAGTGGAGCAGCACGACCACCCACAGCCGACGCGTCGCCAGATAGACCACTCCGAGCGTCAGCGACGCGCTGAAGTACCACGTCATGGCGTGAGGGCCGGTGAAGGCAACCCTGCCATGAGCCAGCATGAAGATCAGGGCTTGAAGGAGGACGGTGACAAGCGGCCCCGCACCGGCTCTCAGGAGAAGCCCCATGAGGACGAATCTGTGAACTGCTTCTTCCAGAAGTGCAATGAGCAGGACCGCCACCAAGGAAGTCGCCACGCCGAAGGGTGTGATCAACGAAAGGGTTTCCTCATTGGCCAGGACATCCAGGGAGAGGGCGAAACAGACGAGCGGCAGCAACAGGGTGGCAACGACCATTCGGCGCGCGGTCGCAGCCGGCATGAAGGTCAGCCCGTAGCGGCCTCTGGTCAGGAGAATGAAGAACCAGGTGACGGCGACCGCGATCACCGAGGGGGCCAAGCGCGCGCCCAACGCGTCGTCGATCCAGGTACGCCATGGCGCCGCAAAAAGCTGAAAGCCCAGGAAGAGGAGGATGAAGTTGATGGCGAAAGCCTCAACCAACGCAAAGGCGGTGCGCGTCAGGGTCTTGAGTTGTTGGCTCATCGAATGGACCTAGCTGCGAACGATCCAGAAGCCTGGCCCGTTCAGGTGAAGCAGGGGCGGCGAACGCGGTTCGGGCGCTGCCGCCATCGATCACTTGGATCCGGCCTCAATCCGCGAGGCACAGGAACAGTGAGGTCCAGAAGCCAGCCGCCACGCCACTTCGGCCAGTCATCTCGGCGATCATGCAGTCGCCGATCGACTCCTCGCCGGTGTAGTGATAGTTGTCCCCCATGCCCGTGGCGCCCACTTCACCGCCGACCGCGCGGTTCAGCAGCGGGTGGTCCATGCCCAGTTCTTCGATACCAGTTGCGTAGCTCATTTCAAGTCCTTTAGGTTGCTCAACAGAATTGGCACCCGTCGATGCCCGTTGAAGAACCTCCGGAGGTGACGGCATTCTTTGGGTGGAGGCGCCGCGCCGTCGATTGGCGTTTGTCGCATCGCACCGACCGGTGGGCCTCTGGCTCGCTCCGGCGGCTTCCGCCCAGTCGCGACAACAATTTCAAGTCGGTCACGCTCGCGTTTCGTCACCGGTTGTCATGGAACCGGCCGCCATAATCCGCGCCCATGGATCTGATGCACTTCCTCGTCGACTTCATCCTGCATGTCGACAAGCACCTCGCCGAGTTCGTGGCCGCCTACGGCATGTGGGTCTACGCGCTGCTGTTCCTGATCGTGTTCGTGGAGACCGGCCTGGTGGTGATGCCCTTCCTGCCGGGCGATTCACTGCTGTTCGTGGTCGGCGCGCTGTGCGGCACCGGGATGATGAGCCTGCCGCTGGCGATCGCCGTCCTGCTGGTGGCCGCGATCCTGGGCGACCAGTGCAACTACACGATCGGGCGCTACTTCGGACCCAAGGTCTTCCAGTGGGAGCAGTCCCGCTTCTTCAACAAGCGGGCCTTCGACGCGGCCCACGAGTTCTACGAGAAGCACGGCGGCGTCACCATCATCCTGGCGCGCTTCATGCCGTTCATCCGCACCTTCGCGCCCTTCGTGGCCGGCGTGGCCGAGATGACCCGCAGCCGCTTCACCGCCTACAACGTCGCCGGCGGCGTCATCTGGGTCGTGGGCCTGACGCTGGCGGGCTACCTCTTCGGCAACATCCCCTTTGTCCAGACCCATCTCTCCAAGATCATCTGGGCCATGATCCTCATCCCCGGCCTCATCGCCCTCTACGGCGGATGGAAGGCCTCCCGCGCGAAGCCCACCTCAGCCGCATAAGCGCTCCACTTCAGCACGGACAGCGGGCCGATCAAGGGCGGTGGGGCGTGGGGTCCTGGCCCTTGCGGCCAAGGCGCCATGCCCCGGCGACCTGGCGCTCGGCCCCGGCAGGTGGGCGGTCTCCCGAAGCCGTCCCGACACACGGGAAAACACCGACGCGCCCAGCGCGCAAACCCCGGGGGTGAGCTTCGTCACGATGAAATCGCGGGACTATCCTCGCCCGCTGCTTTTCATCGCCGACACCGCCATGCAACTCAGCATCCTCAGCAAGGCCGCCACCCTGGCCCTGAGCTTGACCGCCGCCATCGCGGCGGCGCCCACGCAGGCCCAACAGGCCGCGACAACGACCGCATCCGCCACCGCCACCGCGCCGGCGCCCGCCGTGACGATGCTGCTGCGCGAGCCCGCCGTGTCGGCGCGCCACCTGGCCTTCGTCTACGGCGGCGACCTGTGGATCGCCAATCGCGACGGCAGCCAGCCGCGCCGCCTGGCCGGTCACGCCGCGCCGGAATTCGCGCCGCGCTTCTCGCCCGACGGGCAGTGGATCGCCTTCTCCGCCGGCTACGACGGCAACACCGATGTCTACCTGATCGCCGCCAGCGGCGGCCAGCCGCGGCGCCTGACCTGGCACCCGTCCGCCGACCAGGTCACCGGCTGGAGCCCGGACGGCAAGCGCGTGCTCTTCGCCTCCAACCGCGAGGTGCTGAACACCCGCAGCAAGCAGCTGTTCGAGGTGGCGCTGGAAGGCGGCTTCGAGCAGAAGGTGATGGAGGCCGTCGCCTACGAAGGCGTGTGGTCCCCGGACGGCACGCGCCTGGCCTACCGCCCCAACGGCGCGGCCTACTCGGGCTCGAGCGGCTGGCGGCAGAGCCGCGGCGGCACCACCCCGCCGATCTGGATCCTCGATCCCAAGGGCAAGACCTGGGAGCAGATCCCGCATGTCAACGCGACCGACAGCAATCCGATCTGGATGGGCGACGAGGTCGTCTTCATCTCCGACCGCAACGATGGCGCGGCCAACCTCTTCGCCTTCCACACCAGGACCAAGGCCCTGCGCCAGCTGACCCGGGAGACCGTCTGGGACGTGCGCAGCGCCGATGGCCGTGACGGGCGCATCGTCTACGAGGCCGGCGGGCAGCTCAAGGAGATCGGCATTGAGGGCGGGACTGCCCGCATCCTGAGCATCGCGCTGAACGAGCCCAGCAACGAGGCCCGCGTGCAGTGGAAGGACGCGGCGCGCACCGTCACCAAGGCGGCGCTGTCGGCCACCGGCAAGCGCGTGGTCATCAGCGCCCGCGGCGAGGTCTTCACCGTGCCGGTGAAGGACGGCGTCGTGCGCAACCTGACGCAGACCTCCGGCGTGCGCGAGAAGGACGCGATCTGGAGCCCCGACGGCCAGCAGGTCGCCTATGTCTCCGACGAGCCCGGCATGCGCCACCAGGTGGTGATCCGCGACCAGCTCGGCGACCAGGCCGCCAACAAGCCCACCCGCAAGATCCTGCTGCCCGAGGTCGGCTACTACACGCTGCTCGACTGGTCCCCCGATGGCGCGCGGCTGGTGCTGCAGGACAACCACCTCAACCTCTACCAGCTGCCGCTGAGCGGCCCGCAGTCGGGCAAGCTCGCGAAGGTCGACACCAGCGAGCGCCGCGCCGGCTTCGACGTCAGCTTCTCGCCCGACGGCCGCTACCTGGCCTATACGGTGGTCGGCAAGAATTTCTTCAGCCAGGTCCGCATCGCCGACTTCCAGACCGGCCAGCAGCACACCGTCACCGACGGCCTGAGCCACGCCAACCTGCCGGCGTTCTCGACCAAGGGCGACGTACTGTTCTTCGCGGCCTCGATCAACTCCGGGCCGGCCCAGGTGGGCCTGGACATGTCGACGCAGGAGCGCTCGCTGCGCATGGGGCTGTACGCGGCAGTGCTGCGCGCCGATGGCAAGTCGCCGCTCGAGCCCAAGGCGGGCGATGAGGACGGCAAGGACGGCAAGGGCAAGGCGGACGAGGCCAGGGAGGCCGACAAGGACACCGGCAAGTCCGGCAAGGGCGAGCCGGGCGAGAAGAGCGAAAAGAGCGAGAAGGACGCCAAGGCCGACAAGAAGGACGACGCCAAGGACGTCAAGCCCAAGGCCAAGCCGGTGCGGATCGATTTCGCCGGGCTGAAGGATCGCATCGTCGGTCTGCCGGTCGCGACCGCCCGCTACGACGACCTGGGCGTTGCCGATGACGGCGCGCTGTTCTACCTGGAGCGCAAGCAGCCGGGCGTGTCGATCGACGCCGACGGCGGCAATGGCCGCAAGGGCGACCTGTACCGCTTCGATTTCGAGGAGAAGAAGGCCAAGCTGGTGAAGCCGCAGGTCGAGGACTACAGCCTCAGCCCCGACGGCAAGAAGCTCCTGCTGAACCTGGGCGGCGGCCGCCTGGAGATCGCCGACGCGCGCGAGAAGGTCGACACCAAGAGCATCGACCTGTCGGGCCTGAAGACGCGCATCGACCCGCGCGCCGAATGGCGCCAGATCTTCGACGAGACCTGGTGGATGGAGAAGGAGTTCTTCTACGACCCCAAACTCCACGGCCTGGACTGGCAAGGCGTCTATCAGCGCTATGCGCCGCTGGTGGCGGGCGTGCAGCGCCGCGAGGACCTGAACGACCTGCTGGTGGAGATGATCGGCGAGCTGCAGGTGGGTCACAACCGCGTCGGCGGTGGCGACGTCGCGCAGGAGGCGCGCGTCGCGGTGGGGCTGCTGGGCGCGGACTTCAGCTTCGAGAACGGCAAGTACCGCATCAAGACGATCTTCAAGGGCGACCGCTGGGATCCCTACCTGAAGGCGCCGCTGGCCGCTCCCGGCCTGGGCGTCAAGGAAGGCGACTACCTGCTGGCGGTCAACGGCCAGCCGGTGGACGGCAGCCACAACCTGTACCAGCAGCTGGAGAACACGGTCGGCAAGCAGGTGCAGCTGACGGTGTCGGCCAATGCGAACGGGCAGGGCGCGCGGCGCGTCACGGTCGAGCCGATCGCGACCGAGAGCCGCCTGCGCCAGTGGGCCTGGATCGACCACAACCGCGAGGAGGTGGATCGCCTGAGCGGCGGCAAGATCGCCTATGTCTACATGCCGGACACGGCGGGACCGGGCTTCCAGCACTTCAACCGGATGTTCTTCGCGCAGGTGGACAAGCCGGGCTTGATCGTCGATGACCGCCGCAACGGCGGCGGCCAGGCGGCCAACTACGTGACCGAGCTGCTGAACCGGGCCTACCTGGGCAGCTGGAAGGACCGCGATGGCCTGATCTACGACACGCCGGCCGGTGCGATCTACGGGCCCAAGGCGATGCTGATCGACCAGGATGCCGGCTCCGGCGGCGACTTCATGCCCTATGCGTTCAAGCGCACCGGCCTGGGCCCGCTGATCGGCAAGCGGACCTGGGGCGGGCTGATCGGGATCTCGGCCAATCCGAACCTGATCGATGGCGGCTTCCTGGTCGTGCCGTTCTTCCGCTTCTTCACGCCGGAAGGCGAATGGCGCATCGAGAACGAAGGCGTGTCGCCCGACATCGACGTGGACCTCGATCCGGTGGCGGTCAATGCCGGCCGCGACGTGCAGCTCGAGGCGGCGGTCGCGAACGTGATGGAGCGCCTGAAGACGTGGAAAGCGATTCAGCGCACGACGGCTCCAGCGATGCCGACGCAGGTGGGGCGCTGAATCGGCTTCGCCGTGGAGGATGGGGCTCCCACCCCATCCCCGCCCTCCAAGCGGGCGGGGTCGATGTGACCCCACCCCAGCCCGCCCCCACGGGGCGGGTGAGCGGCGAGGAACGGCGCGCTACAGGGCGCGATGTCTCGCCGCCAGCGGCGGATTCTTCGCGAAGTAGCGCGCGATGCCGGTGGCCAGCGCCTTGACCAGGTCGTCCTGGTAGTCCGGGTCGCGCAGCTTCGCCTCCTCCTCGGGGTTGGAGATGAACGCCGTCTCCACCAGGATCGACGGCACGTCCGGCGCCTTCAGCACCGCGAAGCCGGCCTGCTCGACGCTGCCCTTGTGCAGCTTGGCGAGCTTGCCGATCTGCCCCAGCACCTCGCCGCCCAGCTTCAGGCTGTCCTTGATCTGCGCCGAGGTGCTCATGTCCAGCATCGCCCGCAGCACGCCGGCATCCTTCACCGCCTTGCTGTTGACGCCGCCGATCACGTCGGCCGCGTTCTCCTTGTCCGCCATCCAGCGCGCCGCGGTGGAGCTCGCGCCGCTGGTGGAAAGCGCGAAGACCGAGGCGCCGCGCGCCTTCGGCGTGATGAACGCGTCCGCATGGATCGACACGAACAGGTCGGCCTGCACCCGCCGTGCCTTGCGCACCCGCTCGCCCAGCGGGACGAAGAAGTCCGCATCGCGGGTCATCATCACGCGGATGCGCGGATTGGCGTTCAGCCGGTCGCGCAGCTTCTTGCCGATCGCCAGCACCACGTCCTTCTCCCGCAGGCCCGTCGGGCCGATCGCTCCCGGGTCCTCGCCGCCATGGCCCGGATCGATCGCGATCACGATCAGGCGATCCAGCTTGGACTGGCTCATCTCCGGCGCCACCTCCTTGAGCGGCGGCGCGGGCGGCGGCGGCGTCTCGATCCGCGCGATGGCGCTGGCGGGACGGGCCGGGGGCTGGGCTGCCGCGCTGGCGGCGCTCTCGGCGCTCGAGGCCGCCGTCTGCGGCCGATCGATGCGGCCGATCAGCTCGCCCAGCGCGTCGTTGACCGACTGCGCCGCGGCGCTCTCCGCGGCTTCCTTCTCGCGCACCAGGTCCAGCAGCGGATCGCGCTCCCGCGTCGGATGCAGGTCCAGCACCAGGCGATTCTTGTAGGCGGCCACCGGCTCGATGGTGAACACCTGCGGCGCCACCGCCTGCTTCAGGTCCAGCACGATGCGCACCACCCGAGGCTGGTTCTGGCCGACCCGGACGCCGGCGATGTAGGGGTCGTCCGGCTTCACCTTGCCGAGCAGCTCCTTCAATCCGGCGTTCAGCTCCAGGCCGTCGATGTCGATGACGAGCCGGTCCGGATTCGCGGCCATGAAGCTCCTGGCGGCCAGTTGGCGGTCGGACTCGATGGTCACCCGGGTGTAGTCGCTGGCCGGCCAGACGCGCACCGCGACGATGGTGGCGGCACCGGCGACGCCCGCGGCCAGCGCGGGCAGGGCGGGGAAGCTCAGCACCACCGCGCCCATGCGGCGCAGGGCCTTGCGGCGATCGCGTGTCGTGGTCATGGCCGTGCTGGCGGGCGAGGACGGCGCAGCCGCCGCGTCGTCCGTCAGCGGGGTGGCAGGCAGGCCGGTCAGGTCTCCGTTCATGTGAGGCGTGTCGGTCTCGTTCGAATCGGTGTCAATCGGGGGCTACGGGTTCACCGGGCGCGGCGGTCGGGGTGGCCAGTTGCCGGTCCAGCTCGGCCAGCAGCGCCTGGCCGCGGGGGGTGTGCGCCTCGGCGCGGACGTCCCGGCTGTCGTCCTCGTTGACCGCGAGCACCAGCCGCAGGTCCGGCGACGGCAGCATGCCGGCGGCCTTCGATGGCCATTCGCTGAGCTTGAGCCCGGGCGCGGCGAAGACGTCGCGGAAGCCCGCGTCCTCCCACTCGCGTGGATCGCTGAAGCGGTAGAAGTCGAAGTGATGGGCGGGCAGGCCGCCGAGCCCGGGCGGCGTGTAGTCCTCGACCACCGCGTAGCTGGGGCTCTTGATGCGGCCGGTGACGCCCAGCGCGCGCAGCAGGTGGCGCACCAGGCTGGTCTTGCCGGCGCCCAGGCCGCCGTCGAGTTCGATGCCCAGGTCCGCGATCTGCGGACAGCGGGCCAGCGCCTGCGCGAAGCGCTCGCAGGCGGCCTCGTCGGGCCAACGGAATGGGCGGGTTTCTAGAATGCTCAACAGCGATGAATTCCTTGGTCAACACCCCGCGGCCCGACGCGCCTTCCGACGCTTCCTCGAGCCCCTCCCGAGACCCCGACGCGCTGGCCGCGCTGATGGTCGAGGTCCGCGCCTGGGCGCATGAGCTCGGATTCTCACAGATCGGCGTGGCCCACGTCGACCTGAGCGACGCGGAGGCCGGCCTGCAGGCCTGGCTCGATGCCGGATTCCATGGCGAGATGCAGTACATGGCCGCGCACGGCCTGAAGCGCGCCCGCCCGGCGGAACTGGTGCCCGGCACGATCAGCATCCTCACCGCGCGCATGGACTACCTGCCCGAGGCCATCGGCCCGGACTGGCAGGAGCGGGAATGGACCGCGCTGCGCGATCCGGCGCGGGCGCAGGTCTCGCTCTATGCGCGGGGGCGGGACTATCACAAGGTCCTGCGCCAGCGCCTGCAGCAGCTGGCGGATCGCCTGCAGACCCGGGTCGGGCCGATGGGCCATCGCGTCTTTACCGACTCGGCGCCGGTGCTGGAGGTGGAGCTCGCGAGCCGCGCCGGCATCGGCTGGCGCGGCAAGCACACGCTGACGCTGCACCGCGACAGCGGCTCGATGTTCTTCCTCGGCGAGATCTACCTGGATCTAGCGCTGCCGGCCAGCGAGCCGGTCACCGCGCATTGCGGCCAGTGCCGCGCCTGCCTGGACGCCTGTCCGACCGGGGCGATCATCGCCCCGTACCGGCTCGACGCGCGGCGCTGCATCAGCTACCTGACGATCGAGCAGGACGGCCCGATCCCGATCGAGTTCCGCGCCGCCATCGGCAACCGCATCTACGGCTGCGACGACTGCCAGCTCGCCTGCCCCTGGAACAAGTTCGCGCGCAGGAATCCGCTGCCCGACTTCGAATGGCGCGAGCCGCTCGGCGACGCCTCGCTGCTGGCGCTCTGGGCCTGGGACGAGGCGACTTTCCTCAAGCGCACCGAGGGCTCGGCGATCCGCCGCATCGGCCATGCGCGATGGCGACGCAACATCGCGGTCGCGCTGGGCAATGCGCTGCGGCAAGACCTGGCGCCGGCGCTGCGGCAGGCGATGCGCGCGGCGCTGCAGGCCGAGCGCCCCGGCGCGTCGCCGCTGCTGGCGGAGCACATCGACTGGGCCCTGGCGCAGGACTTCAGCCCTCGATCGCCTGCCTGAAGGCGGCGATGAAATCGGACACGGGTTGCGGCGACCGCAATCCCTGCGGCTGCAGCGCGCGCACCTCGACCGGCACTTCCGGCAGCAGCGTGCGGATGTGCAGGTCGCCGTCGCTGGCCTGCGCGGTGAACGAATCGATGATGGCCGGCCCGAAACCCTGCTCGGCCATGACCATCGCGATGTGGTGGGTCTGCACGGTGATGCCGGCCCGCGGCGACACCTCCAGCCGCGCCCACTGGTCGGCCAGCACCGCGCCCAGCGGATCGCGCTCGTCGATGCGGATGAAGGGCTCGCGCAGCAGATCCTGCAGCGCGACCGTGGTGCGGCGATCGGCGCCGCCGCGGCTGCGCGGCGAGGCGCACACCAGCCGGCCCGTCGCCACCAGTTCATCGGAGAGGGCGGGGTGGGGCAGCCGGCCGTAGACGATGCCGACGTCGCCCTCCTGCAGCGCCATGGCGCGGGCGATGTCGTTCGAGTGCATCGTCCGCACGCTGATGGGCAGGTCGCGGTAGCGGCGGCGGAAGCGCTTCAGCGCGTCGGGCAAGGCCTTCACCGCCAGCGACGGAACGATCAGGATGCGGAAGCCCTGGCCCTCGCCGCTGCCCAGCGCGCCGGCCATGCGCCTGACCGACTCCAGCTGCGACATCAGCGCCTGCACTTCGGGATAGAGCGCCTGCGCCTCGCGCGGGGGCACGAGCCGGCGCCGCTGGCGCGTGAACAGCGCATAGCCCAGTTGAAGCTCGGCCAGTTGCAGCGATTGCGTCACCGCCGGCTGCGTCACATGAAGCAGCTTCGACGCCGCGCTCACCGATCCGGTCAGCATGACGGCGTGGAAGACCTCGATGTGTTTCAGGCGCATGGCACCGTCTCCGCGGGGAACATAAGGCCAGCTTATAGGATGCGGCGCAATGGCGATGCCCGAAAGGGCTGAGGTTCAATATCGTCCACCGCAGTGCAACCCCCCGCGTCCCCGAGAAAGGAATTCCCATGAAGGTGTTCGTTTCCAGTGCAGTCGTCGCCCTGTCGCTCGCCGCGCCCCTGGGCGCGTCGGCCCAGTCGGGCGGCACGCTCGACAAGGTCAAGGCGTCCGGCGTCATCACGGTCGCCTATCGGGATTCGTCGATCCCGTTCTCCTACCTGGGCGCGGACGCGCAGCCGACCGGCTTCGGTTGGGAGATCTGCGGCCGGATCGTCGAGCAGGTCCGCAAGGCCACCGGTCGCGCCGACCTGAAGGTGGCGACCCAGTCGGTCACCTCGCAGAACCGCATCCCGCTGCTGGCCAACGGCACGGTGGACATCGAGTGCGGCTCCACCACCAACAACAGCGAGCGCGCCAAACAGGTGAGCTTCGCGATCAACTACTTCTATACCGGCACCCGGCTGCTGGTGAAGAGCAGTTCGCCGATCAAGTCCTTCGCCGACCTGAAGGGGCGCAAGGTGGTCTCCACCACCGGAACGACCAACTTCCAGGTGATGCGCAAGCTCAACGCGGAGAAGCAGCTGGGCTTCGAGCTCATCAGCGCGAAGGACCATGCGGAGTCGGCACTGCTGGTGCAGTCGGACCGCGCCGACGCGTTCGCGATGGACGACATCCTGCTCTACGGCCTGCGCGCCAGTGCGATCAATCCGGCGGACCTGGCGGTGGTCGGCGACGCGGTCCAGGTCGAGCCCTACGCGATCATGCTGCGCAAGGACGATCCCGCCTTCAAGCAGCTGGTGGACGGCACGCTGACCCAGCTGATGAAGAGCGGCGAATTCGAGGCGCTCTACAAGAAGTGGTTCCAGTCGCCGATCCCGCCCAAGGGCATCAATCTCAATGCGCCGATGAGCCGCGAGCTGCAGGACAACCTCAAGACCTTGTCCGACAAGCCGGCGCTGTAAGACCGCGATGACACACGGCACACCGCGCCTGGCGCGCGGCGCTGGCGGAGCCTTGCCCGCCGCGCCGGCTTGCGTCGAGTCGACCCGCGGCCCGGAGGAGCGGTCCGCCCGCAGCTCGGGCATCGTCGGCATCCTCGGCGGCATGGGGCCTCTGGCGACGGTGGACTTCATGCGCAAGATGCTCGAGGCCACGCCTGCGGCGACGGACCAGGAGCACATCCCCGTCGTGGTGAGCAGCATCCCGCAGGTGCCGGACCGGACGGCCGCGTTCCGCGGCGAGGGCGAGTCGCCGCTGGACGCCATGATCGCGAGCGGCCGCCGGCTGGCCGCGGCCGGCGCGGGCGTGGTGGTGGTCCCTTGCAACACGGCCCACCTGTGGTTCGACGAACTCGAGCAGGCGCTGGGACTGCCGATGCTGCACCTCGTCGACGCGGCCATCGCCGAGGCGCTCGACCGCGTGCCCGCGGACGGCAAGGTCGGCCTGCTTGCGACCGATGCGACGCTCGCGTCCGGGCTCTACCTGAACCGGGCTTCGCCGGATGGGCGTCGGGTCCGCTGGCTGCTGCCCACGGCCAGCGAGATGCTGGACCTGGTGATGCCGGGCATCGCCGACGTGAAGGCTGGCGCCTTGGCATCGGCCGCGCAGCGTCTGGCGAAGGCCGCGCAGGCGCTGCGCGCGCGCGGCGCGCGGGCGATCGTGCTCGGTTGCACCGAGATCCCGCTCGTGCTGGACGCGGCGGCTGCCGGCGCGCCGGTCATCGACGCCACCGCGGCGCTGGCGCGACGGGCCGTGGCGTGGGCGCAGGCGCCACAGCGCGGCGATGGATCGGAGTCGGTGTCTGGCATCGATGTGCGACGAGGAATCCAGGATGGTCGCGGACGTCGAGGTTCTGGAAGATGAGCTCGCGGGCTGGATGGTCTGGCCCGAGGAGCCCATGCATGAAAACGAACTGGCCTGCCGCGTGGTCGGCGTCATCGCATTTCCAGGTGACCCTGTGAATCACCTGGGCACGTTGCTGTATTCATTGGGCGCCACCTGCTACACGGCGGCCTTCGTGCGTGGCGCCACGGGCCACCGATCGCTGGTCTGGGGCGTCCTGGGTGTCCTCTGCGTCTGGCTCAGTACCTGCTTCGAAGGCGGCGCTGAGGCGCGGCCGTCCACGCTGCGCTTCCTGATCGACAACGGCTTGATCGCACTCGGCGCGGTCGTGTGCGGCTCATGGCTCGGGAGACGGCTGTCGTCACGGACGAACGATGCCGGTCAGCCCTGAGGGCCACACTCGCCGCGCTCGCGCGGCGAGCCGGGTTCACGGCGGCGCGGCGCCCAGTGCCAGCCACAGCGGCAGCACGACCATCCCCAGCAGCGTGGAGACGGTCACCAGCCCCGCCACGAACGGGCCGTTGCCGCCCATGCGCACGGCCAGCACATAGGCGCTCGAGGCCGTGGGCATCGCCGCGAACGCGAGCAGCAGCGCCGCCTGCGGCGCGGGCAGCGCCAGCGCATGACCGATCGCCAGCGCGATCAGCGGCAGCACCAGGTGGCGGATCGCGAGCAGGGCGCTCGCCAGCCCCGGCGCATCCTTGAGCGCCCCGAGCCGCAAGCCCGCGCCCACCGCCATCAGCCCGAGCGGCAGCGCCGCCAGGCCGATCTTCTGCAGCGAGATCGCCGCCGGCTCCGGCAGGCGCAGCCCGGCGAGGTTGGCGGCCAGGCCAGCCAGCGTCGACACGATCAGCGGATTGCGCGCCAGCTCGCGCAGGTAGCCGTGTCCGCCATGCCGGGCCAGCGGATAGACCGCGGCGACATTGGCCACCGGCACGCACACCGCGACGATCATCGCGATCCAGGCCACGCCCTGCGCGCCATGCAGGCGCTCGGCCAGCGCCAGCGCGACGAAGGAGTTGAAGCGGAAGGCCACCTGCGCGCCGGAGGCATGCGTCCGCGGGTCGACGCCCGGCACCCAGCGCAGCGCGAAGGCCAGCGCGATACCGCTGAGCATCACGCCCAGCCCGCCGCCCATCAGCGCCATCGTGTCGCCCGGCGACAGGCTGCTGCGCGAGATCGAGTTGAACAGCAGGACCGGGAACAGCAGGAAATACACCAGCTTCTCGGCCGCTTCCCAGACCGGGCGGTCCAGCGGCGTGTACCGGCAAAGCACGAAGCCGGCGACGATCAGCAGGAAGTCAGGCAGCAGCAGCAACATCGGAGGACTCGAAGGGGGCGCCAGAGTGTGCCAGTGGTTTCCCGCCCCTCCGACGAGGTCTCTACGTAATTCCGCTAGCGCGACCGCGCCGACGAGATACTTAAGCTTTCCCGATCCCCCAATCCTTCAGAAGACGAGGAGCTCATGAACCGTCGCTCGATCCTCCAACGCGGCCTGCTGCTGGGCACGCTGACGCTGTCCTGCGCCGCGGCGCTGGCCCAGTCCTATCCCACCAAGCCGGTCAAGCTGGTCGTCCCGTTCGCGCCGGGCGGCACCACCGACATCGTGGCGCGCGTGGTCGCCCAGCACATCGCCGGCCCGCTGGGCCAGACGATGGTCGTGGAGAACAAGGCGGGCGGCGGCGGCATCATCGGCGCCAACGACACCGCCAAGTCCGCTCCCGACGGCTACTCGCTGGGCGTGGCCACCGTGTCCACCACCGCCACCAACCCCGCGATCAATCCGAAGACGCCGTACAACCCGCTGACCGACTTCACGCCCATCGTGAACCTCGCGGCCACGCCCAACGTCATCGCCGTCCACCCGTCGTTCCCCGCCAAGGACTACAAGGCCTTCATCGCCGAACTGAAGAAGAGCCCGGGCAAGTACAGCTACGCGACCTCCGGCACCGGTGGCATCGGCCACCTGCAGATGGAGCTGTACAAGAGCCTGACCGGCGTCTTCGTCACCCACATCCCGTACCGCGGCGCCGGCCCGGCGCTGAACGACACCGTCGCCGGCCAGGTGCCGATGATCTTCGACAACCTGCCGTCGGCGCTGCCCTTCATCAAGGACGGCCGCCTGGTGGCCATCGCCGTGGCCGCGCCGCAGCGCCTGGCCGTGCTGCCCAATGTGCCGACCTTCAAGGAACTGGGCCTGGAGCCGGTGAACCGCATGGCCTATTACGGCATCCTCGGTCCGAAGAACCTGCCCAAGGAGGTCGTGGCCAAGATCAATGACGCCGCGCGCAAGACCGTCGACATGCCCGAGGTCAGGAAGCGCATCGAGGAAACCGGCTCGATCGTGATCGGCAATTCGCCGGAGCAGTTCGCCGAGCAGATCAAGGCGGAATACGCGGTCTACAAGAAGGTCGTCGAGACGCAGAAGCTGAAGCTCGACTGACCGGATCGCTCTCCCTCCGAGGGGCGCCCCGCAAAGGGCGCCCCTTTTTCTTTGGCCGAGGTCAGAGGCGGCAATTTCGCCAACCGCCAACGGCGGTATTTCGGATCATGAAAAGAAATTGTCGGCATGCAAAAAGCGCCCGTGCTGCACCGCCGCAAGATTTCTCATGATGGAAGACTGGTTCTCACAATCCGGTTTTGTGTTTGCAAGTTGTTGATTTCAATGGATAAAAAAATCGGTCTTATATAAGACATCAGTGCCCACGGCGGGAAGCAAGGCGCCTAGATTTGAGCCCATCGGTTTTCGTTTTCTCCAGCAACTTCGTTTCCCCAAAGGAGCTCACCATGACGACCTTGACCCGCGAACAACAGATTGCCGCCCTCGAGAAGGACTGGGCCGAGAACCCCCGTTGGAAGGGCATTCAGCGCGGTTACTCGGCCGCTGACGTGGTGCGGCTGCGCGGTTCGCTGCAGATCGAGCACACGCTGGCCAAGCGCGGCGCCGAGAAGCTGTGGAACCTGGTCAACACCGAGCCCTTCGTCAACTCGCTCGGCGCGCTGACCGGCAACCAGGCCATGCAGCAGGTCAAGGCCGGCCTGAAGGCGATCTACCTGTCCGGCTGGCAGGTCGCCGGCGATGCCAACAGCAACGGCGAGATGTATCCCGACCAGTCGCTGTACTCGGTGGACTCGGTGCCGAAGGTGGTCAAGCGCATCAATGCGACCTTCAAGCGTGCCGACGAGATCCAGTGGAGCGAAGGCAAGAACGACATCGACTACTTCGCCCCCATCGTCGCGGACGCGGAAGCCGGCTTCGGCGGCGTGCTGAACGCCTTCGAACTGATGAAGGGCATGATCGACGCCGGCGCCGCGGGCGTGCACTTCGAGGACCAGCTGGCCGCGGCCAAGAAGTGCGGCCACATGGGCGGCAAGGTGCTGGTGCCCACCCGTGAAGCGGTGGCCAAGCTGGTCGCGGCCCGCCTGGCGGCCGACACGATGGGCGTGCCCACCGTGCTGCTGGCCCGCACCGACGCCGAGGCCGGCGACCTCGTCACCAGCGACATCGACGACAACGACAAGCCCTTCTGCACCGGCGAGCGCACTGTCGAAGGCTTCTTCCGCACCCGCAACGGCCTGGAACAGGCCATCAGCCGCGGCCTGGCCTACGCGCCCTATGCCGACATGATCTGGTGCGAGACCGGCAAGCCCGACCTGGCTTTCGCCAAGGCCTTCGCCGAAGCCATCCATGCCAAGTTCCCCGGCAAGCTGCTGGCCTACAACTGCTCGCCGAGCTTCAACTGGAAGAAGAACCTGGACGACGCCACCATCGCCAAGTTCCAGCGCGAGCTGGGCGCGATGGGCTACAAGTTCCAGTTCATCACGCTGGCCGGCTTCCACAGCCTGAACTACTCGATGTTCAACCTGGCCTACGGCTATGCGCGCAACAACATGAGCGCCTTCGTCGAGCTGCAGGAAGCTGAATTCGCCGCCGCCGAGAAGGGCTTCACCGCAGTGAAGCACCAGCGCGAGGTCGGCACGGGTTACTTCGACGCGGTCACCACCACGATCGAGGCGCAGGCGTCGACCGCGGCGCTGAAGGGTTCCACGGAGGACGAACAGTTCTTCGATGCCAAGCACGGCTGATCGCCGCACGGCGACCCCGTTCGCGCGGGGTCGATGAACCGGAAGAGGGGCTGCTGGGGAGCAGCCCCTTTTTTCATGCCGCGTCGGCGCGGGTTCAGCGGGTCGTGGCCTCGGAATGCAGCGCGGCAGGCGCGCGAAGCCGCCATTCCTGGATCAGCTCGACCACCGCATCCGGGTCCGCCGGCTTGACCAGGTGCACGTCGAAGCCCGCCTCGTGCGCGCGTCGACGGTCGTCCTGCTGGCCGTAGCCGGTCAGCGCGATGAGCAGGCAGCGATCGCCGCCGGGCAGGGTGCGCAGCCGGCGCGCGACCTCGTAGCCGTCCAGGCCGGGCAGGCCGATGTCCAGCAGCACCACATCGGGCGCGCAGGCCGCGGCCCGGTCCAGCGCCCGGGCGCCGTCCAGCTCCACCTGCGTGTCGAAGCCGGCCAGCTCGAGGAACACCGCCATCGAGTCGGCCGCATCGCGGTTGTCGTCGACGACCAGCACCTGGCAGGGCTCGTCCTGCGGCTGCGGCGCGGACCCGAGCGGGTTCCGCACCGCGCCGCCGGCGACGGTCGGGGCGGCGCTGGCCGAAGCCCCTTGCCCCGGGGCCAGCGCGTCCATCGCTTCGTCCGCCACCACCGCAGGCAGACGCACGACGAATTCCGAGCCCTGGCCGGGGCCGTCGCTGCGCGCCTCGACCTCGCCGTGATGCAGCTGGACCAGGCGCTGCACCAGCGTCAGGCCGACGCCCAGCCCGCCCTGGTTGCGATCCAGGCCACGCGGGCCTTGCTCGAACAGGTCGAAGACATGCGGCAGCAGCGAGGCCTCGATGCCGCGGCCGTTGTCGCGCACGGTGAGCGTGAAGCCGGGCTCGCGCGGCGAAGTGGCGACACCCTCCGGCTCCACCGGCTCGTCACGGACGAGCGTCAGCTCGATCCGGCCCTCGGGACCGGTGTACTTGCTGGCGTTGTGCAGCAGGTTGGTGATGACCTGGATCAGCCGCGCGCCATCGCCACGGACCCGCGCCGGCCGGTCGGGCAGCTGCAGGCGCAGCTCCTGCCGATGCAGGTCCACCAGCGACTGCACCGCCTCCAGGCTCTGCCTCACCACGTCGCGCAGGTCCAGGGTCTCGGTCTTGAGCACGATCTTTCCCTGGCTGATGCGGGCGACGTCCAGCAGCTCGTCGACCAGGCGGGTCAGGTGACGCGCCTGCCGGTCGGTCACCGCGAGGGCCTGGGCGAGCCGGTCGTCGCGGTCGGCGCGTGCGGCGGCTTCCTCGCCCGGTGGCGGCGCCACCAGCGAGCGCATCACCTCGATCGCGCTGCGGATCGGCGCGAGCGGATTGCGCAGCTCGTGGGACAGCATCGCGAGGAACTCGTCCTTGCGGCGACTGGCCTCCAGCAGGCCGGCCTCGGCCTGTCGGCGCTCGACGATCTCGGCCTGCAGCGCGCCGTACAGGCGCGCGTTCTCGAAGGCGATCGCCGCGCGGCTGGCCAGTTCCTCGAGCGTCGGCCAGTCGGGCGGCTGGTGCGGCTCGACCAGCAG
>NZ_PEOG01000093.1 GCF_002761755.1 Roseateles chitinivorans
CCGGGCGCTGGCGCCCCCATCGCCTGACGCGATCTCCGCCGCATCGCCCGACTACCGGGCGATGGCGCTCGTTGGCGCCCTGCTCGAACTCGAGGCCAGCATGACCGGGCACCGCGCCTCGACGGTCGCCGGCGCCTTGGCGGTCGCCAGCGCCTCGGCGGGTCTGGTCGCGCGCCTGACCGCGCTGCGCCTGGTCGCCGTGCGCGCCTACCTGCAGTCGCGCCAGGAGCCCGGCCCCCTGGCGACGCTGGCGCGGGTCAAGCAGGCGCTGCTCGACCAGCGCTCCGAACCGAGCCCGCGGGTCACGGCGCCCTCCGATCCCGCCGACCCCGCCGAGGAAGCGCGCCAGAACCGCCACGCCCTGCTGCCCCTGCTGCTGCTGAACGCGGACCGGCCGCGGACGCCGCTGCAGACGCGCCTGAGCTGCGATCGCATCGAGATGGTCTGCGCGACCTCGATGGCCCCGCCGGCCGCCTGACCGATGAGCCAGGAACGCTACCAGTCCCTGGTCCGCGACCTCTGCCAGCTCATCGAGCTGCCGGATGCCGAGGCCGTGCTGCGCCGAGGGACCATCGAGGTCGAGGGTTTCGAGGTCCATCTCGCCAACTTCTCGAACGATCCCGGCGCGATGTACCTCAACTTCCATTACGGCATCGTCACCGCGGGCCGCACCCTGCGCGTGTTCCGGCTGCTGCTGGAGGCCAACCTCAGCGTCTACGCGCAGGACCAGGCGCAGCTGGGCCTGCATGCGGACACGGGCGGCATCGTGCTGATCGTGCGGGTGCCGCTGAGCGACGCCATCGACGCGCCCTGGCTGGCCGAGACGCTGACCCACTATGCCGAGCACGGCCGCTACTGGCGCGACAACATCGCCAATGCGACCGAGGAGATGTTCGCCGGCATCTGCGCCGGCGACTACTTCTGGATCCGCGCCTGAGACGCGCTCACAACTCGCCCGGCCAGAGGTGGCGCAGGTAGCCCGGCGGCTGCTCCTGCGGCAGCCCGCGCGCATGCAGCGGCAGTTCGGTGGCGGCGATGCCGTAGTCCGGCGCCGCCCAGCCCGGCTGCTCATGCAGCAGGTCGAGCCGGTAGCCGATGCTGTAGACCGCCTGGATCCGCACCACCGACTCGGTCGCGCCGCAGCTCAGCTTGCGCCGCAGCCGGTAGACATGCTGCTCCAGCGTGCGCTTGCAGATGTCGGTGCCGCCGCCCCAGACCCGCGCGGTCAGGCTGGAAGCGCTGACCACGCGCCCGGCGTTGGAGAACAGCACCCAGGCCAGCGCGAACTCGCGCGCGGTCAGGCTGATCTCCCGGTCGTCCCGCCGCACCGCCGAGGCGGCCGCATCGAGCGCATAGGGGCCGACCTCCAGCCCCATGCGCCGCAACTGCTGCGGGCGGCCGACACGGGCGCGCAGCCGGGTCAGCAGCGGCTCGACCGAGTCGACATAGTCGGCGTAGTCGGTCGCCCCGTGCGCCATCGCGTCGACCATGCCGACAGCGTTGTCCCCACCGACGACCAGGATCGGCACGATGCCGCCCAGACGCAGCTGCAGCATGGCGAGCCAGTCGATGAGACTGGTGTCGGCATCCTCCAGCAGCACCGCCTGCGCCTCCCCACGCTTGAGCGCATGCAGCACCGCCGCGGACGACGGCATCGGCCGGAGTTCCACGCCATGCGACGACAGGTCGCGCACCAGGGCCGCCTGCCTGGCCTTGTTGATGAACAGTCCCACGAGCTTCACTGAATTTCTCCTGTGCCACGACGGTGGAATGTCTCTTCCATTGCGTGCCGGCGTGACGGCTTGGAACGGCTGGCCGTTCCGGTATGACGGCCCATCCCGATGCCGTCGGCTTGAGTGAAATAGTTCATTTCCTGATCTATCAGGGTTCCAGTTTGGCTCACGTTCAGTTGCGTCTCGATGGTCCTTGTTGTGACAAGAAGCACATCTGGAGCCGGTTCCTCATAGGGTGAGGTCAACGCTCTGTAACCTTCACGTCGGCACCTTGCCCGAGTCATTTCCAAGACATCACCGACTTCTATCGGCGGATCTCGCCATGCGCCCGGGATGCGATGGAGGACAGCACGAATCGGCGCTTCGCGGTGGCGCGGACGGCTTCGCACCGGCGCCCCGGGACGGCCACGCCGGGCGCAAGCTCGCCGGGCGGCCGTCGCGACTTGGGATGGCCCTCCTTCTCTTCCCAGTTCACGGAGGCCCCGACCCATGAGCAGCACGCGCGGATGGCGCACCCTCGTCCGGCTGAAGGAGCGCCGGCTGGAACAGCTCGACGCCGCCCTTGATGCCGCTCGCGCGCAGGCGCGGCAGCAGCAGCAGCAACTCGAGACGCTGATGGCCGATGCCGACGGCTGCCGCGCGCGCGAGGACGCGCAGCGCGCCAGGCTCGATGCCCTGGCCGGCACCGCGGCAGGTTTCCGCCCCAGCGACCTGGTGACGCTGCAGCATCTGCTCGAGGAGGCCGCCCGGACCACGCAGGCGGCGGCCAAGCGGGTGCAGGAGGGTGAGCGGCAGGTCGAGGCCGCGCGGCAGGCCGTGCAGTCCGCCCAGCACGCGCGCCGCCGCGGCGAACAGCAGCGCGACGGCTGCCGGCAGCGGCTGGACACCCTGCTCCGGACCGAGCAGGCAGCCCAGGACGACCAGCAGGACGAGGAGGCCGAGGAGGCCTCGGTCGCCCGACTGCTGGCCGCGCGGCCGGACCGCCAGCCGGAGGCGGCCTGAGATGGCGGCCGCGGATCCGCTGGGCGGGACCGAGGCGCTGATCCACCTCGGCGAATCGGTCAAGGGCCTGCTGACGCTGCTCGCGTTGAGCAGCCTGCGCGGCTATGTCGCGATGCTGGTGCTGCCGGTCACCAATGACCAGGTGCTGCAGGGCGTGGTGCGCAACGGCCTGGCGCTGACCATCGGCATCTTCATCGCCTGCGGCCAGCCGCTGCAGGTGGTGGACGGCCTGTCGACCTTCGCCCTGTGCGTGCTGATCGCCAAGGAGGGCCTGATCGGGCTGCTGCTGGGCTATGCGGTCTCCACCGTGTTCTGGGTCGCCGAGGGCATCGGTGTGCTGATCGACAACCAGGCGGGCTACAACAACGTCCAGCAGACCAATCCGCTCAGCGGCGAGCAGAGCACGCCGGTGGGCAACCTGCTGTCCCAGCTGGCCATCTGCGGCTTCTACCTGCTGGGCGGACTGCTGGCGCTGGTGGGCCTGCTCTTCGAATCCTTCCAGTGGTGGCCGCTGGACCGCGCGATGCCCGAGTGGTCCAACCTGCTCGAGCGCTTCCTGCAGGCGCAGATCGCCGGCTACCTGCAGGCGATGATCAAGATCTGCAGCGCGGTGGTGATGGTGCTGCTGCTGATCGACCTGGGCATCGGCCTGATTTCCAAGACGGCCGACAAGCTGGAGCCCAACAACCTGAGCCAGCCGATCAAGGGCGCGGTGGCGCTGCTGATGCTGGTGCTGCTGGTCGCGGTGTTCTTCGACCAGGTCAAGCCGCAGTTGGCGCTGCACACGATGGCGCGCGACCTCGCGGCCTGGTTCCGACCGGCGCATTGACGCGGGGCCGGTGTCCAGCGCCGGTCGCTCGCGCATCGACGGCCCGGCATCGACGACGTCGACATCGCCAGTGTCCTTTCGTATCCAAGGGCGAGGCTTCGCCCAAGCGCCGCAGATCGTCGCCGCGAGGCGGATGCTGTCCCCACCCAAGCTGTCCCTTGGAAGGAGGATCCGTCATGACCTTGGCTTCATCATCGACCGCCCTGCGCGGCACCGCGGCAGCGGCCGCGCATACGCCGCTGACCCCGCACCTGATGCTCGACCCGCCGCTGCCGCGGCGAGGCCGGGACGACTCGGCCCAGGGCGGCCTGTTCGACGTCGACGTGGGCACGGTCTGGAAGACCGCCCGCGCCGCCGAGGGCGGCGACACGCTGCTGACCGTGCGTTGCTTCAGCATCGAAGGCCTGCAGCTGCGCCTCGCTCAACTCGTGAACGGCCACGGCGGCGTGCTGTCGCCGTCGCTGGCGACGTTCCTGCGAGGCGGCCTCGACCAGGCCTATGTGGACGCCCTCGCCTATCGGCGGCTGGTCGATGCCGCGCCCCGCGTGCTCGGCGACCTCGGTGCCCATCCGCTCCACGTGGACACGCTGTCGCGGCGGCTGGTGGTCGACACCTCGCGCTGCTTCGTCGCCAGGACCGCGCGCCTGACGGCCGAAGCGATCGTCGGCCTGGCCGCGTTCTCCGAGTCCCCGCAATTCCTCACCGTGGTGAAGCGCCTGCGCTGCGCGCTCGGCGCGACGGCGTCGGAGGCCGAGGTCGCCCTGGCCACGCGCGCACTGCTCGAGGCCGCGCGGCGCGTCGCCCGCCATGTGCTCAACGAGCCCGGGCTGGAGCTCGGCGAGACCGCGGAGCCGCTGGCTCGCGAGGTCGGTCCGCGCCTGGTGGCGCGCGCCTTGTTCACCGGCGCGCAGGGCGACACCGGCGCGGTCGCCGCCGCCTTCGCGGCGCGATGGAAGACCGGCGCCGCGCTGCCCAAGGATTGATCCCCGTCCGCGCGCCCGGCGAGGACGCGCGCCTCTCCACCGACTGCCACGCAGTCATCATCAGGAGCCCACCATGTCCGTCAACAACATTCCCGGCGGTACCCCCACACCCATACGTCCTTCGGACTTCCTGCCCACGCCCGTCAAGCCCTCGGACTTCCAGGCACCGCCCAAGGCGCCGGCGGCGCCGGACGGCCTGTCGACGCGCAGTTCGGCTGACTCCGGCATGCCGCCACGGACAGGGCTCCCGGGCGGTCCGAACAGCCCGAAGGGCACCGAGGGCAACGACAAGACCAAGGACAAGGTCGAAGACCCTGGGAAGGACACTCGGGACGCCATGGAGCGGATGGAGAAGATGAACAACGTCCAGATGGAATTCCAGACCGCCATGGGCATCATGAAGATGAAGGCCGGCGTCAACGAAGCGGAAGCGAAGATGAAGAAGGACATCGGCCAGAAGGCCGCCCAGATGGCGGGTTGACCGGCCTCCTGGCGGCTCCTTGGGCCGCCCGTTGGCGCCCGCATGCCATTCAAGGCCCGCCCGTCGACAGACGCGCGGGCCTCGTCGCTTGTGCACGCGCGCCGCGCACCGGCAAGCGCTGTTGCGTCCGTTCACGAATGACACGGCAACACCGTGAAACTGTCGGGAAACGAAAAGAGGATTCGTGAGGATTTCGCCGAGGCCTTGTGATCCATCGACACGGGGCTCGCTCCTAGCATGAGCGTCATTCCGTTCACGACCCCGATGGAGATTCCATGCTTCTGCTTGCAATGACCTCGCTGCGCGCCGCGCCCCTGCATGGCGAACTGGCCCGACTGGCGCTGGAAGGCCAGCTGCCCGCTGCGCTGCGGATGGGCGGCGACCACTTCGAGCGCCTGCAGCGCACGCCCGACACCGCGCCGCAGCGCGCGGCCCTGGGCCAGCTGCTGGGCCGCGCGATGCTGGCCTGCGGCCGCGAGGAGGATGCCGAGGAGCTGTTCCAGCGCCAGCTGCGACATTACGAGGCCATGTCGCGCCACATGGTGCGCTGGTACGGCGCGATGGACCAGGGCGCGATGCTGCTGCACCTGAACAAGCCCGGCCGCGCGATCGACTGCCTGGGCCCGGTCGGCGACGATGCCCGCGCGCCGGTGGCCGCCCGCGTCGAGGCGATGGCCGGCGTCGCGCAGGCGATGCTGCGCGCCGGCGACTGCGGCAGCGCGATGCGCTCGCTGGACGCGGCACGCAACCTGGCCGCCTCGCTCGGCGATCCGCGCTTCGCGCAGCTGGTGGACTGCATGGCGCTGGAACTGGCGACCCTGCACCGCGAGCGCGGCGGCGACGCGCTCAACGACCATGCGCTGGGCTCGGTCTACCGCGAGGGCTCGTCCGATGCGCCGGACAACACGCTGATGCATCAGCAGCTCGGCGCGGCCGCGGACGCGGTCCGGACCTGGTCGCCGCTGGTGGCGGCGCGCATGGATCACCTGCGGCGGATGCTCGCCGCGGACTGCGTCGGCCCGGCCGCCGCGGCCCAGGTCGCCCACCAGCTGGCCTGGCTGCGCGAGCGCCGCCTGAGCGAATTCGAGACCCAGGCCCGCATCGAGGGCGCGCTGATGCTGATGGGACGCGGCGCCGCGCACGCGGCGTCGGAGCTGCTGGCGCCGCTGACCTTCAACGAGCAGCAGATGCACCGCAGCCGCCATGCGCTGGAACTGCAGTACTGCCAGGCCAAGCTGCACCAGCAGCAGGGCCGCCACCTGGACGCGCTGCGGCTGTACCGGCTGCACACGCAGCACGCGGTGCAATCGCTGCGCACCTATGCGGCCGCCGGTCGCGCGCCGGGTTTCCTGCAACAGGCCAGGGCGAGCGCCGACGCCGGCGATGCGGCCAAGCTGCGGCTGCCGCTGCGTTATCGCCGCGCCTACCAGTTCATGATGGATCACCTGACCGACGAGCATCTGTCGGTGCGCCAGGTCGCCGCGCATGTCGGCGTCACCGAGCGCGCGCTGCAACTCGCCTTCCGCACCCACCTGGGCGTCACGCCGGCGGAGATGATCCGCACCCGCCGCGTCGAGCGGATCCACGGCGACCTGCAGGCCGGCGGCGGCGAGGCCGGCGTGCTCGAGGTGGCCTCCCGCTGGGGCGTGAAGAACCGCTCGACGCTGGTCCACAACTACCGCAGCCGCTTCGACGAGACGCCGACGCAGACACTGCGCGGTGCGACCGACGACGACACCGTGGCCACACGCCTGCACGGCTGAACCGGCGATGCGCCCGGCCGGCGCAAGGCCTGCCGGGCGCGATCACAGGTCGGTCATGAAGGCCTTCATCCGAGCTGGCTCGGTGCGCACGGCGACGAGGCCGGGGACGCAATGGGGTTCCACACGGTCAAGAGCGCTTCGCCGACCGTGAGGTTCCAGCCTCCCGAAGCAGGAGCGCTTCGCCGACCCTGAGGTCCAAGCCTTCCGAAGCACGAGCGCTTCGCCGACCGTGAGGTTCCAGCCTTCCGAAACGGTGGTCTCACCAGCGGGAGATGCCGCGGGCATCGGTCGCCGCCGCCGGTGTCGACGGCAGGCGTGGCCTCCGTCGAGGGAGGCGGTCGACGCCCATCGCCGCTCAATCCCCTTCGTACAGCTTCAGGATCTTGCGCACGTAGTCCTGCGTCTCGCGATACGGCGGGATGCGGTTGCCGTAGCGCTTCACCGCGCCCTCGCCCGCGTTGTAGGCGGCCAGCACCAGGTCGACGCGTCCATCGAACATCTCGTTGAGGTCGCGCAGATAGCGCGCGCCGACGTCGATGTTGATGGCCGGGTCGAGCAGGTCCTGCCTGGACGCGACACCGTAGCGCGCGCCCGTCGCCGGCATGATCTGCATCAGGCCGAGCGCGCCCTTGGGCGAACGGGCCTGCGTCTGATAGGCCGACTCCACATGCACCAGCGCGCCGACCAGGCGCGGGTCCAGGCCATGCTTGCGGCTGGCCTGCTGCACCATGCGCTGCAGATGCGGCGCGCCGAGCGCCAGCGGCTGCGGGTTGGTGCGCCAGGCCTGCGGCGAGGGCCGCGGCCGCGCGTAGGCGAGCGAAGTCAGTTCGGTCTCGATGCGCGGCCCGGGCAGGTCGGCGACCTCGAAGGCGGTGCACCGACGCACCGCCGCGCTGAACCGCGTCGACAGGTCCTCCAGCGCGACCCGCTCGCTGCCGTCCAGCAGCTCGCAGCGGTAGCGCACGCCGGCCTCGGCGGAACCGGCGACCATCGCCGCCGCGCAAAGCGCGGGCCAGAAGGCGCGAGGTCCGGCTCTCATCGCCGGGCCTCCCTCAGGCCTGGGCGCGCAGCGCGGCCAGTTCCTCGCTCGCCTGCGCCAGCAGCAGTTCGGCCTCGGTCGAGGCCAGCCGGGTGCGGCTCAGCAGCGAGGAGAACTCCGCCATCGCACCGTCCAGGTCGATCGCGTCACCTTCGGCGGCGGCGCTCCCGGCGCTGGTCGTCGTGCCCTCCTGCGGCTGCGCCATCAGCGCGCCGCCGAACAGCAGCGTGTGCACCCGGTGCAGCTTCAGCGCGATCTCGCCCGCGCGGCGCAGGCTCTCGTCGTCCTGGTGCGCGGCGCTGACGCGCTTGATCTCCAGCATCAGTTCCTGGAAGCGCTCGACCTGCGTCTGCACGGTCGTCTGCACCGTTTGCAGCGAGGCGAAGAAGTCGTTGTATCCGGCGGCGGCCAGCGAGGGGGCAGTCAGCATGGGGGCTCCTGTTGAGGCTTGGATGAAAGGCGCGGGACGCCTGCGCCATGCGCGCGGCCCGGTCCCGTCGCAGTGTCCGCATCGCCCGCCGGCACGGCCCGTGACGGGCGAAGGTCCGTCCGCGCAGGCGAACGCAGGCACCGCCCGTCGCCACCGCCCGCGCGGCCGCCCACCACCGCTGCCGGTTCGCGGTGACGGACGCTGCTTCGTGTCACCGTGTCCTCACCACGGACCCGCGCCCTAGCCTCCTCGTCGTCAACAAGAAGGAGCTGACCATGTCGGTGAATGGTGTCAACGGAGTGGGCGGCCCGAGCCCCTCGTCGCCCAGCAGTCCGCCGGTGCCGCCGGCCGGTGACGGCGGCGGCGACATCACCCAGACCAAGGCCTTCCAGCAGGTCGTGAGCGGCATCTTCCAGGGCGGCCAGGGCATGATGAAGGAAGCGCTGGGCAAGTTCTTCGAGGAGGAAGAGCCCGACGAGGACGACCCCGACGCGGAGCCGCTGTGATGCGGACGCCCGACTTCCAGCGCCGCGCGCTCGCGGCCTGCGTGGCGATGGCCGTCGCCGGCTCGGGCAGCGCGCCCGCCACGCTGCGGGCTCAGGACGCGCGCGGCGCGGCGCCAGCCGCGATGTCCTCCGCGCTCACCGCGCCAGGAACGCCCGCCGCATCTTCCACCGCCGCGATGTCGCCCTCGACGGCGGCCACGACCGCGACCCGGTCCCGCGTGCGCACCGCCGCGAGCAGCGACCGGCGCCTGGAGCGCCGCTTCGTCTACCGCGCCGAGAGCCGCCGCCTGTCCGACGTGCTGCAGGACTTCGCCGCCAGCCAGGGCGTGCCGGCGGTGGTCGGCGACGGTGTCGACGGCGTGGTCAACGCCAGCTTCGACAGCTCGCCGCAGGTCTTCCTGAGCGCCATCGCCAAGGCCTATGGCCTGCTCTGGTACGACGACGGCACCGCGCTGTACTTCTATCCGGCGCGCGCGGTCCAGAGCCGGATGTTCCGGCTCAAGGGCTACAGCCGCCGCGAGGTCACCGAGCTGCTGAACTCGCTGAACCTCGGCGACAAGCGCTATCCGCTGCGCTTCAACGACGCGCAGCGCACGCTGCTGGCCTACGGGCCGCCGCGCCACATCGAGCTGATCGCGCAGGCGCTGGACTCGCTGGACCTGGGCGCCGCCGAAGGCAACGAGCGCGTGGTGCGCGTCTTCCCGCTGCGCTTCGCGTCGGCCAACGACCGCCTGCTCGGCGAGAGCAACGTGCCCGGCGTCGCGACCATCCTGCGCAACCTCTATGCGGCCCAGAGCCTGCAGCCCGACACGGTGACCGGCCAGCCGGCCAATCCGGTCGACCAGAAGATCAGGTCGATGCAGGCGATGTACGGCGCCGGCAAGCTGGTGCCCGAACTGCCGTCCGCCTCGCAGGGCCATGCCCCGGGCGGCGGCGCCGACAAGCCAGGGCAAAGCGCGCGCGCGCTGAAGAGTCCGGTCAACTTCGAGGAGGACCAGCCCCGCTTCGAAGCCGACGAGGGCACCAACGCCGTCATCGTGCAGGGCCGCGCCTACCGCATGCGCGAGTACGAGGCGCTGATCCAGCGCCTGGACCAGCGCCCGGTGCTGGTGGAGCTGCAGGCCATGATCATCGATGTCAGCGAGGACAACGCGCGCTCGCTGGGCATCGACTGGTCGGTGCAGGGCAACCGCGGCCAGCTGTCGGTGACCTCGCCGGGTGGCGGTCCGCCGCAGACCGGCGGCGGCCAGGGCCTGCTGGGCAACGGCACCTACACGATCGGCACGCTGGTCGCGGACGCCGGCCGGCAGCTGATGATGCGCATCAACGCGATGCAGGGCGAAGGCAAGGCCCGCGTGGTCTCCAAGCCCTCGGTGCTGGGCGTGGCCAACCGGCCGGCGGTCATGAAGGAGAAACGCGTCGCCACGGTGCGCGTCGCCGGCAACCTCGATGCGCGGCTCTACCAGATCGAGGCCGGGACCCTGCTCCAGGTCACGCCGCAGGTGGTGTCCAACGGCGGCGTCAACCAGATCAAGCTCTCGCTCTACATCGAGGACGGCAATTTCGAGGCCAGCTCGGTCGACGCGGTGCCGGTGCTCAAGAAGACCGAGATCCGCACTGAGGCCCATGTGCGCGAGGGCGAGAGCCTGCTCATCGGCGGCCTGATGGTCGAGGCCAGCACCGACCAGCAGTCAGGCGTGCCGCTGCTCAAGGACGTGCCGCTGGTCGGCGGCCTGTTCCGATGGAGCGGCAGCCGCGCCACCCGCACCGAGCGCCTGTTCCTGATCACGCCCAAGCTGGTCGGCGGCAGCGCCGCGCTCCCGCCGTCGCCGGCCCCCGGTGGCGACCTGGATCCCGGCGCGCCGACCGCGCCGCTGGCGCGTTGAAGCGCCCCGTCCCCAGCCCCTGCGCAAGCGTTCGCAATCCATGAAACAGCTTCGTGTCCTGACCGGCGTTCATGCGGGGGTCCACCTACCGTTGAGCGCATCGACATACCGCATCGCCGCGGACGAGCAGGCCGACATCCAGCTCGTCGACTGGCACGCGGATCCCCTGGTCCTCGAACTGACGAAGAACGGTCAAGTGCTCGCCCTCGCCTCCCCGCTGAACGCCGCGCCCGGCGCAGCCCTCGACGACGTCACCGCGGCGGCCACGAGCGCGCCGATGGCCGACTTCGAGCCGCGCCGCTTCGGCGACGTGGTGCTGTGCGTGGGTCCCGCGGACGCGGCCTGGCCGTCCGACATCGAGCTGATGGAACGGCTGATGCGTCCGGCGCGGGCGGTGATCGAGGCCGCCGCGCCGGTGATCGAGGCCGCCACGACCGGCAGCCGCCGGGTGCTGGCCTGGGGCCTGGTGGCCGCGCTCACGCTCGGTGGCCTGCTGACCACGGTGATCGCGCGACATGCCCAGGCGGCGCGCGACGCGGTCAAGCCCGAGCCGCTGGTGGGCCAGGTGTACCGCGCGATCTCGGGCGCCGCGATCCCGGAGGTCACCGTGCGCGCCGCCGGCGATCGGGTGATCGTCGAGGGCCTGCTGCCCGACGCCGCCGCCGCGCAGGCGCTGCGCCAGCTGCTGGACCGCTTCCCGGTGGAGCGCATCGAGCACCGCTACGCCTCGGCGGCCGACATCGCGCAGAGCATCTCCGAGGCGCTGGACACGCCCGGCCTGGTGGTGCGCTACCGCGACCGCGGCGTGTTCGTGGTCGGCGGCCGCGCGGCCTTTCCCGACCGGGTGCGCGACGCCTCCACCCGCGTGGCCGCCGACCTCGCGCCGCTGGTGCGCGGCATCGAGGTGGCCGTCGCTTCGGCGCCGGTCCCCGACAGCGTGCCGGTGGGGGCGATGCTCGCCACCGACGGCCTGCAGTACGTGCAGACGCGCGACGGCGCCAAGCACCTCTCCCTGATCCCGGAATCCATCGGCGAGCTGAGCGATCCGCCGACGCCACCGGCCCGTTGATCCCTTCCCCCGGACTTCCACCCGACCCTCCCCTTTTCACGGAGCAACTTCGACCATGAACGAGCAACTCGAGCAAACCGTCTTCGGCGACCTGGCCAACCTGGAGAAGTCGCTGGCCGAGGACGCCACCGGCGATCGCGCCCGCGCCATGCTGTCCTACTTCGCCGACGTGGCCCGCAGCAGCGAAGGCCTGCTGCAGACCGCGGCCGCCGCCGAGCGCCAGCTGATCTCGCAGCTGATCGAGGCCTTCAACGCCGCCCAGCGCATCGTGCGCCACATCTGGGAGACGCTGCACAACGCGTCGCTCGCCGTCTGACCCGCGGAGGCCCTCCATGCAACACATCCAAGCCAGCACCGGTGGCGCGCCGGGCGCCCAGTACCCGGAGGTCTACCGCAACCTGATGGCCATCGGCCTGCTCGGTGCGATCTATCGCGCCAGCGACGACGCGGCCATCGTCCACGAGGCGGTCGAGATGACCCTCGAGGATCCGACCATGTACGTCATGCACCGCGCCATCGCGGTGGCGATGGGCGGCGACGCGGACTATGCCAAGGCCTCGCTGGGCCGGCGCATCGAGCAGCAGCCCGATGACGACAACTCCAAGGTGGCGCTGGGCGTCTCGATGATGCTCAGCGGCGACCCCGAGTGGAAGCACTGGCTCAACAACGTGCTGGCCACCAGCACCGACCAGCAGGCCCGCGAGGCCGCGAACGGCGTCCTCGCCTACCTGGCCGGTCTTCGCGCCCCTCACTGATTTCCCCGGGGGCGCAGTCCCGGCTCCCTTCTCGAGCAGGCCGCATAACGCGGCGCATCCCAACGCGGACCTTCCGCATTTCCTCAGGAGCAGACGATGTCAATTCCCAGCACCAGCAGCAGCGGCAGCACCGGCGCGAGCATGGGCAACTCCATGAACATGTTCCAGTCCGGCGCCGCCGGGCTGAGCGCGCAGGGCACCCAGGCCGCCGGCCAGGACGGCTCGGCCATGATGGACCAGATCCAGCAGACGGCTGCGATGCAGATGCAGTTCCAGACGCAGATGGGGATCATCCAGATGATCGTGAAGATGAATGAAGCGCTGGCCAAGCTCTTCAAGGCCATCGGCGAAGCGATCAAGGGTCTGGCCTAAACCGCGCCGCGCGACCCGCCATTCATCCCCCGGATCCGTCCGCGATTCATTCCTCGACCCAATCCTCGATCCATTCCTCATTCCCACGGGAGATCCCCATGAGCGTTTCTTCTCTGCAGCAGTCCACCAACAGCTACAACATGCAGCTGGGGCTGGGCACCACCACCTCGTCCGCCGTGTCGAGCCCGCTGGGCGCCGTGCCCCTGGCCCTGGACCCGGCCCGCCTGGGCAACGTGTTCAGCTCGATCGGCGACCTGCTGGGCGCCCTCTCGCCGATGCTGATGGCCGGCCTGCAGCGCACGCCGATGTTGCCGACCCTGCCGGCCAACGCCTTCGGCGGCTATCCCTTCGCCCAGCAGCCGATGCCCGGCCTGCAGCCGCGCTTCCAGCAGCCCTACCCGACGCAGATGGGCATGCCGATGATGAACCCGGCCTTCGGCGCGGGCGTCAACCCGATGCTGGCCAACCCGATGATGCAGAACCCGTTCGGCGCGGTGCAGCAGCTGCTGCAGCTGCTGGGCGGCGGCGCCTTGCCCGGCGGCCTGCCCACCGGTGGCCTGCCCCAGGGCGCGGTGCTCAACGGCGCCCCGCTGCCCAACGCCTACTTCCCCAACGCGCCGCAGACCAACGCCTTCGGCGCCGCGCCGAACGTGCCGACGCAGGTCGCGCCCACCGGCGAGATCAAGTACGACGCCGCCGGCAACGTGCAGATGGACAAGGACCGCGCGACCCGCGAGATCGCCCGCAACTTCGACCAGCTGACCAGCGGCAAGGACAAGTTCATCACCAAGGATGACCTCAAGGCCATCGCCAACGGCGAGATGCAGCGCTTCCAGGTCTCGGCGAACTACACGCCGGAACTGCGCGCCGCCGCCAAGTACCTGCTCGACCATCCGGAGGACTTCAAGTCGCTGGAGACCGCCGATTCCAAGGCGCAAGGCTTCAAGGGCCATGCCGACGGCAAGATCGGCAAGGGCGACACCACCGCCGCGATGCAGCAGGTGAGCTTCAGCGTCGGCGAGAAGGAAGCGCTGCAGACGCTGGCCAAGTACGGCAACAGCTTCTTCGGCAGCGGCGACAAGATGGTCAGCAAGCCTGAGCTGGAAGCGATCGTCAAGACCGGCAAGATGCCCGACGGCACCGCCGCGCCGCAGGACATGAAGGACGCCGCCAAGCTGATCCTGAGCCAGCCGGAGCTGTTCACCAAGCTCGACAACGCCTTCCAGATCCGCCAGAAGCATCGCGGCGACCAGCGCGGCGACGGCCTGATCAGCGCCGACGACCTGCGCAACGTGCTCAAGGGCGCCGACACCGAGCCGGGCCCGAGCGGCCTGAAGGGCGAGATCTTCGGCAACGTGCGCGCCGATTCGCTTGCCGGCCTGCTGCTGCGCGGCCTGAATGACAACGTGCCGCAAGTGCCGCAGTCGTTCAAGGACAACGTGTCCACGACCTTCCAGAACCTGCCGACCTCGGTCCGCCTGTACTGATCGGAGCGCTCGCGCCTCCCGCTTGAAAGGACTCACCATGAGCTTCTCGATCCCCTCGACCCCGGCGGTCACCCCGTCGTACCAGCCGCAGTCGCCGCTGACCTCGGCCCTGTCCAGCACGATGGACATCGCCTCCACGCTGATGCAGTTCAGCAGCGGCCTGCTGCAGAACCTGCTGCAGGCGCAGCAGAGCCAGTTCGGCGGCCTGCCCGGCATGCCCGGCGGCGCCCCCGGACTCGGTGCACCCGGACTCGGCGCGCCCGGCCTGGGCGGTCCCCAAGGCGCGCAAGGCGCCGGCCAGGGCCTGCAGGGCATCCTGCAGAGCGTCGTCCAGCTGCTGCAGGCGCTGACCCCGCTGCTGCAGGCGCTGGGCGGCGGCGGCCTGGGCGGCCTGGGCACGGCCAACCCGCTGGCCAACTCGGTGGCCAGCCAGCTGGGTGGCCTGGGCGGCGGACTCGGTGGCGGGCTCGGCGGCCTGCCCACCGCGCCGCAGGCCTTCGGCCAGCAGCCGTTCGCGGCGTCCCCGTATGGCGCCTCGCCCTACGCGCAGCAGCCCTTCACCGCGTTCCAGCAGCCGTACGCCGGTGGCGTCGCCTCGCCGTACAACGCCTCGTTCGCGCAGACCCCGTTCACCAGCCTGAACCAGCCGTTCACGCAGATGGACGCGCTGAACTGGGCGCAGACCTACGGCGGGCCCAACCTGTCGCAGAGCGAGCTCACCCAAGGCGTGAACCTGTTCAACATCTTCAACGGCCGCACCACCGGCATGTTGTTCTGATGCCTGAGCGCGGGGGCCGTTCGCGGCCCCCGCCGGGCACGCCGCGTCCTTGCACGCGACGTGCCTGTCCCGAGCGGACACGCGTCCGTTCAGGACAGGCACTTCCCCAGGAGCACACAGATGGACCCGACCTTTCATCGCAAACCCTTCGTCCGCGCCCTCATCGAGATCGTCAGCCTCGGCATCACGCACAAGCGCACCGAGGATGCCGAGACGGTGCTGGTGGCGGTGCGCCAGCTGCGCCCCCACTTGACCGAGCTCGACACCTTCGAGGCCTGGATCGCGATCAGCCGCGGCCACTGGCACGACGCGATCCGCACGCTCAACAACCTCGATGCCAACACCCGCAACTGGAGCCTGGGGCGCGCGCTGATGGCCTTCTGCCAGTTCGCCGTCGGCGATCCGGCCTGGAGCGTCAGCGCCAACGAGGTGATCGAGGGCGACTCCACCCAGGAAGCCCGCGGCCTGGTGCGCCTGCTGCTGGGCAAGGACCTCAACGTCGGCGAGCCCGAGGCCGCCTCCGCGCCGGCCGCCAGCTTCGAGGACTACGACCCGCGCTCGCTGCCGCACGCGCCGCTGCTGCGCGCCTGACCCCGCTCCTGGAGATCCGCATGACTGTCCCCGCCATCGGCGCCGTGTCCGGCGCCTCCCCGACGCAGGTCCTGGATCGCGCCGCCGCCTCGCCCGACGCGCTCGGCGGCCTGTCCGACCGCTTCCAGCGCCTGATGCTGGAGCAGCCCGCCGCGCCCGCGCCGCACGGCACCGAGGTCGGCGAGCGCTCGCCGGTCTCGCACTTCATCGAGGCGCAGGAAGGCGTGCTGCGCCAGACCTTCGACAGCGTGCGCGCGTTCTCGCAGCAGGCGCCTTCGATGAATCCGGGCGAGCTGGCCTCGCGCCACATCGCGCTCAGCTACCAGCTGTCGATGGTGCAGGTGCAGTTCAACGCCGGCGTCTATGTCGCGCAGAGCAGCAAGAGCGGCCTGCAGACGCTGATGAAGAACCAGTGACGCGTCCCGGCGGCCGGCGCCGCCCGGCCGCGTCGAACGGAGTTCCGACATGCCTTCCCGATCCGATGCCCGCGCCACCCGGCCCTGGCGCCTGCTGCTCGGCGCCGTGCTGGCGCTGTGCCTGGCGGCCTGCGACGCCGACCTCTACACCAAGCAGTCCGAGGCGGACGCCAACCACATGGTGTCGGCGCTGCTGGAAAGCGGCATCGCCGCCAGCAAGCAGACGCCCGACAGCGGCAAGACCTGGAGCGTCAAGGTCGACGAGGCCGACGTGGTGCGCGCGCTGGCGGTGCTGCGCGCGCAGGGCCTGCCGCAGGACAAGCATGTCAGCCTGGGCGACATGTTCAAGAAGGAAGGGCTGATCTCCTCGCCGACCGAGGAGCGGGTGCGCTTCATCCACGGCGTCTCGCAGGAGCTCTCCGAGACGCTGAGCCAGATCGACGGCGTGGTGACCGCGCGGGTGCACATCGTGCTGCCCAACAACGACCCGATGGCGCAGGAGAGCAAGCCCTCCAGCGCGTCGGTGTTCGTGAAGTACCGGCCGCAGGCCAACCTCACCGCGCTCACGCCGGCGATCAAGAACATGGTCGCGCGCAGCGTCGAGGGCCTGTCCTACGACAACGTCTCGGTCACGCTGGTGGCGGGCGCGATGATCGCGCCGCCGCCACCGCCAGCGCCCGTCGGGATCGGCCTCTGGATCGCGACGGCGCTGGCGCTGCTCGGACTGGGCGGCGCCGGCGGGGTCGCGTGGAAGAAGCCGGAGTGGCTGCCGGAGCCGCTGGCGCGCCGGCTCCGGCCGGGCGACATTGCCACCGCCACCGCCACGGCCGCCACCATCCCGACCACCCCCGGTGGCCCGGCCGGTGCGAACGGCCCGGCTGCCGTCGCATCGGGCGGCGGCAACGGTCCGGGCGCGAGCGTCAGCGTGAACGGCAGCGCCGCGCCCGCTGCGATCCAGACGTCCGCGACATGAGGTCGGCCATGGACGCCGCGCCAACGACGCCAACCGGGGCAAGCGGGCCAACCGGGCCAACCGCGCCGGCCCTGCCGACCATGCCCGCGCGCGCCGCCAGGTCCATGCTGTCCGCCATGCCCGTCCCGCCGGCGGGCCCGGCTGAACTGGCCCGGCTCGCGCTGGTCTTCCAGCGCCGCCTCGATCGCCTGCCGGAAGGCATCGACGACGGGTGGGCGGCGCTGAAGGCGCTGCGGCTGGCGATCGAGCAGGTACCGGACGGCCCCTCGCGCCGCCGACTGATGCTCACGCTGTACCGACGCTGGTGCGGGCCGCTGCCCGACCTGCGCCTGCTCGCGACGCCGGGCGGGCGCCTGGCGCTGCAGGGGCGGCTGGGGCTGCTGTCGCGCCTGTGCGCGGTGGCGCTGGCGGGCCGGCCCGGCGTGCTGCGCTGCTGCGTCGAGATCCGTGCGCGGCAGGCGCTCGAAGGCGCGCTCGGTCCGGCGATGGCGACCCTGCGCGAATCCTCGCGCCAGGGCGCGGTGGTGCCGGCGCATGTCGCGGCCTGGTCGCCGATCCAGTGGGCCTGCGTCGGTTATGCCGACCTGGCGCTCGCCGGCGCCTGGCCACATCGCGGCCTGCGGCGGCTGGTGCGGCTCGCGCTGCCGGCGCGCTGGCCGGTGCCCGACGGCCGGCACCAGGTGCCGGTCCGTCACGCCTGCGCGCTGGAGGGCCTGACCCGCCTGGACGCGCTCTTCGCGAAGGAACCGACATGATGATCTGGCTGCAGGGCGGCGCTGGCGCGGACCGTCTCGGCGGACTCGGCGCCGAGGACGGCATCCTGCGCGCCGCCGAGCTCGACGGCGCAGCGGAACTCGACGCGCTGCGCCGCGCGATGGCCGAGCAGCGCGACGTCGTCCTGGCGCAGGCCCGCGGCCAGGCCCTGGCGCTGG
>NZ_PEOG01000094.1 GCF_002761755.1 Roseateles chitinivorans
CATGCCCGACGCGCCAGCCCTGCGGCCGCCGCTCCTGCAGCGCGCCATGGCGCTCGGCGTGCAGCTGATCCTGGAGTCGATGCCGGCCGCCGAGGCGCTGCGCCGCCAGCTGCGCTGGGCCGTCTGGCAGGCCGACCGCTTCGCGGCGGTGCGCGCGCAGCTCGACGACCGCAAGTGGACCGAGCGCGCCAAGGGCCTGCTGATGTCGGCGCGCGACCTGGACGAGGACAGCGCCTTCCGCCTGCTGCGCGATGCCGCCATGCATGCGCATCTGCGACTCGGCGAGGTGGCCAGGTCGGTGGTGCAGTCGGCACAGCTGGCCGAGGCGGTCAACCTCGCGGGGCAGCAGCGCATGCTCAGCCAGCGACTGGTGAAGCTGATGGCGCAGCGGGCCGCCGGCATCGAAGCCAAGCGGGCGAAGACGCTGCAGGACGACTCTTGCGCGCGCGTGGCCGCCAACCTGTCGCGGCTGCCGGCGCTGTTACCCGCGGTGATGCCCGCGGTGGTGCCCGCTCCTTCGCCGGTCGCGGGATTGGCGCCCTCGCTGACACCGCTGCAGGTCGATCCGGTCATCGACGCCTGGCGGCGCCTGGAGCCGCTGCTCGCCGGCAAGCCGACGCCCGAAGCGCTGCTCGCGGCCGACGCGGCCGCCGACGACCTGCGCGCCCACTCCGACGCGCTGGCCTCGGCGATCGCGGCCTGCGGCGGCGGCAAGCCGCTGCATGTCGTCAACCTCTGCGGTCGCCAGCGGATGCTGAGCCAGCAGCTCGCGAAGGAGGCGCTGCTGGCGGACCTGCTGCCCGGTCGCGATCCGGCGGTGCTGCTCGACAGCCTGGATCGCTTTGCCGCCGGGCTGGCGGAGCTGGAGAGCTCGCCGCTGTCGAGCGATGCGATCCGGGCGTTGCTGGCGGAGGTCGGCGCGGAATGGCTGCGGCTGATGCGCAGCCTGCGCGACGCCCATGGCCGCGAAGCGGCCGGCGGGCTGGCCCGCAGCAGCGAGATCCTGCTTGATCGTCTGGACTTGCTCACCGGGCACTACCAGCAAAGCTTGCAGATCATCCTGGGGTAAATGCCCCTCGCCCCGGCCCTTTCCCGAAAACGGGAGTGGGCGTCATACGGCGCTTGGGAACACGCCCTCTCCCGCTTGCGGGAGAGGGTCGGGGTGAGGGTCTCCCACCGTCAGGCGGCCTTGGCCTCGTTGTGGCGATGCCGCGTGTAGAGGAAGTCGATCACCGCCTTGCGCGCGTGCACGTAGACCGGGTCCTCCGCCAGCGCCACGCGGTCTCGCGGCCGCGCCAGCTCCACCGGCAGCACCTCGCCGATCGTCGCCGCCGGTCCATTGGTCATCATCACGATGCGATCCGACAGCAGCACCGCCTCGTCGACATCGTGCGTGACCATCACCACCGTGCTGTGCGTCGCGGCGACGATCTTCAGCAGCTCGTCCTGCAGATGCGCCCGCGTCAGCGCATCCAGCGCGCCGAAGGGCTCGTCCATCAGCAGCACCTTGGGCTCCATCGCCAGCGCCCGCGCGATGCCCACGCGCTGCTTCATGCCGCCCGAGATCTCATGCGGCCGCTTGAACATCGCATGCCCCATGCCGACCAAGTGCAGCGCCTCCTCGGCGCGCGCCATCAGGCGAGGCTTGAATTCGCGGCCGCCGAACACGGATTCGACCGCCAGCAGCACGTTGTCGAAGCAGGTCAGCCACGGCAGCAGCGAATGATTCTGGAACACGACGGCGCGCTCCGGCCCGGGACCCGCGATCTCCCGGCCATCGCACAGCAGCCCGCCGCCGGTGGGCCGCAGCAGGCCGGCGATCAGGTTCAGCAGCGTTGACTTGCCGCAGCCGGAATGACCGATCAGCGTCACGAACTCGCCCTTGGCGATGTCCAGGTCGATGTCGCGCAGCGCATGGAAGCGCCCCTGGCGGGTCGAGAAGACCATGTCGGCCCGCTGCACGCGGATGAAGGGGGTGGTGCTCATCAGGATCTCCTGGTCGCGCGTGGCGCGGTCAATCATCGAAAGAGAAACGCCTGGCCAGCGCCATCAGCGCCCACTCCAGCAGCAGGCCCACGATGCCGATCACGAAGATCGCGATCAGGATGTGCCGCACGTTGAGGTTGTTCCACTCGTCCCAGACCCAGAAGCCGATGCCCACGCCGCCGGTCAGCATCTCCGCCGCGACGATCACCAGCCAGGCCGTGCCCACCGACAGCCGCACGCCGGTCAGCATGTAGGGCAGCACCGCCGGGAACAGGATGCGCGTCACCAGCTTCCACTCCGACAGCCGCAGCACCCGGGCCACGTTCAGGTAGTCCTGTGGCACGCGCTGCACGCCGACCGCGGTGTTGACCACCATCGGCCAGATCGAGCAGATGAAGATGGTCCAGATCGCCGCCGGGTTGGCGCTCTTGAAGACCAGCAGGCCGATCGGCAACCAGGCCAGCGGCGACACCGGCTTGAGCAGGCTGATCAGCGGCGACAGCATGCGGCTCGCGAATTCGAAACGGCCGATGATGAAGCCCAGTGGAATGCCGACGGCCGCTGCCAGGCCGAAGCCCAGCCCGACCCGCTCCAGCGAGTTGAGGATGTTCCAGCCGATGCCCTGGTCGTTGGGACCATTGCGATAGAAGGGGTCGGCGAACAGCTGGACGGCGGCGTCCCAGGTGGCGCCGGGTGTCGGGAAGGCGCCGCCCTTGAGCGTCGCGACGGTCCAGACCAGCCACAGCAGGCCCAGGCCCAGCAGCGGCGGCAGGACACGCATCCACACCGAGCGCCAGTCGATGCGCCTGCGCGGCGGACGATCCGGCACCGCCGGCGAGGCGGCCGGGCCAGCGGCCGGCTCGTGGGCCGCGTCGCGTGCCAGCGGCCGCGGCGTGGCCACCGACACCGTCATCGCCTCGGCGGACGCATCGGCGGGGGAATGGAAAACGGCACTGACCATGGCGAGCTCCTGCGTCGATCAGGGGAATCGGGAATGCATCCGGGCGCGGTTCAGGCGCGGACCTTGAAACTGTCGGCGTACTTCGCGGGATCCTTGCCGTCCCACACGACGCCGTCGAACAGCTTGGCGGTGCGCATCGTCTCCTTGGGCACGGAGACGCCCAACGCCGTCGCGGCCTGCCTGTAGAGCTCGACCTGGTTGACCTGGCGGGCCACGCCCAGGTAGTCCGGATGCTCCTTGATCAGGCCCCAGCGCTTGTGCTGGGTGAGGAACCACATGCCGTCGGACAGCCAGGGGAAGTTGACCTGGCCGTCGTTGAAGAACTTCATGTAGTTGGGATCGTCCCAGGTGCGTCCGAGCCCGTTCTGGTAGCGGCCCAGGATGCGCTGGTTGATCGCATCGACGCTGGTGTTGACGTAGGCCTTGTCGGCGATGGTCTCGGCCATCTTCTGCTTGTTGGACAGGCTCGCGTCGATCCAGCGGCCCGCCTCGAGCACCGCCATGATCACGGCGCGTGCGGTGTTGGGGTACTTCTTGACGAAGTCGCCGGTGGTGCCGAGCACCTTCTCCGGATGGTCCTTCCAGATGTCCTGCGTGGTGGCCGCGGTGATGCCGATGCCATCGATGATGGCCCGGTGGTTCCAGGGCTCGCCGACGCAGAAGCCGTCCATGTTGCCCACCCGCATGTTGGCCACCATCTGCGGCGGCGGCACGGTGATGACCTTGGCCTGCTTCATCGGATTCACACCCGCCGCGGCCAGCCAGTAGTAGAGCCACATCGCATGCGTGCCGGTGGGAAAGGTCTGGGCGAAGGTGTAGTCGCGCTGCTCCTTCGCCATGACCTTGGCCAGCGAGGCGCCGTCCACCGCGCCCGCGTCGGCGAGCTTCTTCGACAGCGAGATCGCCTGACCGTTGTTGTTCAGGGTCATCAGCACCGCCATGTCCTTCTTCGGACCGGCCACGCCCAGATGCACGCCATAGACGAGACCGTAGAGCACATGCGCCATGTCGAGCTCGCCGTTGACGAGCTTGTCGCGCACGCCGGCCCAGGAGGCTTCCTTGGTCGGCACGATCTTGATGCCGTACTTCTTGTCGAAGCCCAGCGCGGCCGCCATGACCACCGACGCGCAGTCGGTCAGCGGGATGAAGCCGATGCGGACCTCCTCCTTCTCCGGCTTGTCCGACCCCGCGGCATACGCGCCGCCGCCCGGCAGCGCGGACAACCCGCCCAGCGCCGCGCCAGCGGCAAGCAGCTTGCGACGCTCAGCGCTCATCAGACCCTCCTTGGAACCGTGTTGCATTCAGGACCTCCGGGACGCGACCGACGCGCGCTCCAATGAATCGACCAAAAGAAAAAGGCGTCGCGATCGACCCGACGCGGTGCGCGGGTGCGATCGGACGCCTTTGTCCGAACCTTTCTGGGGCGACCCTCACGCCGTTGCGAGGGCTTGCCGATCACTACGCATGAAGCGTGCCAAGGTCTCGCACGCGGCGTGCCCGCGGAAGCGGTTTCGAGGGGCGGCGCGCGCGTCCGCCGTCGGCTAACTTCCGTGAAGCCGCCGGGAACGATGCGGCAAGGGAGACCGCCATGCATCCTCTGCTCCGCAACGCGCGGTCGCTGGCCGCCGCCGCGCTCGCCGTCGGCCTGTCCGGCCAGGCCCTGGCGCTGGAGATCACCAGCGGCAAGCAGGCCGTGATCTATCGCGACGGGGCCGCCACGCCCGCGGCCGGCCCGATCCAAGGCGGCGGCTCGCTCGCCTTGGGACAGGTGGATTCGGTGAACTTGACGGTCACCGACAACTCGATGGGCTCGCTGCTGGCCATCGGGACGGGCTGGAGCCAGGCAAGCCGGACCAGCCTGTCCAATTTCGCGTCGGCCAGCGTGTTCCTGAACACCTTGGAGTTCGAGCGGTCGGCCTATGTGGAAGTGGGCTCCTCGATCTCCTTGACCGACACCTTCGTCATCACCTGCCCGACCTGCGTCAATGGCACCGTCGCCTGGGCGGGCCTCGCCGTCGGCGGCAACATCGGCCAGTACATCTCGACCGGCGGTTTCAGTCCCTGGACCGGCCGGCCCGAAGGCGCCTACGAGACAACGGCGCTGAACTACTCCACCGCCAACGGCGCGACGAGCACCGGCGTCCCGCCCCCGCCCTGGGGCGAGCCCAGCCACACCCAGGCCGGCTCCTCGTACGTCATGTACGACATCCAGAGCAACGGCAACCACTCCGCCTGGGAGATCCGCGACGACGGCGCCTTCATGTTCCAGTTCGTCTACGGCGAGCCGATCAGCTTCGGCCTCCATCTGCAGTCCTGGGTGACGGCGCAAGTCCGATCCGGCACGAGCGGCCAGACCGACGCCTGGGCGCTGGCGATGGCCAACCAGATCGACAACATCACCTTCGGCGGCGTCTACGTCACCGACCTGGACAACAACCCGGTGGGGAACATCTCCGCGCTGAGCGCCGATGGCTACAACTACGCCCTGGCGGCGGCCGTCGTGCCCGAGCCCGGCGCGTGGGCGCTGATGCTCGGCGGATTGGCCGCGCTGGCGGTCATCGGGCGGCGCCGACGCGCCTGAAGCGACCTGAAGCGACCGACACGCCGGCGCGCACCGTCCTGTGGCGCCGACGCGCCGCGGCGGTGCGTTCAGCCCCGCAGCAGGTCGTGCGCGTCGATGACGCGCTGCGCCACCTGCGAGATCGGCTCGCCGCGGTCCATGGCGAGCTTGCGCAGCCGCTGGTAGGCCTGGTCCTCGTCCAGGCCCTGCTCCCGCATCAGGATGCCCTTGGCCTTGTCGACGAGCTTGCGCGACGCCAGTTGCGCCTGCGCGTGGCTCAGCTCGGTGCGCAGCGCGAGGTCCTGCTCGAAGCGCGCGATGGCCACGTGCAGCACCGGTGCGAGGCGCTGCGCCTGCAGGCCCGCCACGACGTAGGCGCTGACGCCCGCCTGAATCGCGCGACGCATGGTGCCGCGGTCCTCGTCCTCGGCGAAGACGACCACCGGGCGCGGCGTCTTCGCGGACAGCGTGGCGAGGTTCTCCAGGGTGTCGCGCGTCGGCGACTCCGCGTCGACGATCACGACGTCCGGCTGCAGGCGCAGCACGCAGTCGTGGATCAACGTCGCCTGTTCGATGACGCCGACCACCTCGTGCCCCTGGCGCGCGAGCTCGTCGCGCAGCAGGTCGGCGCGGTGTGCGCCGTCGTCGATGACGAGCACGCGCAGCCCCGCCGGGGCGGGCGGCTCCGGGCTGGCAGCGGGGGCTTGCGGCGGCTTCACCGCGGAGACGGCGCAAGTTCCATGCCGAGCGCACCGGTCGGGCGGGACGCGCCGGCGCGGAGCAATCGCCGTTCCTGCGGTCGCGCAACGGCCGTGCCCGCGGTCCTGTTTGGGAGGGGCCGCGCCAGACGGCGGATCGCCGTACCGTCGCAGCTTGCGGCATCCCTGCCGCCAGGGAGAGCGCCATGCGCCATGTTTCGCATCGAGTGCCTGTCGACGTCCTGCTGGTCGCGTTGCTGTCGCTGGGAAGCGCCGCGGCCGGCGCCGCCGAGTTCAGATCCATCGCCACCGCCAGCAGCCAGACCGCGACCCGCAACGCCGAACAGATCGGCGAATGGAAGACCGGCGGCTCGTCCGTCTGGTCGACCGCCGAGGCCGTCCTGCTGGATCAATCGCCCAGCCTCGCGCAGAACGCCGAGGCGCGCTCCTCGGCCACCGCGACCTTCGGCCACCTCACCTTCGTGTCGCGCACCGGGACGACCCAGACCTCGGTCTCCGGCGTGCAGCCCGGCACCCGTGCCGAGTCGATGGCCAGCGTGGAGGGCGCCGACAGCTTCGTCATCACCTGCCTGACCTGCGTGGAAGGCACCCGCGGCGTCATGAGCTTCCGCGTCGTGCTCGAGGGCGACGTCGGCATGGGCCATGCCTCCACCGACACGACGACGGGGCAGCCCATCCCCGGTCCCGATCGCGAGATGTCCTATTTCTGGAGCGCCAACCTGACGATGCGCGCCTCGGGGGTCGCGATGGACTTCCCCGGGCCCGGCTGGGTGTCGCAGTACGGGTACGACTATCTGGCGATGGTCAACGACCGCGTCGTCGCCGGCGGTTCGCGGGAGGGCCTCGGGGTCTACGACCTGCAACTGGAGTTCGAATTCGGCCGTCCCATCGAGATGCTGTGGCAGGGCACCGCGATGTCGTCCTCCTTCCTGCACGACAGCGCGGACCCGGTCATCGGCTTCCTCAGCGCGCAGTCGCAAGCCGCCTTCACCAACAGCTTCTACTGGGACGGCATCTCGTCGGTCACCGATGCTGACGGCAATGCCGTCAGCGGCTTCACCGCGCTGAACAGCGCCGGCGTCAATTACGCCCAGTCCTTCGCCGACGTGGTCGTCGCGGTCCCCGAACCCGGCATGGGCGCGCTGACCCTCGGCGGGCTGGTGCTGCTGGCGACGCTGGGCCGACGCCGCCGCACGCCCTCCCCCTAGGGATTACCCGCCCTTCGCGGGTCGGCAAGCACGGCCTTCTCACGTTTACGTAAACGTCAACCGGCACCTAGAATCGGCGCCCATGGTCGATCCCCAGAAGGGATCGACCCACGACAGGCACCGCGGCGGTCCACCCTCGCCGGCCGCAGGCGCCCGCGCCCCCCAAGCCGGAGACAAACGTCATGACCGAGATGTCCGCCGAGTACAAGGCCCTGGCCGAGTACCGCCCCACCCAGAAGGTCCGCTTCGTGACCGCCGCCAGCCTCTTCGACGGGCATGACGCGGCGATCAACATCATGCGGCGCATCCTGCAGAGCATGGGCGCGGAGGTCATCCACCTGGGCCACAACCGCTCGGTCGACGAGGTCGTCACCGCGGCGCTCCAGGAAGACGCGCAGGGCATCGCGGTCAGTTCCTACCAGGGCGGCCACGTCGAATACTTCAAGTACATGGTGGAGCTGCTGCGCCAGCGCGGCGGCGACAGCATCCAGGTCTTCGGCGGCGGCGGCGGGGTGATCGTGCCGGCGGAGATCCGCGACCTGGCCGACCAGGGCGTGCGCATCTTCAGCCCCGAAGACGGCCAGCGCATGGGCCTGCAAGGCATGATCGGCGAGATGGTCATGCGCTGCGACCGCGACCTGTCGGCCGCCGCGCCGGCCGACATCGCCGCGCTGCAAGGCCACACGGAAGGCGCTTGGCGCGCGCTCGCGCAGGCGATCACCGCGCTGGAGAACGGCCGGGCCGACCCTGCCTTCACCCAGTCGCTGCGCACTGCGGCGGCAGACCGCCGCATTCCCGTGCTCGGCATCACCGGCACCGGCGGCGCCGGCAAATCCTCGCTGACCGACGAACTGATCCGCCGCCTGCGCCTGGACCAGGACGACGCGCTGCGCATCGCCGTGATCTCGATCGATCCATCGCGGCGCAAGAGCGGCGGCGCGCTGCTCGGCGACCGCATCCGGATGAACGCGATCGGGCCCTGGGCCGCGGGAGCGCGCGTCTACATGCGGTCGCTGGCCACCCGCGACTTCGGATCGGAGATCTCGCAGGCGCTGCCCGACGTCATCGCCGCGGCCAAGGTCGCCGGCTTCGACCTGGTCATCGTCGAGACCTCCGGCATCGGCCAGGGCGATGCCGCGATCGTGCCGCACGTCGACGTGCCGATGTACGTGATGACGCCCGAGTTCGGTGCGGCCAGCCAGCTCGAGAAGATCGACATGCTGGACTTCGCCGAGTTCGTCGCCATCAACAAGTTCGACCGCAAGGGCGCGGCCGATGCGTGGCGCGACGTCGCCAAGCAGGTGCAACGCAACAAGGAAGCCTGGGGCAAGAAGGCCGAGGATCTCCCGGTCTTCGGCACGATGGCCAGCCGCTTCAACGACGACGGCGTCACCGCGCTCTACCAGGCGCTGAAGCCGCGCCTGGCCGGCCTGGGCCTGCAACTGCGCGATGGCCGCCTGCCGGCGGTGTCGACGCGCTTCAGCACCCACCAGACGCCGATCGTGCCGCCGGCGCGCGCACGTTACCTGGCCGAGATCAGCGACACGGTGCGTGCCTACAAGAGGCGCGCCCGCGCCCAGGCGCGGCTGGCGCGCGAGATCCAGCAGCTCACCGCCAGCGCCGCAATGCTCGGGCAGGCCGATGGGCAGGCGGATGTGGCGGCCCTCGAAGCGCTGGCGGCGTCTCGCCAGGCCAGGCTCGATGCCGACGCGCGTCAACTGCTCGCGCAGTGGCCCGACATGCAGAAGGCCTACGCCGGCGACGAGTACGTCGTGAAGATCCGCGACAAGGAGATCCGCACGGCGCTGGTGTCGACCTCGCTGTCCGGCACCCGGATCCGCAAGGTCGTGCTGCCGCCCTACGAGGACCAGGGCGAGCTGCTCAAGTGGCTGATGCTGGAGAACGTCCCCGGCAGCTTCCCGTACACGGCCGGCGTGTTCGCGTTCAAGCGCGAGGGCGAGGACCCGACCCGCATGTTCGCCGGCGAGGGCGACGCGTTCCGCACCAACCGCCGCTTCAAGCTGGTGTCCGAGGGCATGCCGGCGAAGCGGCTGTCCACCGCGTTCGACTCGGTCACGCTGTATGGCGCCGATCCCGCGCCGCGGCCGGACATCTACGGCAAGGTCGGCAACTCCGGCGTCAGCATCGCGACGCTGGACGACATGAAGGTCCTCTACGACGGCTTCGACCTCTGCAGCCCGACCACCTCGGTGTCGATGACGATCAACGGCCCGGCGCCGTCGATCCTGGCGATGTTCATGAACACCGCGATCGACCAGCAACTCGCGAAGTTCAAGGCCGACAACGGCCGTGAGCCGACCGCCGACGAGGCCGCCAAGATCCGAGCCTGGGTGCTGGCCAACGTGCGCGGCACGGTGCAGGCCGACATCCTCAAGGAAGACCAGGGGCAGAACACCTGCATCTTCTCGACCGAGTTCTCGCTGAAGGTGATGGGCGACATCGCGCAGTACTTCGTCAACCACGACGTGCGCAACTTCTATTCGGTGTCGATCAGCGGATACCACATCGCCGAGGCGGGCGCGAACCCGATCTCGCAGCTCGCGTTCACGCTGTCCAACGGCTTCACCTTCGTGGAGGCCTACCTGGCGCGCGGCATGCACATCGACGACTTCGCGCCCAACCTGAGCTTCTTCTTCAGCAACGGCATGGACCCCGAGTACACGGTGCTGGGCCGCGTCGCGCGCCGCATCTGGGCGGTGGCGATGCGCGACAAGTACGGCGCCAACGAGCGCAGCCAGAAGCTGAAGTACCACATCCAGACCTCCGGCCGCTCGCTGCATGCGCAGGAGATCGCGTTCAACGACATCCGCACGACGCTGCAGGCGCTGATCGCGATCTACGACAACTGCAACTCGCTGCACACCAACGCCTACGACGAGGCGATCACCACGCCGACCGAGGAATCGGTGCGGCGCGCGATGGCGATCCAGCTGATCATCAACCGCGAATGGGGCCTGGCGAAGAACGAGAACCCGAGCCAGGGCGCGTTCATCGTCGAGGAACTCACCGAGCTGGTGGAGGAGGCGGTGCTGGCCGAGTTCGAGCGCATCGCCGAGCGCGGGGGCGTGCTGGGCGCGATGGAGACCGGCTACCAGCGCAGCAAGATCCAGGAGGAGTCGCTGCACTACGAGATGCTGAAGCACACCGGCGAGTACCCGATCATCGGCGTGAACACCTTCCGCAACCCGCATGGCGACCCGGTGCCGGAGCACATCGAGCTGGCGCGTTCGACCGACGACGAAAAGCAGAGCCAGCTGACGCGGCTGGCGGACTTCCATACGCGTCACGCGGCCGAATCGCCGGCGATGCTCAAGCGCCTGCAGCAGGCGGTGATCGACAACGGCAACGTCTTCGAGGTGCTGATGGACGCGGTGCGCGTGTGTTCGCTGGGGCAGATCACCGCCGCGCTGTTCGAGGTCGGTGGCCAGTACCGGCGCAGCATGTGAGCCGCCGCGGCGGCGCGGTCCCGCCGCCCGCCGCGCCCGACGGCGTCCCGCGGCGTGAACGAATGCCGCCATCGCGGCGCCTCGCGTCCCCGAGGCATGGGATACCGCTGGGACTGGCACACATCGTGCAATTGACCTCCAGGATCGTTCCAACCACGAGCCCCTGGAGACTGTCATGACCCTCCTGCGCCAGTTCGCCACCGGCATGCGTCTTTCGCTGGCCTTCGGGCTGATGCTGCTGCTGATCCTCGCCGTCTCGGCGCTGGGCATCAATGGCAGCAGCCGCGTCTTCGCCGACCTCAAGACGCTCTATCAGGACCGCACGATCCCGCTCAAGCAGATCGGCGAGATCGACAGCCTGATGCTGCGCAATCGCATCCTGGTGACGGAGATGATCCGCGATCCGGCCCAGTTGCCGGCACTCGATCCGCAGCTGCAGGCCAACATCGCCACGATCACCGGCTTGTGGAAGGACTACATGGCCACCTACCTCACCGACGAGGAGAAGCGGTTGGCCACGACCTTCGCCGAAGTCCGCGGCAACTATGTCCGCCAGGGCCTGCTGCCGACGCGGGACGCGGTGCGCGACGGCGACATCGCCAAGGCCCAGGCCCTCTACGGCGAGCGCATCGCGACGCTCGGCGCGCAGGCCAAGACCTCGATCGATGCGCTGCTGGCGCTGCAGGTGCGCGTCGGCGCCGAGTCCTACCATGCCGCCGAGGCGACCGCCGCCTCGGTGCGCACCTGGAGCCTCGCGGCCGCCGCCGTCGCGGTGCTCATCGCGCTGGCCGCCGCCTTCCTGACGACGCGCTCGATCACTGCGCCCATGCAGGAAGCGGTGCAGTTCGCGGAGGCCGTCGCCCAAGGGGACCTGCGCACCCGCGATGCCACGACCGGCCAGGATGAAGCGGCGCGACTGATCGCCGCGCTGGGGGCGATGGCCGGCTCCTTGCGGGACATCGTCAGCCGGGTGCGCAACAGCAGCGAGAGCATCGCCACCGGCTCCAGCGAGATCGCCACCGGTAGCCTCGATCTGAGCCAGCGCACCGAGGAGCAGGCCAGCAGCCTGCAGCAGACGGCGGCGTCGATGGAGGAGCTGTCGAGCACGGTGCAGAACAACGCCTCCACCGCCGGCCAGGCCGATCAGCTGGCGACGCGCGCCGCCGAGGCCGCCGGCCAGGGTGGCGGCGTGGTCCAGCAGGTGGTGCGCACGATGCAGGACATCAGCACCTCGTCGCGCCAGATCGCCGACATCATCGGCGTCATCGACGGCATCGCCTTCCAGACCAACATCCTGGCGCTCAATGCCGCGGTCGAGGCGGCCCGTGCCGGCGAACAGGGCAAAGGCTTCGCGGTCGTCGCGTCGGAGGTGCGCGCGCTGGCGCAGCGCTCGGCCCAGGCGGCGCGCGAGATCAAGGCGCTCATCGGTCGCAGCGTGGAGCAGGTGCAGTCGGGGTCGGGCCTCGCGGACGAGGCCGGCTCGGCGATGCAGGGCATCGTCGAACAGGTGCGGCAGGTCAGCACGCTGATCGGCGAGATCGCCTCCGCCAGCCATGAACAGTCGCGCGGCATCCAGCAGATCGGGCAGGCGGTGACCCAGCTCGACCAGGTCACGCAGCAGAACGCCGCGCTGGTCGAGCAGAGCAGCGCCGCCGCGGACAGCCTGCAGCAGCAGGCCAAGGAACTCGCGGAGCTGGTGCGGGTGTTCCGGCTGGCCTGAGCGCCCGGGCGCCGCCGGCCCCCGCGCCGCGGCGCATGACCCGGCACCTTCGGCCCAGCCCCCGACCCGAGGGGCCCGGGTGTTCCATGCCTTGCCGCCTCCTGGGGGCACTCCCATAATCGATCGCACCCACGTCGACGGGAGTCCGCCATGCTGCAAATGCTGAACCGGATGAAGATCACCACCCTGCTGCAGGTCGGCTTCGCGGCGGTGCTCGCGATGGCGGCCCTGATGACCGGCGTGGGGGTGATGAAGCTGCGGGAGATGGTGCGCCTGAGCGACGGCCTGCATGTGCTCGAGCAGCGCCGGCTGATGGCCACGAACTGGCGGGCCGCGACCGAGCTCAACCTCAATCGCGTGATGGCGATGGCCAAGTCCGGCGGGCACGATGGCCTGAGCGGTTTCCTGTCGGGCGAGATGACGCGCACCACCGAGCGCATCAACCAGCTGCAGGCCGATCTGGAGAAGGCCATCGACGATCCGGAGCAGAAGGCGCAGCTGTCGGTCATCGCCGCCGAGCGGAAGCGCTATGTCGATATCCGCAAGGGCGTGATGACCGCGATCAAGGCCGATCCGGCGGCGGGCCAGCGACAGGTCGACCAGACGCTGATCCCTGCGGCGACCAGCTACCTGGCGTCGGTCGAGAAGCTGGTGGCGCTGATCTCCGAGGACACCGACGCCTATGCGGCGCGTCAGCGCGAGCAGGCCACGCAGGCGGCGACGCTGATGCTGGCGCTGACCGGCCTGGCGGTGCTGCTGGGCATCTTCATCGCCTGGCGGATCACGCAGTCCGTGCGAGCGCCGATGGTGCGCGCCGGCGTGGTGGCGCAGACGATCGCCAGCGGCGACCTGAGCCAGGACATCGTCGTCGATCGCAGCGACGAGATCGGCGTGCTGCTGCGCGAGCTGAGCGCCATGCAGGATGCGCTGCGGCGCATGGTGCGCCAGGTCCGCGACGGCACCGAGACGATCAACGTCGCGACGCAGGAGATCGCGACCGGCAACCAGGACCTGTCGGCGCGCACCGAGGCGACCGCCTCCAACCTGCAGCAGACGGCGTCGTCGATGGAGGAGCTGACCGGCACGGTCGCGCACACGGCCAGTTCGGCGCAACAGGCCAATGCGCTGGTGAGCGCGACGCGCGACTCGGCCTCCAAGGGGGGCGACGTGGTGAGCGAGGTGGTCGAGGTGATGCAGCAGATCGAGTCGAGCTCGCGGCGGATCAACGACATCATCGGCGTCATCGACGGCATTGCCTTCCAGACCAACATCCTGGCCCTGAACGCGGCGGTGGAAGCGGCGCGGGCCGGTGAACAGGGTCGCGGCTTCGCGGTGGTGGCCGGCGAGGTGCGGGCGCTGGCGCAACGTTCGGCCGGCGCGGCCAAGGAGATCAAGGCCCTGATCGGCGAGAGCGTCTCGCGCGTGGATGCCGGCACGCGGCTGGTGCAGGACGCCGGCACGACGATGGGCGAGATCGTGCAGGGCGTGCGCCGCGTCGCCGACATCGTCGGCGAGATCGCCACGGCCGCCGCCGAACAGAAGGACGGCATCGGCCAGGTCAATGTCGCCGTGCAGCGGCTGGACGAGATGACGCAGCAGAACGCCGCGCTGGTCGAGGAATCCGCCGCCGCGGCAGGCAGCCTGCGCTCGCAGGCGGCGCAACTCAACGCCCTGGTGAGCGCCTTCCGGCTGGCGGCGTGACGGCGCGGCCCCAAAGGCGAAGCGTCGAACCGTCAGGTCACCAGGTGGCCGCCCTCGGGCGGCCCTGGCCATCAGGCTCGCAGCCTCACGGCACCACCGCCAGGAACAGGAACACGACGAACACGACCATGTGCACCGCGCCCTGCAGCACCGTCGCCCGGCCGCCGCCCAGCGTCAGGCCACCGACGATGAAGGTCAGGAACAGCAGCACCATGCTCAGCGGCGTGAGCCCCAGCACCAGCGAGTGCGGGAACAGCGGCGACAGCACCGCCACCGTCGGGATCGTCAATCCGATGCTCGCCAGCCCCGATCCCAGCGCGAGATTCAGGCTGGTCTGCAGCCGGTTGTGCAGGGCCGCGCGCACCGCCGCGACCGTCTCCGGCAGCAGCACCAGCATCGCCACGATCACCCCCACCAGCGACGGCGGCGCTCCGATCGCATGCACACCGCGCTCGATCGTCGGCGCCAGCAGCTTGGCCAGGCCGACCACGCCGACCAGGCACACCAGCAGCAGCGCCAGGCTCAGGCCGGCGACGCGCCAGCTCGGCGGCTCGGCATGGGCGTCCTGGTCGTCGACACCGGCCACCGGCAGGAAGTAGTCGCGGTGCCGCACCGCCTGCACGAACACGAAGGCGCCGTACAGCACCAGCGACACGCCGCCGGCGAAGAGCAGCTGCGCCGTCGTGAAGGTCGGTCCCGGAGAGCTGGTCGTGAAGGCCGGCAGCACCAGCGTCAGTACCGACAGCGCCGCCAGGACCGCCAGCGTCGGGCTCGTGCCCTCGACGCGGAAGGCCAGTTCCTGGTGCTTCCAGCCGCCGACCAGGATGCACAGGCCCAGCACGCCGTTGCAGACGATCATGATCGCGGAGAACACCGTGTCCCGCGCCAGCGTGTTGGTGGACTCGCCGCCGGCGAGCATCAGCGACACGATCAGCGCCACCTCGATGATGGTCACCGCCACCGCCAGGACCAGCGAACCATACGGCTCGCCCACCCGGTGCGCGACCACCTCCGCGTGGTGGACCGCCGCGAGCACCGCGGCGATCAGCAGCGCGCTGACCACCGCCAGCACCAGCGTCGAGTTGCCGCCGGCCGTCAGGCCCAGCAGCGCGAGGATCGCCGCCAGCGGGGCGAGCAGGGTCCAGATCGGCAGGGCCGCCGGCAGGCGGGCAAGGAGGGAGTTCGAGGACTTGGCACGCATGGGCACCGAGCATAGACCACGACGATCGACGGTCCATGGCGAAGCCAGGCGGCGGCACGCGGTTCAGGCCGCGGGGCTTTCCATGCCCAGCTCCCAGCCGCTGTCGTGCAGCTGCACGTTGTTGCGACCGCCGTCCTTGGCGCGATAGAGCGCGCGGTCGGCGCGCATGAACAGCTGGTCGGCGGTCAACTGGCCGCCGGGTTCCGCGACCGCGATGCCGGCGGACACGGTCAAGGTGAAGTCGTGGCCGTCGCCATCGCACAGCCGCAGCGTCGCCACCGCCTCCCGGATCTGCTCCACCAGCCGCGCCGCGCCCGGTCCATCGGTCGCCGGCAGGACCAGCCCGAACTCCTCCCCGCCCCAGCGCCCCACCACGTCCGACGCCCGCAGCCGCGCGCGCACCTCGGCCGCGAAGGCCCGCAGGGCATCGTCGCCGGCATGGTGACCGTGGCAGTCATTGACGTCCTTGAAGTGGTCCAGGTCCAGCAGCACGAAGGCCAGCGGCGTGCCTTCGCGGCGACCGCGCTCCAGCTCGTGCCGCAACAGGGCATCCGCGGTCATCCGGTTCAGGCAACCGGTGAGGCCGTCGGTGGAAGCCATCTCCTCCATGCGGCGCGCGATGCGCTCGAAATTGGCGAGCACGAAGCCGAAGCCCGCGCCGATCAGGCAGATGAAGCTGAACAGGAAGGTCAGGCCCTGGCCCAGGCTGCTCTGCATCAGATCGCGGTACTCCTCCGGATTCGTCAGCGCATGCACGCTGCGCAGCAGCAGGCTGGCCGCGGCCGCCACCAGCGTCAGGCCGACGGCGCGCAGCGACGACTCGCCGCGCCAACCCGGCCCCAGCAGCACGAGGATGGCCGGACACAGCAGCAGCGCGAAGACCAGCGAGATCGCGCTGGTGCGGACCGCCAGCGGCCAGGTCAGCATCCAGGCAGTGAGCGCCCAGGCCACCGTCGGTGCGCTCCACCACATCCAGCGCGGCAGCGCGCGGCCCAGCACATGGCGATGGATGGCCTCGTTGTAGAACACGATGCCCAGCGCGATCAGCCCGTTGCCCAGCAGCGCCGACACCCACACCGGCACCACCACCCGGGCCGTCAGCATCGCGAAGCCGGCCAGCAGCGTCCACGAGCCCCAGGTCCACACCGCCAGGTCCAGGTAGCGCAGCCGGCTGCGCTGTGCCGCCCACAGCTGCACGCCGAGCATCGCGAAGCCGCTCAGCAGCGCCAACATCAGCGTGGGGATGTGGATGGACGCCATGACGAGCGAGTGTAGTGATCCGCAGCCCGCTGCCGTCCCCCTACATCGCGGGCCCGAGGCGTGACAGCGGCGCGAAGCCGGCGCGCCCCGCAGTCCGCCGCCCGGGACGAGGGCCGGTCACGAGCGCTCGGGACCGAACGCTCAGGACAGACGCTCGATCAGCGCCATCGCAGCGGCGGGCGCGCGCTCCTTGGCGCCGCTGATGAAGAACACGAACACGTCGCGCGGCCGTCGCGGCGGCGCGCGGTCCGCCTCCACCAGCGGCAGGCGGTCCGGCTGGCCGCCCGAAGCCCAGCGCGAGGCGCTGGCCGCGATGCCGTCGAGTTCCTCCTCGGTGACGCCGGTCACCAGTTCGGACCGGGTGCGCATCACCCGGGTGTAGACGAAGTCGGTGGTCAGGTCCGGGATGGGCGGGTAGTCGTCCGACTCGGTGAACACGACGGCGGCCTCGTGGTCCCGCGCCATCGCCAGGAACTCGGGGCTGCGGAAGCTCTCGTGACGCACGTCGAGCGCGTGACGCAGCCTCACGCCGCCGGACTGCCCCGGCAGCAGCTTCAGGAACGCGCCGAAGTCGACCGGATCGAAGCGCTTGCTCGGCGCGAACTGCCAGACGATGGGTCCGAGCTTGGGCCCGAGCTCCGCGACGCCGCTGTCGATGAAGCGCATGACCGACTCGCCGGCCTCGGCCAGCACCCGCCGGTTGGTGGTGAAGCGGTTGGCCTTGAGCGAGAACACGAAGCCTTCGGGCGCCGTGTCGCGCCACTTCGCGAAGGTGGCCGGCTTGAAGGTCGAGTAGTAGGTGCCGTTGACCTCGATGGCGGTCAGCTTGCGGCTGGCGTATTCCAGTTCTCGCGACGCCGGCAGGTCCTTGGGATAGAAGGTCTCGCGCCAGGGTTCGAAGTTCCATCCGCCGATGCCCACATGGATCGAGGTGCTCATGTCGTCATGTCCTCCAGCAGTCGTTCGAGTCGGGTCTGCCCGCGCCGCGTGACGCGCAGCGCGCGGCTGTCGGGGTCGGGATCGAGCCAGCCCTGGGACAGCATCGCCTGCAGCCAGGCCGCGCCCAGCGCGCCGCCCAGATGCGGCCGACGCTCGCTCCAGTCCAT
>NZ_PEOG01000095.1 GCF_002761755.1 Roseateles chitinivorans
CTCCGTGTCCTTGCGCCAGGTCAGCACCTGGCCGGACACATAGGCCGAGCGGTCCGTCGCGAAGAAGCGCAGCGCGCCGCTCAGCGATTCCGCCGAGGCCGCGCCTTCGGCCAGCACCAGCGCGTTGGCGGTCGCACCGCGACGTCCGATCTCCTTGGCCAGCGCACGGATGAAACCGGAGACCGCCTGCAGGCAAGCGGCTTGCGCCGCGTCCGCAGCGCCGGAAGAGGTCAGCGCAAGGACCCGACCGCCAGGCGCCAGACCCGAGACAGCGAGTTGCGCCTGCATGAACAGCGCCTGCAGCGCGGCGACATCGCGGCAACCGGTCGCGTCGATGACGAGGGCGCTTGCCAGAGCGTCGTCGGCCACCGTGCCGCCCTGGGCCGCGATCGCGGTCAACAGCGACGGCATCGGCGCCGCGCTGCCCGGCGAGATCACCCGCAGGGTCCGTCCCGTCAGCTCCTGGGCCTGCCAGGCGTCGTCGCGCCGTCTCAGCGCCATCGGTTGCGGCAGGCCGATCGCGCGCGCGACGCGCCGACCCCAGGGATGTTGAACGAAGGAGAGCAGGCGATCGGTCATCGGGAGGAGGCAGGCGGGGATCTCGTTGCGGCGGCCGGGGGCGACGCCGGGGCGTCATGGGCGGCCGCCTCGGGCCGGCGCGCAGTGTAGGCGGCCATGCGCCGTCCGCCGGTCAAGGTGAACCCGATGCGCGTCTCCCCGTCGTCGGACCGCGCGAACGGCGCGCCCCCATGCATCCGCGCGACCGCGTCGACGATGGACAGCCCCAGGCCGAGATGCTCGCCAGATGCCCGCTCGTCGTGCGCCTGCGACCCCCGCGAGGACTCGGCACGGTAGAAGCGGTCGAAGAGGCGTGGCAGGCGGGCCGTGGGAATCACCGGCCCGCGGTTGGCGACCCACAGCCGGACGATGCCGCCTCGGCCCGGCTCGATGCCGACGCGCAGCGCGCTGCCCGGTGTCGCATAGCGGGTCGCGTTGTCGATCAGGTTGGACAGCGCCCGCTTGAGCAGCGCGGCGTCGACCTCGGCAGTGCCGTCGCCCTCGATGCGCACCGACAGCCCCGCTTCCTCGAGGGCGGCCTCGTGGTAGTCCGTCACCTCGCGCGCCAGCGCCGCCAGGCTCTCGACCGCTTGACGCCGCGCGCGCTGGCCGCCGTAGGCGCGAGACAGGAAGAGCATGTCGCCGACGATGCCCTGCATGCGGCGCAGCTCGTCGAGGTGATCACCCAGGCGGTCGGCGGCGGCCGGCGGCAGGCCGCCTTCGCGCAGGGTGAGTTCGGTGCCGGCGATCAGCGTCGTCAGCGGCGTGCGCAGTTCATGCGCGACGTTGGCGCTGAAGGCTTCCCTCTGCGCGCAGGAGCGTCGCTGCCGCTCGAGCGTCGCGGTCAGCTGATCGACGCGCTGCCGCAGCGTCCGCAGCAGCCCACCGGCGCTCCGCAGCGATGACAAAACCGTCATCCGCATGTCCGCCTCGTGTCAGCGCCTGCTGGATAGAGTGGGTTCCAAGGCGTTTGAAAAGCGCGCCGACGCAGCGGGATCCGCTCCGTGCCAACGCGAAGGATCACGCGTGCTGGACCACTTTCAATCGAAGGAGTTTCACCATGCATCACTTCAAGAAGCTGTCGATTCCCTTGGGCGCCGCGGCCCTGGCCGCCGCGCTGGCCGTGCCTGCCTTCGCCCAGGTGGAGGAAGAGATCGTGTCCGGGCCGAAGTCCCGGGACCAGGTGATCGCCGAGCTGGAGCAGGCCCGCGCGGACGGCACCTTGGCCCAACTGCAGGGCGACCACAGTTATGCACCGGACTTCGATGAAGCCCGTGGCATGGATGTGCAGTATTCGAATCACCAGGCCGACGCCGATGTGACGGTGGGCATGTCGTCGGACACCAGCAGCGAGCTGCGCTTCTCCGCGCCAGCTGCGGGCGGCAAGACACGTGCCCAGGTGATGGATGAACTGGAACAGGCTCGCGCCGACGGGACGCTGGAGCGTCTGTGGAGCGAGCAGGGGTATGCGCCGGAGTTCGAGGCGGCGCGTTCGTCCAATCGCTGATCGCTCCCTCAGATCCCGCACCGGCCGTGACGATCCGCTCGTCGGGTCCGACCGGAACCGTGCTGGCCTGACGGACCGCAGGATGGACTTCGGATGACCCGACCCGTACCGAACGGTCATCCCACTTCGAGCAACGGGGTTCCCACACGGGAACCCCGCTTTCGTTTTGGCCCCGTGTCGTCAAGGGCGCCGACATTCGGTGCGTTCAGAGCCGCCTGACATCGAGGATCGCCTGCGCGAATGCCTTCGGGGCTTCCTGCGGCAGGTTGTGGCCGATCCCGCCACGCAGGTCGCGGTGTTCGTAGCGCCCGGTGAACTTGGACCGATAGGCTGCCGGCGACGGGTGAGGCGCGCCATTGGCGTCGCCCTCCAGCGTGATGGCGGGGATCGCGATTGCGGGCGCCGCGCCGATGCGGGCCTCGATCGCATCGAAACGTGACTCGCCTTCCGCCAGGCCCAGGCGCCAGCGATAGTTGTGCACGACGATGTCGACGTGGTCGGGATTCGCGAAGGCGGCCGCGCTGCGCGCGAAGGTCGCGTCGTCGAAGCGCCACTGCGGCGAGGCCAACTGCCAGATCAGCCGGGAGAACTCCGCGCGGTATTTCTCGTACCCCAGGCGGCCGCGCTCGGTCGCGAAGTAGTACTGGTACCACCACTGCAGCTCGGCCGCGGGAGGCAGCGGCTGGGCGTTGACCTTGCGGCTGACCAGCAGATAGCCGCTGACCGACACCAGCGCCTCGCAGCGCTCCGGCCATAGCGCGGCCAGGATGCCCGCGGTGCGCGCTCCCCAGTCGCAGCCGGCGACCAGCGCCTTCGGAATGCGCAGCGCGTCCAGCAACGCGATGGCATCGCTGGCGAGCGCGCCTTGCTGACCATTGCGAGGCGTATCGGGCGACAGGAAGCGCGTCGTGCCGTAGCCGCGCGCGTAGGGAACGATCACGCGATGCCCGGCGGCAGCCAGTAAGGGCGCGACCTCCTCGTAGGTATGGATGTCATACGGCCAGCCGTGCAGCAGCAGGACTGGCGGGCCGTCGGCCGGACCGGCCTCGACGTAGCCGACACGCAGGTCGCCCGCGTCGATCTGCTTCAGGACGCCGAAGGCCGGCGACAGGGCGATCGGCGAGCCGTCCATGTCCTGCGGCGGCGCGCTGGTGGCGGCCCAGCTCAGGCCAGTCGGCAGGGCGGCGGCGGTCGCCGCGGAAGCGGCGCCCATCAGGAAGCGGCGGCGGGCAAACGAGGCCTCGGTCATGTCGTTCTCCGGGGTGTGGTGGCGAGGCCCCCAGTGGAGCGGGCCGATGTATCTCCGGCTTGTCGAGCTCCGGGCCGACCTGCATGCCGGTGTCGCCTGACGTCCGTCAGATACAGCGGCATACAAATCCCTGCTCCGCTGCGATTCCTGACATCGGTCAATCCCACCCCTGGTGCGCGAAGGCCCGCCTTCCTAGCCTGCGCGGACCGGGCGCGCGGGGCGCCCGCGATCGGGGCGCTGCCCCAAGGAGGAGTCGATGAAGGACGTGTCGCTGGACGAGGTCGTCTACTTTCCGTCGCTGCGGACGCAGCCGGCCGAACTGCTGGGCTTGCGCGAGCTCGATCGGGCGCGCAAGCGTCGCATGCTGCCCTTGTTCACCTTGACGCCGACGCCGCGGATGCCCGACCTGGTGGACTTCCGCCGCGCGGCGCAGCAGGCCGCCGAGGTGATGCGCTCGTTGCCCTACCTGGTCGACCTTGGTCGGCCGCCGTCCGACCATGCGGCGGCGTGGCGCCAACTGGTGGATCCGGCGCAGGGTTTCCGGCTCTGGCGCGAGTTCGTCCAGACCCATCCCGGGGCAGTGCCCGTCGTGCAGGCACCGGACGGCGTCAACCCGCGCGCGGTCGCGCAGCAGGCGGTGGACATCGAGCGCGAGTTCGGCCTGGTCGTCTTCCGGCTGCGCGGCGCGGTGCCCTTGACGGCGGGTGTCGAGCAGGCGCTGGACCAGCTCGACGCGCCCGGCCGGGCGCTGGTGGTGCTGGACTTCGGCACCGAGCGGGACTGGCTGCTGGGCTGCGCCGGCAACGCGCGCGACCTGGTGTTGCGCTGGCAGGCGAGATGGCCCGGCCTGCGCATGGTGGTGATGGGCAACAGCTTTCCGTCCGCCGCGCAGGCGCAGGGCCGCGCGCCGACCGGCGAATTCCCCCGTTCGGGACGGCTGGCCATCCTCGAGCGGGAGCTGCATCGACGTGTCGGCGCCTCGGCCCGGGTCGCCTATGGCGACCATGGCTCGGTTCACGCGCCGAGCGAGCCCGCCCCCGAGTGGCCGCCAGGCCTGGTGCGGATCGATTACCCCCGGCAGGGCGAATGGCGTTTCGAGCGCCGCCTGCGATCGTCGGTCGACGACGCCAGCCAGGAGGCCGCATCGGCCATCGTCTCGGCGGCGCCGGCCTTCGGGGAACGTGGCCTCTGGGGCGAGCATGCGATCCAGGAAGCGGCCAACGGCCGGGCCTTCGCACGGGGCAGGGAGGAGTGGACCGCCGTGCGCGTCAATCTGCATTTGGCGACGCAGGTCGACGAGATGCTCGCGGAATCGGCCACCTATACTCGCGCCCCATGCGCCGCTGGCTCGCCGTCTTCCTGCTGATCCTGCTGCCGCTCCAGCTCAGCTGGGCGGTGGCGGCGACCTATTGCGGGCATGAGGCCGATCCCGCCGCCCGTCATGTCGGGCATCACGAGCATCGTCATGAGGGCGACGACCGGTCCGGCGGCACCAGCCCAGGGGGCATCGCGGTCGCTGCCGCGGTCGATCTCGCCGGGGCCGCGCAGTCCGATGCGCCATCGCCAGCGCCGACCGAGCCGCCGATGCAGGCCGCGGACACCTCGTCCTCCGCCGCGGACAAGGGCGCCCCTCAGCCGCCCCCTTGCGTCGACGACGACTGCGGCTTCTGCCATCTCGGACACACGCAGCCGGTGGCGAGCACGCCGCTGGAACTGCCGGCCCTGGGCGCGCCAGTCGCAAGCGCGGCCGCACCCGAGCCCTGGTCCTCGCGCGGCCCCGACCGCCGCGAACGGCCCAATTGGCGCGCCGCCTGACGGCGGGCGCCTCTTCCTTCCCTGATCCCCGACCGCCTCGGCTTGGCCGAGGCGACAGGCGCTCGCCGATTCCCCGTTGATCCCCATCCTGCCCGCCGCCCCAGGTGGCGGCGGGCGCAACGCCGGAGTCTCCGATGCGCAAGTTCCTGGTGCCGCTGTGCAGCGCGGCACTGCTCTCCCTTCTTCCCCTGTCGGGTCGGGCCTCGTCCGGCCCGGCGGCCGCCGAGCCTTGGTCCGACACCGAGGCCGGGTTTCCATCCGCCACGCAGCGTCCGGAAGCGCCGCAGCCGCTCTCGCTGGCCGCGGCCATCGAGCGCGCCCTGAGCGCCCATCCCCGCCTGCGCGCGGCCGCCTTCGAGGTCGAGGCCTCCGATGGCGCGGTGCGGCAGGCAGCCCTTCCACCCAATCCGACGCTGTCGCTGGAGCAGGAGGACACCCGGCGCGAGACCCGCACCGTCACCGTCCTGCTGAGCCAGCCGCTGGAGATCGGCGGCCAGCGCGCCGCCCGGACCGAACTGGCCCGGCGCGGTCGCGACCTCGCGCAGGCGGAGCTCGACGCCGTTCGCACCGAACTCCGCGCCGAGGTGGTGCAGGCCTTCTTCGCCGCCCTGCTGGCGCAGGAGCGGGTTCGTACCGCCGAGGAGTCGCTGCGCATCGCTGGCGATGGCGCCGGCGCGACCGCGCGACGCGTGGCCGCCGGCAAGCTGTCGCCGATCGACGAAACCCGCGCGCGGGTCGCGGTGTCGACGGCGCGGATCGAATGGCGTCAGGCGCAGGCCGAGCAGCTCGCCGCGCGGCATGCGCTGGCGGCCGCCGTCGGCATGGACGAGTCCGCGATCGGCGCGCTCGATGGCCGCGCGGAGTCGTTGCCGCCGTTGCCGGATGCCGCCGAGATCGCGCGGCGGATGGCCGAGGCGCCGGCGCTGCGCCGGGCTCGGCTGGATGTCGAGCAGGCCCAGGCCGCCTATGAGCTGGCGCGGACCCGCCGGATCCCCGACGTGACGGTCAGCCTGGGCGCGAAGCGCTCGCAGGAGATCGGCCGCAGCCAGGCGGTGATCGGCGTGTCGCTGCCGCTGCCGCTGTTCGACCGCAACCAGGGCGCGCAACGCGAGGCCCTCAAGCGCCGGCAGGCCGCCGAGCAGCGCGCCGAGGCCGAATCGCAGCGGCTGCGGGCCGAGGTGCTCAGCGCCGCCGATGAGTTGCGCGCCCGTGCCGACGAGGCTGAGGCACTGCGCCGCGACGTGCTGCCCGGTGCGCGCGAGGCCTACATCGCCGCGAGCCGCGGCTTCGAGCTGGGCAAGTTCGGCTTCCTCGACGTGCTCGACGCGCAGCGCACCTGGCTGCAGGCGCGGACGCAGCTCCTGGACGCGTTGGCCAAGGCGTACCGCGGCCAGGCCGACCTCGACCGGCGCCTCGGCGCCCCTGTCCAGCAACCGTGAGAACGACGATGAATTTCAACAAGCAAGACGAGAAGACGGCCTCGGGCCGCACGCTGCCGAGGCGGCAATGGATCGCGATCGCGGTGCTGCTGGCCATCGGCCTGGGCGGCGGCGCGGCCATCCTGGCCTCCGGCCCTGCGTCCTCGCCCCAGGGCGGCCACGACGCGCATGCCGACGAGGGTCACGAGGGTCACAAGGACCACGACGGCGACCACGGCCATGATCGGGCGGGGGAGGGACGGCCCTCGGCGACCCAGGACGGGCATGGGTCGGCGGACTCGGCCGATCACGCCGGCGAGCAGGCGGCCGCGAAAGTCGACCATGGGACGCCGGCGGTCGAGACGGTCGCCATGACCGAGGCCCAGATCCAGTCGGCCGCGATCGCGCTCGAGGTCGTGGGGCCGGCGACGATCCGCACGACCACCCGCTTGCCGGGGGAGATCGGCTTCGATGAGGACCGCACCGCCCATGTGGTGCCTCGCGTCGGAGGCGTCGTGGAGGCGGTACCGGCCGCGCTCGGCCAGGCGGTGCGCAAGGGGGAACTGCTGGCGGTCATCGCCAGCGCGCAGGTGTCGGACCAGCGCAGCGAACTGCTTGCCGCGCAGAAGCGGCAGCAGCTCGCGCGCAGGACCTTCGAGCGAGAGCGCCAGCTGTGGGAGGAGAAGATCGCGCCTCGCCAGGACGTCGATGTGGCCGAGCAGGCGCTGCGGGAGGCGGAGATCGCCGTCGCGAACGCGCGGCAAAAGCTGCAGGCGGTGGGCGCTTCGCCGACCGCTGGCGCGCTCAATCGCTTCGAGCTGCGCGCGCCCTTCGACGGCGTCGTCGTCGAGAAACACCTGGCGCTGGGCGAGCAGGTCAAGGAGGACGCCAGCGTCTTCGTGCTGTCGGACCTGCGCACCGTGTGGGCGCGGATCGACGTGCCCGCCGGCGACCTGACCAAGGTGCGCGTGGGCGAGCGGGCGGTGGTGCGCGCCACCGCCTTGGAGCAGTCGGCGCCGGGCACCGTCGCCTACGTCGGCGCGTTGATCGGCGGACAGACCCGCACGGCGCAGGCGCGGATCGCCTTGTCGAATCCGGATCGCGCCTGGCGGCCGGGCCTGTTCGTCGACGTGGACCTGGTGACCGGCGAGACGTCGGCCCCGGTGACCGTCCCGGCGGAGGCGGTGCAGCTTCTGGAGAACCGGCCGGTCGTCTTCGTGCGGGTGCCCGAAGGCTTCGCCGGGCAGCCGGTGAAGACCGGTCGCGCGGACGGGCGGCGCATCGAGATCCTCGACGGCCTCAAGCCCGGCATGCGGGTCGCGACGCGCAATGCCTTCGTCATCAAGTCTGAGGCCGGCAAGGGCTCGGCGACCCATTCGCACTGACGGAGGCGGCATGTTCGAACGCATCATCCGATTCGCCATCGAGCACCGCTGGCTGGTGCTGCTGGCCGTGCTGGGCATGGCGGCGCTGGGGATCTTCAGCTACCAGAAGCTGCCGATCGACGCCGTGCCCGACATCACCAACGTCCAGGTGCAGATCAACACCGGGGCGCCGGGCTATTCGCCGCTGGAGACCGAGCAGCGCGTGACCTTCCCGGTGGAGACCGCGATGGCGGGGCTGCCGGGGCTGAAGCAGACCCGCTCGCTGTCGCGCTACGGCCTGTCGCAGGTCACGGTGATCTTCCGCGACGGCACCGACCTCCACTTCGCGCGGCAGTTGGTCAACGAGCGGCTGCAGGCCGCGCGCGAGCATCTGCCCGATGGGCTGACGCCGGCGATGGGGCCGGTGTCCACCGGCCTGGGCGAGATCTACCAGTGGACGCTCGAGGCCGAGGACGGCGCGCGCAAGGCCGACGGCGCGCCCTACACACCGACCGACCTGCGCGAACTGCAGGACTGGGTGGTCAAGCCGCAGCTGCGCAACGTGCTGGGCGTGACCGAGGTCAACACGATCGGCGGCTTCGGGAAGGAGTTCGAGGTCGCACCCGACCCGGGGCGCCTGTCGGCCCACGGGCTGACGCTGGCGGACGTCGTCGCGGCGCTGGAGCGCAACAACGCCAATGTCGGCGCCGGCTACATCGAGCGACGCGGCGAGCAGTACCTGATCCGCGCACCCGGCCAGCTGCGCGACCTGGCCGACATCGGCAAGGTCGTGCTGCGCAGCGAAGGCGGCGTGCCGGTGCGGGTGCGCGACGTGGCGCAGGTCGGCATCGGCAAGGAACTGCGCGGTGGTGCCGCGACCGACAACGGCCGCGAGGTGGTGCTGGGCACGGTGTTCATGCTGGTCGGCGAGAACAGCCGCAGCGTCGCCCAGGCGGTGGACCGCAAGATGAAGGAGATCGCCACCACGCTGCCCCGGGGCGTCCATGTGGTGACCGTCTACGACCGCACGGTGCTGGTCGACAAGGCCATTGCCACGGTGAGGAAGAACCTGGTCGAAGGCGCGGTGCTGGTGATCGCGGTGCTGTTCCTGTTCCTGGGCAACCTGCGCGCGGCCGTGCTGACGGCGATGGTCATCCCGCTGTCGATGCTGTTCACCTTCAGCGGCATGGTCAGCCAGAAGGTCAGCGCCAACCTGATGAGCCTGGGCGCCCTGGACTTCGGGATCATCGTGGACGGCGCGGTCGTGATCGTCGAGAACTGCGTGCGGCGGCTGGCGCATGCCCAGGCGCGGCTGGGCCGGCCGCTGACGCGCGGCGAGCGCTTCCATGAAGTCTTCGCCGCGGCGCAGGAGGCGCGCCGGCCGCTGCTGTTCGGGCAACTGATCATCATGGTCGTGTACCTGCCGATCTTCGCGCTCACCGGCGTGGAAGGCCGCATGTTCCATCCGATGGCGGTGACCGTGGTGATGGCGCTGCTGGGGGCGATGATCCTGTCGATCACCTTCGTGCCGGCCGCGGTGGCGCTGTTCATCGGCGACAAGGTCCAGGAGAAGGAAAGCCGCCTGATGGCCTGGGCGCACCGTGCCTACGAGCCGCTGCTGCACCGGGCGATGGCGGCGCGGCCGGTGGTGATCACCGGCGCCGTCGTGGCCGTGGTGCTGTCCACGCTGCTGGCGACGCGGCTGGGCAGCGAGTTCGTGCCCAGCCTCGACGAGGGCGACTTCGCGGTGCAGGCGCTGCGGCTGCCCGGCACCAGCCTGACGCAGTCGGTGGCGATGCAGCAGCAGCTGGAGGCGCGGCTGAAGCAGAAGTTCCCGGAGATCGAGCGGGTCTTCTCGCGCACCGGCACGGCCGAGATCGCGGCGGACCCGATGCCGCCCAACATCTCCGATGCCTATGTGATGCTCAAGCCGCGCGACCAGTGGCCGGCACCCCGGCGCACGCGCGACGCGCTGATCCAGGCGGTGCAGGCGGAGCTGGCCACGCTGCCCGGGCAGAACTACGAGTTCTCGCAGCCGATCCAGCTGCGCTTCAACGAGCTGATCTCGGGCGTGCGCTCGGATGTGGCGGTGAAGGTCTTCGGCGACGACATGGCGCAGCTCGACGCGGCGGCGGCGCGCATTGCCGAGGTGCTCGGCCGGATCGACGGCGCGACGGAGGTCAACATCGAGCAGACGACCGGTCTGCCGATGCTGACGGTGGACATCGATCGCGAGCAGGTCGCGCGGTACGGCCTGAACCTGCTCGACGTGCAGGAGCTGGTGGCCACGGCCACCGGCGGTGCGCATGCGGGGACGCTGTTCGAGGGCGACCGGCGGTTCCCGGTCGTGGTGCGGTTGCCCGAGGCGCTGCGGACGGACCTGTCGGCGATCGAGCGGCTGCCGGTGCCGCTCCCCAAGGGCGCGGACGGCGCGGTGCGATTCCTGCCGCTGTCGGCGTTGGCGACCCTGTCGCTGGCGCCGGGGCCGAACCAGGTCAGCCGCGAGGACGGCAAGCGACGGGTGGTGGTCAGCGCCAACGTGCGCGGTCGCGATCTCGGTTCCTTCGTCGCCGAGGCGCAGCGGGTGGTGAGCACGCAGGTGAGCCTGCCGTCGGGCTACTGGCTGGGTTGGGGCGGGCAGTACGAGAACCTGCAATCGGCGAGCGAGCGTCTGCGCGTGGTGGTCCCGGTGGCGCTGGGGCTGGTCTTCGTCTTGCTGTTCGCGATGTTCGGCAACGCGCGGGACGGTCTGCTGGTGTTCTCGGGCATTCCTTTCGCCCTCACCGGCGGCGTGCTGGCGCTGTGGTTGCGGGGGATTCCGCTGTCGATCTCGGCGGCGGTCGGCTTCATCGCGCTCAGCGGGGTGGCGGTGCTCAACGGGCTGGTGATGATCTCCTTCATCCGGCAGTTGCGGGAGCAGGGGCGGTCCCTGGACGAGGCCATTCACGAGGGCGCGCTGACGCGCCTGCGACCGGTGCTGATGACGGCGCTGGTGGCGTCGCTGGGCTTCGTGCCGATGGCGCTGGCCACCGGCACTGGGGCTGAGGTGCAGCGGCCGCTGGCGACGGTGGTGATCGGCGGCATCCTGTCGTCGACGGCGTTGACCTTGCTGGTGCTGCCGGTGCTGTACCGGTGGGCCTACCGGCGCGATGAGGCGGTGCCGGAGCGGGAGCGCGCTGCCCCCGATCAGGTCGGTCCGGCGCGAGGCCCTGTCGCCTCCTGAAGCGCGCGCTCGGACGCGTGCGACCCGGGCGTCGGAGGACGGCCCGGGTGGCGGCGCGCTGCCCCGCATCGGAGGCAGTGCGCTGCCTTGTCGGAGTCGGCTCGAGGCCATCTCCACAAGTGAGGGTCATGGCCCCGCGCCGGGTGCCTGCCTAGAGTGGGCGGATCGAGCTGCCAGGAGATCGCAATGCCGGTATCCATCATGTCCGCCGACGGTCGGTTGACCGTGCCCAAGGAGATTCGCCAAGCCGTGAAAGCCATGCCCGGAACGGAGTTCCTCTGGGTCCTGCTGAGGGGCGGGGTGCTTCAGGTGGTGCCCAAGACCGGAAAGATCGAGGACCTCGCAGGGATGCTGACGCCGGGGCCGGGCATCACCGTGTCGGTGGAAGAGATGAACCCCTTCCGCTGATGTGCGCTGTCGACACGAACGTCCTGGTGCGCTTGATCGTCCGGGACGACGCTACCCAACTGGAAGCGGTTCGCCGGCTCCAACTGCGCTGTGCCTGCCACGGGCAGAAGTTGTTCGTGTCGACAACCGTGCTGCTCGAACTCGAGTGGGTGCTGCGTTCGAGGTACCGCCTCGGTAAGCCGGAGGTGCTCGCTGCCTTGAGGCAGTTGATGACGTCAGGCAATGTGGCGTTCGAACGCGAAGCCGCCGTGCTCAATGCGCTGGCGGGCTACGAGTTCTCGGGGGCCGAGTTGGCCGACAGCATCCACGCCGAAATGGCGGCCGTGAATGACCGTAGTCCACTTCACACCTTCGATCGCAACGCCTCGTCGCTCGCTGGCGTGGAACTGTTGCGTTGAGCCTGCAAGGAGCGTCATGTGTCGATGACCCGCATGGAGATGAACGGCCGGATCCTCGTTCCGAAGGAGATCCGCAAGGCCACGGGCGCGAAGCTGGATACGCGGTTCTGCTGGCAAATGCAGGAGGACGGCAGTGTGCGGGTGACCGTCAAGTCCACCCCCGCGACCGTGCATGCGGAGCCTTGGCCGAGGCGCGAAGAGTCGAACGATCACACCGACGACGACACGCCGTCTGAATGAGGGTTGGCAAGGAAATCGAGACGGACATTCGACCGCGACGCCTCCCGGATGGACGGGGCCTGCCTGCTATCGATGTCCTGCCTCGATGATCCGATGCTCAGCCGGCGGCAAACCGATGCAGCGTCACGCTCCGATAGACCTCGCCCGGTCGCAGGACCGTGGAAGGCCAGTCGGCGCTGGCGGGCCGGTTCGGTGAATCCGGGTTGTGCTGCGTCTCCAGGCAGAGGCCATCTCCCTGTCGATAGAACTCCCCGCCGCTGCCCAGCAGACTGCCGTCCAGGAAGTTGCCCGAATAGAACTGCATCGCCGGCTCCGTCGTCAGCACCTCCATCGAGCGGCCCGACACCGGGTCGCGCAACCGCGCCGCCAAATGCAGTTCGCCGTCGAACGGCGCATCCAGCACCCAGTTGTGGTCGTAGCCCTTGCCGTGGCGCAGCTGCGGATGCCCTTGGCGCAGGCGCGCCTCGATGACCTGCGGCTCGCGGAAGTCGAACGGTGTAGCGGCCACCGGCGCGATGCCCGTCGGAATCGCCGTCGCATCGACCTCGCAGTACCGGCTGCCCGCGATCTGCAGCTCATGCCCGAGGGCCGAGCCGCGGCCCGCCAGGTTGAAGTAGTCGTGGTGGGTCAGGTTCACCACCGTCGGCTTGTCGGTGGTCGCCTCGTACTCGACCTGCCAACCCATGTCCTCGACCAGCCGATAACGCACCACCGCCCGCAGCCGTCCCGGGAAACCCTGGTCCCCGTCCGGGCTGTCGAGCTCGAAGCGCAGGCAGCTGTCGCTTTCCGCCTCCGCGCGCCAGAGCAGCAGCCCGAAGCCGCGCGTCCCGCCGTGCAGGCAGTTGCTGCCGTCGTTGGCCACCAGCGCATGCCGTTCGCCATCGAGGCGGAACGCGGCGTTGGCGATCCGGTTGCCATACCGGCCGACGATCACGCCGAAATGCGGATTGCGCAGCACGTAGTCCTCGAGCGTCGGCAGGCCCAGCACGACGTTGCCTGATTCGCCGCGCGCATCCGGCACCTCCAGCCGCGTGACGATGCCCCCATAGGTGATCGCCGACAACCGCAGGCCACGTCCGTTGTCCATCGTGAACTCATGCACCGGCCGGCCGTCAGGCAGGTGGCCGTACACCCGTTGTTGAAGCGCTTTCATCGTGTGCTGAACCGGTGGGGGGCCTGGCCGCGATGGCCGTGCGGATCGAGTTCGAACAGGGCGCCCGCCAGCGGCTCATGCTCGCATTGCCGGCGCGCGGTCGTCACGAAGAGCCGGTCCAGCGCCGGCCCACCGAAGACCGGACAGGTCGGCTGCGACGCCGGCACCGCCAGTCGCAGCGTCTCGCGGCCCTGCGCGTCGAATCGGATCACCACCCCGTCTCCCCAGATCGCCGACCACAGGCCGCCTTCGGCGTCGACCGCCGCGCCGTCCGGCTCGCCGCCGTCCAGCGGCAGCTGCACGAAGACGCGACGCTCGCCCAAGCGTCCGTCGGCGTGGTAGTCCATCGCCCAGATCGTGCGGGTGGGGGAGTCGGTGTAATACAGCGTGCCGCCGTCGGGACTGAAGTTCAGCGAGTTGCCGACGATCCCCGGCGGCAGCGGCAGCCGCTCGATGGCCAGGCCGCGCCCGATGCCCACGCCCGCCATCGATGCGCGGTAATAGCCGCCCACCGCCGCGCCATGCGGATTGAACATGCCGAACACGAAACGTCCCTGCGGATCGCAGCGGCCATCGTTGATGCGGGTGCGCGGCTCGTCGGCCTCGACCGGTGTCAGCGGCCCGATCTCGCCGGTGGCCAGGTCGAACATCGCCACGCCCGAGGCCAGGCCGAGCAGCAGCTGGCCGGGCAGGTCGCACAGCGCGAAGCTGCCCAGCGGCTCCGGCATCCGCCATTCAGTGATCTCCCCGGCGAGCGCCGGTCCGCTGGATTCGCCCGGTCGCGAGGCCTCGGCCCGCCAGCGGAAGAGCCGATGGCTGTCGATGTCAGTCCAGTACAGCGCCTGCTCGCGCTCGCACCACAGCGCACATTCGCCGAGCCGGTCCCGCCCGTCCACGTGCACGCGGGCCGCTTCCGCCGCACCGCGAGCGGCAGCGGCCGTCGATGCCAGCCCGGCGCTCATGCCCAGCCTCCGTCGACGATGTAGTCCTGCGCGCTGCACATCGCGCTGTCGTCCGCCGCCAGGAACAGCGCCAGCGCCGCGACGTGGTCCGGCATCAGCGGCTGCTTCAGGCACTGGTTGGCGTCGATCTCCTTTTTCGTCTCTTCATTGACCCACAGCTTCAGCTGCTTCTCGGTCATGACCCAGCCCGGCACCAGCGTGTTGACGCGGATGTTGAATGGCCCCAGGTCCCGCGCCAGCGAGCGTGTCAGGCCCTGCACGCCGGCCTTCGAGGTCGTGTAGGCCGCCATGCCGCCCTGCATCAGCATCCAGCTGAAGGACCCGAAATTGATGATGGACCCGCCGCCCAGCGCCTTCATGTCCGGCACCACCGCCTGCGCGGCGAAAAACTGGTGCTTGATGTTGACGGCGATGGCCTGGTCCCAGAACTCCGGGGTCACCTCTTCCAGCGGATGGCGCTTGTCGTTCGCCGCGTTGTTCAGCAGCGCCTTGAACGGCCCGCCGAGCTGCTCCCGCAGCGTTGCGATCGCGGCCCGCAGTTGCGCGATGTCGGTCAGGTCGGCGGCCACGAACGCGCTGCCCGGCAGCTTCGCCGCCAGCGCATGGCCGGCTTCCGCCGCGATGTCGATGAAGCCCACCCGCGCACCCTGCGCGGCGAATCGCTCCACCAGCGTCGCGCCGATGCCGGTCGCTCCGCCGGTGATGAGCACGCGCTGGTCGCGCAGGCTGGGATAGATGGCGCTCGTCATGTCGTCTCCGTGGTTCCGGGCGCGAGTGTCGCGCCTCTTCGTGTCGTCCGCGCGCGGGCCGCCGCCGGGCGTCCCTCTGTCGAAGGCAGGATTCTATAAGTCTTACTATTTAACCAGTCAAATCCGATTGAATGAGGGTTTGCCCCGATACGGTGTTCTATAAAGTAATACTTTAATTCCACCCCAACAAGATTGAAGACGCTGGAGACAACATGAGCCTGAGCTTCCCTCGGCCCTACAAGGGCGTGTTCCCGGTCGTGCCGACGACGTTCAACGAGCAAGGCGGCCTCGACCTGGAGAGCCAGAAGCGTTGCATCGACTTCATGATCGATGCCGGCTCGACCGGCCTGTGCATCCTGGCCAACTTCTCCGAGCAGTTCGTGCTGGGCGACGACGAGCGCGCGGTGCTGACGCGGACGATCCTCGAGCATGTCGCCGGCCGGGTGCCGGTGATCGTCACCACCACCCACTACAGCACACAGATCTGCGCCGAGCGCAGCCGCATGGCGCAGGAGCTGGGCGCCGCGATGGTCATGGTGATGCCGCCGTATCACGGCGCGACGCTGCGCGTGGGCGAGGCCGGCATCTTCGAGTTCTACGCGCGTCTGTCCGACGCGATCGACATCCCGATCATGATCCAGGACGCGCCGATGTCCGGCACGCCGCTGCCGGCGCCGTTCCTGGCGCGCATGGCCAAGGAGATCGAGCAGGTCCGCTACTTCAAGATCGAGACCGCCGGGGCCGCGAGCAAGCTGCGCGAGCTGATCGCGCTGGGCGGCGACGCGATCGAGGGCCCATGGGACGGCGAGGAGGCCATCACCTTGCTGGCCGACCTGGACGCGGGCGCGACCGGTGCGATGACGGGCGGCGCGTATCCCGACGGCATCCGCAAGATCGTCGATGCGTTCGCCGCGGGCGACCGCGAGACGGCCGTGGCCGAGTACGGGCGCTGGTTGCCGCTGATCAATTACGAGAACCGCCAGGGCGGCATCCTGACCGCGAAGGCGCTGATGCTGGCCGGTGGCGTGATCGCCTGCGACCTGCCGCGTCATCCGTTCCCGACGATGAACCCGCATGTCCGCGCCGGCCTGCTCGACGCGGCCAAGCGCCTGGATCCGCTGGTGCTGCGCTGGGCGCGCTGATTCATCCGAACGAGGACCGTCATGAGCCAAATCCCTGAATTCAAGAACTACATCGGCGGCGAATGGGTCGCCGGCGTGGACCAGCGTCCCAATATCAACCCGTCCGACACCAGCGACGTGATCGGGCTGTACGCGCAGGCCGACGCTGCGCAGACCGAGGCTGCGATCGCCGCGGCGCAGGCGGCGTTCCCGGCCTGGGCCTCGAGCACGCCGCAGCAGCGCTTCGATGTGCTCGACGCGGTCGGCAGCGAACTGCTCGCGCGCCGCGAGGAGATCGGGCGGCTGCTGTCGCGCGAGGAAGGCAAGACGCTCGCCGAAGGCATGGGCGAGACGCACCGCGCCGCGATGATCTTCAAGTTCTTCGCTGCCGAGGCGCTGCGCTGCGGCGGCGAGACGCTGGCGTCGGTGCGACCGGGCGTGTCGGTGGATGTGTTCCGGCAACCGGTGGGTGTCGTCGGCCTGATCGCGCCGTGGAACTTCCCGATCGCCATCCCGGCCTGGAAGATCGCGCCGGCGCTGGCCTACGGCAACACGGTCGTGTTCAAGCCGGCCGAACTGGTGCCGGGCTGTGCCTGGACCATCGCCGAGATCCTGTCGCGCACCGCGCTGACCAAGGGAGCTTTCAACCTGGTGATGGGCGCGGGCTCGCAGGTCGGCCAGACGCTGGTCGACTCGCCGCGTGTCAAGGCGCTGAGCTTCACCGGCTCGGTCGCGACCGGCCGCCGCGTCATCGCCGCTTGCGCCGCGCGCCAGGCCAAGGTGCAGGCCGAGATGGGCGGGAAGAATCCGCTGATCGTGCTCGACGACGCGGACCTCGACGTCGCCGTCAACGCCGCGGTGCAGAGCGCCTACTTCTCGACCGGCCAGCGCTGCACGGCGTCCAGCCGGATCCTCGTCACCGAGGGCATCCATGACCGTTTCGTCGATGCCGTCGTCGCGAAGCTGAAGACGCTCAAGATCGACCACGCGCTGAAGGCCGGCACCGACATCGGTCCCGTCGTCGACCAGCGCCAGCTCGACCAGAACCTGCGCTATGTCGACATCGCGAAGAAGGAGGGCGGCACGCTGGCGTTCGGCGGCGAGGTCGTCGAGCGCGAGACCCAGGGCTTCTACCAGCTGCCCGCGTTGATCACCGGCACGACCAACGCGATGACGATCAGCCGCGAGGAGGTCTTCGGTCCCGTGGCCAATGTCGTCCGAGCCAAGGACTATGACGAGGCGCTCGCGCTGGCCAACGACACCGAGTTCGGCCTGTCCGCCGGCATCTGCACGCGCTCGCTCAAGCACGCGGCCCACTTCAAGCTGCACTCGCAGGCCGGGATGGTGATGGTCAACCTGCCGACGGCGGGTGTCGACTATCACGTGCCGTTCGGCGGCACGAAGGGATCGAGCTACGGCCCGCGCGAGCAGGGCAGCTACGCGCGCGAGTTCTACACGACGGTCAAGACCGCCTACACCTTCCCGGGCTGATGAAGCCGCAACT
>NZ_PEOG01000096.1 GCF_002761755.1 Roseateles chitinivorans
CCGCGGCGGCGGGGTCGGTGCTCGCGGCGGGATCGGTGGCGCCGCCGTCGGCCGGCATCGGCACGACCTCCGCCAGCGTCTGCGCGTAGCGCTCGCCGGTGTCGGCCAGTTGCTTGAGCAGCGCGCCGCCCAGACCGCGCCAGCGGTCGGACAGGGTGCGGGCGTCCTTGCCGCTGTTGCGAGACATCAGCTCGCTCAAGCCGTCGTCACCGGCGGTGGCCCAGACGCGCCGCGGCCCGGTGCCGGGCGCGGCCGGCCGCGCGTAGACCGCATCGTCGGCGGCCGCAGCGTCCAGCGTCACGCGCGTGCGCGCCGGCGCGGCGGTCGAGGCCTCGCCGGCAGCGGCGCGCGCCGAGACGCCCGCGGGGCGGAAGGACGAGGCCGCGCGGCTGGCGGCCAGCCGGTCGAGCAGGCCCGAGCCCGTCGAGGAAATGAAGTTCATGCGAAGCGCCTCCCTGGCGGCAGTCCCGCGCCGCTCTGGAGGCGGCGACGGTGATCCCTTCGCTATCGGCAGCTTGCCGTTGAACTTGAGGGGGCGGCCCTCGATGCGCCTGACCGGGAGGCGCGCCTCAGACGTGCAGCCAGGCGGCGATGCCCAGGCCGATGCCGACTGCGCCGGCGCCCAGCGTTGCGTATTCCATCCAGCGGCGCTTGGTCAGCAGTGCGATCGCGGCCAGCGCGATGCCCACCTGCAACGCGGTCGTCGCCTGGGCCCAGCGGTGATGCAGGTGCAGCTGGTCGTCGCTCTTGCGGTCCCAGTCGGTGGACTCGGCTTCCAGCTTCTCGGCCTGCGCCTTGATCTCGTTCTTCTCGGTCTCGTAGCGCGCGATCTTCTCGCGGTACTTGGCCTTCTGTTCCTCGCTGACCGTCAGGTCCAGCGCGAACTCGGCCAGGTTCTGCTTGCTGCTCTTGGCCTGGAAGTAGTTCCAGCGGTTGGCGGCCTCGGTCTTGGTGATCGCGGCGTTGTTCTTGAACAGCCCCGCGTTGGCCTGGGTGGCGCCGCCCATGTAGGAGAAGAAGGCGCCCAGTGTGGCCAGCACCGCGGTGATCACGGCCAACTGGCCGGCCAGGCCCTTGGGTTCATGGTGCGCGGCGTGTTCGAGTTCGTGGTCGTGCGGGCCGTGGACGTGGAAGTGATTGCCGGACATGGAAACAGGAGGAAGTCGGAAAACGGAAGACGGATGGTGCGGGTCGGGGATGCGACCGGCCGAGGGGCCGGGCCGAAGGCGCTCGCTCAGCGGCGGCGCTCGTAGCGGACGAAATCGTAGTGCCAGTCGTGGCCGCGATCGGCCGGGCTGTGGTGGCGCTCGCGCGAGACCTCGGCGAAGACCTGGGGGTCGACGGGCGGGAAGAAGGCGTCGGCCTCGAAGCGGGCGTCGATCTCGGTCAGCTCCAGCGCGTCGGCGCGCGGCAGGCTGAGCGCATAGACCTGGGCGCCCCCCATGACGAAGACGGCCTCGTCGGCACCGCAGGCGGCAAGGGCCGCGTCCAGGGTGGCGAAGACCTCCGCCCCCTCGAGCCGCAGTCCTGGCTGGCGCGACAGCACCAGGTTGCGCCGCTGCACCAGCGGGCGGAACTTGACCGGGATCGAGTCCCAGGTCTTGCGACCCATGATCACCGTGTGGCCCAGCGTCAGCGCCTTGAAGCGCGCCATGTCCTCGGGCAGGCGGACCAGCAGGCCGTTGTCGCGGCCGATGCCGCGATCGCGGTCGAGCGCGGCGATGAGGGTGAGGTGGGGCATGGCAGCTTCGGCGAGGGACGGAAAGGGCGGCGGCGCGACGCGACGACAAGGTCGCGCCGGGTGGCGAGTTTACGGGCGGCGGCCCCACCGGGCGACGGGTCCGGTCCCTCCCACCGCCCCCGTGCGCTCAGCGCAGCCGTCGGAAGGCGGCGCGCAGCTCCCGGGCGAAGAGCTCGGGCTGTTCCCAGGCCGCGAAATGGCCGCCCTTGTCCACCTCGTTGAAGTAGGCCAGCGACGGATAGGCGCGCTCGGTCCACGAGCGCGGCGCGCGGTAGATCTCGCCTGGGAAGACGGTGACGGCGACCGGGAGGGTGATCTCCGTGGTGCGCTGGTGGGCCGAGCTGAAATTGTTGTTGTTGTTCTCCCAGTAGAAGCGGGAGGCCGAGGCGCCGGTGTTGGTCAGCCAGTAGAGGGTGACATCGTCCAGGATCTCGTCCTTGGTGAGGACGCGCTCGGGATCGCCGCCGCTGTCGGTCCACTCGATGATCTTCTCGACCATGAAGCCGGCCAGCGCCGCCGGCGAGTCGCACAGCGCATAGCCGATGGTCTGCGGGCGGGTGACCATCAGCGCGCCGTAGGCGGCGTTGCGTCCGAAGAAGCGGCTCAGGGTGAGGTAGGCCGAGCGCTCGGCGTCGGAGAGCCCGGGCGGCGGCGGATCGCCGGCGTTGATCGGCTTGACCAGCTCGGGCGGCACCGTCGGCGGCATGTTGACGTGGATGCCGAGCAGGCCGTCGAGCTTGAGCCGCGCCATCGCGTCGGAGATCACCGAGCCGTGGTCGCCGCCCTGCGAGACGTAGCGGCGGTAGCCCAGGCGCTTCATCAGCACATCCCAGGCACGGCCGACGCGCTCCGGGCCCCAGCCCAGCTCGCGCGGCTTGCCGGAGAAGCCGTAGCCGGGGATGGACGGGATGACCAGGTGGAAGGCGTCCTCGGCGCGGCCGCCGTGCGCGGTCGGGTCGGTCAGCGGGCCGATGGTCTTGAGCATCTCCAGGATCGAGCCCGGCCATCCATGGGTGATGACCAGCGGCAGCGCGTCGGCATGCCTGGAGCGGATGTGGAGGAAGTGGATGTCCAGGCCGTCGATCTGCGTGATGAACTGGGGCAGGGCGTTGAGGCGGCGCTCCACCTGGCGCCAGTCGTAGGCATGGCTCCAGTAGTCGCACAGCGCGCGCAGGCGCGCGAGCTGGATGCCCTGCGAGCCGTCGGGCACCAGCTCCGGATCGGGCCAGCGCGTGTCGGCGACGCGGCGGCGCAGGTCGGCGAGGGCGGCATCGGGCACCTCGATGCGGAAGCGTCGGATGGAGAAGTCGCCGATCGGCACCGCGGTGGTGAGGGCGGTGGTGTCGCCGCCGGACAGGGTGATGCTGGCCGTCGCGTCGCCGCTGGCGGCGCGTGCGGCGCCCGCCACCGGCAGCAGGCCCAGGCCGGTCGCGCCGGCAACGGCGGAGGTGGCGAGGAAGCGGCGGCGGCCCGCCGTGTCGCCCGAGGCCGGGGAGGTCGGCGAGGCCGCGGCCGACCGGTCGGAGGCGGCCATCGCCTCGGTCAATGCTGGGGGAAGGGACTTCTGGAACATGGGGTCTCCGCAAGGGGCTGTGAATGCGGAGGCGATCACATCAAAGGCGGGCGCGTCCGCCCATCCGACCCTCGTCTGCGCGACCTGTACGAAGGTAGGCCTTGCGGCGGCGCCGGTGCGGCGCCGCGCTCGTCACGAAGCCGTCACCCGGGCCGCGAATGATGGCCGGTCCCCAGCTCCGACCCTTCCGGCACCATGAGCCCAGCATCCGATCACGACGCGCTCGTCGAGCGCATCCGCCGCGACCTGCAGGACGGCTACGACGAGGAACTGGAACTCGAGATCGAGGACCGCCACGTGGACGAGGCGCTGCGCGCGCTCGACGAGGGCGGCAGCGACGGCGCGCACGGCGAGCGCATCGCCTACTTCCGGCAGCTGTTCCGGCTGCAGCGCGAGCTGGTGAAGCTGCAGGACTGGGTGCAGCACACGCGCCAGAAGGTGGTGATCCTCTTCGAGGGCCGCGACGCGGCGGGCAAGGGCGGCGCGATCAAGCGCATCACCCAGCGCCTGAATCCGCGGGTGTGCCGCGTCGTCGCGCTGCCGGCGCCCAATGACCGCGAGCGCACGCAGTGGTACTTCCAGCGCTACGTGCCCCATCTGCCGGCGGCCGGCGAGATCGTGCTGTTCGACCGCAGCTGGTACAACCGCGCCGGCGTGGAACGGGTGATGGGCTTCTGCTCGGAGGCCGACGTCGAGGAGTTCTTCCGCTCGGTGCCCGAGTTCGAGCGCATGCTGGTGCGCTCCGGCATCACGCTGATCAAGTACTGGTTCTCCATCAGCGACGAGGAGCAGCACCTGCGTTTCCTGGGCCGCATCCACGACCCGCTCAAGCAGTGGAAGCTCTCGCCGATGGACCTGGAGTCGCGGCGGCGCTGGGAGGACTACACCCGCGCCAAGGAAGTGATGCTGGAGCGCACCCACATCCCCGAGGCGCCCTGGTGGGTGGTGGCCGCGGACGACAAGAAGCGTGCGCGCCTCAATTGCATCCAGCACCTGCTGGACCACTTCCCGTACCACGAGGTGGAGCGGGCGGAGGTCCGCCTGCCCGACCGAGAACGGCACGACGACTATGCGCGCCAGCCGGTACCGCCGGAGATGTTCGTGCCCGAGCGCTATTGAGCGACAGCCCGCCGCAGCGCAGCCCGCGCCAACAGGCGCGTCGAATCGAGCGTCGGCAGCGACGCGTTGGCGTCGTCGATGATCAGCGGGATCTCGGTGCAGCCCAGCACGACCGCTTCGCAGCCGCGCTCGCGCAGCGCATCGATGGCGCGCTGGAAGCGCTCGACGGTGCCGGGTTGCAGCCGGCCCGGGACCAGCTCGTCCATGATCCGGGCGCCCAGTTCGTCTCGCCACGCGTCGCTCGGGCGGACGGCCTCGATGCCGGCGGCGGCCAGCGCTTCGGGATAGACCTCGCTGCGCACCAGCCACTGCGTGCCCAGCACGCCGACCCGGCGGAAGCCGCGCCGGCGCGCCTCGTCCGCGACCACCCGCGCGATGTGCAGCCAGGGCAGCGGCGAGCGCGGCTCGACCAGGTCGAAGGCCTGGTGGATGGTGTTGTCCGGGCAGATGAGCAACTGCGCGCCCGCAGCCTGCAGGCGATGCGCGGAATCGAGCATCAGGGCAGCGACCGCCTCGCGGTCACCGCGGTCCAGCGCCTCCACGTAGCGGTGCAGCGAGGGCGTGTGCAGGCTGATCTCGGGATGCGCGTGCGGCCCGAGCAGCCCGGCACCTTCGGCGCAGATCGTGCGGTAGCAGAGGGCGGCGCCTTCGGCGGAACAGCCGACGATGCCGAGGTGCAACGGGACTGCGGCGGGCGGAGTGGCGGAAGCGGTCATGCGCCGATGCTAACGGGCGCCCCGCGGGGCGGGGCGCCGGTCGCGGCGCTCGAGGGGTTCAGCTGAGGCGCTGGTTCGAGCGGTTCTCGTCGACCAGGCGGCGATAGACGCGGAAGTGCGCCGCCGATGCGCGCGGCTCGCCGAGCCGCTCGCACAGCGCGCCGAGGCGGTAATGCGATTCGGCCAGCGCCGGATTGAGGTCGAGCGCCTGCTCGAACGAGGCGATGGCTTGCGGCAGTCGGCCCGCGCTCTCGAGCACGCAGCCGGCGAAGTGATACAGCGAGGCGATGTCGCCGCACCAGCCGACGGCCTGGTCGATCAGCTCGAGCGCCTCGTCGTGGCGGCCCTGGCGGCTCAGCAGGGCGGTCAGCCGAGCGAAGGACTCGATGTGGCAGGGATCCTGGGCGATGGCCTGGCGGCAAGCCGATTCGAGGGTGGCCTCGTCCGTCGTGTCGGTCAGCACCGCCAGTTCGGCGATCGCGTCCAGCGCCGCGTCGCTGAGGCGGCGTGCCGAGCATTGACGCTCGACATCGTCGGCGTGCGGTGCGGCTCGAAAGGCGGCCTGGGAGGCCGCGTGGTGCGCGGCTTGATGGGCGGCATGCGCCGCGGCGACACCGTCGAAGCGGCGGGCGCCGGGCACCGTCGCGGCGTGATCGAGCAGGGAGTCGAAGGGGCGGCCGAGCAGATGGTCGGCGGTGGTGGTCGGCAGGTGGGTGGTCATGGCGTCCTCTGAAGCGTTGCCGTGAACGGTACCGAGGCTTGGGACCTGCCTCTGCCGGAGAGCGGTGCACCCGCGTGTAGGACAAGCGGAAGTTGCGCCGCCGTGCGCTATCCCGGCTCGCCGCCTTCCCGAGCCATCGGCAGCGCCACCCGCACCCGCAGTCCACTGCCTTCCGCGTCATGCGGTGCGATGCACTCGCCGGCAGGGCCGCATCGCCAGGCGGATCTCCAGCCAGGCCGGCACCAGCACGATGCGCCCGGAGCCTGCCGCGGCCCGTGGCGCTTCATGCTTTCTTCATGCGTGGAACAGGTCGGCTTCATGGACCGCTTTGACACTGCCGACGCGTTCCAGGCCCCGTCTGGCGCAGTTCAGGGAGCAATGAAGTGACTGCCGTATCCGACCTCCAGCCGCCAGCGCGCGGGCCTTGCGCCCGACCACGGCGCGGGCTGCCCGCAACGCCGGCCTGCGTGATCGTCTGCGCGCTGAGCGCCTGCGCCGCCAGCGTCGAGCCGCTGCTGGCGGCGCATGGACGCGGCGACTTCGTCGTCACCTGCGGCGGGCCCGAAGGCTGGGCCGCCTGCGAGCGCACCGCGGCCGAATGGTGCAACGGCCGTTATCGCATCACTGATCGCCGGGAGCAAGACATGCGCCTGTCCGGCGAATGCCGTCCCTTCCAGCGCTACGAGTGAGCGTTCCCCATGGCCGCCGGTCCTCGAGCGATCGAGCGGCGGTCTTCTTTTCCATGATCGACATGACCACATCCATGAAGTTTTCCCCCGTTGCCACCGTCGTCCTGCTGCTGCCGCTGAGCCTCGCGGCCCAGGCGCAGACCACGCCCGCGTCCGCAGCGGCGCCGACATCCACCGTCGTCGTCCAGGGCGGCCTGGCCGTCACCACCCGCTACCCCGGTTCGGACGAGCGCCTGGTCTCGCCGCTGCTGGGGCTGGAGTACGCGCATGCCAGCGGCTTCTTCGCGAGCACGCAGCGTGGCCTGGGCTATGCGGGATCGACCGGCGGCCTGAGCTACAGCGCAGCACTGGGCTACCGCGGCAAGCGTGAGGAGAAGGAGACGAGCCGCCTGGGCGGCGGCAGCGGCAGCAAGCACCTGCGCGGCATGGGCGAGGTGAAGGGCAGCGCCACGGCGAATCTGACGCTGGGCTATGCGGTGACCGACTGGCTCGAGCTGCAGGTCGCCACCGAGCAGCCGATCACGACGCGGACCAATGGCGCGCTCTACAGCCTGGGCGCCGCGGCCACGGTGCTGTCGGACGGCAGGAACACGGTCGTGCTCTCGGTGTCGGCCAGCGCGGCGGACAGGAAGTACATGCAGACCTATCACGGCGTGACCGCCGCGCAGTCGGCGCGTTCCGGCTACGCGGTGTTCACGCCCAAGGCGGGCGCGCACATGGCCGAAGGCGGCGTGAGCTGGCAGTACAAGCTGTCGTCGGACTGGAGCATCACCGGGATGGTCGGTGCACAGCGGCTGCTCGGTGATGCGCGCAAGAGCCCGCTGACCCGCCGCGCGACCGCGCCGATCGGGGCGGTGTATGTGAGCTACTCGTATTGATGACGGCACGGCCCGGCGAATGCCGGGCCGCCCCCGTCGCCAGGGGCATCGGTGATCGATCCGCAAGACGCCTGCCCCGCGACCTGACCTCGCGTCGACAGCGCACTCGCCGACCGCATCAGGTCTCCCCGGACGCGCACCGCCTGGTCGTCACACCGCCACCGGCGCCTTGATCGGCGCATGGTGCTGGTAGTCCCTCAGCTCGAAGTCATCGAACTCGTAGTCGAAGATCGACGCCGGCTGGCGCTTGATGTGCATCGTCGGGTAAGGGAAGGGCGCGCGCGCCAGTTGCGTCCGCACCTGCTCGAAGTGATTCGCGTAGATGTGGCAGTCGCCGCCGGTCCAGATGAAATCGCCCAGTCCCAGTCCGCATTGCTGCGCCAGCATCTGCGTCAGCAGCGCGTAGCTCGCGATGTTGAAGGGCACCCCCAGGAAGATGTCGGCGCTGCGCTGGTACAGCTGGCAGGACAGCTTGCCGTCGGCCACGTAGAACTGGAAGAAGGCGTGGCACGGCATCAGCGCCATCTGGTCCAGCTCCGCCACGTTCCAGGCCGAGACGATGATCCGGCGCGAATCGGGATTGGTCCTGAGCTGCTTCACCACCTCGGCGATCTGGTCGACATGGCCGCCGCCCGGCTTGGGCCAGCTGCGCCACTGCACGCCGTAGACCGGCCCCAGGTCGCCGTCCTCGCGCGCCCACTCGTCCCAGATCGTGCAGCCGCGCTCCTGCAGCCACTTGACGTTCGAGTCGCCCCGGAGGAACCACAGCAGCTCCAGGATGATCGATTTCAAGTGCACCTTCTTCGTCGTCACGAGCGGGAAGCCCTCGTTCAGGTCGAAGCGCATCTGGTGCCCGAAGACGCTGCGCGTGCCCGTCCCCGTGCGGTCGCCCTTGGCGACACCATGCTCGTAGACATGGCGCATGAAGTCTTCGTACTGGCTGCGCACCGGGCGTGCGGAGGAGGTGTCTGCGGTCATGGGGCGCGATTCTAGAGAAGCCGGCGGGTCCCGCCCGGCGTCAGGCATTGAACTGCAGCGCCGCCAGGCGCGCGTAGAGCCCGCCCCGCGCCACCAGCTCGGCATGCGTGCCTTGCTCGACGATGCGGCCGTGGTCCATCACGACGATGCGATCGGCGCGCTGCACCGTCGCCAGCCGGTGCGCGATCACCAGCGTCGTGCGATCGCGCATCGCCTCGTCCAGCGCTTGCTGGACCAGCCGCTCGCTCTCGGCGTCCAGCGCGCTGGTGGCCTCGTCGAGCAACAGCAGCGGCGCGTCCTGCAGCATCGCCCGCGCGATCGCGATGCGCTGGCGCTGGCCGCCGGACAGGCGCACACCGCGCTCGCCCAGGAAGCTGTCGTAGCCCTGGGGCAGCTGGCGGATGAACTCGTCCGCATGCGCGGCCCGGGCCGCGGCGATGACCGCCTCGCGGCTGGCGTCCGGACGGCCATAGCGGATGTTGTCCAGCGCGCTGGCCGAGAAGATCACGCTCTGCTGCGGCACCAGCGCCATGCGCCCGCGCAGCTCCGCCAGGCGCAGTCGATCCACCGGCACGCCGTCCAGGAGCAGCGCCCCGGACTGGACGTCGAAGAAGCGCTGCAGCAGCTGCAGCACGGTGCTCTTGCCGGCACCGCTCGGCCCGACCAGCGCGACGGTCTCGCCGGGCTCGATGCGCAGGGTGAAGTCGTCCAGCGCGGCGCGGTCCGGCCGCGACGGATAGTGGAAGCGCACCTGCTCGAAGGCGACCCGCGCCGGGCCGGTCGAGGCCGGCAGCGCCACCGGCGCGGCCGGATCCGCCACCGGTGACTGCGCGGCGAGCAGCTCCATCAGCCGCTCGGTCGCGCCCGCGGCGCGCAGCAGGTCGCCCCAGACCTCGGCCAGCACCGCCACCGACGACACCAGCAGGATCACGTACACCACCGTCTGTCCGAGATGGCCCGCGCTGATCCGGCCGGCCATCACCGCCTGCGTGCCCTGGTACAAGCCCCACAGCAGCGCGCCGAAGGTGGCGGTGATGATGAAGGCCACCAGGAAGGACCGCACCCGGGTCCGCTTGCGGGCGGTGTCGAAGGCGGCCTCGCTGGCGGCGTCGAAACGGGCCGCCTCCCGCGCTTCCTGCGCATGCGATTGCACGACGGTGATCGCGTTGAGCATCTCCGCGGCGATGGCGCTGGTGTCGGCGACGCGGTCCTGGCTCGCCCGCGACAGGCGGCGCACGCGCCGCCCGAAGAACATCGCCGGCGCCACCACCAGCACCAGGATGCCCAGCACCTGCGTCATCACCCACGGGTTGCTGGCGATCAGCAGCGCCACCGCGCCCACGCCCATGATCAGGTTGCGCAGCCCCATCGACAGGCTGGAGCCGACGATGCTCTGGATCACCGTGGTGTCGGTGGTGATGCGGCTGATGACCTCGCCGGTCTGGGTGGTCTCGAAGAACTCCGGACTCTGCCGCAGCACATGGCTGTAGACGGCGGTGCGCAGGTCCGCGCTGACCCGTTCGCCGAGCCAGCTCACCGCATAGAAGCGCAGCGCCGAGAACACGCCCAGCGCCGCGCCGGTCGCGAACAGCCACAGGAAGTGCTCCCGCAGCGCCATCAGCCGCTCGCCGGGGTCGGCGGCCACCAGGCCCTGGTCGATCAACTGGCGCAGGGCGATCGGGAACACCAGCGTCGCGGCCGCCGCCAGCACCAGGAAGACCACCGCCGCGGCGATCCGCCCCCGGTACGGCCGGAGGAAGGGCCACAGCGCCGGGGCCATCGCCCGCAAGGGGGGCGGGCTGCGCACGGCGTTTGCCTGAGCGTCAGCGGATGAGCCGGTCGGTGGCGTCGTGGCGGGGGAAGGCGAGGCGCCCGGAGGCGTCGAGGAGGACATGGCGGACATCGGATCAGTTTAGGGGGGGCCGTGCGGCGGGAAAGTCCCCACCCGGCGAAAGCCCATCCCAGGCAGTGATTGGCAAGGCAATCATTGCCTAAGCAATAATTGTCATCAAGTCTTTCCGGTAGCTGCCTCCCGAAAAGCCGAAGTCAGAAAGCCGACGCCATGAGTCCCAACTTGCCGCCCCCCGCCGATTTCTACAGCGCCGACAGCTTCACATCCGAGCCCAGCCTGGGCTGGCTGCTGCGTCAGATCAAGCAGTCGATGGTGCTGCAGGCCGACAAGATGCTCGGCGCGCACGACCTGACCCACGCCCAGTGGGCGCCGATGCTGCGCCTGCGCTTCAACGGCCCGATGTCCAGCGCGGCGCTGGCCCGCGAACTGGCGATGGACGGCGGCGCGATGACCCGGCTGCTGGACCGGCTCGAAGCGAAGAACCTGGTGCGCCGCGATCGCTCGGTCGAGGACCGGCGCGTGGTGATGGTCTCGCTGACCGAGGTCGGCGTGAACGCGATGGCGGCGGCGCCGGGCGTGCTGTCCAAGGTGTTCAACGATCACCTGGCCGGCTTCACCGACCACGAGTTCCGCACGCTGATCGGCCTGCTGCAGCGCATCGTCGCCAATGGCCATGCGATCCGCGATGCCGGCCTGAGTTCCGAGTCGTCGACGCTGGTCGACAAGGACGACTGACCCGCCCGCGCCGATGACGACCTTCCGCCTGACCTTTCCCCTCCACAAGAACAACAGCCCTGAGGAACCCCCGATGACCTCCCGATCCCTTCATCGCACGACGCTGGCCCTGGCCATGGGCGCGGCGCTGCTGATGGTGCTCGCCGCCTGCGCGCCCATCCCCCAGCTGGCCGAACCCGGCCGGCCGATCGACGGTGCCGACGCCGCCGCGCGCCTGGGCCTCGATGCCGGCCCGGCCGAGGCGCTCGACGCGCAATGGTGGAAGTCCTTCCGCGATCCGCAACTGGACGCGCTGGTCGACCAGGCGATCACGAACTCGCCGACGCTGGCGCTGGCGCGGGCCCGCATCGCCCGCGCCGCGGCGATGACCGAGAACGCCGAAGCGGCCAGGCGGCCGGCGGCGGAGCTCCAGGCCGATGCGACGCGCCAGCGCTTCAGCGAACACGGCATCTATCCGCCGCCGCTGGCCGGCAGCGTGCAGACGCTGGCCAACATCCAGGCCGGGCTGAGCTACGAGTTCGACTTCTTCGGCAAGCATGACGCCGCGCTGCAGGCGGCGCTGGGCCAGCAGCGTGCCGCCGAGGCCGACGCGGCCGCCGCGCGGCTGAGCGTCTCCAACGCGGTCGCCCGGGCCTATGTCGCGCTGGCTCGCAGCCAGGCACAGGGCCGTCTGCTGGAGCAGCAGAAGACCTTGCGCGACCAGAGCCTGGACCTGGTGCGCCAGCGCAGCGCCGCCGGGCTGGACAACGGCCAGGACCTGCGGGTGGCCGAGGCGCCGTTGCCGGACATCCAGCGCCAGCAGGTCGTGCTGCGCGAGCAGCAGACGCTGTTGCGCCACCAGATCGCCGCGCTGACCGGGCAGGGGCCGAAGGCCACCGCTTCGCTGGATGCGACGCTGCCGGCCGTGCTCGACTGGCGTCAGGCGCCCCATCTGGACCTGCTGGGCCGCCGCCCGGACCTGGCCGCCGCGCGGGCGCGGGTCGAGGCCACCGCCCAGGACATCCGCGCGGCCCGCGCGCAGTTCTATCCGAGCGTCAGCCTGACCGCCTTCATCGGCCTGAACTCGATCGGGCTGGACGACCTCTTCAAGAGCGGCAGCCGCCAGTTCGGTGCCGGCCCGGCGCTGCACCTGCCGCTGTTCGACAGCGGCCGGCTGCGGGCCAACCTGCGCGGCAGCGCCGCCGAGCAGGACGCGGCGATCGCCAGCTACAACGCCGCGGTGCTGGATGCGGTGCGTGACGCCAGCGACCAGGTCACGACGCTGGACTCCCTGCGCCTGCAAAGCGCGCAGCAGGATGCGCTGGTGACCAACGCCGACAGCCAGGCCGCGCTGGCCGAGCAACGCCATCGCGCCGGCCTGACCGGTCGTCTCGCGCTGCTGACCGCCCAGCAGAACCAGTTGCTGCAGCAGCGCGGCCGCATCGACCTGCAGGCGCTGACGGTGGATGCGCAGATCAACCTGATGCGCGCGCTGGGTGGCGGCTATGCCGAGCCCCGCCCGGCCCAGGCGCAGACGGCCGCGTCTTCCGGTCGCAGCTGAACGCCCGGTCCCACGACGACCCCTCCACAGGAACCGAACCCCTCTCCGGGCGCCGGCGGTCCGCCGCCGACCTCCCCCTCGACTCCCGCGCCTCTCGCGCAACGACATTCCGCAGAGCACACCATGAGCGCAACGCCCCCGAACAACACGCAAGCTCCCGCCAAGAACGGCACCCGCAAGAAGGGCCTGACCGTCATCGCCGCGGCCGTCATCGTCGCCGGCCTGGTCTATGGCGGCTATGAATGGATCGTCGGCAGCCGCTACGAGACGACCGACAACGCCTACGTGCAGGCCAACGTCGTGCAGATCACGCCGCTGGTGGGCGGCACCGTCCGCGCCGTCTATGCCGACGACACCGACTTCGTGAAGGCGGGCCAGAAGCTGGTCAGCCTGGACCCGGTCGATGCCCGTGTCGCGCTGGAGCAGGCGCAGGCGCAACTGGCGCAGACGGTTCGGGAGGTCCGCACCCTGTATGCCAACAACAGCGGCCTGGAGGCGCAGGTCAAGGTGCGCGAGGCCGACCTCAAGCGCGTCACCTCCGACCTGGAGCGCCTGCAGGCCGACGTCGCCCGCCGCCAGCCGCTGGTCGCCACCGGCGCGGTCGGGAAGGAAGAACTGGAACACGCGCAGTCGCAGCTGACCGCCGCCCGCGCGCAGGCCGCCGCCGCGCAATCCGCGCTGCAGGCCGCCAAGGACCAACTGGCCTCCAACCAGGTGCTGACCGACGGGGTCAAGGTCGAGGAGCATCCCAATGTGCTGCGCGCCGCGGCCCGCCTGCGCGAGAGCTACCTGGCGCTGCAACGGGCCGAGCTGATCGCGCCGGTGGATGGCTGGGTCGCGCGCCGCTCGGTGCAGCTGGGCCAGCGCGTGGCCGCCGGCGCCCCGCTGATGGCGGTGGTCGGCCTGCAGCAGGTCTGGGTCGACGCCAACTTCAAGGAAAGCCAGCTGGCCAAGCTGCGCATCGGCCAGAAGGCGACGCTGGAGGCGGACGTCTACGGCAAGAAGACCGAGTACCACGGCACGGTGCAGGGCCTGGGCGCCGGCACCGGCGCGGCCTTCGCGCTGCTGCCGGCGCAGAACGCCACCGGCAACTGGATCAAGGTGGTGCAGCGCGTGCCGGTGCGCATCGCGCTGGATCCGAAGGAAGTGCAGGAGCACCCGCTGCGGGTGGGCCTGTCGATGGACGTGCAGGTCGACGTCCGTGAGCAGGGCGGCCAGATGCTGTCCGCCGCGACCGGCGCCAGCGCACCGCGCCTGCAGACGACGATCTTCGACACGCAGGAGAAGGCCGCCGACGAGCAGGTGAACCGGATCATCGCGGCCAACCTGGGCAAGGTGGCCGCCGCCAGGACCTCGACGACCACGCGCGTGCAATGAGCAATTCCTCTTCCATGGATGCGGCACCGACGCCGGCACCGGCCCCGGCCGTCGCTCCGGGCGCGCCGCCGCCGCTGACCGGCACGGCCCTGGTGCTGGGCACGATCTCGCTGTCGCTGGCCACCTTCATGAATGTGCTGGACTCGTCCATCGCGAACGTGTCCTTGCCGGCCATCGCGGGCGATCTCGGCGTGAGTCCGGTTCAGGGCACCTGGGTGATCACCAGTTTCGGCGTGGCCAATGCGATCTCGGTGCCGCTCACCGGCTGGCTGACCCAGCGCTTCGGCGCGGTGCGGCTGTTCACGATGAGCGTGCTGCTGTTCGTGCTGGCGTCCTGGCTGTGCGGCTTCGCGCATTCGCTGGAGATGCTGGTGGCGGCGCGGGTGTTCCAGGGCCTGGTGGCCGGGCCGATGATCCCGCTGTCGCAGACGCTGCTGCTGGCGAGCTATCCCAAGCACAAGGCGGGCACGGCGCTCGCGCTGTGGGGCATGACGACGCTGGTGGCGCCGGTGGTCGGGCCGCTGCTGGGCGGCTGGATCACCGACAACGTCACCTGGCCGTGGATCTTCTACATCAACGTCCCGGTCGGCCTGTTCGCCGCCGGCCTGACCTGGAGCATCTACCGCAGCCGCGAGACGCCGGTGAAGAAGCTGCCGATCGACACCATCGGCCTGGCCCTGCTGGTGCTGTGGGTGGGGTCGCTGCAGGTGATGCTGGACAAGGGCAAGGAGCTGGACTGGTTCGCGTCGAACCAGATCGTCGCGCTGGCGGTGATCGCCGTCGTGGGCCTGGCGGTGTTCATCGTCTGGGAGCTGACCGACGACCACCCGGTGGTGGACCTGCGGCTCTTCGCGCGGCGCAACTTCCTGTTCGGCGCCTCGGTGCTGTCGATCGCCTACGGCCTGTTCTTCGGCAACGTCGTGCTGTTGCCGCTCTGGCTGCAGCAGCACATGGGCTACACCGCCACGGCCGCGGGTTTCGCCCTGGCGCCGGTGGGCGTGCTGGCGATCCTGCTGTCGCCGGTGGTGGGACGCAAGGTGTCGGTCTGGGACCCTCGCGCGATGGCGAGCTTCGCCTTCGTCGTGTTCGCGATCGTGCTGCTGATGCGCTCGAGGTTCACGACCGACACCGACCTCGCGGCCATCATGGTGCCGACCATCCTGCAGGGCGGGGCGCTGGCCTTCTTCTTCATCCCGCTGACGACGCTGACGCTGTCCGGCATCACGCCGGAGCGGATCGCCGCCGCGGCGGGCCTGTCCAACTTCGTCCGGATCACGGCGGGGGCGATGGGAACGTCGATCTCGACGACCTTGTGGGAGAACCGCGCGACGCTGCACCACCATCACCTGGCGGAGCGCCTGGCGCTGGGCGACGTGCCGGAGACGCAGGCGATCGAGACGCTGCAGCGTCAGGGCTTCAGCCATGACCAGGCGCTGGCCTACCTGAACCGGCTGGTCGACCAGCAGGCCTTCACCCGGGCGGCGGACGACATCTTCCTGGCCTCGGCGATCCTGTTCCTGGTGCTGATCGCCTTCGTCTGGCTGACCCGGCGACCGCCGAAGATGGGCGCGCCAGTGGACGCCGGCGGAGCGCATTGAACCGCCACGGCCGCATTCGCCGGCGGCGTCAGGCCTTCGTGGCCGCGAGCTCCAGGCAGTAGGCGATGAGCTCGTCGAGCTCGCTGGACTTGTCGAAGACGCGGTCTGCGCCGAGCTGCTCGCAGCGCTGGCGCATGTCGGCGGTGGCGTAGTTGGTCAGCACGATCAGCTTGGCCTCGGGCTGGAGCAGCCGGGCCTTGGGCAGCAGGGACATGCCCGAGCCGCGCTTGAGGAAGAGGTCGATGATCAGCAGGTCGCAGGGGACCGCCTCGTCATGCAACCAGCGCAGCGCGGCGGCCTCGTCCTCGGCCTGGCCGACGACCGCCAGGTCCAGCATCTCCTGCAGCGTCGCCACGAGGTTCTCGCGGATGAGCGGGCTGTCCTCGACCAGGAAACAGTTCAGCGTGCCGGGCGTCGGATCGATGACGGGAACGGTGGACATGGGCGTGGGCAGGTAGGAGGCGCCCATTATCACGATCCCGGCCTCCGCTTCGACACCGGGGCCAGCCGGGCGTTGCATTCGGACAGCGCTCGCAGGCTCTCGGCGTCCGGGTCCTCGCCCAGGTCGATCAGCGGCACGATCGCCGCCAGCGGCGCCACGGCCACGCCCAGCACCGCCGCCGGCACCAGCTTGCGCAGCAGCGGACCCTTCTGCAGGCTGAGCTGCGGATCGCCCAATGTCCCCTGGATGTTCAGCGGCGTGCGCAGCGTCAGCGGGCTCTTGTCCTTCGGATCGACCTTGGCGATCAGGTTCAGCCGCTCGGTGGCCAGCGACATGTCGCCGTCGACCAGCACCACCGAGTCCTTGGTGTCCACCACCATCGGCCGCGGCGTCACCATGCCGTCCTTGACCCGCAGGTCGGCGACCCCGCAGTTCACCTGCAGCGCGTCGTCGCCCCGCACCAGCAGGCCCAGGCCCTGCGCGATGTCGATGCCGGCGGCCTCGACGATCAGGTGCGAGACGGTGCCGTCGGTCCAGTACAGCACCATGCGGCCGTCGGCGCTGGCCAGCAGCTCCGCGGTCGAGCGTCCGACGCCATCCAGGGCGATGCGCCCGCCCATCACGCCGGTCACCCAGCGCTGGCCGTTCTTGCGCTCCAGGTTCAGCCACTGCTCCAGGTGCACCCCGCTGACGCGCAGCCGCGCCCGCCACTGGGCTTTCGGCTCCCGGCCGTCCAGGCGCATCAGGCCGGCGACCTGGCCGCGGGCCACGCGGGCATCGATGTCGCGCAGTTCCAGCACGCCGTCCTGCAGCACGATGCGCGCGTTCAGCGGCTCGGCCGCCTGCAGCAGCGCCGAGCCCGACTCGAAGCGCGCGAGCTTCACATTCACATTGGCGTTCATCGCCCGCAGCGAGGGCAGGTCGAACTGCTTGTCCGGCAGGACGCGCGAGGCGGCCTTCTTCGCCTTCGGGGCGCCTGGCTCGGCCGGCACGCCGACGGCCGGCCCCAGGTCGGCGAGCCAGAGTTCGCGGCCGCGCAGCTCGCCGGTCAGGGTCGGCACGGCGTTCTCGGGTTTGTCGTACTGGAACTCGCCGCTGAGCTGGCTCTTGCCGATCGTGGCCTGGCGGACCGCGGTGGTCCAGCGCGGGCCTTCGCGCGTGAGTCGCCCGCGCATCGAGAAGGCCGGCGTCGTCGGCAGCGTGACGCCCAGCGGCTCGCCGATCGCGGCCAGTGACGGGCCGCTGACGGTGTAGTCGCCCGCCAGCCCCTGGCTGACGAGCAGGTCGCGCACCTCGCCGTCGAAGCTCAGCCGCGCCTGGCCGATGTTGCCGCGCAGCGTGACCGGCACGGCCGGCGCGTTCGGGTCGGAAGACAGCCAGGGCAGGGCCGAGCCCGTCTGCAGCGAGGCCTTGATCGGCAGGTCGCGGTAGTGGCCCTCGGCATGGGCCGTCACGCCGTAGCGACCGCCTTCGCCCGGGCCAGGTTCGCCGCCGGGCGCCGAGGCCCCCTTGGGCTTGCCCGCGACACGCTCGCCGAAGTCGACCGCCAGCCGTGTGCCCGACGCCGCTGCGCTGGCCACGCGGGCGCCCGCTCCCGGGAATCGGAAGCTCTTCTTGTCGGCACGCCCGTACCGCTCCGCACGCTCCCCATCCTGACCCACAATACTCGTCCCAACCTGTGCCCCGCGCGTCGCGTGCTAGTGTGCATCGTCAGCAA
>NZ_PEOG01000097.1 GCF_002761755.1 Roseateles chitinivorans
CCCGCGCTGCCGCCGACCGCCCTGATGGGCGCCGCCGTCGGCAATGCCAACGCCGGCGACTCGGTCGCCCGCTTCCTGCAGCAGCGCGGCATCGTCGCGCAGGCGCAGCAGACGCCGTCCGGCGCCGATCCGGCCGCGCCGGGCCTCCTGAACCAGGTGCGCGACAAGGCCTCCGACCTGGTCCTGTCGGCGATGAACTTCCTGGGCGTGCCCTACAAGCGTGGCGGCAATTCGGTCAGCAACGGCTTCGACTGCAGCGGCTTCACCCGCCACATCTTCGAGATGAGCGTGGGCCTGGTGCTGCCGCGCCGCGCCGACGAGCAGGCCAAGCTGTCCAGCCTGGTCCCGATCAAGAAGGAAGACCTGAAGCCGGGCGACCTGGTCTTCTTCAACACGATGCGCGCGACGTTCTCGCACGTCGGCATCTATGTCGGCGAAGGCAAGTTCATCCACTCGCCGCGCGTCGGTGGCGCAGTCCGCGTCGAGGACATGCGCGAGGCCTACTGGGCCAAGCGCTTCACCGGCGCGCGTCGCGCCGACCTGAATCAGGCCAACGCGGGCACCTGAGCCCGCGCGCGTCGCATCCGCCGCAGCCGCGGCGCTTCGCTCGCTCCGCGCCCCTCGACGGCACTGTTCCGAAGGCAAGCCCTGACACGGCGCCATCGGGATCCCGGCTATGCTGCGCCCCAGCGCCGACCGCCGCGATCCACCTTGTCCGCCGTCCTCGATCCCGCCTCGACACCGTTGCTGCGAGCACCCGACCAGATGGGGCAGGCCCTGCTGCTGGCCGTGCTGCTGCATGTGCTGCTGCTGCTGGTCGTCGGCAATGCGCCGGGCGGCGCCGCCAAGCCCGGCGAAGGCGTCTGGGGCCCGCTGAACGTGCGCCTGCAGGGCGACCGCTACGAGCCCGGCTCCGGCGCCCCCGCCGTCGTGCTGCCGGAGCGGGGCCCGATCGGCGACGCGAAGCAGCCGCGCTCCGGCGGCGCGGTCCGGGAGACGCCGCCGACACCCGAGGAACGGAAGGCCCCCGGCGCCGCGCGCCAGGGTCAATGGCGGCAACAGCCCGGCGATGAACTCGCGGGCGATGCGCCCGCGGACCGCAGCGCACCGCCTGCGGCGGCGACGCCGGCACCGACACCTCCGCCTCCGACTCCCGCGCTGACCACGCCTGCACCGGCTCCGACGCGAGTGCCGACGCCCTCGCCCACTCCGGCGCCAGCGCCAACGCCTTCTCCTTCGCCTCCGCCCGAGCCGGCCCCGGCGATCACCACGCTCACGACGCCCGGCGAGGCGATGACGACAGCGCCGACACCGATCGCGCCCACCCGCGAGGCCGCGCCGCTGCGCCCTGCGGTGCCGACGGACGCACTCCAGGCGCCTTCGCCGACCTTGCAGTTGCCGGAGCGGCCGGCCCCCATCCTCAGCGAGACGCCGACGACAGTGCGGCGGATCGAGCGCGCGCCGATCGAGCGCTCGGCGCCCGTGCCGAACCCGCCCGAACTGAAAGCTCCCGCCGAACTGCCGCCACTGACGGCTGCGCCAACGCCGGTTCCGCGACCCGCCCCCAGCCCCACGCCGGCCCCGCCGCCGACGCCCGCGCCGGCAGCGGCGGCAACGCCCACGGCCACCGCGCCGCCGGCTCCTGCGCCCACCTCACCCCCGGCGCCCGCGCCCTCCCCAGCGCCAGCGCCAGCGACCACCACCCCGCCATCGGCTCAAGCGGCGCCACCGCAACCAAGAACTGCGACCACGCCGTCACCGACGCCGACGCCCGCCAACCGTGTCTCGCTGGACGGCTCGACGACGCCGACGACGACGACGCAGCCCAGCGTCGGCGCACCGGACGCTGGCGCGCGCGTCGGACACGACGTGGCGACGCCCGCATCGACGCCACCGAACGCGCCCAAGCTGAACCTGGACCTGAATGCTTCGCGTGGACCGATGCGACCGCGCGGCTCACCGTCCGGCGTGATCCAGGCGCTGCCCAAGCCGCCGGAGGACAAGGATCCGCTGGCCGAGGAGATGCGCAAGGCCGGCCAGCAGGACTGCCGCAAGGCGTATGCGGACAAGGGGCTGCTGGCGGTCGTCCCGCTCGTCCGCGACGCCGCGCGCGACAAAGGCTGCCGCTGGTGATCTCCGCGGGCGGCTGCGGTGCGAATGTCGCGCCAGCGCGAGCCGCTTGCCATTGGCCGGAGAATCTCTGCTATAGTCCGAGTCTTCGTTGGGGGGGTAGCTCAGCTGGGAGAGCGTCGCGTTCGCAATGCGAAGGTCGGGAGTTCGATCCTCCTCCTCTCCACCAACCGATTCGGCCTCAGAGGGAAACCTCTGGGGCCTTTGTCGTTCAAGGGCTTGTTCCCGTTCGTCTTCCCAGAACCCTTCCCAGAACGGTCCTCTCCGCCGGACCCGATGGGACAATCGGGACGTGACGAAGTTGCCGAAGAAGACCCCGTACCTGGTCACCAAGGGTGGCCGCCATTACTTCCGAATCGCCGTGCCGAAGGAGCTTCAGCAGGTGATTGGCAAGAAGGAAGTCAGCCAAGCGCTTGGCGACCTCAACAAGGCGCAAGCCGAGATAGAAGCATCCCGCAACGGGGTAGCTTGGCAAGCCCGCTTTCTCCGCGAACGGCATGCCCTTGGTCTTGCTCCGCTCCCCCCTGCCCCAGAAGCCGTCCGGCCTGCATCTCGCATCGCGACGATGGAGGAGATACAGGCGCTCGCACTCGTAAGCCAGCGGGTGGTGCTGGAGGCCGACGAGGAAATGCGAATTGAGGGCTCCTTCGAACAGCCCGCTTGGGGAGGGCCTCTACGACGTGCAGACCTGGACAGGCACCCGGCAGAAGTCGGTGGGCCAGGCCAACCTGCAGGACATCGTGAACTGGCATCGCGGCGTGTCCACGCTGACCCAGCAGGAAGGCTCGCAGCTCACCGAGGTCCGCAACGCGCTGCGCGCCGGCAAGGAGATTCCGCAGGTCGACCCGGCGCTGATGGCGAAGGGGCGCTCTGTGGGCTTCTTCAAGGACGCCGAGCTGGCCGCCGCCCAGAAGGCGAACCGCGAGCAAGTCATGGCGCGCCTGCGACTGGTGCCGGACTTCGGCTATGGCAAGCCCGCCAACAACACCTCACCTCTTCCCCTGAACCCCAACGTGAAAGTTGACCCCAAGACCACGTCGAGCGTGGCCCTGCAACTGGCCGCCTCCCCGGTGACCGGCAAGGGCTTCGAGCATGTGGGCCTGGCGGGCTCCCTCATCGCCATGCGCGAAGGGGTCTCGCTGACGGCCTACCCGGACCCCAACCCGAGCGCCGGCATGAACATCGGCGCGGGCTACAACCTGAAGGCCAACGCGGCCAACGTGAACCAAGACCTCAAGCGTGCCGGTGTCCCCGAGGACCGCGTCGAGGACGTGAAGGCCGGCCGCGCGTCCCTGACGCCTGACCAGGCCAAGCGCCTCATCGAAGTCGCCGCGCCCCGCTACGAGACCCTCGCGCGCAGGTCCGCCGAGGAGACCGCACCGGGCCTGTGGGGCCGCATGACGCCGCAGCAACGGGCCGTCATGGTGGACATCGCCTACCAGGTCGGTGACCCCGCGCAGTTCAAGAAGGCGTGGGCCGCGCTGGCCGCCGGCAAGACCCAGGAGTTCTCTGACGAGACCCGGGTGTTCTACCGGAACAAGGCCGGCGAGATGGTCGAGGACGCCCGTGCGCGTGACCTGCGGGCTTCGATGCTCGCCGGCATTGCGGACTGGGACACCCGAATAAATCTGATGGGCAAGTCATTGCACTAGCCTTAGGGGCAAGCGCTCGGCGACACAACAAGAGATCTTCAGCGCCGGCCAGCGCCGGCCAGCACCCGCTATTGCCGGCCAGCACCGGCCTCCACCGGTTAACTTAAGCCGGTTTGGTCGTCACCTTTTGTGGCTGCGACAGCTTCTCAAAGTGCCTTGCGCCCATCCCCGCATTTTTGGAGCAGAACACTAACGGCCGACTGCAACTCTTTGGAGAAGTCTTTACTTCGATCCCAAGAGATGTACCCAACTTTCCCAGTTTCATCAAATACGCCAATTTGAGTCGTACTCAACACAACGGGAATAACCTGCCCATCACGGAATCGCTCCTTAAAATTCGCCGACTCAAATTTCGTCCAGATTTTTCTCGGGTATGTGGGACCCAAAATACATACCACAAACTGCGCCTCAGACTGATAAATCGGCGCCAAATACTCCTCAACGTCTGCGGCCAGAATCCGATGTTGCTCATTCAGATCATAGAAGACCTCGACCTCATTCTCCACAAGGGCGTCAAATAGCGCTTGTGCGACGTCGCGATCCTCGCCAGCGAACGAGAGTGCAAAATCATAGCGAGACGGAAACTCGATTGAAATAAATCCAACTTCTTCCGCAAAATTATGCCACGACAGGTTTCTAATATAGAAAATAAACTGAGGGTCTTGAACTACCAGGGTGTTACTAGCCTCATCAAAATGAAGCACCTCTTGAATCTCAGGCGAGGATGAAATGAGGTCCGCCAAAAATCCCTTGGTAACAACTTGATGCACGCTACCCCGCTGCGCAGGGTGCCTATCCGTCTCGCGCATGCAATTGATTGACCAACTATCGCTCTGACTGAGCCAGTGCAATAGATGCAAGTAGGGAGCGCGACCCTCGCGCCGCAACTTTGTACCACGGGCAAACGCGATGGCTCGATCATGAAAAGATCTGCGAAGTTGCTCCATGACCTGAGCCTTCACCGCGTGAAAGCTTTCTTCAGTCTCGACAAGCTCTTCAGATTGCTCCAACACCCCGGCACGAAGGCAAGTGTTGTATGCGAGCATTTGAGCAATATAAAAACTCCCCTGCGAGTCGGAAACTAATGCGGCGCGGACGTTCAACGAAACATTGAGAGCAAGCTCGCCCTTCTCAATCAGTTCTTCAACCTTATGATCAGGATTAGTCTCAAACGGGATAACCTCAATGCGATTAGCCAAGTCGCGACCAAAAGAAATCAGAGATTGGCCAGCATTCGTAATACCAATCACCACCAACTTGCTATGAGATGCACCTTCATCCGCAAGCGTCTTCATCAAATCCGCAATATCCCTTTTGGTTTTTGATGACAAACGATGAAAATCATCAATAACCACCGTACCCAGGTTTTCCGGGTCTAACAACATTGATTCAATCTGGGCAATATCTTTTCGCTTACGTGCGGAGAGCTGCGTTGCATTGCTGATTCCGGCAGCAGAGATTGCATTAATAACGGCTGTGGTTTTTCCAATGCCGGACGGCCCCTCAACCACAATGCTCCGCCCTTTAGTTCGCAGTGAAACAAGCAAGCGAGCGTATTCAACTGGTTCCACAAAGGTATACGTCGGAGCACCCGACAATACGAACACTTCTTGGAGTTGCGGCTTAATTTCTTCTTCGATATTTTGAGACATTCTGCTCCCGCCAATTTTAGATGTAAGTAGCTGTAATGATAACCGTCACAAGGTTTACCTGAACCGGCAAAAGCCCTATTGCCGTGGGAAGAAATCGCGCTTGACATCGGCATGCCAATTTCCCAGAATGCCCTCCGCGATGCTTCCCAGCACGCAGATCCCTCAAGTTGAACGGACAGGGATTCCCCTTTGAAATCAATCACTTGGGGCGAGATGGGCTGGTCGTTTAGCGATCCTCCTCCTCTCCACCAACAGATCCAGGCCTCAGAGGGAAACCTCTGGGGCCTTCGTCTTTCCGGGTCCGGCCCCCTCCTGCGGCAGGGAAAACCGGAACGTCGCCCCCTGCCCCGGCGCGGCGCTGGCCCAGACCCGGCCGCCGTGGCGCTGCACGATGCGCTGGACGATCGACAGCCCCACCCCGTTCCCCTCGACCTGCTCGGAGCCCTTCAGGCGGATGAACGCGTCGAACAGCCGTTCCGCATCTGCGGGATCGAAACCCGGCCCGTCGTCGCTGACGAAGAAGACGACCGAGTCGCCGTCCCGCTCGCCGCCGATCCGCACCGTCGCCTCTCGGCCCGGCGGCCGTCCGGACGAGAACTTGACCGCGTTCGAGATCAGGTTGGCGAAGACCTGCCGCAGCATCGGCCCGTCCGCCACCACGTCGGGCAGCTCGCCGATGAGGAAGCGCGGCGGCGGCGCCGCCCGTGAGGCCTGCAGCTCGGCGATGACGCCGCGCACCAGCGCCGCCACCTGGACCTCCCCCACTTCGAGCGTGCGCCGACCCATGTGGGACAGCCGCATCAGCGCATCGATCAGCTGGGTCATCCGCTCGGCGGCCTGCTGCACGCCGGCCAGCCAGCCGCGTTCGCGCGGCGGCAAGGTCGGTCCTACCTGCTGGCCCAGCAGCGTCGAGAACCCCACCAGCGCGTTCAGCGGCGTGCGCAGGTCGTGCGACACCGATCGCGCGAAGGCATCCAGCTCGCGGTTGATCGCTTCCAGTTCATCGGCGCGGCGCCGCAGGCTGGCCTGCAGCCGGTTGTTCTCGCGCCGCAGCCGGCCGATCTCGACCGCGCGCCCCAGCACCGGCAGGATGGACGCCAGCCGGAACGGCTTGAGCACATAGTCGGTGGCGCCCGAGCGCATCGCCTCCACCGCCGTGGCGATGCTGCCCTCCCCGGTCATGACCACACCCACCAGCCGCGGATCGATCGCGAGCGCGGACCGCAGCAGCTCGATGCCGGTCATCCCCGGCATCACCAGATCGGTCAGCAGCACGTCGAAGGTGCCGCGCCGGAGCTCGGCCAGCGCCGCCTCGGCGCCGGCATGGCCCACCACCAGGTAGCCATGCCCCGCGAGGGTGTCGCACAGCGCCTCCATGTGGCGCACCTCGTCATCAACGATGAGCAGGCGTGCCGGCGCGACCTCGGCCTCCGGCGTCGCGGCCATGCCAGTGCCAGTGCCAGTGCCAGTGCCAGTGCCAGTGCCAGTGCCAGTGCCGGTGCCGGTGCCGCTGCCTCGTGCCATGCCCGTGTCCGTACCGCTGCCCGCAGCCGTGCCCGCGGTGGTGTTGGTGGCGTCCGGACCGACGGCTCGCGCTGGATGGTGGGCCTTCATGCGTGCTCTCCCTTCCGCGCCGGCACCAGCCGCGCCAGCGCCGCCCGGATCTCGCGCAGCTTCGGCGGCTTGCCGAGCACCTGGTCGACATGCCGGGGCTTCTCGCCCTCGTCCACCAGCCGCTGGCCCCAGCCGGTGAGCAGGATCACCGGCGTTTGCGGCGACAGGGCCTTCACCGCCGCCGCCACCTGGCGACCATCGACGTGCGGCATGCCCAGGTCGGTCACGACGACCTGGAAGCCGCGGCCTGGAGGGCCTGCATCGCCCGCATCGCCCGCATCGCCTGCATCACCTGAATCGCCGGTGCCGTCCGCATCGCCCGCATCGCCGAGCGCCATCCGCCTTCCCGCATGGAACGCCGCCTCGAACGCCTCGATGCCGGCCCGCCCCGCATGGGCGACGGTCACCGCGTGGCCATCGGCCTCAAGCGTCTCCTGCAGCGAGCGCAGCAGCAGCGGGTCGTCGTCGACCAGCAGGATCCGCAGCGGCGGCGGCTTCTCGTCCGGATCGGCCCGAGGCGCGGCGACACCCTCGTCCGGCATCGGCGCCGCGAAGCGCAGCGACACGCTGGTGCCCTGCTCCGGCGCGCTGCGCACCTCCAGGTCAGCGCCGTGGCGCTGCGCGATGCCGTAGACCATCGCCAGGCCCAGGCCGGTCCCGCGCTCGCCCTTGGTCGTGAAGAAGGGCTCGAGGCAGCGGCGGCGCGTCGCCTCGTCCATGCCCAGGCCGTCGTCGGCCACCTCCAGCAGCACCGACGGGCCGCTCTCCCCGGGCCCCTCAGGCCGCCTGCCGGTACGGATCGTCAGCGTGCCGCCGTCCGGCATCGCATCGACGGCATTGAAGACCAGGTTGATCAAGGCCTCGCGCAGTTCGTTGTCGGTGCCCAGCACCACCGGGTCGTCGGCCGCCAGCTCGGTGCGCAGCCGGATCACCGTGCCGCGCTGCAGCGGCATGTCGCTCCAGCGCGCGCGCGTCAGCTCCACCACCTGCCGCACCAGCTCGTTCAGGCGCACTTGCGTCAGCGCCAAGCCGGTCTCGCGCTGGCGGTAGAACTCGCGCATCCGCGCCACCGTCGCGGCGACATCGTCGATCGCGCGCGCGATGTTCTCCAGCGCGCGGCGCGCTGTCGGGCTCAGGCCGGGCTCGCGCTCCAGCAGGCTCTCGGTGTAGAGCATCGCCGGCGAGATCGCGTTGTTGATGTCGTGCGCGATGCCGCTGGCCATCTGCCCCAGCGCCCGCAGCCGCTCCTGCTGCAGGATCGCCTGCTGCGTCTGGCGCAGGTCCTCGTAGGCCTGCTGCAGCGCGCCGTAGAGCTGCGCCTGGTGGCTGGCCAGGCTGACGTGCTCGCTGAGCTGCTGCAGGAACTCGCAATCGCTGCTGCTGAAGGCCTGCGGTTCCCTGCGCGCCGCGACGAGGATGCCGAACACGCGGTTCTCCGACTGCAGCGGCGCGATCACCAGCGAGCGCAGCCCGCCGCGCGCCAGTCGTTGCGGGAAGGGAAACGGCACCTGCGTCACATCGGGCTCGTAGACCAGCCGGCCGGCGAGGCACTGCGACAGGCCATCGCCATCGATCGACAAGTCGGCCTGCTCGGACAGCGCGAGCGCCAGGGCCAGCGGCGCGCTCTTCACGCCGACGCCGGTCACCCGCAGTGTGTCGCTGGCGGCGTCGCGCAGGCAGACGCAGCTGAAGTCGACCGGCGCGTCGTCCTCCAGGCCGCGGATCACCGCCTGGAAGATGCTGTGCAGGTCCTGGCGCTCCCCGACCGCGCGGGTAATCTGGTTCAGCAGGTTCAGCCGCGCCAGCTGCTCCTTGAGCCGCGCCTCGCCGAGCTTGCGGCTGGTGATGTCGCGCAGGAAGGCGTTGAAGCTCACCACGCCGTTGGCACGGATCGCGGTGATCGCCAGCTCGATCGGGAACTCCACGCCATCGCGGCGCACCGCGCGCAGCTCCACGCGCCGGTCCAGCACCGTCGCCACGCCGGTATCGAGGTAGCGCCGCAAACCCGCCCGGTGTGCCTCCCGGAAGCGCTCCGGCACCACCAGGTCGGCCAAGGGCTGACCGGTCGCCTCGTCCGCGGACCAGCCGAACACCGCCTCGGCCTGCGGATTCCAATGCGTGACGACCCCGTCGCCATCGATGCCGACGACCGCGTCCAGTGCCGCGTCGAGGATGAGCCGCGTGCGGGCCTCGCTCTCCGCGAGCCGGTCGCGCGAGACGGTGGTGGTGCGCAGCAGCGCGCTCATGCCGTCGAACTCGCGCGCCAGCTCGGCGATCTCGTCCGATCCGGTACCGCCGACCGCGTGCTCGAGGTCGCCCGCGCCCACGCGCAGCATGCCCTCGCGCAGTCGCGCCAGCGGCCGGGCGATGTCCCGGAAGACCAGCACCATGCTGCCCGCCACCACCACCGCCAGCGTGGCCGATAGGGCCAGCACGATGGCGAACGCGCGCCGCTGCGCCGCGGCGACCTCCTCGCGGCTGAGATCCTGCAGGCGGAAGGCTTCGCTCATCATGAGCAGCGTCTTGCGCGCCATCGCGGCGGTCAGCCGCCCGACCCACTCGTCCAGCACCTGCCGGTCGCCGTCGCCCGCCAGCCGCGCCCGCTGGGCCCGCACCAATTCCGAGAAGACGGCCGGCGACTGGTCGTAGGCGGCGCGGATCTGCGTGATACCCTCGGCCTCGTCGCGCGCGTCGAAGCCCTGGGCCCGATCCAACGCGGCGCCCAGCGTGCGGTAGGCGCTGTGCCACTGGACCTCGACGCGCGCCTCGGGCTGGCGGGCGTATTCCTGCGTCAGGTGACGCAGGCCGGCCACCGACTCGACCAGATCGGCGGCGGCGCGGTTCTTGCGCACGCCCTCCGCGACCTGCCGGCCCGACAGCCCCAGCGACACCGCGATGGCCAGCGCGACCAGCACGCAGGTCGAGGCCACGATCGCCAGGCGGGTCGAGATCTTCATGGCCTAGTGGATGATCGTGACCGCGCGCGGCTTGACCGCGGCCAGGCCATCCAGGTAGACGGCATCGAGGAAGTTGGGCGCTCGCCCCGCGTCCACCATGCGGTGCCTCATCGCCCAGCGTCCCTCGTCCTCCAGCACCACCAGCAGGTGCTGCTCCAGCGACATCGAGAAGCGGCTGCGAGCGAGCAGCTCGCGGATCTCCTCCGGCGATTTGTGCAGCGCCTGCGCGACGATGGGCTCGCAGGCGGCGCGGTCGTGCTTGAGCAGCTCCTCGGCCTGCAGCAGCGCGGCCAGCAAGCGGCGCGCCGTCTCGCCGCGCTGGAGCACGAAGCCGCGCAGCGAAGCCAGGTTGAAGCTGGAGTCGTAGACCCCCTCGCTCGGGAAGACCGCCGCGCGGTCCCCCAGGCGCCGGCGCGCGTCGGCGACATAGGGCTCCCAGGTCGCGATCGCATCGACCTCCCCGCGTGCGAGCGCGTCGGCCAGCTCGCGGGGCTTGCGATCGACCACCTGGACATCCGCGCGCGAGAGGCGCTCGCGCACCAGCAGCACGTCGAGCACGAAATCGCCACTGGTGCCGGCGCTGACGCCGATGCGCTTGCCCCGCAGCGCGTCGGCGGACCAGATGCCGCGATCGGTGCGGCCGACGATGGCATGGTCGCTCTGGGTGGACAGGGTGGCCAGGATGGTGACCGGATGGCCCTTGACCACCGCCAGCGCGACCGGCAACTCGGCGACCGTCGCCACATCGGCCCGGCCCTCGAGGACCGCGTCCAGCGCTTCCTTGCCGGAGCCGTGCTGCTGCACGGTTACCGCCAGCCCCTCGCGTTCGAAATAGCCGCGAGCGTGGGCCACGAAGGCGGGCGCCGCGCCGGCATACGGCGTCACCGCGATCACCACGGCCTGGCGCGCGCCCGGTGTCCCGGCCGGCGGTGCCTCGGTCCGATCACATCCGGCCAGTGCCGCGGCAAGCGCGCCGCATGCGGCCAGCCACCCCAGGCGGCCGACCTGGCGCACCCGGTCCACCCAGCATCGGCGGCATGCGCGGCACGCGCGGCATGCACGGCCCATGCGGCCCACGACGGCCAGGCGCCAAGGCGCCGCCATCGCGGTCATCCTGCTTGCATCGGACATCGCAGCCCCCCTGCGTCTCGAAGGTCCGGGGGGATCGGCGCCCCTCTCGGACAGCGACGATTAGAGGCCGAAGCCCGGGCGCTGTCCAGGGTCCGTCCGCGCGCCGGTCAGGCCGGCGAGGACCCGTCTTCCGGTGGCTTGACGGGAATCCAGACCTCGAAGGTCGTTCCTTCGCCGGGGGCGCTGCGCACCTCGATCCGCCCCGCATGCTTCTGCACGATGGAGTAGGACAGCGACAGCCCCAGCCCGGTGCCCTTGCCCACCGGCTTGGTCGTGAAGAAGGGCTCGAAGATGCGGCGCCGCACCTCCTCGCTCATGCCGGTGCCGGTGTCCTGCACCTCGACGCAGACCCAGTCGCCCTCGGCGCGCGTGCGCAGGCGGATCTCGCCGCGTTGCGGGATGGCATGGGCCGCATTGACGATCAGGTTCATGAAGACCTGGTTCAGCTGGGCCGCGATGCAGCGCACCGGCGGCAGCGGGCCGTAGTCCTTCTTCACGTCGGCCTTGTACTTGACCTCGTTCATGACGACATTGAGCGTCGATTCGAGGCCGGCATTCAGGTCCGCGTCCTGCCATTCGGCATGGTCCACGCGCGAGAAGTCCTTCAGGTCCTGCACGATCTTCTTGACCCGCACCAGGCCATCGTCGCTCTCGTCGAGCAGCTGCGGCAGGTCCTCCTTGACGAAGGCCAGGTCGATGCGCCGGTCCAGCTCGTGCAGCGCGCGGTCGACGGCCTCGGGCAGCGTGCCGGGCGGCTGCGCCTGCATCGTGTCGAGCAGCTCGAACATCGGCTCCACATAGCCGCGCAGCGTGCTCATGTTGGAGCTGACGAAGCCGATCGGGTTGTTGATCTCATGCGCCACGCCGGCCGCGAGCTGACCGATGGAGGCCATCTTCTCGGACTGCAGCAGCTGGTTCTGCGCTTCCTCCAGGCGGGTGTTGGTCAGCTTGATGCGCTGGTAGTTGTCCTCGAGCTCGCGCTGCACGCGCCGCACCTCGCTGCGGTCCTGCAGCAGCCACCAGGTCTGGGCCAGGCGGTCATGCGGATTGGCCACGTAGGCGATCATCTGGATCCACAGCGGCCGGCCGCGCGCGGAGACCATCGGCATCTCGTGCTGCAGCGACTCGCCGCGGGTGAGCACCGGATAGGCGATCGATGCGAGCGACTGGAAGTCCTCGTCGCTGGCGAAGAAGGAGCGCGTCGGGATGCCGCTCGGCGACGCGCCGTCGAGCTCGAACATCTCGTTGAACTTGCGGTTGCCGCGCACGATGCGCTGGTTGAGCGTGGTGACGATGCCCACCGACGCGTTCTCCAGGAAGGCCTCCAGTTCATGGTGGGTGAGTAGCAGCTCGGCGGTGCGCTCGCTGACCAGTTCCTCGAGCTCGGCGCGATGGCGGCGCAGTTCCTCCTCGGCCCGGCGCCGCTGGGTGACGTCCTGCAACGTCTCGATTGCGCCGATGACGCTGCCATGCGCGTCCCGCAGCGGCGCGGCGGTGAAGAACAGCCAGCGCCCGCCCCCGTCCATCTGCGGAAAGAAGGACTCGACTTCATAGGCGTCGTCGATGGTCTCGGAGCGGCGGCAGCGGCCCTCGTACAGCGGGCCGCTCTCCGCCTCGATGGTGCCGGCGATGATCAGGTCGGCCAGCAGCGGGCGCTCGTCCGGATAGAAGGCGGACCAGGCGTCCTGCCGTCCCAGCATGTCGAAGCGGTCGCGGCCGGTGAGCTTGGCGCAGGCGACGTTCCAGTGCGTCACCCGGTGCTCGGCGTCGAGCACGAAGCTCGCGACCGGGCTGTTCTCGATGATCTGGTGCAGCACCCGCCCCACGTCGAGCAGGCTGGTCTGGACATGGCGCATGTCGCTCAGGTCCTGCACCGTCAGCACATTGAGCCGGCGCCCCTGCAGGTTGACCGGTCGCGCGGTCAGCTCCAGCGAGCGTGTCGAGCCGCTCGACGTCTGTGCCTCGATCTCGATGGCCGGCGGCGGGTCGTCCTGGCCGATGGCCTGCAGGCCGTAGCTGCGCAGTGCCTCGCGCTGCTCGGGCGCGGCCCAGCCGTCGAACGGCATCGCCGCCATCGCGGCCGCGTCGTAGCCCAGCAGCCGCAGCATCGCCGCATTGGCATGGACGATGCCCGTCAGGTCGTGGACGAGCACCGGCGTGGTCACCGCCTCCCAGGCGGCAGCCAGCTCGGCTGGCAGCTCGCCAGTGGACATCGCCTCGGCGGCCATGGCCGGTGGCATCGCGGTCGGGATCGCGGTGGGAATCGCGGCGCTCATAGCTTCACGTCGCCCGGATCCTCCAGGATGAAGGATCCGTCGTCGGCCCAGTTGACATGGGTGATGCCGGGCTCCAGGCGCTCGAGCCGGCGCAATTCCGCCTCCTGCGCGCTGATCTGGCCCTGCTGCAGGCGCACCAGGTCGGCCAGGCGCCGGTTCTCGATGACCAGGTCGCGGACCTGCAGCACCTGCCGCACCGCGCTGAGCAACTCGAAGTCGGCCCAGGGCTTGGCGATGAAGCGCGCGATCCCCGCTTCGTTGACGGCTCGCACCAGCGCGTTCAGGTCGGCGTAGCCCGACAGGATGATGCGCTCGCAGTCGGGCTGCAGCGTGCGCAGCGCCGTCAGGAAGTCCACGCCATTCATCTCGGGCATGCGGTAGTCGGAGATCGCCAGCGCGTAGACGTGGCGCCGCGCCTGCTCCAGCGCGAGCGCCCCGTTGGCGCACTCGTCGACCTGGTAGCGGCTGCCGTCCGGCGCGCTCAGGCCGTGGCGCAGCAGCCGCTGCAGCGCATGCAGGATGCCGGGCTCGTCGTCCACGATCAGGATGCGTTCAGCCATGGGAGGCTCCTTGCGGCGCGGTGGACGGAGCGGCCGGTCGCGCGCGCGCCGGTCCGCTGTCTTCATCGGGCAGTCGGATGTAGAGCCCGAGCCGCACGCCCTCGCGGCCGGCGAACTCGCGGATCTGGCGCACCAGGCGCGCGTCAAAGACATGGCCCGCCGCCAGCAGCAGCGTGCCCTTGGGCGTGAGCAGGTCGCGCGCCAGCACCATGCCGGGCTCGACGTCCTGCGGGCTGATCTGGCGATCGCGCGGCTTGTCCTCGGGCTCGTCGGTCAGGGCGAGCTCGAAGGCCTCGACGATCTCGGGCTCGTAGCGCGTGCCCGCGCCGCCGCGGATCAGCTGCAGCGCCTGGGCCGGCGAGAAGTGCTGCTCCGCCATGCGGCCCGACAGCGCCGCGCAGTAGTCGCTGGCCACGCTCAGCGCCTGCGACGCCAGGCCCACCGCGTTGCCGGACAGGCCGTCCGGGAAGCCCTTGCCGTCGATGCGCTCATGCTGCGAGCGCACCAGTCGCGCCACATGCTGCAGTTGGCCCAGCGGCAGCAGCGCGGCCTCGCCGTTGAGCGTGTGGCGGCGGTAGCGCGCGATCTCCTCGGCATTCATCGTCGACACCGGCTTGCGCAGCAGCGCGTCGGGGAAGCCGATCTTGCCGATCTCGTGCAGCAGGCCGGCGCTGTGGACATCCTCCTCCACGCGCGGTCCCAGGCCGAGGCGGCGCGCCGTGCGCCGCGCCAGGTCGGCGACCTGGCGCGAGTAGCCGGCCAGCCCGCCTTCGCGCAGCTCCAGAAGGCCCGAGAACACCTGGATCGAGAGCAGGAAGTTCTCCTTCACCTGCTCGAAGGATTTCTCCAGCATCGCGTTGACCTGCTCGATCTCCTGCGTGCGGGCGCGCACGCGCTGCGACAGGTCGGCATTGAGCGACTGCAATTCGGCGTTCTGGGTCTTGGTCAGCTGCAGCAGCGCGCGATTCTCGAGTTCGAGCCGGCGGCGTGCCAGCGCATCGTCGATCGCCATGAGCAGTTCCCGGTCGTCCCAGGGCTTGGCGATGTGGCGCTGGATCTGGCCGCGGTTGACCGCGGCGACCGTGGCCTGGATGTCGGCATAGCCGGTCAGCAGGATGCGGCCGACCGAGGGCCAGCGCTCCCGCACCTGCTCGAGGAACATCGCGCCGTCCATCTCCGGCATGCGCATGTCGGACACGACGACATCGACCGGCTCGCTGGCGAGGATGTCCAGTCCCGCCGCGCCGCCGGACGCAAGCAGGACGCGATAACCCTGGGGCCGGACCAGCCGGCGCAACGCGCTGAGGATCGACGGCTCGTCGTCCACGAACAGGACGGCGGGCTGCGCGGTCTCTTCGGTCATCTGTCGTCTCCCTGATGTGACCTGTCGCCGGACGCCCAACGAGTTTAGGCCGGGTGTTGCGCCGCGGCCCCTCGGCTGCGGCGCGATGGCCCCGACGGCGTCCAGGATTTCACGAGATCTGCTCGCCGCCCGTTGCGCCGCCGCCGTGCGCGCTGTTCCAGGGGCCTCGCTGGGCCGATGGACGCTCGAATCCCCGCAGCGCGACGGCAAAACCCATGCCTGTTCAATGATCCGAGCGGAGGCGCTCTGGCGCCAGAGAGGCCGTGGCGTGGCTATCCACCGCGGCAGCGATCGGCTTGGTCGTCCTGCAACGTTCCCCGGGCGCCGTGGTCCGGGATACACCGTTCTGGTCGTTTTTCGAACAAAATCGCCAGCCATTGCCCCCCCGCAGGCCCTGCCCTCTCCCGGGTCCTGCGCGGCGCCGCGATAGCGGATCGCCCGTCCAGCGTTCTGCGCTCCCTGTGCTCCGGTCCATTCCTCATCGACGATGCGGCGGATTCGCCGTGGAGAGGCCGATCAGTGACAGCCCGCGACGGCGACAGCCGCCCAGCCAGCGCAGACACCCCAGACAGCCCGATGCGCCCGGGACTCCCCCGGCTGCCCGGCCTGGGCCCGGGAGCGCTCGCGCAGGCGCTCGCCGCCCTGCTCTGGATCCCTCAGGCCGCCCTTGTCGCGCTGGCCGTGCAGCGCCTGGCCGAGAGCGGCGGCCTGCGGGAGGTCACCGGTGCGGCGCTCGGACTGCTCGCGCTGGGCGTGCTGCGCGGCGCGCTGGACGTCTGGGGCGCTCGTCAGGTGCATCGCCGCGCGCGACAGGCGCTGTCGACCCTGCGCGCCGAGGCCGTCGCCGCCCTCGCCCGCCGTTCCCCCTTGGACCGCGACCGCGCTCCTTCGGGCGAGATCGCCTCGCTGCTCGCCGAGCAGGCCGAGGCGCTCGTGCCCTGGCTGAGCCGGCATCGCGGGGCACGGTACCGCGCGATGCTGGTGGCGCCGCTGATCGCGCTGGCCGTGGGCAGCCAGTCCTGGGTCGCGGCGTTGATCCTGATCGGCGCGATGCCGCTGATCCCGCTGTTCATGGCCCTCATCGGCTGGCGCGCGCAGGCCGCCAGCGAGGCGCATCTCGTCGAACTCGGCCGGATGAACGCCTTCCTGCTCGATCGGCTGCGCGGCCTGTCGACGATCCGCGCGCACGGCGCGGTGGCACTGACCGCGCGACGGCTGCGCGACAGCGCCGAATCGCTGCGCGAGCGCGCCATGCGCGTGCTGCGGATCGCCTTCCTGTCCTCGGCCGCGCTCGAGTTGTTCTCGGCGCTGGGCGTGGCGCTGGTCGCGGTCTACGTCGGCTTCCACCTGCTGGGCCCGCTGGGCGGCGTCGGCGCCTGGGGACAACGCCTCTCGCTGGGTGAAGGACTCTTCGTCCTGATGCTCGCGCCGGCCTTCTTCGAGCCGCTGCGCGAGCTCGCCGCCGTCTGGCACGACCGCGCCGCCGGCGAAGCGGCGCTGGCGCAGTTCGAGCGACACCGCCACCCCGGCGTGCCGCTGCCCGGCGCGCTCGACGCCGGTGAGCCCTCGGCCAAGCCGCTCGCCAC
>NZ_PEOG01000098.1 GCF_002761755.1 Roseateles chitinivorans
CCGAGGCGGCGAGGCCGACGGCCGAGGCCAGCACGGCGGCCGGACCCGGCGCGGCGAGGAGGGGAAGGGGCGTGTCGGCGGCGGCCCGCGCGGACGTGCCGGCGAACAGGCTCAGCGCCAGCGACAGGCGCGCCAGGGGCGGTCGGGACATGAGGAGCGGTCCTTGTGACAGGCGACGGCTGGCTCACTCATGTTGGCTGGCGGAGCCCGCGATTATTTCATCGCTTCGGGCGCCGGCCGCAATCTCCCTGCAGCTCGCGGGTCACCGCGGCGCTGGAGCCGGCGGAAGGCCAGGCGCTCCGCAATCTCGGATCAGCAAATCCGCCAGCAGGCTGGCCGGCGTGGCGGAGGTCCCGGTGTCGCTCCTGAGGAGCGCGGCCACCGGTGTCGTGCCGCGTCGGCCCTCACCAAGGCTGCGCCGCCGGCGTCCCCTGGTGGTACCGCATCTGCCATCCCTCGGCTGTCTTCAGCCACAGCGAGGACCGCAGCGTGTGATGGATCAGCGTGCCATCGTCCTGGCGATGGGCCGAGCGGTAGGTCAGCAGCGCGGCGTCCGGCGAGATCGGCGCGATGCGGAAGTCGTCGGGCACGATCTTCGGTGGCTCATGGTCGTCGGCGAGCCACGCGATGATCGTCGGCCGGTCGTACGCGCGGCCGGAGCGGCCGACCTCATGGAAGTCGGGATGCAGCAGCTGCGAGAGCCGCTCGGCGCTGCATCGCACGCCGGGGTGATGGAGCTCGACCTCCAGTGCGCGGAGGGTGTCGAGCAGCGACAGGGCGGTATCGGACATGAGGTGCGTTGCGTCAGGCGGGGCTATTCGAATGCGATGCCGCAATGGGCCGCCAGTCGACTCGCCAGATCATGAAAGTCCCGATAGCAGTCCTGGACCGCCTGGACATGCGCGCCGATGGCGCCGTCCGCGGGCTTCAACAGGAACATGGGCTTGTGCGCGTCCATCGCCATCGGCATCAGGCTTCGATAATGCTTCAGCAGCGCGAGACGGTAAGGGTCCTGGTCGACCTTGGGGGCATCGATCACTTCCTCGTTCAGGACCGCCTGGCGATAGACCGTTGGCACAGCCTCGATCCATCGCTGGTAGGCCTTGACGGGTCTGCTGTCACGAATGCTGTGCTGCATGACGACATATCCCGCGGGTTGCATCTCGCCCGACGGAAGGTCCAGGTCGTCATCGAAATCCTCGGCCCGCGCCAATCGATCCTTCCATTCGCGACGCCATGTGCGCAGCGACGGCCCCAGATTCTTCATTCCTTGAAGGGAGAACAAGTCCGGCGCAAGTGGCAGGACGATGTGTTCGGCCGCCAGCAATGCCGATCGGTTGATGGCACCCAGATTCGGACCGACGTCGATCAGAACCAGTTCCGCCTTGAATTCCTTTGCGGCCGACCGGATCAGACGATGAAACGCCGTGACAACCCGGAAAGCCCCTTCTTCTCCGCCCAGACACTTGACCCAGTTCTCTGAAAGCAGGTCCTCGAATCGTGAGAGGGCCAGCTCGCCGGGAAGCAGTCCGAGGTGCTTGTGGATCCGTTCGATGTGCGGTTGGGCGATGTCGCCCTTGCGCGCGATCAACGGACGCAAGGCCGAGAAGAGCGTCTGATCGCGGGCATCGTCCCAAAGATCCAGCAGAGCGTCGTCCTCGAGGAACATCGAGGTCAGATTGGCTTGCGGATCCAGATCCGCGACGAGGGTGCGCACGCCCGCCTGGGAGAACATCCACGCCAGATGGAATGCCAGCGACGTCTTTCCGACGCCGCCCTTGTTGTTGAAGAACGCGATCGTCCTCATGGGATTCGCTTCCGCAAGACGGCCAGGACGATGTTGTCCTCGATCTGGAACTCCACCGGCGGATTGCCATTGCGCTTCAATGCATCCTGCGCCCTCAGGATGCCGTAGCCGAAGCGGTTCACATAGCCGAGCGCCTTCATGGCCTCGGCAAGGATGGGGTTCCGATAGCTGTTGCGCCGGCTCAGCGTGTCAGGCGTCACTTCGCCGAAGAGCCCGCCCGGGCTTTGAATCTCGATCCGATCCTCAAACCAGTAGAACCGGATCGGCGTGTTGGACTGGTAATCGCGATGCATGACGGCATTCATCAGCACTTCCCGTATCGCCACTTCCGGATAGTCGGGCCGCAACTCCTCTCGAAGGGCGGAGACCTTGTCCTGGGAGACGCCGTTTCCGGACCTGACGCGACTGTCGAGTTCCCGAAGGACGCTCAGCAGATCGCCCGAAATCTCTTGTTGGTCGATGGGGGCCTCGGTCAGTGAGACGCCCGGCATCTGCAGGAACTGGATATAGGCGCCGGGCAGGAAGAAGCGAGGGTTCTTGCCGAAAAGAAGAATGCCCGCCGTCGTCGCGCATCCCCGCCGATCGTCGAAGAACCGCAGCGACGCCAGTTGCTGCTGCAGCGACCGATGGTTGGCTTCAATGACGTCCGCGGCGACCACACCTGCTCGATAGCTCGCGAAGAGCGGCAGCGACAGTTCCTCGATCGTCGCTTCGGGAACGGGCTGGGCGTCAAAAGTACGCGCAATCGCGATGCGCCTTTCGGTGAGACGCCGCTCGTCCTGTTCGTTGGCGATGCCCCGCCGGGGACCGATCCGCACGTACACCTGGCCCTTGTAGCGCACGGGTGGCAAGTGGGAGGGCTGTACCTCCACCACCGCCACCTCGCCCTCCGCCAAAGCGACTTTGCCGACCGTCAGCGAGGGCAGGGGCTGGATGTTGCCGTCCGACCTCAACGCCGCGAGGTTCTGCAGCAACTGGTCCGTGATCTCGAGTCCTGCGAGAGAGCCGTCCTTGTCATTGGCGCCCACGATGAGGTAACCCGGCAGACGATGGTCGGCCAGGTCATTCGCGAAGGCGCAGACGGCCTCCGCGAACTTGTCGGTCTTGGTCGTCGAGATGGTGCGCTCCACGCGATCCGACTCGAGGTCGGCCAGGAGTGCAGCCAGTTCGTTTGGATTGAGCATCGAGGGATCGGCCTGGCAAGATGGCCGTCCTCATTGTGGCTCGATTCCGGCGTGATCCGGCTAGCGGGCAGGCGAGGGAATCTCCGCTCAGGCCCGATCGCTCACCCCCGCGGCGTCGAAGCTCGCCATCTCGCCGAGCAGGCGGCAGGCCGACGCCAGCAGCGGCCAGGCCAGCGCCGCGCCGGAACCCTCGCCCAGGCGCAGGCCCAGGTCGAGCAGCGGCTCGGCCTGCAGCGTGTCCAGCATCAGCCGGTGCCCCTGCTCGTTGGAGCGGTGCGCGAAGACGCAGCGCTCCAGCACCGCCGGCTGCAGCGCCGATGCCACCAGCACCGCCGCTCCGGTGATGAAGCCGTCCACCACGATCACGCGACGCTCCTGCGCCGCCTGCAGCACCGCGCCGACCATCATCGCGATCTCCAGGCCGCCCAGCGCGGCCAGCGCCGCCAGTGGCTCGGTCGCGCGCGGATGCCGGTCCAGGGCGCGCGTCAGCACCTCCAGCTTGTGACGCAGCTGCGCGTCGTCCAGGCCGGTGCCGCGGCCCACGCAGGCCGCGAGCGGATGTCCGCCCAGGCGCGACAGCAGCAGCGCCGCCGACGAGGTGTTGCCGATGCCCATCTCGCCCAGCAGCAGCACATTGCCCGGGCGCTTCTGCAGCAACGTCTTGCCCGCCGCGATCGCGGTCGCGCATTCGTCCATGGTCATCGCCGGGCCGTCCAGCATGTCGCGGCTGCCCATGGCGATCTTGGCGATCAGCAGCCCGGGTCGCGGCTCGAAGACATGGCGCACGCCGGCATCCACGATGCTCAGCTGCAGCCCGTGCTGGCGCGCCAGCACCGACACCGCCGCGCCGCCCGCCAGGAAGTTCTCCACCATCTGCCAGGTGACGTCCGATGGATAGGCCGACACGCCATGCGCCGCTAGCCCGTGGTCGGCCGCGAAGACCATCAGCTGCGGATCGACCAGCCGCGGCTGCTCGCTGCCCAGGATCAGCCCCAGGCGCAGCATCAGCCCCTCCAGCCGGCCCAGCGAGCCCAGCGGCTTGGTCTTGCGATCGATGCGATGGCGCAACGCGGCGGCCAGCGCGTCATCGTGCAACGAGGGGATGGCGGGGATCAGGTCTTGGGTGGTCATGGGGACTTCGGGTGACGTCAAGGAGAGAGGGGCGCGTCGCTCAGCGTGGTGCCGCGGGCCGCGGCGTCGATGGCGACGATGTCGCCGGCGACAGCAGGCCGTCCAGCGCGCCGGGCTCGAAGTGGCGATCGACATAGTCGGCCAGTTCGTCGAAGACCTGGTCGAGCGGACGGACCGGACGGTCGAACAGCGCGGTCAGCACGCGCTCGTCCTCGAACAGGCCGTGCAGGTAGTGGCCCAGCACCGGTCCGTGCTGCCAGCCGATCGGCTCGCCGCGGTCGTCGAACAGCACCGGCCGCGCCTCGGGCAGGGCGGGATGCTGCGCGGTGCGGCCGTGATGGATCTCGTAGCCGCGCGCCGGCTGCCCGCCGAGCGTCGACCATGGCGTTGCCAGCGCCGGCGCGAAGCGGCAACTGCTCTCGCGCAGCAGCTTGTCGCGCTCGAACAGCGTCACCAGCGGCAGCAGCCCCAGGCCCGGGGCGTTGCCGTCCAGGCCATGCGGGTCGACCAGTGCCTCGCCCAGCATCTGCAGGCCGCCGCAGATGCCCAGCACCGGCCGGCCGGCGGCGGCGTGCGCCGCGATCGCCACATCGAGGCGCTGTGCGCGCAGCCAGGCCAGGTCCGCCGCCACCGCCTTGGAGCCCGGCAGCACGATCCAGTCCACGCCGTCGAGCTCGGCCGGCGAGCGGGCCCAGCTCAGCCGAACGTCGGCCAGATTGCGCAGCGGCTGGAATTCGTCCAGGTTGGACAGGCGGGGATAGGCGAGCACCGCGATGCGCAGCGCGCGGCCCGTGCCGGTGCCACCGGTGGTGCGGTCGTCGAAGACGCCGTCCTCCTCCGGCAGCCCGTGGCCGCGCCACATCGGCAGCGTCGCGAGCGTCGGCACGCCGGTCAGCTGCTGCAGCATCTCCGGCCCCGGCGACAGCAGCGACGCATCGCCGCGGAAGCGGTTCAGCACGAAGCCGCGGATCAGCGCGCGTTCCTCGGCCGGCAGCAACTGGTGCGTCCCGTAGAGGTGCGCGAAAGCGCCGCCGCGGTCGATGTCGGTCACCAGCAGGCAGGCGGCGCCGGCTTCGCGGGCGGTGCGCATGTTGACGTAGTCGCTGCTGTGCAGGTTGATCTCGGCGGGCGAGCCGGCGCCTTCGATGACGACCACGTCGTTCTCGTCCAGCAACGCCTGCAGCGCGCCGCGCGCGCGGAGCCAGAGCGCCTCGCTGCGTTCGCGCCAGGGCGCGCGGCTCAGCGCCTCGTCGACCTCGCCGAGCACCACCACCTGCGAGGCGGTGTCCTTCTCCGGCTTCAGCAGCACCGGATTCATGCGCACCTCGGGCCGTGCGCGAGCGGCCAGCGCCTGGAAGTACTGCGCGGCGCCGATCTCGCCCTGCCGGCCGCCGAGGCCTGGCACGACGCGCGCGTTGTTGCTCATGTTCTGCGCCTTGTAGGGCGCCACGCGCAGGCCCTGGCGCGCATACCAGCGGCACAGCGCCGTCGTGAGGAAGCTCTTGCCCGCGCCGCTGGTGGTGCCCAGCACCATGACCGCGCGGCCGCGGCCGGAAGTCGCCCGCGGTCGATCGCTCTCGCCCTGGCTCATTGCGTGGTCTCCACCGGCACGGTGGTGTCGAACGCCCCATGCCCTGACGGCACCGCGGGCAGTGCCCGGTGGCCACCGAAGGTCTGCATCGCGGCCGCCAGTGCGTCGACGGCTTCCGGCGCCTGCACCGAGACCCGCACCAGGCCCGGCAGGCCGAAGGAGCTGGCGTCCCGGAGCTTGATGCCCAGCGCCCGCAGGCCTTCCAGCAGCGGCTCCGGCGTCGCCAGCCAGGGGGCCGGCAGCGCCGCGAGCCAGAAGTTGGCGACACCGCCATCGATCTGGTCGAAGCCCAGCGCCGCCATCCGGTCCCATTGCGCGGCGCGCCACTCGCGCAGCAGCGGCAGCGAAGCCTCGAGCTCGTCGCGGATCGTCGGCGTGGTCCAGGCCTCGAGCAGCGCCTGGCCTTCGGCCGAGAGCACCCAGCTGGGCGCCAGTTCCGCGACGCGGTCGATCCAGAGGCCATCGCGGGGCCCGAGCAGGTAGGCGCCACGCACGCCGGTCATGCCCATCGCCTTGTTGGGGCAGAGCAGCCGCCAGGCGCCGTCGGCGATCGCCTGCGGCAGGGCGCAGGCGCCGCCCAGGCGCAGCGCGCCGTAGGCCTGGTCGACGACGAGCTGCGACCCGCTGTGGCCGAGCGCCAGCGCGACGGCGGTCCATTCGGCCGGGCCGAAGCTCGCGCCGGTGGGATTGTTGGGATCGCAGACCCAGACCAGCGACGGCAGGGTCAGGGTGTCGGCGAGCTGGAAGGCGTCCTCATAGCCGCACACCTGCAGGCCGAGCGCATGCGCCGCGGCGGCGTAGTCGCCGAAGCCGGGCTGCGGCACGCACACGCGGGTCACGCCCGACAGCATCGCCGCCAGCGTCAGCCGGCGGATCGCTTCCGAGCCGCCGGAGGCCGGCAGCACCCGGTCGGCGTCGACACCGTGCCAGTCGCCCAGACGCGCGCGCAACGTCGCGTAGGCCGGGTCGGGATAACGCAGCCGGTCCGCGCGCAGCACCGCGTCGAGCGCGGCCGGCGGCGGACCCAGCGGGTGGGCATTGGTGGAGAAGTCGTGGCGCACCGGCGGGCCGGCGTCGGTGCCGCCGTGCAACGGCAGGGGGAAGCGGCTCATCGCGGGCCTCCGAGGATCAGGGCCAGGCCCAGGCCTGGTGCGAATGCGCCGCGCACCGCCGCGGCGCCGAGCGCCAGCAGGACGGCCAGGCCCAGCAGCGCGCCGGCCGCAAGGCGCTGGGCGGCGCCGATGTCGTCGGCGACCACCGGTGCGCCGGACGGGTTCAGGGTGTAGTGGCCGGGCTTGCCGAGGACCCGGCCGAGCCGCAAGGCCATCGCGCCCATCGGCCAGCCGCCATTGGGGGAGGGCGTGCGGCGGGCTTCGCGCAGCAAGGGCCCGAGCAGGGCCGGCCGCAGCGCGATGAGGGCCAGGCCGGTCAGGCGGGCGGGGATCCAGGACAGCAGGTCGTCGGCCCGCGCGGCCCATTTGCCGGCCCATTCCCAGCGGCCGCGATAGCCCCACATCGCATCGGCGGTGTTGGCGAAGCGGTAGGCGGCGGCGCCAGGCAGGCCGGCGAGCATGAACCAGAACAGCGGCGCCACGACCGAATCGTTGAGGTTCTCGGCGAGGGTCTCGATGGCGGTCTCGCGCACCTCGACCGGCGAGAGGCGGCGGGTGTCCCGGCTCACGAGGCGGGACAGCCGGGAGCGGCCGTCGTCGAGCGAGCGGGCCAGCGCGGTCTCGACGGCGGTCACCTCGTCGCGGAGCATGCGCCAGGCCAGCATCGGCTTGAGCGCGAGTCCGATCAGCAGGGCCGCCGCGCCCAGCCGCCAGCCGCCGAGCCAGGGCTCGAGGCCGGCGATGATCGTGTGCTCGATCGCCCAGCCGACGACGGCGACGACGAGGAGGCCGATCGTCCAGGCGACCGCGCCGCCGATAAAGGCGGCCTTGGACGACATCCCGCACAGCCGATCGCCGAAGAGCGCCAGGAAGTGCCCCATCCCCACGACCGGATGCATCGCGGCCGGCGGTTCGCCGAACCAGCGGTCGATCAGCAGGGCGATCGGGATCGCGAGAGCGAGCAGCCAGGGCATGGGCATCGTGGACATCGGGGCGGGGGCGGACCGGATCAGGCGCGCAGCTTAGCGGTCAATCCTCGATCCCCCGCTGCGCAGGGACACCGGCCTTGAAGTGGTGCTTGACCAGGGTCATCTCGGTGACGGTGTCGGCCAGGTCGATCAGCTCCTGCGGCGCGCCGCGGCCGGTCAGGCAGACATGCACATGGGGCGGCCGCTCGCGCAGCGTCTGCAGCACCGGCTCCAGCGGCAGCCAGCCGTATCGCAGCGGATACATGATCTCGTCGAGCACGACCAGAAAATGCTCGCCGCCCAGCACAGTGGCCTGCGCGCGCTCCCAGCCGTCGCGCGCCAGCTGCGCCGAGTGATCCAGGTCCTTGCTCTTCCACGAGAACCCGTCCCCGAGCCCCTCGATCGGCACACCGATCTGCTCGAACAGCCGATGCTCGCCGAAGCGCGCGCTCGGCACCTTCATGAACTGGTAGATGTGGACCTTCTTGCCGCGGCCATGCGCCCGCAGCGCCAGGCCGAAGGCGGCGGTGCTCTTGCCCTTGCCGTTGCCGGTGTGGACCAGCACCAGTCCGCGGCGTTCACCGCTGGGGATGATGCGTTCGCGGTCGACGGGCGGTTGCTCGATTTCCATGAGGAGGCTCCGTGGGGTTCCGGATGACGGGATGGTCGGTCTGCGGGAGGAAAGGAAGAAACAGGACGGGTGCGTTCAGATCCGCGCCCGCAGGCTGAGGCGGAAGGTGCGCGGCTCCATCGGGTGCACGAGCCGCCCGTCGATGCCTTCGCCGTTGTTGCAGCCCGCGCCTTCGGCGCGGGTGCAGGCGGCGCCCCAGTACTCGATGTCGTTGGCCCGGGTGTCGAAGACATTCAGCACGTCCAGCCCGAGCTGCCAGCGGTCGCTGAGTTGGTAGCCGAGCCGCCAGTTGGCGGTGAACACCGCCTTGGACTGCTGCGTGCCGGTCTCCTCGAGCGCGTAGGCGCCCAGGTAGCGCAGCTTGACGCCGCTGGACCAGCGACCCGCCGGCGCCCAGTTGGCCGACAGCGAGGCCGACACCGGCACCGCATTGGGCACGCGCCGACCGCTGCCGAATTCATTCGATGTCGCCTCGACGAAGCGCGCCCGCGACCAGGCGAGGTCGGCGTCGATCAGCCAGTCGCGGCCGACCTGCACGTCGTTGGACCACTCCAGGCCGAGGCGCCGCGACGCGCCGCGCGCTTCGGTCACGCCCGCGTCGCCGACGAAGACCAGCTCCGAGGCCAGCCTGGCCTGCCACAGCGCCAGGCTGGTGGTCCAGCCCGCCGCCGGCCGGGTGCGCAGGCCCAGTTCGGCGCTCTGGGTGCGGGCCAGCAGCGGCAGGGTGTCGGCCGGGCTGCCGTCGGCCGGGTTGGTGGTGGTGGTCGCACCGCGTGCGTCGTTGGACCGGAAGGCTCGCGCCCAGTGCAGGTAGACCTCGGTGTCCGGAGCGACGCGCGCGATCAGGCCCAGCTTCGGGCTGAACTGCGACTGGCCTGCCTTGCCGCCGTTGCCCAGGTTGAATTCGCCGCCGGTGGGCGTGACCGCCGCGCGCATCGTGTCCCAGCGCCCGCCGACGGTGCTGCGCAGCCACTCGGTCCAGCGGCTGCCCCATTCGACGAAGACGCCGGCGCTGTCCTGCGTGACGCGGTCCTCGCGCACGGTGTGCGTGCGGACCCGGCCGACGGTGTCGTACAGGCCGAGCCTGCCGATCCGGTCGTGGCGCCATTGCAGGCCCCAGGTCAGCGTCTGATCGGCGGGCAGCCAGGCGGCCGGCAGCTGATGCTGGAGCGAGCCGCCCCAGAGTTGGCGCTGGTCCGCCTGCTCATGCTGGTCGCCGTCCGGGCCGTTGATGAAGCCGGACGGCGCGGAGAACAGGTTGAGCGCGTAGTCGATCACCCAGGCCTGCGCGGTCCACTGGCCGCTGCCCCGGTTGTAGGCGAGTCCGCCGCTCAGGCTGTGGCGGTGGGTGCGACCGCCGTCGTCGGGCGAGAGCGTGCCGTAGCGGCCGATCTCGCCGCTGTCGATGGCGCGCTCGGGCACATGCTCGCTGGCGCGCCAGCCGGCGCTGTAGCTCAGCAGGTCGACCTGCGCGCCGTTGCGCTCGTCGCCGCGGGTCAGCCGCAGCACCGCGTTGCGGCGGTGCAGATCCTCGGGCTGATCCCACGGGCCGTCATACCGGCTGCCCTCGACGGCGCCCAGCAGCGTCCAGCCGCCGCCCACCCGCGTGCTGCCGGCCGCCAGCGCGCGCTGGTAGCCGTAGGGGCCGGCGGTGAGCTGCGCGTAGGGGCGATCGATCTCGCCCAGGTAGCCGATGCGCGAGGCGCCGGTGGTGGCGAAGTCGCCGTCCTCCGCGGCGAAGGCGCCCTTGCGATAGCGCAGGCTCTCGACCAGCTCCGGGATCAGGAAGTTCAGGTCCATGTAACCCTGGCCGTGCGCATGGCTGGCCATGTTCACCGGCATGCCCTGGACGAAGGTCGCGAAGTCGCTGCCGTGGTCGAGGTTGTAGCCGCGCAGGAAGTACTGGTTGGCCTTGCCGTCGCCGCTGTGCTGGGTGACGGTCATGCCGGGCATCGCCTCCAGCAACTCGGCGGGGCGCAGCAGCGGGCGCAGCGCCAGACGCTCCACGCCCACCTCGCCCTCGGACGCGCTGGCGGCTTCGCCCAGCTGCGCTCGGCTACTGACGCGGACGGTGTCCAGCGTGCCCGACGGCGACGGGCCGGCAACGGGCGTCGTGGCCGATGCCGATGCCGATGCCGACGCCGACGCCGAAGCCGACGCCGACGCCGATGCCGATGCCGATGCCGATGCCGACGCCGACGCCGATGCCGATGCCGACGTGGCAGTCGCGGGCGAGGCGCCTTGCGCGCGAGCGTCCGCCGCTATCAGCGTCAGCACGGCGGCGAGGCTGGCCGCCAGGGCGGTTGGACGCGGTCCCCGCGCCGTGATCGAGTGAGGGGTCATGGAGCGGTCCGTTGCGGCATCCCGGGGGTGTTCTTGTCAGTTACGACCGCGCGGCGCGATTGCCACATCGCGCCGGCGCTCATCAGCAGCGCCATCGCGACCCAGGCCAGCGCCTGCTCGAGCCGCGCCGCCGTCGGCGCGGCCGGCGTCGGCTTCGGCGCATCGGGCACGCGCTGCAGCGCGAGGCCGCGCACGATCGGCGCCGGGGGCGCTGGCGACACCGGCGGCACGGCCGCGGCGGCGCGGTCGGGCGTCTTCTCCGCGGGGCGGGGCGGGGCGACCGGTGCGACCGGCGGCAGCGCAGGCACCGCCTGCGGCAGCTGATCCGCCGTCCAGCGCCGCACGGCGGCCAGCTCGTTGCTCAGCGGCGCGTCCTTCGTCAGGTCGCTGTACAGCGCGGCGAGGTCCTGCTTCGTCCGGGCATCCGGCTGCCAGTAGCCCATGCGCTCGGCCTGCACCAGCCGCTCCAGCGCCTGCGCGTAGGCCTGCGGGTTCTGCCGGAGCCAGGCAGGTACGCCGAGCTGGTGCCTGTCCTTGACCAGCACGTCGTAGAAGCTCTGCCAGTGGTCGGCGCGCACCGTGCCGGGCGCGATGCTCTGCCAGCCGAAGCTGTACTGCACCGCCTTGAGCACCTGCAGCGCGCCCGCCCAGCCCTCGGCCTGCTGCGCCTTCAACCAGCCGGGGTGGAGGTAGCGGCTCTGCATCTCCAGCGCGATCGCCTGCGCGGCGGTTTCGGTGTGCGGTTCGGCGGCGTCCTGCAGCTGGCTCACATGCAGGGCGATGCCCTGGGTGTTGCCCGCCACCCGCGCCGCCGCGGCCAGCCCGCCGAGGTACTGGAAGGGGTCGTCGCTGCTGACCATCGCGTAGAGGTGGCTGCTGCGCGACATCAGCGCCGCATCGGTATGACGCAGGTGCGCGCCCAGCGCCTGCCGCGCCTGTCCCGCGGGCACGGCGAGCGGCTCGCCGTCGACGTAGGGTTGGCTCATCGTCGAGAGGAACAGCTGGCCCAGCCGCGGATCGGGCCGGCCGTCTCCGCCCTGGAGGCCGTTGTCCTGCACCGCGTCGGCGATGCCGGTGCCGTAGTCGCCGGCCGGGTTGCCGAAGACACGGGCCTGCGCCAGCGTCCGCGCCTGCGCGGGCGACAGCCCGGCCTGGCGCAGCTCGGCCGCGATCACGCGGTTGTTGGCGGCGATGGCATTGTCCGGCTCGGCCTCGCCGGCGGCGGCGACCGCCTGATCCAGCAGCTTCATCAGCGCCGGGAACTGGTCGCGGTAGGAGCCGGTGATCGACAGCAGCACGTCGACCCGCGGTCGGCCCAGTTCCGACCGATTCAGCAGCCGGATCGAGGTCGGCCGGCCGGTGGCGTCCCACACCGGCATCGCGCCCAGCGCCACCAGCGCCTGTGCCTCCATCACGCCCTGATGGCGCAAGGTCTCGCCGGCCCACAGCGACAACGCCAGCCGCGTCGGCGCGGCGCCGGCCCGGGCCTGCTCGTCATACCAGCGCTTGAACAGCGCCTGCGCGGCCTCGAAGGCCTGCCGCGTCGGCAGCCGCGCCGGGTCGAGCCCGGTGAGGTTGCGCCCGGTCGGCAGGCTCTCCGGATTGCGCAGCAGATCGCCGCCGTAGGCCGCGGGAATGAAGCGGCCATCGAGCGCGCGCAGCAGGCCCGGCATCTCGCCCTCGGTCGACAGCCGCGTGGCCATCTCCTGCGCCCGCAGCGCGAGCTGGTACAGCGCCGCCTGATCGATCGGCTTGCGCGCCGCGCGGTTGGGCACGAAGCCGTCGCCGCAGGTCACCGGGGGAGCGCTCGCGGCGCCGCCGGGCGCCGAGGCCGCATGCAGCCGCTCGGCCGCGACGGCGGACGCCGCCGGGGCGGCCGCGGCCGTACCGGCTGCCACGCAGGCCGAAGGTCGCAGGTCCAGGCGGCTGGCCGCCTCCGCGTCCTTCAGCGCGAGATCCAGCCAGCGCGCCGGCCGCGCCTTCGCGACGCCCTCGTGGTTGATCAGGAAGGCCTCGTCGATGTCCTCGCCCAGCGCCTCGATCAGGGGCACGCGCAGCAGTTGCAGGATCGAGCCGCGGCGCTGGTCCTCGTCCGGGACCACGCCGAAGACCGCCAACCCCTTCGGCTGCGAACTCTGCGCCAGGCGGTCCAGGTAGGGATGCAGCAGTTCCAGGAAGCCGCTGAAGTCGGCCGCGATGCGCTCGGCGGTCCAGCCCAGGTCGCGATGCAGGTTGTGCTCGACGAACTGCTGCAGCATCCTGCGCTCCAGCCCCTGGCGCGTCGGGCCGGGATCGACCGTCTCCCACTCGTGCATCAGCTCATGCATGTGGGCCATGCCCGCGTTGAAGCCGGCCGGCGCGAAGCTCGGCGTGCGGTGGCTCACCATCAGCGCGCGGCCGCGGCGCTTGGCGGTGAGCGCCTCGCCGAGGTTGTCGACGATGTAGGGATAGAGGACCGGCGTGTCGCCCAGCGGCAGCCAGACGGGGTCCATCACGTCGGGACCGCGCAGCTTGCCCGGTGCCCATTCCTGCGTGCCGTGGGTGCCGAAATGGATGATCGCATCGGCCTGCCGCGCCCACAGGTAGGTGGCGAGGTAGTGGTGCGACAGCGGCGTCCGGCTGCGATGCATGAAGGGGTCCTGGCCGTTGCGCAGCGTCTCCTCGCGCGGCGGCTGCGGCAGCACCGTCAGCGCGCCGAGCTTCAGGCGCGGGATGACGAAGACCGGCTCGCCGTGTTGGCGAACGACATAGCGGCTGCTCGCGGGCGGGCCCCATTTCGCGACGATGGGATCGCGCACCGCCGCTGGCAGCGCGTCGAACCAGGCGGTGTAGCGAGCGAGCGGCAGGGCCTCGGCCTGGTCGGCGTCGAGCAGGGCCTGCAGGTCGGTGCCGGGATAGTAGGCCGAGAGCAGCGGCTTCAGGCCGGCGATCCAGTCGGCCTCCGCCTTCGGCGTGACGGCGTAGCCCGCGTCCTTCAGCCCGTTGCTGACGCGAGCCAGGCTGCGCGGCACGTTGAGGAAAGACGCGCCGAAGTTGCTGCCGCCGGGCGGGTAGTTGTAGACGAAGGCCACCAGGCGCTTGTCGGCGTTGGGCTTGGTCTGCAGGGTGATCCAGCGTGCCGCCTTGCCGGCGACGCTGGCGGCCTGGCGGTCGATGAGCTCGGGCTCGCCGCGCTTCGGATGAGCGACGACGACGACCGGGTCGATCAGGCCCGCCGCCTCCGGCTGCGCGAAGTAGAACGGGATGTCGGCCTGCGAGAGGCCGGTCTCGCTGCCTTCCCAAGCCGAGGCCTGGTCCTGCCGATAGGGCTGCGTCTGCAGCACCGGCACGCCCCAGCGCTCGAAGGTGGGCTGCAGGCTGGCGCCCTGCGGCAGCAGGCTGTGATTGACGATCACGCGGGCCTGGACCTGGCCGTCGTGCTCCAGCAGCGCCGCGAGCGGCTGGTCGCTGAGCTGGCCGCTGAAGGCGGCATAGGCCAGCAGGCCGCGCGAGCGGAACATCGCGAGCCAGCGGTCCAGCCAGGCGGTGTTGCCTTGGACGAAGTGGTAGCGGTGCAGCAGGATCGCGACCGGCTCGCCGCGCAGGCCCTGCTGCGCCGCCCAGGCGCGGAACTCGGCGGCGTCGGCGAACAGGCGCGGCGCGCCGGGGTAATGGATGCCGCGCTGAGGGATCAGCTGCGGCGGGCCGAGGTCGGGCGCGGGCGGGCCTGCGAGCCGCGCTCGTGCGAGCGCGAAGGCGGTCCGCGTGTTGGCCGGTCCGCCGGCCTGCAGGTAGCCGCGCAGGCTGCGGTCGCTGGCGTCGGGTTCGCCGGCGGGGATCCACAGCACCTGAGCGTCCGGCTTGCCGACGCGCCGCAGCGCGGCGTCGACGATCGGTCGCAGCCGTGCCTCGGCGGTCGGATGCGGGATGTCGACCCAGACGAGCGCGGCTTCGCGCAGCGCGCGGTCGAGCGCGGGGTCCTGCTCGACGGGCGCGCCGCGCAGCGGGTATTCGATCTGCCGGACGTCGAAGCCGGCGGCCCGGCCTTCGCGCTCGAGCAGCGCATGCTTGGCGGCGGGTGTGATGTCGACGCTGACGAACAGCACCGGCGTGCCGGCGCGCGTGCCGCCCGGGGGCGGTGCAACGCCGCTGGAGGGTGAGGGCGCGCCGGGTCCCGTGGCGGGCGCAGGCGAAGCAATGGTTCTGGAGCCGGTCGTAGCCGCGGCCGCGGTTGCAGTCGAAGTCGAAGTCGAAGTCGAAGTCGGAGTCGGAGTCGGAGTCGGAGTCGGGGTCGCGGTGGCGGTGGCGGTGGTGGTGGTGGCGGCGGTCGCGGTCGTGGTCGCGGTCGCGGTCGCGCCGATGGCGACCAGCGGCAGGACGCACGCCGCGGCGGCGACCAGGCTCAAGGCCGCGGTCGCGATGCCGCGTCCCAGCAGGGCACGGAGCGTCATGGCCCTGGCGTTCCGGCGGTGGTCGGCGTGGGCGCCGCGGCGGGGCC
>NZ_PEOG01000099.1 GCF_002761755.1 Roseateles chitinivorans
AGCAGCAGCGGCGCGGCCAGCGCGGCCCAGCGGGGCCAGGACTTGCCCGGCACGGTGATGGTCGACTGGGAAACGGGGGCGGTGGACGGCTGCATGGCGGCCGATTCTAGGGAGCGGTCCGGCAAGTTCTGCCGCCTGGCCCGGGAACGCCGTTTGCACCTTGGCCCCCTCGACTGGACAAGAACGGAAGCACGATGGTGTCGATGAGGGCATGGCGCCTGCGCCTGGCGAAGACGATGACGTGGGCGACGGCGGTGCTGGCGGCACTGATCGCTGCCTGGTCGGACGACGCGGCCGCGCAGGTCGCGGCGCTGCCGGCGCAGGCCCCGGCATTGACGGCCGCCGCGACCGCGAAGACGCCTGCCGAATGCGCCGCCATCGTCGACAACGAGGCCCGGCTGGCCTGCTACGACCGGCTGCATGGCCGCGCGCCCGATGCGGCGCCGCCGTCCGCCGCCGCGCAGGCGCCGCCGGTGCCGGTTCCCGCGGCGCTGCCGGTGGCGGCCGCGGCCAGCGTCCCCCGGGTGGACGATCCGTGCTCCCGGCTGCCGGAGGCCTCGGGCAACGCCCGCAACTACCTGGGCTCGACCTTGTCGGAGCGCTGGGAGCTGTCCTGCCGGGACCAGTTGCCGCGCTTCCTGCCGCGTCCGTACAAGCCGGTCTACCTGCTGCCGGTGTCGTGGACCTCGCGCTCCAACCGCTCGCCGGCGCCGTCGTCCGAAACGCCGGACAACGGCCTGGTCCAGGCGCTGGACCTGGACAAGAACGAAGCCAAGTTCCAGATCAGCCTCAAGTCCAAGATCTGGTCGCTCGACGACCACGGCAGCCTGTCGGTCTGGGGCGCCTACACCCAGAGCTCGCGCTGGCAGGTCTACAACGGGCGCGTGTCGCGGCCGTTCCGCGAGACCAACTACGAGCCGGAGCTGATCGTGACGCACGGTGCCGACGTGGCGCTGCCCTTCGGGTGGAAAGCCAGCATGGTCGGCCTGAGCCTGAACCACCAGTCCAACGGCCGGGCGGCGCCGCTGTCGCGCAGCTGGAACCGGCTGATCGGCGAGATCAGCCTGGAGCGCGGCGAGACCACCGTCAGCCTGCGGCCCTGGTGGCGGATCCTCAACAGCGGCAGCGACGACAACCCGCGCATCCAGGACTATGTCGGCCGCGGCGAGGTGCTGGTGACGCAGAAACTGGGGCGTCATGTGCTGGCGCTGACGGCGCGGCACAGCCTGCGCTTCGGCGACCGCTCGCGTGGCTCCGCGCAGCTGGAATGGGCCTTCCCGATCGGTGGCGGCCTGCACGGCTACCTGCAGCTGTTCAGCGGCTACGGGGAGAGCCTGATCGACTACAACTTCCGCGAATCGCGGGTGGGGCTCGGGGTGTCCGTCATCGAATGGCGGTAGGCCGCGATAGCGGCCGCCGGCCGGACTTCCGTCACGACCGGACGCCGCTGCCGCGTCACGGGTCCCGGTTTCGATGAATATGGCGCACCCCGCCCGGGCCGCCCCCATCGCCTTCCCGTGGCGGCTCGACTAGGCTGCGCGCATGTCCGCTTTCATCGACACCTGCGTCATCTGGGTGGTGCTCTATCGCCTGGACGGCCGCGACCGCCAATGGGTCCGCGCCCTGCCGCCCACGGCGGAGGCGGCGGTGCGCGCGCTGTTGCTGGAGGAGCTCGACGAGCTCTATGGCAAGCGCGCCGAACTGGTCTCGCTGCGCCCCGCGGTGGATGCCGAGCGAGGCGCCTTCCTCGCCGGCGGCCTGCCGATGTGCCCGGTGGCCGCGCCCGCGGGTTCCGCCACGGCCTGAGCCTCTCCCCAGCCGCCCCGGCCTGGGCGGCCCTGCGCCACCGCTGGCGGTGGCGGCGAAACGACAGCGTCGACAGCCCTGTCGGTTTCATCGCGGTTACTGCCCCCGGCCTGGCGACGCCACGAGAGAATCCCGCGCTCGTGTCCACCGCTGTCAGCGGCGGCGCGCGTCCGATCTCCGCCGCCGCACCATGTCGTCCCCCTCGCACACGCCGCCGTCGCCTCGCCTGTTCTCGCTGGCCTGGCCCCTGTTCCTCGAGCTCTGCCTGGGCATTGCCGTCGGCGTGATCGGCACCATGATGGCGGCCCGGATCTCCGATCCCGCCGGAGCCGCCTTCGCGCTGGCCAACCAGCTGGCGGCGACGCTGTTCATCCTCTTCCGCATCATCGGCGCCGGCATCAGCGTGGTCATCACGCAAGCGCTGGGCAGTGGCCGCCGCGCGGTGGCGGACGCGACGGCGCGCGCGGCGCTCGGCGCCAGCAGCTGGCTGGGCGGTTCCACCGCGGTGATGGCGCTGCTGTTCGCCGGTCCACTGCTGCGCCTGATGAATGCGCCGGCGGAAGTGCTGCCGCTGTCGCAACCCTTCCTGATGGCGCTGGCACCGGCCCTGATGCTGGACGCCTGGAACGCCTCGATGGCCAGCGTCATGCGGGCGCACTTGCGCAGCCGCGACACGCTGCTGGTGCTGGTGGCGATGCAGGTGGCGCAGCTGCTGCTGTCGGTGGTGCTGATGCCGCGCCTGGGATTGCCTGGCTTCGCCCTGGCGCTGGCGATGAGCCGTGCCTTCGGGCTGGGACTGCATGTCTGGCTGTGGCGTGAACGCCTGGACCTGCGCCCGCGGGCATCGGACTGGTGGCGCCTGCCGCGCGCGGAACTCGCCGCGGTGCTGCACATCGGCCTGCCCGGCGCCGCCGAGAACATCGCCTATCGCCTGGCCTACATGGTGAGCGTCGCGGTGGCCGGGCATCTGGGCGCGTCGGCGCTGGCGGCGCACAGCTACACCTCGCAGCTGATGTACTTCGTGCTGCTGCCCGGCCTGGCGACCGGCTTCGCGGCGGAGATCGTCGTCGGCCACCTGATCGGCGCGGGCCAGCTGCACGAGGCGCACCGGCTGGTGCGCCGCGCGCTGGCGCGAGGCCTGGCGATCAGCGTGGTGGTCGCTGCCGCGGCGGCGGCGGCGTCCCCGTGGCTGCTGACGCTGTTCACCCATGACGAGGCCATCCTCGCCAGCGCGGTCGTGCTGATGTGGATCACGGTGATCCTGGAGCCGGGGCGGACCTTCAATCTCGTGGTCATCAATGCCCTGCGCGCCGCCGGCGACGCGAGGTATCCGGTGATGGTGGGCGCGGGCTCGATGCTGCTGGTGCTGGCCGGCGGCAGTTGGCTGCTGGGCGAGGTGTTCGGGCTGGGCCTGGTCGGTCTGTGGATCGCCTACACCGCGGACGAGTGGATCCGGGGCCTGCTGATGTGGCGCCGCTGGGCGCGGCTGGGCTGGGTGCCGCAGGCGCGGGCGGTGCACCGCCGGCTGCGCCTGGCCGCGCAGGCGCATTGAGGCGGGCCGCACGGCGGCGGCACTGTCGGCGGCACTGTCGGCGGATTTGACACTCGCCGCCCGTCCCGGGCAGGGGGGCGGAAAAACCTCAATCGCGGTCGGCACTTGCGGTTCTGGCCCGCGCCTTGCTGCGAGAGCACCGACCGCGCGCGCGCAGACGCGCCGGCCGCCGTCAGGGGGACGACAACAAGCTCCGCAGGGACGGCTCCGCAGGCCGGGGACCGCCGCTCGGGGCGGAGGGGACCGCCATGTCTGTGCTTGCATCCTTCGTCCTTGCCGCCGCGGCGGCCACGCCGGCTTCGGCACCGCCTTGCGCGCCCGCGCGTCCGGAACAGCTGCGCAACGAGCTGTCGCCGTCGCAGGGCCTGGGGCGCTACACCGACCTCAGTCCCGCGGTCCGCGACGCGCTCGCCCGCCGCATCGACCAGCTGCGCATCGACGACCTGGTCATGCTCAGCCGCGCCGGCGTCAACGGCCAGTACCGCTACGACGACGAGATCCGCCATGCGTTGATCGGCAGCCTGCTCTGCGACCGCCTCGACCTGTCCTCGTGGAAGGCGACCGACGAGGCCAGCGCCCTGGTGTTCTGCGAAGGCGACACCTGCGTCGCCCTGACCGTCGACGGCCGTGTGCTGGCGCGCCTGAGCCGGCGCAAGCCCGATGCCTTCGACGCCCTCGCGCAGGCGCTGCGCATCCGGCCCGGCGGGCCGCAGACGGAACTCGAGCTGCCACCGCCCGCCGCCGGCACGGCCAACGGCTGGGCACGCCAGCGGCTGCTGGTGCAGACGCGGGCCGGCCTGGACGACAAGGAACTGGGCAAGATCCTCGGCCCGCACGGCGGCAAGGCCCGCCGCATCGGCCGCACCCAGGTCGCGATCGTCGACCTGCCGCCCAATGCCTCGGAGACCGCCGTGGCGATGACGCTGGCCCGTCATCCGCAGCTCAAGACGGCTGAGCTCGACATGCGCGTGTCGCCCGCGATGACGCCCAACGACCCCTACATGGGCAGCGAGTGGCACCTGGTGCGGATCAACGCGCCGCAGGCCTGGGACACCGCGCAGGGCGGCGGCATCAAGATCGCGATCCTGGACACCGGCATCGATGCCAGCCATCCCGACCTGGCCGGCCGCATGGTCCCTGGCTGGAATTTCTATGACGGCAACGCCGACACCAACGATGTCCACGGACACGGCACGGCGGTCGCCGGCGCGGCGGCCGCGGCCCTGAACAACGGCATCGGCGTCGCCGCCGTCGCCGGCCAGGCGCAACTGATGCCGGTGCGCATCGCCGACCCCAATGCCTACGCCTACTGGAGCACCGTCGCGCAAGGGCTGAGCTGGGCGGCGGACCAGGGCGCGCGGGTGGCCAACATCAGCTACAGCGGCGTGGCGGGCAGTGCCTCGGTGCAGAGTTCGGCCGACTACCTGCGCAGCAAGGGCGGGCTGGTCGTCGTCGCGGCGGGCAACAACGGCATCGACGAGGGCATCACGCCGACGGCCAGCATGATCCCGGTCTCCGCCACCAACGAGACCGATGCCAAGACCAGCTGGTCCAGCTACGGCAACTTCGTCGCGCTGGCTGCGCCCGGGCAGAACATCTGGACCACCCAGCGCGGCGGCAGCTACGGCGCCTGGTGGGGCACCTCGCTGGCCAGCCCGGTCGTGGCGGGCACCGTCGCGCTGCTGATGTCGGCGCGGCCCACGCTCAGCGGCAGTGCGATCCAGAATGCGCTCTTCACCACCGCGGTGGACCTCGGCACCGCCGGGCGCGATCCGTATTTCGGCTGGGGCCGCATCAATGCCGGCGCGGCGATGCAGGCAGTGCTGACCGCTCCCGCGCCCGATACCCAGCCGCCCGCCGTCTCGGTCAGCGCGCCGCTCAATGGCGCGACGGTCAACGGCCTGGTGGCGATTGACGTCGGCGCGTCCGACAACCAGGGCATCGCCCGCGTGGACCTGCGGGTCAATGGCAGCGTCGTCGCGTCGGACACCTCCGCGCCTTACGGCTTCAGCTGGGACTCGACCCGGATCGCCAATGGCGCGGTGACGGTCACTGCCACCGCGGTCGACGCGGCCGGCAATGCCGGCACCAGCGCCGCGGTGACGCTGACGGTCGCCAACGCGGCGCTGGTCGACACCCAGCCGCCGGTGATCGCCATCGCGACGCCGGCCGCCAATGCCAAGGTCGCCGGCAACACCATGACGATCTCGACCCGCGCCAGCGACAACGCCGGCGACGCCGGCATCCGGCAGACCCTCTACATCGATGGCGCGCAAGTGGCCAGCGGCACCGGCGCCAGCCTCAGCGTCACCTGGAACCTGAAGAAGGCCGCGGCTGGCGCGCACACGATCCAGGCGGTCGCGCGGGATGCCGCCGGCAATACCGCGGTGGCGACGACCTCCTTCACCAAGTGAGCGGCCCGCCCGGGGCGGCGTCGAGGCGGGTGCCTCGCCGCTGATCCGGGTCGATCCCCGAGGGGCAGGCCGGGCGGCAACGCCCGGCCTGCCATCGTTCGGGCCGGGACGAAAAAAAGCCCGCCGAAGCGGGCTTGCTCTTGAGGCGGTGCCTCAGGACGTGCGACGCAGCGGGCGGGTCAGCACCCGGCGCGACAGGCCGGCGGCGAGCGCCGCGACCGCGATCAACGCCAGCGCATTGGGCTCCGGCACGTTGCCGTTGTTGCCGCCTGAACCGCCGCCACCGCCTTCGCCGCAGCCCGGCTGGCTGGCGACGCAGCCGGCGAATTCCACCGACACCTCGTTCGTGCCGACGCTCTGGAACTTCGCGGAGTAGGGGCTGGTGAAGGTGATGCCCTGCATGAAGTTGTTGCCGGCCTCGGCCGTGAGGACGAGATTGAAGGACGACATCATCCCTTCGCCCAGACCGTCGCCCACCGGGCCGCCGGAGCAGCTGTTGCCCGACCAGACGCACAGGTCGACCTTCTTGAAGCTCGGGAAGTTGTCGTCGACCGATGCCGACCACCCGGACCCGGCGGTGGCGCTCTTGAGCGCCGGCGTGACGACGTCGATGCCGAACGACAGCAGCGCGTTCTGTCCCGGCCCGAAGGAGTTGTTCGTCACGATGGTCGCGAAGGTGGCGCTGGTGGCGGACCAGCTGGTCAAGGTGAACTTGACCGTGGCGGACAGCGTGGCGCCGTCGACGGTGCTGGTGTAGAGCAGCGTCGTGGTGTCGTTGATGCCGTCGAACAGCACCGCCGTGGCTTGCGCCTGGCTGCACAGGGCGAGCGCCGCGGCGGCGGCGAGCCCATGGATCTTTGTTGGCTTCATGACCGATCCCTTTCCGGACGATGCACGTGGCTGTTGTTCTCCCATGCCCTGCCTATGCATAAGCCGGGCCACCTCGCCAAGTCGTTGATCCGCCGTGATATTTCCGTTCAACTGATAAATCCGTGCGCCGAACTGTAAAAAAATGCGACGCGACGGGCACGCCGGTTGCCGTATCGGCCGCCCGCCGCCCGCCGCCCGCCGCCCGCCACGGGACGCCGAACATCGCCGCCACGCCCGTCAGGTCCCGTTCCGTTCCATCCCCTTCGCCGCGCCGTGCCACGGCGAGGGCTGGGCAGCAGGCTCGCGCCTATGATCCCGCCCGCGATGAACTACCTGCTCAAGCGCCTGGCGGTGCTGCTGCTGACGCTGCTGGCCGCTTCGGCGCTGATCTTCGGCGCGCTGGAATGGCTGCCCGGCAACGCCGCCCAACTGATCATGGGACCCGAGGCCCCGCCCGAAGCGGTCGCGGCGCTCGCGCGCCAGTTGGGGCTGGACCAGCCGGCCTGGTCCCGTTACCTCGGCTGGCTGGCCGGACTGCTGCGGGGCGACCTCGGCCTGTCATACGCCTACGGCACCCCGGTCGCCGATCTGATCCTCGACCGCCTGGCCCTGACCCTGCCGCTGGCCCTGCTGGCGATGTCGATGACGGTGGTGCTGGCGTTGGGCGCCGGCTGGTGGGCGGCCAGCCAGCAGGGGCGCGCGGGCGACCACCTGGTCATGGGGCTCACCCAGCTGGGCCTGGCGGTGCCCAGCTTCTGGCTGGGCATGCTGCTGGTGCTGCTGTTCGCGGTGAAGCTGCAGTGGGTCGACGCGGGGGGCTTTCCCGGCTGGACCGAGGACCTTGGCGGCGGCTTCTGGCCGGGCCTGCGCGCGCTGCTGCTGCCGGCGGCGGCGCTGGCGGTGGTGCAGGCGGCGATCCTCGCGCGCATCGCCCGCTCGGCGCTGCTGGACATCGCCCGCGAGGACTTCATGCGCAGCGCCCGCGCCAAGGGCCTGTCGCGCCGCGCGGCGCTGTGGCGGCACGGCCTGCGCCACGCCGCGATCCCGCTGCTGACGCTGGGCGGGTTGCAGTTCGCCAACCTGCTGGCCGGCACGATCGTCATCGAGAACGTCTTCACCTTGCCCGGCCTGGGCCGCCTGATGGCGCAGGCGATCGCCAACCGCGACCTGATCGTCGTGCGCAACGGCGTCATGGGGCTGGCGGCGCTGGTGCTGCTGCTGAATTTCACGATCGACCTGCTGCACGGCTGGATCGATCCCCGGCTGCGCACGCGGGCCGAGGCCGAGGCGGAGGAGGGGGCATGAGGCGCGCCGGTTTCCTCGCGGGCGCGGTGCTGACCGCCGCCCTGCTGCTGGCGGCGCTGCTGTCGCTGGTCTGGACGCCCTGGCCGCCCGAGCAGATCGACATGGCCCGTCGCCTGGCGCCGCCCAGCCCGGCGCACTGGCTGGGTTGCGACCAGCTCGGCCGCGACGTCCTCAGCCGCCTGATGGCCGGGGCGCGCAGTGCCTGGCTGGTGGGGCTGGTGGCCGTCGGCATCGGGCTGCTCGCCGGCACCGCCCTCGGGCTGGTCGCGGCGGCGCGGCCCGGCCCGGTGGAGGCGCTGATCCTGCGCGCCGCCGACCTCGGCTACGCCTTTCCCGCGCTGCTGCTGGCAATCCTGCTGGCGGCGGCGCTGGGGCCCGGCATGACGGTGGCGATGGCGGCGATCGGCCTGCATGCGGTGCCGTCCTTCGCGCGGCTGGTCAATGGCAGCGCCAAGAGCTGGTGGGCGCGCGACTTCGTGCTGGCCGCCCGCGTCGCCGGTCAGGGCCGCGCCTCGATCACGCTGCGCCATGTGCTGCCGCAGCTGCTGCCGCTGCTGATCGTGCAGGGCACGACCAGCTTCGCGCTGGCCATCCTGGCCGAGGCCGGCCTGTCCTACCTCGGCCTGGGCACCCAGCCGCCGCAGGCCAGCTGGGGCCGGCTGCTGGCCGAGGCGCAGACGCTGATGTTCGAGGCGCCGCAGCTGGCGCTCGCCCCCGGCATCGCGATCACCCTGGCGGTGCTGGGCCTGAACCTGCTCGGCGACGGCCTGCGCGACCGGCTCGATCCGAAGGAGCAGCCGCGATGAGCGCGCCGCTGCTCGAGGTCCGTGACCTGCAGGTGCGGCTGGCCGGCCGGGGTGGCGCGACGCTGCATGCGCTGCGCGGCATCGACCTGAGGCTGGACCGCGGCGAGTGCCTGGCGCTGATCGGCGAATCCGGCAGCGGCAAGACGCTGACGGCGCTGGCCGTGATGGGACTGCTGCCGGAGGGCGCGCGGGCGACCGGCCGCATCGCCCTCGACGGACGCGACCTGCTCACGCTGGACGAGGACGCCTGGTGCGGCTTGCGCGGCCGCCGCGTCGCGATGGTGTTCCAGGAACCGCTGACGGCGCTGAATCCGTTGCAGCGCGTGCTGGCGCAGGTGATGGAGCCGATCCGGCTCCACCGCCTCGCGCCGGACCGCGCGACCGCCCGCCAGCGCGCGCTGACGCTGCTGGCCCGCGTCGGGCTGGAGGAACGGCAGGCCTGCGCCTATCCGCATCAGCTTTCCGGCGGCCAGCGCCAGCGGGCGCTGATCGCGATGGCGCTTGCCGCCGAACCCGAACTGCTGATCGCCGACGAGCCGACCACGGCGCTGGACGCGCGGCTGCGGGTGCAGGTGCTGGAACTCCTGCGGGAGCTGGTCGCCGAGCGCGGCATGGGGCTGCTGCTGATCTCGCACGACCTCGCGCTGACCGCGCGCCGGGTCGACCGCCTGCTGATCCTCTACGGCGGCCGGGTGATGGAGCAGGGCGCCGCGGCGGACCTGCTGGCGCATCCGCGCCATCCCTACACGCAGGCGCTGTGGGCGGCCCGGCCGCGCCTGGGCGCCGGCCGCGATCAACCGCTGCATCCGCTCAAGGGCAATGTGCCGGCGCTGACGCAGCTCGGCGACGGCTGCCCGTTCGCGCCGCGCTGCCCGCTGGCGACCGCCCGGTGCGCCGCCGAGCCGCCCGGTTTCGATGGCCGGCTCGCCTGCTGGGAGGCCTCGCCATGAGCGCGATCACCGACCGGGCCTCGGTGCCGTCGCCGTCGCCGTGGCCGTCCTCCGCGGACGCGCCCGCGCTGCTCGAGGTCGAAGGCCTGGGCCAGCGCTACGGCGGTCGCACGGTGCTGAAGGACATCTCGTTCGCGCTGCCGGAGGGCGAGTCGCTCGGCATCATCGGCGAGTCCGGCGCCGGCAAGAGCACGCTGGCCCGCCTGGTCATGGCCCTGGAGCGGCCGCGTCACGGCCGGGTGCGCTGGTCCGGCCAGGACGTGAACGCGATGCCGGCGCCTGCGCGTCGCGCGCTGCGGCCGGGGGTGCAGATGGTGTTCCAGGATCCCTACGGCTCGCTCGATCCACGCTGGCGCGTCGGTCGCAGCGTGGTGGAGCCGCTCGCCGCGCTGCCGATGACCGACGCGCAGCGTCAGGCGCGACTGCTGGAGGTCCTGGCCGAAGTCGGCCTCGAGCCTGACGCGGCGCTGCGCTTCCCGCACCAGTTCTCCGGCGGCCAGCGCCAGCGCCTGGCGATCGCCCGGGCGCTGGCGACGCGCCCCCGGCTGATCGTGGCGGACGAGCCGCTGTCCGCGCTGGATGTCTCGGTGCAGGCGCAGATCCTGGCGCTGCTGCGCGAGCTGCAGCGGCGCGACGGCATCAGCCTGGTCATCGTCAGCCACGACCTGGCGGCGGTCGAGGTGCTGTGCGACCACGCCCTGGTGCTGCGCGGCGGCGAAGCCGTCGAGCAGGGACCGGCCTCCCGCGTGCTGGGCGAACCGCGTCATCCCTACACCCGGGACCTGCTGGCCGCTTTGGCATGATCCGCGGCCATGGACACCTCCCTGGACCGCCGCCGCTTCCACCTGCTCTCGATCGGCGCCGTCGGCGCCAGCCTCGGCGCCGCGCTGCCGGTCCTGGCGCAGGCGCCGGGCGGGCGGCCGCTGGTGCTGGGCATGACCCTCGAGCCGCCGGGCCTGGACCCGACCGCCGGCGCCGCGGCCGCGATCGGCGAGATCGTGCTCTACAACGTCCTGGAGCCGCTGACCAAGGTGGCCGAGGACGGCTCGGCCGGGCCGCTGCTGGCGCTGCGCTGGAGCGCGTCGGCGGACCAGAAGACCTGGACCTTCGCGCTGCGCCCGGACGTGCGCTTCCACAACGGCGAGCCCTTCGACGCCCGAGCGGTGAAATTCAGCTTCGAGCGCGCGGCCGCGCCGAACAGCCTCAACAAGGACCGGCGCGTCTTCGAGAACATCGCCGCGATCGCGACGCCGGACCCGCTGACCGCGGTGCTGACGCTCAAGCGGCCGGAGCCCGACCTGCCGGCGCTGCTGGCGCAGGCGACGGCGGTGATCGTCGAGCCCAGGAGCGCCGCCGGCAACGCGCAGAACCCGGTGGGCACCGGGCCCTACCGCGTCGCCCAGTGGCAGCGCGGCGCCAGCCTCACCGTCGCCGCCTGGTCCGGCTTCCGCGAGGCGGCGTCGATCCGGATCCCGCGCGTGCAGTTCCGCTTCATCGGCGAGCCGGCAGCGCAGGTCGCCGCGCTGCTGGCGGGGGATGTGGACGTTTTCCCGCGGGTGGCCGCGGCCCGGGCGCTGACCCAGTTCAAGGCGCAGCCGCGGCGCTTCCAGGTGATCACCGCCTCGTCGCGGGCCAAGACCATCCTGGCCATCAACCACCAGCGCCCGCCGCTGGGCGACGTCCGCGTGCGCCGCGCCATCGCGATGGCGATCGACCGCAAGGCGGTCATCCAGGCCAGCGCGGACGGCTACGGCGTACCGATCGGCAGCTTCGTCACGCCGGACGCGCCGGGCTATGTCGACTGCACCGCGATCAACGCCTACGACCCGGCCGCCGCCAAGGCGCTGCTGGCCGAGGCCAAGGCGACCGGACTGTCCCTGTCGCTGAAGCTCCCGCCGGTGCCGTACGCCCGCCAGGGGGGCGAGCTGATCGCCTCGCAGCTGGCGGCCGTCGGCATCACCGCCCGGATCGAGCAGATCGAGTGGGCCCAGTGGCTGTCCAGCGTCTACGGCAGCAAGGCCTACGACCTGACCGTCATCGCCCATGTGGAGCCGTACGACTTCGGCAATTTCGCCCGGGCGGACTACTACTGGGGCTACCGCAGCCCGGCCTTCAACGCGCTGTACGAGCGCATGCAGGGCAGTGCCGATCCGGCCCAGCGGGCCCGGCTCTTCGGCCAGGCGCAGCGCCAGGTCGCCGAGGACGCGGTCGCCGCCTTCCTGTACCAGCCCCAATGGATCACGGTGGCGCGGGCAGGGCTGAAGGGGCTCTGGACCCGCACGCCGCTGTTCGCCAACGACCTGTCGGCGCTGAGCTGGGGCTGAATCCGCGCAAGCCCCCTGATGCGGGGACGCGGCCACGGCGCGCTGTCGCGCGCTCGCGTCAGCCGGTCGGGCGCGATGGCGGCTCGTCGGACCTCGCACGCCGGCCGTCCACCGAGAGGGCTTTTCCTCTACAGGCCGTCTTGCGGCCGGTGTAGCGTGCGCGGTTTGGGGAGGAGTCGGAGAGCCGCATGCCGTTTGAATTGCCTGAGACCCTGCAGCCGTTCCTGTTGCCGCTGCTGATCGTGGTCCCGCTGGCCATCGTGATCATCATCATCACGGTGCGCCGTGGCGACTACCGCGACGTGGGCGCTCCGCCGCCGTCGCCCCGTCCCCTGCCTCCCGGACCCGCCGCCCGCGCCAGCTCGGCGCCCGCCGCGCCCGCCGTTGCCGCCCCGACCGTCTCGCCCGAGCGCCTGCCGCTGCTGGTGGTCGACGACTCGGCGGTCGTGCGCGCCAAGCTGCTGAAGCTGTTCAGCGAAGCCGGCCACGAAGTGGTCGCCGCGCGCGACGGCGTGGAGGCGATGGAGCTGCTCGGCCAGACCCGCTTCGGCGTGCTGATCACCGACCTCGAGATGCCCAACATGGACGGCTTCGAGCTGATCAAGGCGGTGCAGGGCGCGATGGCGACCGAGGACCTGCCGATCATCGCCATCAGCGGCCACGAGGAGCTGCACGCCCGGCTGCACCAGGTGCAGGGGCTGTACGGCATGTTCCACAAGCCCTGGAACGACCGCGAGCTGATCAAGCGCGTCGAGGCGCTGTCCCACCTGCGCCAACCGGTCCGTTCATGAGCGTGGGTCGCTGGCTGAGGCGCGGCGCGCTCACGGTCGCCGTGCTGGCGGCGCTGGGCGCCGCGGCTGCGGCCTGGCATGTCCACCAGAAGCTGCCGCAGCGCGACGGCGAACTGCAGCTGTCCGGCCTGAGCGCGCCGGTCACGGTCCGCTACGACGAGTGGGGCGTGCCCCACATCGACGCGCGCAACGAGGACGACCTCTACCGTGCGCTCGGCTACCTGCATGCGCAGGACCGGCTGTTCCAGATGGAGATGCTGCGCCGGCTGGCGCGCGGCGAGCTGGCGGAGATCCTCGGCCCCAAGCTGGTCGACACCGACCGCCTGTTCCGTGCGCTCGGCATCCGCCAGCGCGCCGATGAACTGGCCGCGGCGAGCGCGGCCATCACCGCCCAGCCGGGCGCGACCCGGGCGCTGTACGCCTACCTGGACGGCGTCAACCAGTACCAGGCGACGCGACCGGCGCCGCTGGAGTTCGAGGTCCTGGGCATCCCGAAGCGTCCGTTCACCGCCGCCGACACCTACAGCATCGCCGGCTACCTGGCCTACAGCTTCGCCGCGGCCTTCCGCACCGAGCCGGCATTGACCGCGGTGCGGGACCAGCTCGGTCCCGATTACCTGCGGATCTTCGATCTGGACTGGCATCCGTCCGGCGTGCTGGAGCCGCAGGCGCTGAATGCGCCTCCTGGCCGCTTCCCCGACGTGGCGCCGATGCTGGCGCGGCTGGCCGCGGTCGGCGACCAGGCGGCGGCGCTGGCGGGGCTGCCGCAGTTCGAGGGCAGCAATGCCTGGGTCGTGTCGGGCAGCCGCACCGTCAGCGGCAAGCCGCTGCTGGCGGGCGATCCGCACATTGCGTACTCGGCGCCGGCCGTGTGGTGGGAGGCGCACCTGCGCACCCCGCAGTTCGAGCTCTACGGGCATCACCTCGCGCTCAACCCGATGGCGCTGCTGGGGCACAACCGGCGTTTCGGCTGGAGCCTGACGATGTTCCAGAACGACGACGTCGACCTGATCGCCGAGAAGGTCAACCCGGCCAATGCCAACGAGGTCTGGTACCAGGGGCGCTGGGTCGCGATGACCGCGCGGCAGGAGACGCTCAAGGTGAAGGGCCAGCCCGACCAGGTGCTGACGCTGCGCCGCTCGCCGCACGGACCGATCGTCAACGACGCGCTGCCGGGCGACCGTGGCGAGCGCCCGGTCGCGATGTGGTGGGCCTTCCTGGAGACCGAGAACCCGGTGCTCGACGGCTTCTACCGGCTCGGCCGCGCCGACACGCTGGACCGCGCGCGCGAAGCGGCCAGCCTGGTGCACGCGCCGGGCCTGAACATCGTGTGGGCGAACGCCAGCGGCGACATCGCCTGGTGGGCGGCCGCGAAGCTGCCCCTGCGCCCGCCCGGCGTGAACCCGGCCTTCGTGCTGGACGGCTCGACCGGCGAGGCCGACAAGCCGGGCTTCCTGCCGTTCTCGGCCAACCCGCAGGAAGAGAACCCGGCGCGCGGCTACATCGTGTCGGCCAATTTCCAGCCGACCGGCGACACGCCGGTGCCGGGGTACTACAACCTGGCCGAGCGCGGACGGCGACTCGACGGGCTGCTGAGCCAGGGCAAGCGCTGGGACATCCACAACAGCCAGGCGCTGCAGCTGGACGTGCAGACCGACTACGGCCCGCGCGTGCTGCGGCCGATCATCCCGCTGCTGCGCGGCTCGGCCTCGGTCGAGGAGCAGCCGCTGGTGGAGGCGCTGGTGCGCTGGAACGGCGCCTACAAGGCCGACGCGGTGGCGCCGGTGCTGTTCCAGCAGTTCACCGCCGAATTGCTGCGGGCGGCGCTCAAGGACGAACTCGGCGAGGCGCAGTTCGAGAACCTGCGCCGCACCCGCGCGCTCGATCACGCGCTGCCGCGGCTGATGGCGGATGCCGAGTCGCCCTGGTGGGACGACCGCTCGACGCCGCAGCGCGAAACCCAGACCGACATCGTCCGCCGCGCCTGGAAGGCGGCGGTCGCGCACCTGCAGGCGACGCTCGGCCCCGACAGCGCGACCTGGCGCTGGGACGCGGTGCACACGCTGACGCATGAGCATCCGCTCGGCCGGCAGAAGCCGCTGGACCGGATCTTCAACATCGGCCCGTTCCCGGTGCCCGGCGGGCATGAGGTGCCCAACAACTTCGCGCAGCGCAACGGCAGCGGGCCGTGGCCGGTGGTCTACGGACCGTCGACCCGCCGGCTGATCGACTTCGCGCGGCCGCAGGAGGCGCTGGGCGTCAATCCGGTCGGGCAGAGCGGCGTCTGGCCGGACGCGCATTACGCCGACCAGGCCGCGCTGCTGGCGCAGGGACGCTATCGCCGGGAATGGCTGGACGAGGCCGATGTGCGCGCCCATTCGAGCGGCCTGCTGGTGCTCAAGCCATGAGGACCGCCTCGAGTGCACGGGCCGCGCGGGCGGTCGTCCTGTCGCTGGCGATGGCCGCGCTGTGGCCCGAGCGCTGCCAGGCGCTGGTGTCGGTGAGCGGTTTCCTGGTGCTGGATCGGACCACCGCGCTGACGCCCCTGTCTCCGGCCGACGAGTTCACGTGGTGGTACCAGTACT
>NZ_PEOG01000100.1 GCF_002761755.1 Roseateles chitinivorans
GCCGGCGGCATGGCCGAACTGGTCGTTGATCTGGGTGAAGTTATCCAGGTCCAGCAGCAGCAGGGCCGCGCCGCCGTCCAGGCGCAGCGCCTTCTCCAGCAGCGTGCGCAGGTGCTCGCGGTTGGGCAGGTCGGTGAGGGCGTCGAAGCGGGCGAGGTAGCGCGTGCGGCGTTCCGCCTCCTTCATCTGCGCGCGCAGCCGCTTGGACAGCAGCCAAGCCAGGCCGGCGGTCGCCGCCAGGGTGCCCAGCGTCGCGCCGATGAACTGCGCCAGGTCCCACCACATCGGCAGCCGGCTCGCGTCGACCGACAACGAGCCCACCGCACGCCCGTCGGCGATCACCGGCACCTCCAGCGACACCTGTCCGGCCCAGGCCTCCAGCCGCGAGCGCTGCGCGGCGGGCCGGATGTAGACCGCGGCCGGCAGGCCGTCACGCTTGAGCAGCCGGGCCCGCAACGTGGCGGGATTCTGGCGCAGCGCCTGCAGGATCTCGCCGGCCTCGTCGCGGCTGTCGAAGACCAGCGCGGCGGAGGCCGTCTGCGCCACGATGCCGGCCTGGGTGCGCAGGTCCTCGAGCTGGCGCTGCTGCAGCCGCCAGTACTGCATCACGCTGAGCAGCAGGGCGAAGGTGAGCAGCGCGGCCAGCGACACGGCCAGCTCGCGCCAGCGTTCCAGCGCGTCGAGGATCTTGGGGTTCATGGCGAAGTCGATTGATGACGCACGTAGCGCGCCAGGCGCAGCAGCTTCGCGCTGATGACGAGGCCGGCGCGTCGGGCTGCGTCGAGGTCGACGTCGAAGACGATACGCCCGTCCTCGATCTGCAGGTTGAGCATCGCGCCCTGGTCCAGCATGCCGGCCGTGTCGGACAGCACCAGCAGCGGCTGCCGGTCGAGCAGGACGCGCCAGGCGGGCCGCGGTTCGGACAGGTACAGCAGGTGGCAGCCGCCGAGCTGCTCCGGGCGGACGAGGCGGCGCACCTCGATCACCAGATGCCGGATCGAGCGCCCGGCCAGCGCCTGCATCGCCGTTTCCAGGCTGGTGTCGCCGGCGGTGCACAGCTGCAGCGAGCGGCCTTGTTCCCGCTCCGCGGGCCAGTTGACGAACATCAGTGCCCGGTAGATCACCTCGGTCTTCAGGCCGTCCGGTCCGGCTGCCTGCGCCGCGGCCGGCCGCAGCGCCGCAGCGCCGCCGAGCGCGAGCAGCAGCAACGCCGCCGCCCGCCAGGGGCGGAGGTCGGCGAGTCGTCGGGACAGGCGCGCGCGAATCGGCATCGTCGGCGGCTCAGAAGGCGATGCGCCAGGCCAGGCGCCAGGCGCGACGCGACTGGGGAATCGCGCTCAGCGCGGCGTCCGGGGACGACGGGTCGAGGTTGTCCCGGTCCAGCAGGTTGTCCACTTGCAGCGCCAGGCTCTGGCGGGCATCGATCCGGTAGCGCAGCTGGGCGTTGACGAAGGTGGCCGGCGGTACCTTCACCCGCCCGAGTCGCGTGCCCAGCGCGGTCCACTCGATGCCGAGCTGCCAGGCCCGCCATTGCGGCGTGATCGCATGGCCCTTGACCATCCAGTCCGGCGCGTTGCTCAGGCGCCGGCCCTGGTCGTCGCGGGCGTCCATCCAGGAGGCGCTCGCACGCCACAGCCAGCCGCCATCGATGCGCTGCTCCACGCCGAGGTCCAGGCCGCGCAGCCGCACCCGGCCCCGGTTGACGTACTGCACCGCGGCCTCGGGATCGTCGCTGAGCGGCACCTGCTCGATCAGGCGGTTCAGGCGGGTGTCGTAGAGGTTGGCGCTGAGCGCCTGGCCGGAGGCGAGCAGGTATTCCCAGGCGAGCTCGGCGGAGCTGAGCCGCTCGGGCTCGAGCGCGGGATTGGCCAGTTGCGTCTGGCCGCCATCGTCGTAGTAGCGCTCGTACAGGTTGGGCGTACGGAAGGAGCGCGCCCACATCAGCTTCAGCGTCTGGCGCTCGTCCGGCCGGAAGACCAGCACCGTGCGCGGCGACAGCGCCGGCGAGAAGCCGCGGGCGTGGTCCAGCCGCAGGCCGGTCGTCAGCTGCCAGTGCTGCGACAGGCGCCACTGGTCCTGCACCGACAGCGCGGCAGAGTCCTGCGAGACGTTGCTGTCGAGCCGGGACTCGTAGGGCGCGACCTGGTAGTTGCGCTGCACGCCATATGGCGAGGTGCGGATCTCCGCGCCCGCCATCAGCTCGTGGTTGAGCAGGCCGCGCCAGAGCACGCGCGCGTCGAGCGTGAGCCACTGGGCATAGGACTCGTCCCGGTCGACGACGTCCGGCGACTGGCCGAAGACGTAGCGCCCGCGGAAGTCGTACTGCGAAAGCCCGAGGCGCAGGCTGCGCCGCAGGTCGTCCTGCCAGCCCTCGTCATAGGCCGCCTCGACCATCAGCTGACGGTCGGTGTAGCGGGTGCCGGACACGCCGGGCAGCGTGCCGTAGGGCGCGGTCGGCGCGTCCTTGTCGCGCTGCACCGCGGCCATCGACAGCTTCCAGCGGCCGAGCCGGTACTTGGCCAGCACGGCGGCCTGGCGCTCGCCGTCCAGGCCGCGGATCCAGCCGTCGGCGGTGCCGAGCTCGGGCAGGAACAGGGTTTCGCCGGCGGTGCGCTGCAGGTTCAGGCCGATGAAGAGGTCGCCGCCCGCGGCGTCGGTGGCGCCGTAGTGCATCTCGACGCGGCGCTGGCCCCGCGAGCCGGCGCTGCCCAGCATCGACAGGCCCGGCGCGTCGGCGCCGTCCAGCGTGACCACGTTCACGACGCCCAGCAGCGCGTTGCTGCCGTAGATCGAGGACCCCGGGCCCTGCACCAGTTCCACCCGCTTGGCCCATTCCGCGACGACGGGGAATTCCAGCTGCGGCAGGCCCTGGTCGTAGATGGCGTCGTTGACGCGCTGGCCGTCGATGGCCATCAGCACGCGGGAGTTGTAGTCGCCGGGCCGGTTGAAGCCGCGCACGCCAACATTGCTGTAGCTGCGGGTGTTGCCGAGGTAGACGCCGGGCAGGCGGCCGAGCATGTCGCCGATGGTCTGGTGGCCGAGCGCGGCGGACTCCTGGCGCGTGATCACGCTGACCGCGGCCGGCGCGTCCATCAGGCTCTGGGCGTAGCGCGACGGGCCTTGCACCTCCCGCCGCAGCAGCGCCTCCAGCTGGTCCTCGTCTTCCGGACCCGGCGCCGCGTGGACGCCGGCGTGCGTGAGCAGGCCGAGCAGGCCCCAGGCAGCCGATGCGATCAGGTACTTCACGAGGCGACGCCGTGCGACGGCGACGGCGGTGGTGGGGAGGTCGCGAAGCTTAGCGAGGGAGGGCGGAAAGCGCGCTGTCAGACTTCACGGAAGCGACATGAACGGCAACGGCGGTTGCACTGTTCGGAAGACGGACTGCCGGCGTCTGGCGCCGCGTTCGGCCCAGCGCCTTCCCCAGGCGGTCTCGCCGGGACCGAACGGAGGGAAGACCTGCTCAGCGCACCAGCCGGCCGCCGGCGCCGAGCACGGCGAAGTCGACGTAGCGAGACGGCGCCTGGCCCTTGCCGAAGGTCAGGCGGTGGCCGCCGACATCGGTCTCGAAGCCGCGCTCCAGCGTCTCGGTCAGCGCGGCCGCGCCCGGGCCGCTGCGCTCCAGCGCCCGCACCAGCGCCTTGGCGGCGATGAAGCCCTCCAGCGAGCGCGAGGACAGGTCCGGATCCTTGGCGCTCTGGCTCAGGCGCAGGTAGTCGCGCACCACCTCGCGGTCCAGGCGATCGTCGGTCGGCAGCACCAGCGAGAAGGCGAAGCCGCGCGCGCGATCGGGACCGAGCTTCTTGAGCAGCGCCTGCACGTCGATGATCGACATGCCGTACAGCCCGGCGCGTCCGCCGGCGGCCTGGTAGCGGCTGGTGAACTCGATCGCGGCGGCGGTGGTGGCGGCGAGGAAGATCACGTCCGGCGTCTGCTTCACCATCTCGTCCACCGCCTTGCCCACCTCGACGGTGTTGCGCGCGTAGCCCGACTGGGCGACCAGGGTGAGGCCATAGGTCTTGGCCGAGGCCTGCGCGCCGGCCAGCGCATCGCGCCCCAGGCCGTCGTCCTGGTAGACGACGGCGACGCGGGTACGACCGATCTCGCCGAGCTGCCGGAACAGGCGATCGACTTCCTCGCGGTAGCTCGCCTTGACCGGATACATGCCGCGCGCGGTGAGGACGCTGGTCGCCCCGGAGATCGCGCCGACCATGGAGACGTGGCTCTTCTCAAGCACGCCGTCCTGCTTGAGGGCTTCCAGGTTGGAGGTGCCGACGGTGCCGATCAGCGCGGTCGGCGCGTCCTGGGCGATCATTTCCTTGACCAGCCGCACGGTCTCCTCGGGCTTCTGTGCGTCGTCGCGGGTGACGAACCTGATGCGCTGGCCGCGGACGCCGCCGCGGGCGTTGACCTCGTCGATCCAGAGCTTGGCACCGGCCCGGATGGCCTTGCCGGTGACCGCCTGCGGTCCGCTGAACGGCGCGACCTGGCCCACGACGATGTCGGCATGGACCGCCGGCGCGGCGGCCAGGCAGAGGACGGCCAGCAGGCGGCGGGCGGCGCGGGGGAGGGCGAGGGTCATGGTCGTGGCGGCGGACGTGCGGGACCCCGCATTGTCCTCAATGCGGCCGCGACGGTCATAACGGCTGGGCGAGGACAGGACGCGCGATGCGCGCCGGGCGCGGCCACGGCACGCAGCCACGCCGCTGGCGTTACTTGCTGCAACAGGGCGAGGAGGCGGCCGATGCCTTGTCCGGCGCGGCGGCATCGCGGGCCGGGCCGCAGCCGCAGCGGCTCGCGTCCGCGACAGGCGCGCAGCCGGTGGCGGCCGCCAGATCGACTCGCTTGGCCAGTGCCGCCGCGCTCTCCTTGCGCTCGCTGTAGCGGCTCAGCAAGTAGGGGCCCAGGTCGCGCGTCAGGAGCGTGAACTTGAAGAGCTCCTCCATCACGTCGACCACGCGGTCGTAGAACGCGGAGGGCTTCATGCGGCCGGCCTCGGTGAACTCGGCGAAGGCCTTGGCGACCGACGACTGGTTCGGGATGGTGAGCATGCGCATCCACCGGCCCAGCACCCGCATCTGGTTCACCGCGTTGAAGGACTGCGATCCGCCCGACACCTGCATCACCGCCAGCGTCTTCCCCTGCGTCGGACGCACCGAGCCGGTCGACAACGGGATCCAGTCGATCTGCGACTTCATGATGCCGGTCATCGCACCGTGGCGTTCAGGCGAGCACCACACCATGCCCTCGGACCAGGCGGCGAGCGCGCGCAGCTCCTGCACCTTCGGATGCGACTCCGGGGCGTCGTCCGGCAGCGGCAGGCCGGCCGGATTGAAGATCCGCACTTCCGCCCCCATGGCCTCGAGCAGCCGGGCGGCTTCGAAGGTCAGCAGCCGGCTGTAGGAACGCTCGCGCAGCGAGCCGTACAGCATCAGGATGCGGGGCCGATGCCGCGACGGCGCGGGCACCGTCAGGCGGTCCTGGCTGGGAACGTCGAACAGCGCGCCATCCAGCGCGGGGAAGTCGGCATCGGGGAAGAGGGTGTCAGACATGGTGGGCGGGTGTCGATGGGGCGGAAGGGATGTCGCGGCGTTCGTCGGCAGGTGGGGACAGCCAGCGGTGCACGCCCACGGCGAGGGCCGCGCCGATCAACTCGGCCACGACGAAGCCGGGCGCGCTGGACGGCGCGATGCCGGCGAAGCTGTCGCTGAACATGCGGCCGACGACGGCGGCTGGATTGGCGAAGGAGGTCGAGGCTGTGAACCAGTAGGCCGCGCCGATGTAGGCCGCCACCATGGCCGCCACCCGCGAGGCCGGCGCGCGCAGGATGACCAGCAGCAGGCCGAAGGTGGCGACGCCCTCGGCGATCCATTGGCCAGTGCCGGTGCGCGGCTTGGTGGAGAACTGCAGCAAGGTCATGTCGAACATCGCATGCGCCAGCCAGGCGCCCAGCACCGCGCCAGCCAGTTGGGCGACGAGGTAGGAGAGCAGGGCGCTGCGGGCCATTTCGCCGCGCCAGGCCATGACGAGGCTGACGGCCGGGTTGAAGTGGGCACCGCTGACGGGGCCGAAGACCTCGATCAGGACGTACAGGCCGCCGACCGTGGCCAGGGTGTTGGCCAGCAGGGCGATCGCGGCGTTGCCGCCGGCGAGACGCTCGGCCATGACGCCGGAGCCGATCACGATCGCCAGCAGCAGCGCCGTGCCCAATCCCTCCGCGAGGAGCTTGCGACGCAAGTCCATCGTGTCAGCGCCTGCCGATGGCGACCAGCGCCTGCTGCAGCTCGGTCCGGCTCATCGTCGCCAGCGGCAGTTGCAGCAGCTGCAGCATCCGATAGCCGATGGCCTGCCGCGTCAGCTCGAACGCGCGGCGCTTGCCCTCCTCGCCGCCCTCGGCGCCGGAGGGATCCGGATAGCCCCAATGGACCTTGACCGGTTGCCCCGCGCCGCCAAAGAAGACCGGGCATTGCTCGGCCGCGGCGCTGTCGCAGACGGTGATGACGATGGACAGCGGCGGGGCGTTCGACGCGCTGAACTCGTCCCAGCTCTTGCTGCGGTAGCCGGTCGTGTCGACACCGGCGGCCTCCAGGGCCTCGAGTGCGAACGGATTGACGCGGCCGCTGGGCGCGCTGCCGGCGCTATGGGCCCGGACGTCCTTGCCGAGCTGCTTCGCCCAGTGATTGAGCATGCCCTCGCCGAGCACGCTGCGCGCGGAGTTGTGGGTGCAGAGGATCAGCACATGGTGGGTCATGGTTCGGCGGTGTCCTTGAGGTGCGGGGGGGGACGGCGTTGGAACTCAGCAGCCGCAGCCGGCGCTCGTCGACGGCAGGGTGCAGGACGCGCCCTGACAGCAGTTCTCCGTGAGATAGCCCACGAGCGCGTTCATGCGGGCATAGGCGGCCCGGTAGATGAGGTTGCGGCTGGAGCGTTCCTGCGTCACCAGGCCCGAAGCCACCAGCTCCTTGAGATGGAAGGACAGCGTCGCGGCCGGAACGCCGAGCCCCTCTTGAATCGCGCCGGGCGTCAGGCCGGTGTCGCCCACGACGACCAGCGCGCGGAAGACCTGCAGGCGCAGCGGTTGGGCCAGGGCGCCCAAGGCGCGGACGACGTCGTCTTGTTCCATCATTCGAGAATAGTCGAAATAATGGAAGTGGGCAATCCGCTTGACCACCGTGGGTCGGTGGCCGGTAGGAGCCCGCCTGCTAGCCCTGGCTCGAAGGGAGCCGTCCGAGGAAATCGCGGATGAGCGGGACGACCTCGTCGAGGTGGGTTTCCAGCAGCCAGTGGCCGCCGTCGAGCAGGTGCAGCGCGGCGTCCGGCAGATCCCGCAGGTAGGCTCGGGCCGACTGCTCCGGCATGTAATGGTCCTGCGGTCCCCAGACGATGAGCGTGGGCGGGCGGTGATCGCGCAGGTACTGGCGATGCTTCGGGAACCAGGCACGGTTCTCCTTCAGGCCGGCGATCAGGTCGATCGCGATCTCTCGCCGCCGCGGTGTCATCAGCGACCAGTGCAGCTGCCACAGGTCCGGGGGAATCCGCTCGGCCAGCGGCGCATCGACCGCGTTCAGGAACTCCTCCTTGAAGGTGTCCTCCTGGATCGCCTCCGCCAGCCGGGCGCGCATCTCGTCGACCGGGAGGGTCCAGGTCGATTCGATCTCCGCGTACTTCGGCCCGAGCGCGTCCTCATAGGGGATGTCGCCGTTCTGGATGATCAGCGCCACGACCCGCTCCGGCGCGCGGATCGCGAGCCGGGTGCCGATCGGCGAGCCGAAGTCATGGAGGTAGAGCATGTACCGCTCGAGCCGCATCGTCTGCACGAATTCGTCCAGGAACGCGGCGTAGCCGTCGAAGCTGTAGTCGAAGGTGTCGGGCGTGGCGCTGTAGCCGGCGCCCGGGTAATCGGGCGCGATGAGCCGCCAGCGGTCCGCCAGTCGCGGCATGAGGTTGCGGAACTCGTAGGACGAACAGGGGTAGCCGTGCGGCAGCAGCAGGACCGGCGCCTCCGCGGGGCCGGCCTCGCGATAGAAGGTGTCCACCTCGCCGACCTGGATGCGACGGTGTCGCACGCGTGTGTCCATGGGGATCTCCTGTTTCACTGCGGGATCCGCCACCGTAGCGGGTCGCGGCGGACCACACCACGGAAGGCCCTGGCCGAAGTGCTGGATCTGCCGGGCCGGGCGGACGCGCGAGTGGCTGCCCCGTCTCCCGCCTCCTCAAGAGTCCTTACACTGCGCCGCGCAAAGAACGAGGACCGCCGGCACGGGCCGGCCAGGGAGCGAGGAATGGACATTCGTGCGATGTCGCGCGCGGCCGCGGGCCGGGTGCGATCAGGGTTGGCATTGTGGGTGGGCGTCGTGGCGCTCAGCGCTTGCGGCGGCGGTGGAGGCTCCGACGCTGGCACCAGCCCGCCACCGGCCGGCGCGGCGTCGCTGATCCCGGCGGCCCCGGCGCCCGGGGCGGTGCTCCAGGCCGAGGCCGCCACGCTGCGCCCGCTGGCGACCGGCGGCTTGTGGCGCTACCGCGGGGTCAACGTGGTGCAGGGCAACGCGAGTTCGGCTTACACGACCGACATCACGATCGCCGCGTCGGGCGGAGCCTTGACCGAGTCCGCGACCAACGCCAGCAACGAGGGCGCCGCGTCGCGCGGGATTGCGCTCGAAGGCGGCAGCGTGGTCGTCACCGAGCAGTTCGACTTCACCGGCAAGGGAGCGGGCGAGACCGTCCGGATGACGCAGCTGCGCTCGCCGGTGCGGGTCGACGATCAGTGGACGATCCTGGAGCGGCGCTTCACCGAGACCGCGATCGACGTGGATGGCGACAAGCGCACCGACGCGGTCGATGTCGCGATGTACGCGCGGGTGATCGGCGAGGAATCGCTGACGCTGCCGCGCCTGGCGGCGATCAAGGCGGTCCGCGTGGACACGAAGCTGCTGGTGCGCGTCGTGCCCAGCAGCACCGGCACGCCGGGCGAGGTGACGACGCTGGAGATCTCGGACTGGTATGCCCCCGGCATCGGTCTCGTCCAGGAGCGGACCCGCGCGCCGCTACCGGGCAGCACGGTCCTGCGCGAGACGACCGAGGTGCTCGTCGGGTACGACATCGGCAGCGATGGCGGCGGCATCGCCCTCTACCGTGCCGCACAGGTGCCGGCGACGGCGCAGTCGATGGCCGGCGAGTGGCTGCCGGAGGCGGACAAGATCGTCGCCGTCGGGGAAGTCGGCAACGAGGTGCTGCTGTTCCAGCAGACCAGCGCGAGCACGACCTCCGATCTGATCGTTTCGCGCCTGGACCGCAACGGCCGGGTGCTCGACACGGTGCGCCACACGGGGCTGTCCCGGAACGCGGTGGTTCCGCCGATGCTGCACGCGGGCGGCGCGGTCGTCCTGGGCCGGGCGGAGAACCGACCGGCCGAGGAGGTGCAACTGCTGAGCTTCGACGCTCGCGGCGCGTTGTCTGCGACGCGACCGACGATCAACCTCCGCACCTCGAGCGATTTCCCGGACCAGGCGGTCCAGTTCGGTCCGGTGTCCGCCGCCACCGATGGACAAACTGTCTGGCTGTTGTGGGAGCGCGCCGGCCCGTTCGGCACCTGGCCCACGCTGGTGCTGCGCGGCTTCGACCTGAATGGCGTGCCGAGGGATCGCGAAGCCCGCCTGGAGGGATTGGCCACCAGCCAGCAGCGCCTGGCGATGTCGGGGCGCTACGTGGTGGCGACATGGAAACGGCCGAATCCGATCAGTGGTTTCGATCAGCAACTGGCGGCCTACGAGCCGAACTCGCTCAGCGGCACGCAGGCGACGATCGCCACGGGCCTGCCGGCATTCCCGAACTACGTCACCGACTATGGCTTCTTCAACCAGGTCACCGGCACCACCTTGGCGTGGGTCCGCGGCCTGGGCAGCGGCAGCGCCATCGAGGGCGTCGGCATGCTGCGGGTGAGCGGCGGCTTCACGCCGCTGCGCGCCACGACCGGCTCGATCGACACCGAACTGGTGCCCGGCCTGCCGCCGACCGGATCGATGGCGCAACTGGCCGGGCGCGGGCAGCGGATCTTCCACATGCAGGCCGTGCGCGGCGCGCCGTGGCAGGACATGACCGCGGAGCCCACGACGCTGCTGAAGCTGAGCTGGGTCGACGCCGAGGAGCGCCCGCTGAGCCAGACGCCGCTGCGCTCGGTCGAGCTGCTGCCGGATCGCGCGGAAATGCCGTCGACGATGGTGGCGCTCTCGGACCGGGTGCTGGGATTCAGCGGGGTCACGCAACTCAGGACGACGGTGATGTGGGTGCCGAAGGAGGCGCGGTGAGGGGCCTCTGGTTCCTGATTTCCGGTGGACCGACTCCGGCATGCGCGCGCGCGTGCTGGTGAAGGTCACCGCCGCTGCCAATGGCTGGTTCCGCATTCACGAGGCTTTCGAGGATGAAGCCTTGACGGGCCAGCCGGCGGTTCGTCAAGCCGGGCGCTCGCCGTCAGCGCGACGCTGAGCCTCCTGACGCCATCGCCGTCGGCGTGAATCCATCACGCTCCGGCGCGCTGTAGTCCAACGCCCTACACCAGCTTCCTCCGCCGGCTTCTATGGCCGCCGCCCCGCTCTCCCTAGAGTCGCCCTCGACACCGCCAAGGCGGGGCTTTTCCACGAGGGCGCGAAATGAATGCAGCGGCGTTGAACCATGTCTTCCGACTGGTCTGGTCGGACCACGCGGGCAGCTATGTGCCGGTGCCCGAGTGCGGACGCGCGCGTGGGAAGCGGGCGTCGGTGGCGTCCGCCGCGATGCGCTTTGCGATCGCCTCGCTGGCACTGGGCGGTGCCGGCGCCGGCTTCGCCGCGGGCCTTCCCACCGGCGGGCAGGTCACCCAGGGCATCGCCACGCTGACCCAGAGCGGCAACACGCTGCTGATCCAGCAGTCGACGCCCAGGCTCGCCACGAACTGGCAGAGCTTCAACATCGCTCCGGGTTCGACGGTCCAGTTCCAGCAGCCCTCCGCCTCGTCCATCGCGCTGAACCGCGTCACCGGTGGTGATGTCTCGGTCATCCAGGGAGCGCTGAAGTCCAACGGCCAGGTCTATCTGCTCAACCCGAACGGCGTCCTGTTCTCTTCCAGCGCGCGGGTCGACGTCGGTGGCCTGGTGGCCTCGACCCTGGCCCTCAGCGATGCCGACTTCATGGCCGGCCGCTATCGCTTCGACGGCGCCAGCGCCGCCGCCGTGACCAACCAGGGCAGCATCGCCGCCGCTGCGGGCGGATCGGTGTCGCTCATCGCCGCGAAGGTGATCAACGACGGCACCATCGACGCGCCGGGCGGTCAAGTGAACCTGGCCGCCGCGCGCACCGTCACGCTCGACGCCGGCGGCCTGGCACGGCTGACGATCGAGCAGGGCGCGCTCGATGCCGCCGTCGCCAACGGCGGGGCGATCCGCGCCGACGGCGGGCGCGTGCTCCTGACCGCCCGGGCGCTCGACCAGCTCACCACCGCGGTCGTGAACAACACCGGCCTGGTGCAGGCGCGCACGCTGGCCAACGGCAAGCAGGGCGAGATCCTGCTGCTCGGGGACATGGCCACCGGCACGCTCAATGCGTCCGGTACGCTGGATGCCAGCGCGCCGCTCGGTGGCGATGGCGGCTTCATCGAGACCTCCGCCGCCCATGTCGACAACGGGACGCTGCGGGTGGACGCGAGCGCCGCCCGTGGCACCGGCGGCCAATGGTTGATCGATCCGTACGACTACACCATCGGCACGACCGCCGCCGGCACCATCTCCAGCGCGCTGGGCAACGGGACCAGCGTCACCGTCACCACGCAGAGCAATGCCGCGGCCTACGGCGCCACCGGCAGCGGCAGCGGCGACATCACCGTCGCCAGCGCGATCACCAAGTCCACCGGCGGCGCCGCGACGCTGACCCTGCTGGCCGATCGCAACATCATCGTCAACAGCCCGATCACCTCGACCTCCGGTGCGCTGGGCCTGACGCTGAGCTCGGCCAACAATGCCTCGTCCAACCTGGGGGGCGTGGCAATCAATGCCAACCTCGTCTCCAACGGCGGCCGCATCCTCATCGGCGGCGCCGGCGGCAGCACCACGGCCGCGCGCGCCAACGGCATCGGCTTCGCGCTCAACAGTTCCTCGAGCGCGCCGGCGGTGAAGCTCGGCACCGGCGTCACCGTGTCCTCCGGTGGCGGTGACATCGTCATCAACGGCCACACCACCGCCACCACGCCCTCCTACGACGGCACCAAGGGCGGCATCTACGTGCTCTCCGGCGCCACCGTCGATACCGGCGGCGGCAACCTGCTGATGACGGCCACCAGCACTGGCGATGCCAAGGAGTTCGCCTTTGGCGTGGAAGGCAACTCGGGCACCGTCACGACCTTCCGCACCTCCTCGTCGGGCGGTGTCATCGTCGTGGACGTCAACAACACCGCCAATCAGCTGGGTTCTCTCGGCCTGGTCAACAACGGCAACCAGGCCCGCATCCAGTTCTGGGCCCCCAGCGTCGCCCACATGCTGTTCCGACTCAACGGCAACAACCAGGCCGCGCAGTTCACCCAGAGCCCGCCCTGCAATCCCGGCTACCCGAACTGCGGGACGATGGTCATTCCCGGCGGGAACAGCAGCTACACATCGGCCGGCTACAACGTGGTCAACATGGCCATGTATCCGATCTACGTGTTCAGCGGGAACGGGACGCGCGTCTATGACGGCGGCACCGGCACCGCCGGCCTGGCCACGCCGACCACGCTCGGCGGCCCGAACGGCTTCGTCGTCGGAAACCTGGGACCGCTGAGCTTCAGCACGCCGAGCAAGAACGCCGGAAGCTACACCTCGCTGGTCAGCTCGCCGACCAATCCGTCGTCCTACCAGGGCGGCACCTATGCCGTCGCCTACTTCAACCAGGGCACCTACACCGTCAGCCCGAAGGTGCTCAATGCGTTCTCGGCGGCCAACAAGGTCTATGACGGCACGGCCACGGCGGCCGTGACGGCCTCGGGCCTGGTGGCCGGCGACGCGGTGTCGCTGGTGGCCAGCGGCAGTTTCTCGCAGGCGAACGTGGGCAGCGGCCTGGCCGTCAACATCTCGGCCGTGAGCCTGAGCGGCGCCGATGCGGGCAACTACAGCATCAGCGGGTTCAGCGGCATCAACACCACCGCGGACATCACGCCGGCGGCGCTCACCGTGACTGCCGGCACCGTGACCAAGACCTACGACGCGCTGGCCTTCAGCGGCGGCGCCGGCGTGACCTACAGCGGTTTCGTCAATGGCGAGTCCGCGAGCAGCCTGGGCGGTGCGCTGAGCTATGGCGGCAGCGCGCAAGGCGCGGTCAATGCCGGCACCTATGCCATCAGCCCGCAGGGCCTGACCGCCTCCAATTACACGATCAGCTATGTGCCGGGCGCGCTTACGGTGAATCCGGCGACGCTGACGGTGACCGCAGGCGCGGCCACGCGCCTGTACGGAGCGACCGACCCGGTGCTGACCGGATCGGTCAGCGGCTTCGTCGGCGGCGACACGCTCGCCAGCGCGACGACGGGCAGTCTCTCGTTTTCCTCGGCGGCCACGGCCACGGCGCCAGTGGGTTTCCACGCTGTCATCGGCAGCGGCCTCACGCCCAACAGCGGCAACTACGTCATCGCCCAGGCGCCGGGGAACGCGACGGCCTTGAGCATCACGCCCGCGCCGCTGACCATCACCGCCAACGGCGCCTCGAAGGTTTACGACGCGCTGGCTTTCGTCGGCGGCAACGGCGTGACCTACAGCGGGTTCGTGAATGGCGAGACGAGCGCGGTCCTGAGCGGCTCGCTCAGCTATGGCGGCTCGGCGCAAGGCGCGGTCAACGCCGGCAGCTACGGCATCGTGGCGCAGGGGCTGTCGAGTGGGAACTACACCGTGACCTTCGCGCCCGGCCTGCTGACGGTGACGCCCGCAGCGCTGTCGATCACCGCGACGCCGGTGTCCAAGACCTACGACGGGACGGTGAGCGCCAATGGCTTGCCAACGGTCAACGGCCTGGTCGGCGGCGACTCCGTCAGCGGCTTGGGACAAGTGTTCACCGACAGCAGCGTCGGCAGTGGCAAAACAGTCGCGGTGCAATCGGGCTGGACGGTTCAGGACGGCAACGGCGGCAACAACTACGTCGTGAGCGTCGCTTCGAGCAACGGCGGTGTGATCAGCGCGCCGCCGCCAGCACCTGCTCCTGCTCCTGCTCCTGCTCCTGCTCCTGCTCCCGCGCCTGCGCCTGCGCCTGCGCCTGCGCCTGCG
>NZ_PEOG01000013.1 GCF_002761755.1 Roseateles chitinivorans
CCATCATCGTGGACGGCCTGACCGTGGGCTGGCTGGCGCTGACCCCGATCGAATCGGTCAGTCCGGGCGCGGAGAAGCATTTCTACGATGCGCAGCTGCGCTCGGCCTGGGTGGTCGGCGGCGCGGCTGCCGACGCAGGCCCGGCTGAGCGCCCAGGAGGCGGCCGGCGGCGGACTGCGGCTGCGGCTGTCCTTCGACCGCGGCGGCCTGTGCGGCGAGGACACCGCGCTGCGCGCGCTCGGCGAGCGCCTGGAGCGGCTGGAGCGCGCGCCCGGCGCGCCACCGCCGCGGCTGCAGTGCCGCAGCAATGCCGACGACACCGAATTCACGCTGGAGCTGCCCGCATGAGCTTTCACCCCGCCGCACCGACCGCGGTCGTCGCCGAGGACGAGGAGACGCTGCGCCATGAACTGATGGACCGGCTCGCGCAGCTGTGGCCCGAACTGGTCGTCGTCGGCGAGGCCGCGGACGGCGTGCAGGCCTTGCGCCTGCTACAGGAATGCCGGCCCGACGTGCTCTTCCTCGACATCCAGATGCCGGGCGCCACCGGGCTGGACGTCGCGCGGCAGGTGCAGGGACGCTCGCATGTCGTCTTCGTCACCGCCTACGACCAGTACGCGGTGTCCGCCTTCGACGAGGGCGCGGTCGACTATCTGCTCAAGCCGCTCGAGCCGGCGCGGCTGTTCACCGCGATCCAGCGGGTCAAGCAGCGCATGGCGGGCCCGCCGGCGGACCTCAGCGCGGTGCTGAGCCAGCTCGGCGCGCAGGCCGGCAAGCTGCCGCAGCGCCAGTTCCTGCGCTGGATCAACGCCTCGGTCGGACAGACGCTGAAGCTCATCACCGTCGACGAGGTGCTGTACTTCCAGTCCGACAACAAGTACACCCGCGTCGCCACGCGCCAGGGCGAGGCGCTGATCCGCAAGCCGCTCAAGGAGCTGGTCGACGAACTCGATCCGCAGCAGTTCTGGCAGATCCACCGCTCGACGCTGGTCAACGCGGCCGCGGTGGCCGGCGTCTCGCGCGACTTCCGCGGCCGCATGCAGGTCAAGCTCAAGGAGAGCGAGGACGCGCTGATCGTCGCGGAGAGCTACACCCACCTGTTCCGGCAGATGTAGGACGGCCGGCGCCGCCGGCCTTCACCGACCGCCCGCCACGTCATCCCCGGGCTGTCGCCTACATGACCGCGAGGGCTGGGGCGGCCTCCCACAATCGCCGGCAAACGACGGGAGACACGCCATGGCCCTGGACGCCACAGCCACCGAGCAGACCCACACCCGCATCTGCCCACTTTGCGAGGCCTGCTGCGGCCTCGAGATCCGCACCCGCACCACGTCCGAGGGCACCTCGGTCGTCTCGATCCGCGGCAGCGAGGCCGACCCTTTCAGCCACGGCTACCTGTGCCCGAAGGGCGTCGCCCTCAAGGACCTGCACGAGGACCCCGACCGGCTGCGTCAGCCGATGCGGCGCCGCGCGGACCGCTCGGGCTTCGAGCCGGTCAGCTGGGACGAGGCCTTCGCCGAGGTCGCGCGCCGCCTGCCCCCGCTGCGTGAACAGTACGGCGCCGACACCGTCGCGCTGACCATCGGCAACCCGGCCTCGCACAAGATCGGCCTGTTCAGCTACTTCCCGCACCTGGCGCGGGCGCTGGGCACGCGCAACCTGTTCTCGGCCTCGACGCTGGACCAGATGCCCAAGCAGCTCGCCTGCGGGCTGATGTACGGCCACTGGCTCAGCGTGCCGGTCCCGGACCTGCCGCGCACCGACCTGTTCATCTGCCTGGGCGCCAACCCGATGGTCAGCAACGGCAGCCTGTGGACCAGCCCCGACTACCGCGGCAAGGCCAAGGCGATGCGGGCGCGCGGCGGCCGCATCGTCGTCATCGACCCGCGCCGCACCGAGACCGCCCAGGCCGCCGACGAGCACCTCGCGATCCGCCCCGGCGGCGACGTCTACCTGCTGCTGGGCCTGCTGCACACCGTGTTCGACGAAGGCCTGGAGCGGCTCGGGCGCCTGGCCGAGCATGTCGAGGGCCTGGACGCGCTGCGGACCGCCGTCGCCGACTTCCCGCCTGAGCGGGGGGCCGCGCATTGCGGCATCCCCGCGGAGACCCAGCGTCGCCTCGCGCGCGAGTTCGCGACGACACCCAGGGCGGTGCTCTACGGCCGCTTCGGCACCTGCACGCAGCGCTTCGGCTCGCTGAACAGCTGGCTCATCGACGCGCTCAACATCGTCACCGGCCACTTCGACACCGAGGGCGGCCTGATGTTTCCCAAGGCCGCCGCCTTCGCCGCCAACACCCTGGGCCGGCCGGGCCAGGGCAAGGGCGTCGCGACCGGGCGCCGGCACAGCCGCGTCGGCAAGGCGCCCGAGGTGATGGGCGAGTTCCCCATCAGCTGCCTCGCCGAGGAGATCGAGACGCCCGGCGACGGCCAGGTGCACGCGCTGATCACCGTGGCCTGCAACCCGGTGCTGTCCTCGCCCAACGGCGCTCGGCTCGCCCGCGCGCTCGACAGCCTGGACTTCATGGTCAGCCTGGACCCCTACATCAACGAGACCAGCCGCCATGCCGACCTGATCCTGCCGCCGCCCTCCCCGCTGGAGGACTGGCATTACGACATGGTCTTCGCGCAGCTCTCCTGGCGGAACCATGCGCGCTGGTCGGGCCCGGTGCTGCCCGTCGACGCCGACGCCCCGGAGGCGCCGCGCGCCGAATGGCAGACGCTGCTGCGCCTGGCGGCGATCGCCTCGGGCCTGCCGGCCGATGCCGACCTGCAGGCGCTGGACGATGCCGCGCTGCGCGCCGAGCTGAAGCGACAGGCCGGGGATCAGGCCGATGCCCTCTTCGGCATGCTCGAGGGCGGCGCGGGCCCGGCACGCTGGCTCGACCTGGGGCTGCGTTCAGGCCCCTACGGCGACCGCTTCGGCGCGCGGCCGGACGGGCTCACCCTCCAGCGGGTGCAGGCGGCGCCGCACGGCATCGATCTGGGCGAGCTGCAGGCCCGCGTCCCGGAGATCCTGCGCACGGCCTCCGGCCGGATCGACCTGGCGCCGTCGGCGCTGCTGGCCGACCTCGCGCATGCGGACACCGCCTTGCGGCGTCCGACCGGCGACGAGCTGCTGCTGATCGGCCGGCGCGAAACCCGCAGCAACAACAGCTGGATGCACAACCTGCCGGTGCTAGCCAAGGGCCGCGAGCGCTGCACCCTGCTGGTCCATCCGGACGACGCGGCGCGCGCGGGGCTGGTGGACGGACAATCCGCGCGCCTGAGCAACGCGCGCGGCAGCGTGATCGCGCCGGTCACGCTGAGCCCGGACATGCGGCCCGGCGTGGTCAGCCTGCCGCACGGCTGGGGCCATGACCTGACCGGCAGCCAGTTGAGCGTGGCGGCCCGGCATCCCGGGGTCAACATGAACCTGCTGCTGGACGAGGAGGCCCGCGACCCGATCTCGGGCACCTCGGTGCTCAGCGGCATCCCGGTGCGGCTCAGCGCGGCCGAGGCCTGAGCCGGCGCTGGCTCAGGCGCGGTCCGCCGCGGGCGCCAGCAGGCTCGTCGGTACGCCGGCGGGCCTGGCTTCGGGAAAACGCCCCGCGAGCACGCCGCTGATCAGCTCGAGGTGGTGCATCAGTTCCCACTGCTTGCTGAGCGCCCGCGACGGCAGGATGCCGTCGATGAGGCTGGCGAGGTAGCGCCGCACCGCCTCGGTGGGGCCGAAGCAGGCGTCGTCGCGGTCGAGCGCGGACTGGAAGGCCCGCAGCGCGCGGCGAAAGCGCTCGTCGGCGCTGTCGTCCTCCGGCGCGAGCCGGCCGCTCATGAAGGATTCAAGCCAGATCGCGGCCGGCGCCGGCGCGACGCGCAGGTAGCTGAGCCGGAACGCGGCCTGGCGCGAGCTCGCCTCGGGCATGTCCGGACGCGAGGGCAGCGTCGTGTAGTCCGAGAAGTCTGCCCGGCCTTCGCGGCGCGGGTCGGGCAGTGGATCCTGGAACGGGTGACGGTGATCCTGGCGCAGGTCGGGGCTGTCCGGCAGGCGCCGTTCCTCGACCCACACGCAGGCGGCATCGCCGAGCGCGGCGCGTGCCGCGGCCGTGGGCTCGACACCCTTGAAGAACACCTGCCCCACCCGCGCGCCGCCGAGCATCGCCATCACCTCGGACAGCGGCGGCGCGTCGGGGCCGACGACCAGCCCCATCGGCCGGGCCCCGAACACCTGCACGAAGCGCCTCACCACGTCCGGTGTCAGCGCCGGGCCGAGCATCAGCGTCGGATGGATCCACTGGCGCGTCGGCAGCGAGGTGAACAGCTGCCGGCCCCAATCGAACGCCTCGGCAGGCAGCAGCAGGTCGAAATCCTGCTGCACCGGATTGACCACCAGCCACACCGGCAGGCGATGCGCCTCGCAGGCCTCCAGCGTGTGCCGCATCGAGGTCGCCATCACCCGCACCGGCTCCATCACCGGCTGCACCTGCCCATCCACGCCGAGCACCGGCGCGAGATGGCGCAAGGCCAGCACCTCCTTCTGTTTGCCATGGAGATAGGGGAAGTACATGGGCTTCGCCTCCAACTGTCTCGATTGAGGGAGGGGCGATGATGATGAGCACTGCCTCATCCGTCAGCAGCGATCCCCTCCATCAATGCGCCAGATCAAGGGAGCCGGAAAAACGGCCGCCCCCGTCGGTCAGGTGCCGCTTCGACCCGCGCGAGATCGCACTGACGGCGCCCCGCCGTGGCCACGACCAGGCCACCCGTCGCGCCAGGAAAAAAGGGACCGCATGGCGGTCCCTTCGGGGCGGTCCGGCCGGCGCGGCGGCCGGCAGGTGTCGGTTCAGGGCGTGCTTTTCGGCTTGGCCGGCTGCTGGGCCTGGCCCATCGCGGCCAGTTCGGCCTCGCTGATGATCTCCATCGCGCGCACCACCTTCTGCACGCCGCGCACGCCGCGCGCGATCTCGGTCGCGCGGCTGGCCTCGCGCTCGGTCACCCGACCCATGATGTAGACGTTGCCGCGCTCGACCACGATGTAGAACGCGTTGGTGATCAGGTCCTTCGCGTCGACCAAGCTGGCCTTGACCTTGGCGGCGATGGCCACGTCGTTGGCACGGCTCGACAGCGAGCTCAGCATGCCCACGCCCACCTCGTTGAGCACGTTGCCGACGTTCTCGACGCCCTGGGCGATGCGCTCGACCGCGGCGCGGTCCTCGTCGTTGCGGGTCTCGCCGGTCAGCAGCACCATGCGGTTGTAGCTGTTGACGTTGATGTGCACCCGGTCGCCGAGCTGCTCACGGATGCGGTTGGCGGTCTTGAGCTCGATGCCCTGGTCCTCGAGCTGCGTGCCGGAGGTGCGCCGGTCGGTCGCCACCATCGCGCCGCCCACCGCCGCGCCGCCGACGATCAGCGGCACGCAGGCGGTCTGCAGCAGCGCGCCGCCCACTGCGGCGGCAAGGATCAGGCGGCGGGTCCAGCGGGGGCTTCGGGTCACGGTCGTCATCGGGAGGTCCTTCAAGGTCGGGAGGAGGGTCATTCGCCCGCGCCGAGCAGCTGCAGGTCGATCGCGTCGCTGAGGCAATGGGAGAGGAGGCGGTGCGCTTCGGCCACCCGGGCGAAGCGGCTGTGCGGCACGCGCAGCTGCACGTCGGTGTCCAGCAGCGTGCCGCGCCAGTCGTCGTCCTGCGTGCCGCTGAGCACGATCACGCTCATCTCCTGCGCATGCGCCACCTGCAGCAGCGCGGCGGCCGCGCCGCTGGCCTGCGCCTCGTACAGCAGCAGCAGGTCGCCGGGATGGCCGAAGGTCTGGATCTGGCGCATCAGCGCCGAGGCGGGATCGGCGTAACCCTGCGCCTGCGCGTCGAGCGCGATCGCGGCCAGTCCGGGCCGTTCCTGCTCGAAGCGACCGGACAGCAGCGAGGCCATGTAGGTCGCGTCGGCGGCCGAGGTGCCGAGCCCGGCGGTCAGCACCCGGCCGCCGGCGGTGAGCGCGTCCACCATCATCTGCGCCGCCACCGCCAGCGGGCGGGACAGCCCTTCGGCGACCTGGTAGAGCAGGTCCGCGCTCTCGAAGAATTGTTGTTGTATGCGTTGTTCCAACATGAGCGCGGATGATAAAGGGTGCACGGCCAGCGGCCGCCGCCGGCCTCAATGCTCGGCCGGCACATCGAACGCGCCTTGCAGCCACTCGATGCGGTCCCCGTCGATCGCCACCACGTCGAACCGGCAGGGCGGCATCTTCGCCAGCGTGAGCAGGAAACATTCGGCGGCGAAGATCACCTTCCGTTGCTTGGCCCGTGTCACGCTGGCAGCCGCGCCGCCATGCGCATCCTGTTCCCTTGAACGGACCTCGACGAACACCAGCGTCCCGTCCCGCGCCCACAGGATCAGATCGACCTCCCCGCCCCGGGCGGACGGCCCGCGCGCGACCCGATAATTGCGCGCCACCAGCCGCAGCCCCTGCCGCCTCAGGTAGTCCAGGGCGCGCTGCTCGGCGTCGGCGCCCCGTGCCTGCGCCTGCGCGCCGTCCCGTCCGATGGAGAGTTTCTTGAACATGTCGACGTCCCCGTCCGCCTCGCTGATCGCTGCCGCTTCCGCCGCGGCCGGTCATCAGCAATTCCCGGGCGGCACGCTCTACGTCGTCGCGACCCCGATCGGCAACCTCGCCGACCTGAGCCTGCGCGCGATCCACGTGCTCGGGCTGGTCGACGCCGTCGCCTGCGAGGACACGCGCGTCAGCGCTCAGTTGCTGCGCTGGCTCGGCCTGCACAAGCCGCTGGTGGCGCTGCACCAGCACAACGAGCAGCAGGCGGCCGAAGGCCTGGTCGCGCGTCTGCTCGCCGGGGAACGCATCGCCTACGTCAGCGACGCCGGCACGCCGGCGATCTCGGACCCCGGCGCGGTGCTGGTGGCCGCGGCCGCGCGGGCTGGCGTGCGCGTCATGCCGCTGCCCGGCGCGAGCAGCGCCGCCGCGGCGCTCAGCGTGGCCGGCGACGCCCGCGCCCAGGGTTTCCGCTTCGTGGGTTTCCTGCCGACCAAGTCGGCCGAACGCCGCGCGGCACTGCAGGCGCTGACTGGCGCGCCGTACAGCCAGGTGCTGTTCGAGGCGCCCCATCGGATCCAGGAACTGATCGCGGAGCTGGCGGAGCTGGCGCCCGAACAGACGCTGACGGTCTGCCGCGAGGTCACCAAGCAGTTCGAGACCATCCACACCGCGCCCTGCGCCACGCTGCCCGCCTGGATGGCGCAGGACAAGCAGCGCGAGCGCGGCGAGTTCGTGCTGGTGCTGCATGCCGCGCCGGCGCCCGTGGGTGAGGTCGGCCTGCCCGAGGAAGCCCAGCGCACGCTGCGCGTGCTCATGCGCGACCTGCCGCTGAAGCAGGCGGCGTCGCTGGCCGCGGAGCTGACCGGCGAATCGCGCAAGGCGCTGTACCAGTTGGCGCTGGCCTGGAAGCAGGACGCCGGGGACGACGCCGAGGACGAGCCCGACACGGGCGCCGGCGCCCTCTCCGGCTGAGCCGGCCGTCCGCACCGGACCGGCCGGTCCCCATCCTTGCGGCAGGGTCGGTCACCGCGTCCGCCCCCCGGCCGCCATGGGCGATGCCTACAATCGCCCGATGATTTCGCGCGAACCCACCCTCGCCCGCCTGGTCACCGCCCGTGCCCAGCTGCTCGAACCCTTCGGCCTGACCGACGCGTCGCTGTCGCAGGCGCTGCGGCTGATCACCGAGCATCGCGTCGACGACGCCGACCTCTATTTCCAGACCACCCGCGCGGAGGGCTGGAGCCTCGAGGAAGGCATCGTCAAGAGCGGCAGCTTCTCGATCGACCAGGGCGTGGGCGTGCGCGCCGTCGCCGGCGAGAAGACCGCGTTCGCCTACTCCGACGACATCTCCGAGGCCGCGCTGCTGGACGCCGCCCGCACCGTGCGCGCGATCGCGTCGGCGGGACAGAGCCGGCGGGTGAAGGTGCCGACCGAACCGGTCGTGTCCGCGAGCCGCGCCCTCTACGGCGATGCGGATCCGATCGCCAGCCTGGACAGCACGCAGAAGGTCGCGCTGCTGGAGCGCACCGAGCGCCTGGCCCGCGCCAAGGATCCGCGCGTCAAGCAGGTGATGGCCGGCCTGGCCGCGGAACACGAGGTGGTGCTGATCGCCCGCGCCGACGGCACGCTGGCTGCCGACGTGCGGCCGCTGGTGCGCCTGTCCGTCACCGTCATCGCCGAAAGCGACGGTCGCCGCGAAGTGGGTTCGGGCGGCGGTGGTGGCCGCTTCGGCCTGGCCTACTTCACCGACGAGATGATCGCGTCCTATGTCGAGCAGGCGGTGAGCGCGGCGCTGACCAACCTGGAGTCGCGCCCGGCGCCGGCCGGCGAGATGACCGTGGTCCTGGGCCCGGGCTGGCCCGGCGTGCTGCTGCACGAGGCGGTCGGCCACGGCCTGGAGGGCGACTTCAACCGCAAGGGCTCGTCGACCTTCTCCGGCCGCATCGGCCAGCGCGTCGCGGCCAAGGGCGTGACGGTGCTGGACGACGGCACCATCCCCGACCGCCGCGGCTCGCTCAACGTGGACGACGAGGGCTGCGCCTCGCAGCGCAATGTGCTGATCGAGGACGGCATCCTCAAGGGCTACATCCAGGACGCGATGAACGCGCGGCTGATGAAGGTCGCGCCCACCGGCAACGGCCGCCGCGAGAGCTACGCCCATGTACCGATGCCGCGCATGACCAACACCTACATGCTGGGCGGCGACAAGGATCCGGCCGAGATCATCGCCAGCATCGACAAGGGCCTGTACGCGACCAACTTCGGCGGCGGCCAGGTCGACATCACCTCGGGCAAGTTCGTGTTCTCCGCCAGCGAGGCCTTCTGGGTCGAGAAGGGCAAGATCCAGTACCCGGTCAAGGGCGCGACGATCATCGGCAACGGCCCGGACGCACTCACCCGCGTGAGCATGATCGGCAACGACATGCAGCTGGACACCGGCGTCGGCGTCTGCGGCAAGGAAGGCCAGAGCGTCCCGGTGGGCGTCGGCCAGCCCACGCTGCGCATCGATGGCCTGACCGTCGGCGGCACGGCCTGACCCCGGTCCGGCGAGCCAGCCCCGTGATTCCGCGAAGGCTGGCTTGCCCGATGTCGTCGCACGGCGGCGGCGGCGAGGCCTCAGCGGCGCTTGACGCGCCGCAACAAGCACAGGCACTATTGGCCCTTATGCGTTCCGCACCGAAGTTTTACTTTGCTTATTTTTGGTTCTCGCACCGCCCCGGCGGAGGAGAGGCGAACGCATAAGCAGCAGCGCCAAGAATCCTCAAGAAACCGCCGGGCCCCCAGCCCGGCGGTTTTTTTTCGGCCGGGCCCCGGGCGCCACACCAGCCCTCATAGAAAGCGTGATTCCCATGAATGCCAAGTCGACCCCCTATCCCAGCGCCGCGCAGGCGGAGCGCTGGTATTCGCCGCAGGACAAGACTTCCCAGACCGACGACGAACGCATCCTGGACATCACGCCCTTGCCGCCTCCCGAGCACCTCATCCGCTTCTTCCCGATCCGTGGCACGGCCATGGAGCAACTCGTCGTCGGCACGCGCCAGCGCATCCGCGACATCATGCAGCGCAAGGATGACCGCCTGCTGGTGATCATCGGCCCGTGCTCGATCCACGACCCGGGTGCGGCGCTCGAGTACGCCAAGCGCCTGATGACGATGCGGGAGCAGCATGCCGACACGCTCGAGATCGTGATGCGGGTCTACTTCGAGAAGCCCCGCACCACCGTCGGCTGGAAGGGCCTGATCAACGATCCCTACCTCGACGAGAGCTATCGCATCGACGAGGGCCTGCGCATCGCCCGCCAGCTGCTGCTGGAGATCAACCGGCTGGGCATGCCGGCGGGCTCGGAATTCCTGGACGTGATCTCGCCGCAGTACATCGGCGACCTGATCAGCTGGGGCGCGATCGGCGCGCGCACCACCGAGAGCCAGGTGCACCGCGAACTGGCCTCGGGCCTGTCGGCGCCGATCGGCTTCAAGAACGGCACCGACGGCAACATCAAGATCGCCACCGACGCGATCCAGGCCGCGGCCCGCCCGCACCACTTCCTGTCGGTGCACAAGAACGGCCAGGTCGCGATCGTCGAGACCAAGGGCAACCGCGACTGCCACGTGATCCTGCGCGGCGGCAAGGCACCGAACTACGATGCCGAGAGCGTGGCCGTCGCCTGCGCGGACCTCGAGGCCTCCAAGCTCGACGCCCGGCTGATGGTGGACTGCTCCCATGCCAACAGCAGCAAGAAGCACGAGCGCCAGCTCGACGTGGCCAAGGACATCGCCGCGCAGATCCGCGCCGGCAGCACCAGCATCTTCGGCGTGATGGTCGAGAGCCACCTCAAGGGCGGCGCGCAGAAGTTCAGCCCCGGCAAGGACGATCCCTCGCAGCTCGAGTACGGCAAGAGCATCACCGACGCCTGCCTGGCCTGGGACGACTCGATCGCGGTGCTGGAGGTGCTCAGCCAGGCCGTGCGGGCCGCCCGCACCGAGACGGTCGCGCGCTGATCACCACGACCAGCGCTGGTTCTCGCCGCCGTTGCAGCGATACATGATGACGGCCGTGCCCGGACGGGCGCGGCCGTTCTCGATGTCGAGGCACTTGCCGGAGTCGACGCTGTGGATCTCGCCGCCACGGGCGCGCCAGCGCTGGTTGGCGCCACCGTTGCAGGTGAAGGCCATCACCCGCGCGCCGTCGGAGGTGTTGCGGTCCGCGACGTCGAGGCACAGCCCGCCGACCCGCAACTCGCCGTTGCGGTTCCATTCGAAGCGCTGGTTCCCGCCGCCGTTGCAGTCGTAGACGATCAGGTTGCGTCCGGGCCGGGCGCCGCCCTCGATGTCCAGGCACAGGCCGCCCTTGCCGCGGATCTGGCGCCCGTTCCAGCCGCCGTCGTCCTGCCAGCCATCGTCGCGGTCCCGATCCTTGTCCTTGTCCTTGCTGGCGATCAGCGCGATGCCCGCGATCACCGCCGCCGCAGCGACCGCCGCGCCGATGTTGCTCGAGTTGTCGGAGTTGCTGGCATTGCCGGCGCCATCGCCCCCGGCCGCCGCCGAGGTGGTGATCCTGAAGCGGCCGCCGCAGCCGCCATCGACCCACAGCTCCTTGCCGCCCAGGTCGTAGCCCCAGGTGCGTCCGAAGCGGCAACCGCCGGCGGTCTGCTGCACCAGTTCCACCTCGGTCGTGCCGTCCGGCAGCCGATGACTCTGATAGCCGCCGCGGGAACTCAGCTCGATGGTCTGCTCCGCCGCCCACGCACTCGTGCCGCCCATCAGCAGACTGGCCGCGACGGGCAGCGCGATGGCGCGACGCGTCCAGCGGCCACGCCGGTCGGATGTCTTCATGATCCCCTCCTGCCTCTGCCCCGCTCCGCGCGCGATGCGCACAGGGGTGCGGGCGATGCTACGGCGCCTCAGGCGGTGACGTCCAGCACGCGCGGCGTCCCGCCGGCGCGCTCCACCTGGCTGACGAGCATCGGTCCGAGCGTCACCTGGACCTGCAGGTCGGGAAAGCTCGCGGCCGTGTACGTGCCGCGCGAATGGCTCGGCGTCTCGACACGGCTGGCCGGCGGCGCCTCCTGGCCGAGCGGATGCCGGCCATAGGTGACGTCCGCGCGGTTGCGCGCGTACATCTCCTTGAGCGGTCCCTCCGTCCCGATGAACGGGGACAGCTTCAGCACCACCGAGGGTGGCGGCCCGTCCAGCATCTCCTGCTGGATCCTGGCGCGGTACTGCTGCAGCGGACTGACATCGAACGGCGACGTCCTGAGCGGCGTCGCCTGCACTTCCGAAAACTTCAAATCGCCCCGACGGCGCCCGGTCTGCCCGACCGTCCGCCGCCCTCCCTCTTGATGCGTGTGTTCCTGTGGTGGGCGACGTCCGCGCGCGGCGCGTCGACGAGCGCTCAAGCCGGCGCCGCCCAGGCCGAAATTGTCCGGGGCGAGCGCTCGACCACCGACATGCGCGGCCGCGCGTCGGACGTCAATCGCCCGGCCGGAACCCCGGCGTCGCGCCGACGCCGCAGATGTGTTCGAGTCTCGGGCGAGGCGCCATTCGACGCACCGGTCGACGCTGCGGCCACCGGACGCAAGACCTGCCCCGCCCTTGAAAAGCCTGGCTCCGGCGCGCATGTTCGAGGCTTCGATGCGAAGCGCCCCTGGCGCCGATGCCATGGCCCTGCTCTTCCTCGCGCTGACCGCCGCGCTGCTGTGCTTCTGGTTGCTGAGCCAGCCCTGGCGGCAGGCCCGGCGCCGTGCCGCGCTGCGGGCGAAAGCCTTCCCCGCCGCCTGGCGCGCCATCCTGCGCCGCAACGTGCCGCAGGCGGCGCGCTTGCCGGCGGACCTGCAGCTCAGGCTCAAGCGGCAGATGCAGGTGTTCCTCGCGGAGAAGTCCTTCATCGGCTGCGCCGGCCAGGTCATCACCGACGAGGTCCGGGTGACCATCGCCGCGCTGGCCGCGCTGCCGCTGCTGGGCCGTGCGCGCGGCTACTACCCGAAGCTGCACACGGTGCTCGTCTACCCCGGCGCCTTCATCGTCGATCGGGTGCGGCACCAGGGTCCGCTGCAGATGCAGGACCGCCAGGTGCTGAGCGGCGAATCCTGGGGCGAGGGGCAGGTCGTGCTGTCGTGGGACGACGTCCTGCGCGACGCGGCGACGCCGGGGCGCGGCCACAACGTCGCGGTGCACGAGTTCGCGCACCAGCTCGATCAGGTCAAGGGCCTGGCCAATGGCGCGCCCTGGTTGGGCAGCCGTGCGCGGCAGGCGCGCTGGGCGGTGGTGATGCAGCAGAGCTTCGACCTGCTGCGCGCGCGGCTCGCGGCGGGCGAGCCCGACCCGCTGGGCGACTACGCGGCCACCGAGCCGGCGGAGTTCTTCGCGGTCGCGAGCGAGCGCTTCTTCGGCCAGCCGTGGGCGCTGGCGCAGGCGCATCCGGCGCTGTACGGGGAGCTGCGGCGCTTCTACGAGGTCGATCCGCTGCTCTGGTCCTGAGCGCGGCCCCCGCAGGGCTCAGAAGCCCATCTCGGCCAGCAGCGCGTCGACGTCGTCCTGCTGCAGCGCCTTGTCGGGCGTCTGCACGCCGGCGAGCTGTTCCTGCGCCGCGGCAGCCGGCTCGACAGGGTCGTGCGTCGCGAGCAGTTGCTGCAGCGGCGCCTCGGCCGGCCGCAGCATGCCCAGCACCTTGTTGATCACCTGGCCGGACAGATCCTGGAAGTCCTGGGCCATCATGATCTCGGTCTGCAGCCCCTTCACCCGATCGGCGAAACCCGCGGCGCCGGCGGCGTAGGCCGCGCACAGGCGCATCATCGCCCGGGCTCGCTCGACGCTCAGGTCCGGCGCGGCCGCCAGCCGCTGCAGCGACTCGGACAGCTCATGCCCCTGTCGGCCCACCGCCTGCGCATCCTCCTGTGCCGACTCGACGATGCTGAGCACCTTGCTGGCGGCCTGGTCGGTCATGCGCTTGACATAGTCCAGACGCTCGCAGGCATCCGGCAGCTCCTGGGACAGCTTCAGCAGCGCCTGATGCGCGGCGGCCGTGAGCGGGGATTCGGATTGAGACATGGCGGCTGATCGCGGTGGGTGGACGCGAAGGAAACGCGAGGTTGCGGACGGCACCGGCACGGTGCGCGGGCGCCATCTGCACTGGCGCTTCGGAGCGGTCTGGGCGCCGCTTTCGAACCCGGAAATCTTAATTCTGCAACCGGTGTAACCAACGGAAAGGGGGAGGGTCACCCGTGCATTTTTGGTGGGGAGCCCAGCATTTGAGTCAGCGATCAGCCGGGTCCCCTGTAGCCTTCATCCCGTCCGTCCGCGGCCCGTCCTTGCTGCCGTCCGTCCTTGGCAAAGCGATCCGTTTCATGAACATGGCCACCACCCGTCCCTCGCCCGGCTTCCATCGCGCTCCCTCGCGGTCCGGCTCATCCGGTGCCACGCGTCCGTCGGACGCGTCCCGCAGCGACGGCACCAGCTTCGCCGCCGCCCCGCGGGCCCAGGCGGCGGCCCCGCAGGCCTCGGCGCTGCGCGACGTCAGCGACGTCATGGTCGGCGTGACCCTGATCCTGGGCGTGCTGTTCGCGCTGCTGGTGCTGGCGCTCTACACCCGCGACTCGATGGCGGTCGGCAAGGCGCTCTCGGAGCAGGGGCAGGCGCGCGGCGCGCTGGTCTGCAAGGACGGCCGGATCGCGCGGGGCGATGGTTCCCTGCCGGACCGGATCATCGAGGACGGCGTCTTTGTCTGCACCGACTGGCGCACGCTGCAAGCGATCGAGCAGGAAGAGGCCGAGCGCGGCATGCGCAAGTACTGACCCTGCCGCAGCGCCGGCCCGGCGCCGGCCCGGCGCCGGTTCAGGTCCAGAGGTCCAGCGGCGGCTCGTGCGTCATGCCGCGCAGCAGGTCGCTGCGCGAGAGGAATCCGATCAGGCGACCGTTGTCATCACCCACCGGCATGCCAGGCAGGCCCAGGTCCAGCATCAGCTGCGCGGCCTCGCGCAGTGGCGTATCGGACTGGGCGACCGGCACCGGCGTCCACATCACCTCGTCCACGGGCGCGGCCAGGCGGTGGGCGATCATCGTCATCTCGGCGATCTCGTCGAGGTCGTCCGCCAAGCCGCGGGTGAGGTCGCCGCGCGCGGCCAGTCCACGCACTTCGCCCATCGGGCCCAGCACCGGCGCCTGCGCCACGCCGGCCCGCGACATCATCCGCATCGCCGCCCGCAGCGGCGCGCCCGAGCGCACGCTGATCAGTTTGCGGCTCATCAGCTGGTGGACCTGCGTCAGCGGCTGGCGGGTCGTCTCGCCGGCATAGGCGGCCAGCGCTTCCTGCGCGACGTAGGCCGACGCGCCGCCCGCCATCCCGCCGCCGGCCCCGCCCTGCCCCACGCCGGCCAGCACCACGGTCGACGGCGTCAGGTCGCCCTGGCGCGCGATGGGCGCCACGGCGCGCGTGCGCGCCACCGCCTGCACCGGCGCGAGGTCGCGCACCTGCTCGAGCCCGCCCGTCAGGATCTTTCCGGAGGTGCCGTAAACGGAAAACATGGTTTCAGGATCTCATGCGCGAACGCCGATGCCCATTGAGGAGAACACTCCCCGCGTCCCGCCCGAGGCGGTCGCTCACGGCACCGGATAGGCCGTCTCGTACTTCACTTCCCGGAGCACGACGTTGCTGCGCACGCTCGCCACGCCGGGCACCTTGAAGACCTTGCTCTGCAGGAACTGGTCGTAGACCTTCATGTCCGGCGCGACGATCTTCATCACATAGTCGGCCTCGCCGGTGATGGCCTGGCATTCCACGATCTCGGGGCTGGCCGCGACCATCGCCTCGAAGGCCTCGACCGCGCCCTCGGTGTGCCGGACCAGGCTGACATTGGCCAGCACGCAGATCGACAGCCCCAGCCGTTCCCGGTCCACCAGCGCCACATGGCGGCGGATCACGCCGCGCTCCTCCAGTTCCTTCACCCGCCGCCAGACCGGCGTGGCCGACAAGCCGACCTTGTCGGCCAGCTGCTGGGTGCTCTGGCGGGCGTCGGCCTGGAGCGCTTCCAGGATCAGGCGCGTCGCCCGGTCGAAAGGTTCATTCTCCATATCTGCCTCTTTTGAGAATGCTTCTACTGATTCGCAGGACGCAGCGAGCAAACGAAGCAAGAAAGTGCCGATTGTCTCGGAAAGAATTCGCTCATTCATAAATTCGAGCCGACCGGCCCTGCCGGCCGGCTCTTCCCGTTGGGGAGACAAGCCATGACCGAAGCCAGTCTTGCCGCCGCGTCCGCGCTGCGGCCGTACCAGCTCTCCGACAACCTCGCCGCGACCTCCGGCCAGGTGTTTCTCACCGGCACGCAGGCGCTGGTGCGCCTGCTGCTGATGCAGAAGGCCCAGGACGAGCGCCAGGGCCTGAAGACCGCCGGCTTCGTCAGCGGCTACCGCGGCAGCCCGCTCGGCATGGTCGACCAGCAGCTGTGGAAGGCGAAGAAGTTCCTCGACCAGGCACAGGTCAACTTCCTGCCGGCGATCAATGAGGACCTGGCCGCCACCGCCTGCCTGGGCGTGCAGCGCGTGGCCCTCGATCCGAAGCGCACCGTCGATGGCGTCTTCGCGATGTGGTACGGCAAGGGCCCGGGCGTGGACCGCTCCGGCGACGCGCTCAAGCACGGCAATGTCTACGGGACGGCCAAGCAAGGCGGCGTGCTGGTCGTCTGCGGCGACGACCACGGCTGCGTGTCCTCCTCCACCCCGCACCAGAGCGACCTGGCGCTGCAGGCCTGGTCGATGCCGCTGGTGCATCCGGGCAACGTCGCCGAGTACCTCGAGTTCGGTCTCTACGGCTGGGCGCTGTCGCGCTTCTCGGGCGCCTGGGTCGGCTTCAAGGCGATCTCGGAAGTGGTCGAGTCCGGCATGACCGTCGACCTGGACGCGGTACCGCTGGACTTCGAGCTGCCCGTCGAGCACACGCCGCCGACCGACCTGCACATCCGCTCGGTGGACCTGCCCTCGCTGGAGCTGGAATCGCGCCTCGCGCACAAGATCGACGCGGTGCTGGCCTTCGCCAAGGTCAACTCGATCGACAAGCACATCGTGGTGAGCCCGCGCGCGACGCTGGGCATCGTGACCGTCGGCAAGGCGCACTACGACTTCATGGAAGTCCTGCGCCGCCTGGACCTCGATCCCAACGCGCTGGCCGCCGCGGGCGTGCGGGTCTACAAGATCGGCCTCGTCTATCCGCTCGAGCCCACTCGCATCCGCGAGTTCGCCCAAGGCCTGACCGACATGCTGGTCATCGAGGAGAAAGCCCCGGTCGTCGAGCGCCAGATCAAGGAGCTGCTCTACCACCTGCCCGATGCGCAGCGTCCCCGGGTCGTCGGCAAGACCGATGAACACGGCGGCGCGGTGCTGAGCGCGCTCGGCGAACTGCGGCCGTCGCGCATCATGCCGACGGTCGCCGACTGGCTCGCGCGGCTCAATCCCGCGCTGGACCGCCGCCATCTGGTCGTCGACTTCCTGACGCCCTGCCTGCTGTCCAACAGCGCCGACGGCGTGCGCCGCCAGCCCTATTTCTGCTCGGGCTGCCCGCACAACACCTCGACCAAGCTGCCCGAGGGCTCGCGCGCGCTGGCCGGCATCGGCTGCCACTTCATGGCCAGCTGGATGGAGCGTGGCACTTCCGGCCTGATCCAGATGGGCGCCGAGGGCGTCGATTGGGCGGCCCACTCGCGCTTCACCACCGAGAAGCATGTCTTCCAGAACCTGGGCGACGGCACCTATTACCACTCGGGCTATCTGGCGATCCGGCAGGCCATCGCGGCCAAGGCCAACATCACCTACAAGATCCTCTACAACGACGCGGTCGCGATGACCGGCGGCCAGCCGGTCGACGGCCAGACCTCGGTGCCGCAGATCGCGCGCCAGGTCGAGGCCGAAGGCGTCAAGCGCCTGGTCGTCGTCTCCGACGAGATCGGCAAGTACGACGGCCATCACGGCCTCTTCCCCGCCGGCACCACCTTCCACGACCGCAGCGAGCTCGACGCGGTGCAGCGCGAGTTGCGCGAGATCGCCGGCGTCACCGTGCTGATCTACGACCAGACCTGCGCCGCCGAGAAGCGTCGGCGCCGCAAGAAGGGCGAGTTCCCCGACCCCAACAAGCGCATCTTCATCAACGAGTCCGTCTGCGAGGGCTGCGGCGACTGCGGCCAGGCGAGCAATTGCCTGTCGGTGGTGCCGGTGGAAACCGACTTCGGCCGCAAGCGCGCGATCGAGCAGAGCAGCTGCAACAAGGACTTCAGCTGCGTGAACGGCTTCTGCCCGAGCTTCGTCTCGGTGCATGGCGCCAAGCTCAAGAAGCGCGCCGGCGCCGCCTTCGGGCCGGCCGACCTGGCGCGCGAGATCGCCGCCATCCAGCCGCCCGCGACCTGGTCGTGGACCGGCCCGTTCGACATGCTGGTCACCGGCGTGGGCGGCACCGGCGTGGTGACGGTGGGCGCGCTGGTCACGATGGCCGCGCACCTGGAAGGCAAGCAGAGCTCGGTGCTGGACTTCATGGGCTTCGCGCAGAAGGGCGGCGCCGTGCTGTCCTTCGTGCGGGTCGCGCCGACGCAGGACCTGCTCAACCAGGTCCGCATCGACACGCAGCAGGCCGATGTGCTGCTGGCCTGCGACATGGTCGTGGGCGCCAGCGCCGATGCGCTGGCCACGGTCAAGGCCGGTCGCACGGTGATCCTGGCCAACACCCATGAACTGCCCACTGCCGCCTTCGTCCGCAACCCCGATGCCAGCCTGCAGGCCGACTCGCTGCTGGCCAAGATGCGCCACGCGGTCGGCGAAGGCGCCGGTCTGCTCGCCAGCATCGATGCACAGGACATCGCCCAGCGCCTGATGGGTGACACCATGCCCAGCAACATCGTGATGCTGGGCGCCTGCTGGCAGCGCGGCCTGGTGCCGGTGTCCTTCGAGGCGCTGATGCGCGCCATCGAGCTCAACGGCGTCGCGGTCGAGAACAACAAGACCGCCTTCGCGCTGGGCCGTCTGGCGATCGCCGCGCCCGAGGCGCTGCGCCGGCTGGCCGGCGAGCAGGCGGGCTCGGCGGTGCAGTGGTTCAACTTCGACCAGCTCGACGACAAGGATGGCCAGCCCGGCCTGATCTCGCGTCGCAAGGCCTTCCTCACCGAGTACCAGGACGCGGCCTACGCGTCGCGTTACGAGGCGCTGGTGCAGCGGGTGCGCGCGGCGGAATCGGCGCTCGGCGACGCCGGCAAGGGCCTGCGCCTGACCAAGGCGGTCGCGCGCTACTACGCCAAGCTGCTGGCGATCAAGGACGAATACGAGGTCGCCCGCCTGTACACCGACGGCAGGTTCGAGGCCGCGCTCAAGGCGCAGTTCGAGGACTGGGACCACCTGAGCTTCCACATGGCGCCGCCGTTGATCGCCAAGCCCGGTGCCGACGGCCGGGCGAAGAAGGTCGAGCTGGGGTCGTGGACCTTCAAGGCGCTCAAGGCGCTCGCGAAGCTCAAGGGCCTGCGCGGCGGCGCGCTCGACCTCTTCGGCAAGACCGAGGAACGCCGCATCGAGCGTCAGCTGATCCGCGACTACGAGGCGCTCGTCGACGAGCTGCTGGCGCACCTGAACGCCGACAAGCTCGACGTGGCGATCAAGCTCGCGCGCCTGCCCGAAGGGATTCGCGGCTACGGCCACGTGAAGCTGGCCAACGTCGTCACCGTGCGTGCGCAATGGAAGGATCTGCTGGACCGCTTCCATGGCCGCGCGGTCGAGGCGCCGATCGCTGTCGTGCCGCTGACGAAGGCCCCTGAACGTGTGAAGGGCGTGGCCGAACTCTGAAGCCCGGCATCGCCGACGGGCGAGGCCGCGCCGGGCTTCCGTCCTGAAGAGGGACTGCGGCGCGGGACGGTGCCTTCTTCGATATTCGTCAAGGCGTCGAGTCGGGAGGCCGGGGAAGCTGGACGCCCTCTGCCACTTCCCGAGACGGCCCGGCGGATGCCCGGCCGCTCCAACCATGCCGACGATCCTGAAGTTCGATGGATTGCGGGCGGTGATCTACCTCAACGATCAGCGGCCCGGCCACATCCACGTGATGGGCTCCGGCGGCGAGGCGCGCTTCGAGTTGCGCCTCGGCCCGGACAACGACGCCCCCTTCGCCCGCCCCGACCGCGGACGCGACGCGATCCTGCTGCGAGAGAACCACTTCTTCCCGCATGCGCGCCTCAATCGGATCGTCGCGGTGCTGGCAAGCCAGTTGCCGCGCCTGATCGCCGACTGGAGGGCGCTCCATGGCCGGCATTGACGATCCCCGGCGCGGCCTCGACCGGCTCGACGGCTTCGGGAACTCGGGCGATCCCCGCGCTCGGCATGACCGCCCCGGGGACTTCGGCCACCTCAGCCACCCGGCCGACGAGGCCTCCTCCCGTGACCCGGCGCTCCCGCCCGCCGCCATCGACGCGGACGCCTACGAGGCGGCGGAGCGCGAAGGCGCACTGCAGCGCGCGCTGCTGCCGGCGGCGGTGGCGGTGCGCTACGACGGCGCCACGGACCGGGTGCTGGTGGTCCTCGACACCGGCGTCGAACTCGCCTTCGCGCCGTGGCTGGTCCAGGGGCTGGGCGGCGCGGAGGCCGGCGACCTGGTCGAGGCGGAAATCTCGCCGTCCGGTCATGGCGTGCACTTCCCGCGGCTCAACGCCGATGTGTTCCTGCCGGGCCTGCTCGAAGGCGTGATGGGCACGCGACGGTGGATGGCCACGATGCGACGCGCCACGCCGCTGCATGCGCCAGCGGCCCCGGCGCTGTGCGCCCACAGTCGTCCCAGTCCTCCCAGTCCTCCCAGTCCTCCCAGTCCTCCCAGCGCTCCCAGCGCTCCCAGCGCTTCCTGTGGTCCCGTTGCTCCCGATGCTCCGCGTGCTCCCGGCGCTCCGCGTGTTCCCGATGCGCCTCGTGCTCCCGGTGGCCTCGAACCGCCCGACGCCCGCGAAGCGCCGTGGCCCGTCAAGCGCCCGTGAGCGGCGAGTCCGCTACAACTGTGAAGTAGCGCAAAGGCCCCTGGACACGCCGGATGGCCCGGCGGCATGCTTGCCGCATGTCCTTCCCGACCTCTCCCTTCGCGCCCCGCCGCCGCTCGCTGCTGCTGGGTGCGACCGCCTCCGCCGCGCTTGCTGCCTGCGGCGGTCTGTCGACCATGCCCGACCTGCCGATGGACGCCTCGCAGCGTCTGCGCGCCGCCAACCGCATCGGTTGGGGTGCGACGCAAGCGCAGCTGGAGGAGATCGAGCGCCTCGGCTGGGGCCGCTACGTCGAGCGCCAGTTGAAGGCGGACCCGCTGGCGCCGATGCCGCCGCCGATCCAGGCCCGCATCGATGCGTTGGGCATCAGCCAGGGCGACGTCACCGCGCGCGTCTGGGCCGCCGAGTCCCTCCGCCGCGGCGGCGACAAGGGAGCGACCGAGGAGGAACGCAGCGCCGCGCGCAAGGCCTACCAGGACGCGCAGGGCCTGGCCGCGCGGGAGACCGGCGAACGCCAGCTGCTGCGCGAGCTCTACGCGGAGCAGCAGCTGCTCGAGCAGCTGGCGTGGTTCTGGTTCAACCACTTCAATGTCCATCAGGGCAAGCGCGACATCCGCCTGCTGCTGTCCGATTACCAGGACCGGGCGCTGCGGCCGCACGCCCTCGGCTCCTTCCGCGCGATGCTGGGGGCGGTGGCCCGCCATCCGGCGATGCTGCGCTACCTGGACAACGACCAGAACGCTGTCCGTGCGATCAATGAGAACTACGCGCGCGAGCTGCTGGAGCTCCACACGATGGGCGTCGACGGCGGCTACACGCAGCGCGACGTGCAGGAGCTGGCGCGGGTGCTGACCGGCTTCGGCGTGCGCGTCGATCCGGAGCCGGCCAAGGTCGCCCCCAGATTCGAGACGCTGTACCGCCGCGACGGCCTGTTCGAGTTCCACCCCGGCCGGCATGATTTCGGCGACAAGCAGTTGCTCGGCCGCACGATCCGGGGCCGCGGCGCCGATGAGCTCGACGAGGTGCTGGACCTGCTGGTCGCGCAGCCGGCGACGGCGCGCTTCGTGTCCCGCAAGCTGGCGGTGTTCCTCCTGAGCGACCAGCCGCCGCCGGCCCTCGTCGACGCGATGACCGCGGCCTTCCAGCGCACGAAGGGCGACATCCCGGCCACGCTGCGGCCGATGCTGCGCTCGCCGGCGTTGCTCTCGGCCGACGCGCCCAAGTTCAAGGATCCTCATCGTTACCTGCTGTCGAGCCTGCGCGCCGGGTTCGAGCAACGGCCGCTGCAGAACGCGCAGCCGCTGCAGAACTGGCTGCGACGCCTGGGCCAGGGGCTCTACGACAAGCAGACGCCGGACGGCTACCCGCTGACGGCCGAGGCGTGGAACAGTCCGGGCCAGATGACGCTGCGCTTCGAGATCGCACGGCAGATCGGCGGCGGCGCGGCCGCGCTGTACCGCCCCGAAGGCACGACCGCCCCGGTTCCGCTGCCCGACCTGAAGGCGCTGCGGGCCCGCGTCGAGCCCAGCCTGGCGATCCCGACCCGAGAGGCGCTCGCCCAGACGACCTCACCGCAGCAGTGGCTCACCCTCTGGCTGTCCAGTCCCGACTTCATGTATCTCTGAGCTGTCCACCATGCACCGCCGCCACCTCCTGCAGGCACTCGCTGCCACGCCGTTGACCCTCACCTCGGCCCGCCTCTTCGCCGCCGCCCCGCCCAATCCCAGCGACCTGGAGAAGACGGGGACGCCGGAGCCCCTCCGAGCGATTGCCGAGCGTGCGGAGGCGCTTGAGCGAGGAGGGGCTCCGGCGTCCCCGTCTTCGGGCGCAGTCCAGCAGCGCCCCCGTTTCCTCCTGGTCTTCCTCCGCGGCGGCTACGACGCGACCCACCTGCTGGTCCCCACGGCCAGCAGCTTCTACTACGAGCAGCGCCCGCGCATCGCCATCCCGCGCCCGTCTCCGACCGACGCCACCGCCGCGCTGGCGCTGGATGCCGACTGGGGCCTTCATCCCGCGCTGAAAAGCAGCCTGTACCCGCTGGCCCAATCGGGCCAGGTCCGTTTCATCCCGTTCGCTGGCACCGAGGACCTGTCGCGCAGCCACTTCGAGACGCAGGACAGCATCGAGCTGGGCCAGCCGCTCGGGGGTTCGCGGGACTACAACTCCGGTTTCCTGAACCGACTGGCGGCCGAGCTCGATGCGCGGCAGGCGCTGTCGTTCACGGACCAGTTGCCGATCGCGTTCCGCGGCCCGGTGCGGATCGCCAATGCCGGTTTGCGCGAAGCGGCGCGCCCGGCGGTCGACGCCAGGAACCGCGCGCTGATCGCGAGCATGTACCGGGGGCAGGCGCTTGGCGCCGCGGTCGACGAGGGCCTGTCGCTGCGCGACGAGCTGGCGCGCGACCTGTCGCCCGACAAGATGAAGGCGATGACCGACGCGGCCGGCCGCAACGCGATCCCGGCCAAGGGTTTCGAGCTCGAGGCGCGTCGCATCGCCACGCTGATGCGGGGCCGCTTCAGCCTGGGCTTCATCGATGTCGGCGGCTGGGACACGCATGTGAATCAGGGCGGCGCGACCGGCCAGTTGGCCAACCGCTTCGAGGAACTCGGCCGCGGCCTGGCGGCGATCGCGGATGAACTCGGCCCGGACCTCTGGCGCCAGACCACGGTGATGGTGATCAGCGAATTCGGCCGCACCTTCCGCGAGAACGGCAACCGCGGCACCGACCACGGCCATGGCAGCGTCTATTGGCTGCTCGGCGGGGCCTTGGCTAGCGGCGGCCCGGTGGTCGGCGAGCAGGTCGCGCTGAACGCCAGGACCTTGTTCCAGAACCGCGACTATCCGGTGCTCAACGATTACCGCGCGGTGCTCGGCGGCCTCTGGCAGCGCCAGTTCGGCCTGTCGACCGCCGCCGTCGCGCGCGTCTTCCCCGGCGTCCGCCCGCTGGACCTTCGCCTGATCTGACCGCCGGTTCGCGCAAAACCCCCAGCTGTTGCAAGCGCTTGCAGCGCCAGCCTTGCAGATGAGAGCAATTCTCATCTAGCATCCCCACTCCAACGAAAAGACTCCGGCGGGATCCGACCCCGCGACCAATGCAATTGCAGAGAGGCCACGCCGCGCATCCGATCGGCATCGTTGCGCGGCGGGCCTCTCCTTCTTTTTGCCGTCGCGACACAGGCATCCGCCTTGCTGGAGCCCCTACCGTTGCCACCACCGCCAGCGTTCCTGCCAGCCCGCGCCCGCCGTCACCCGGCCCAGGTCTTGACCGTCAGGAGCCTCCAATGCCCTTGCTGCCATCGCGCCCCACCGCTTCCGAGGGAAGGTCCGCGCCACGCCTCCCTCTGGCGGGGGAGTTCCGCCCCGCCCCGATGGCGGGCGACGGCGGATGTGCCGCCGCCGATCATCCGGGCGTCGAGTGCCTGCGGTGGCTGGGTTTGAAGATCGCCTGCGGCCTGTCTCCCGATGACCCGGGGCTGCTGCGCCGCCACCAGCTGGCGCTCGAGCAACTGGTCGACGCCGGCGTGCTGGCGCCGATTCCCGCCCACGAGCAGGCCCTCCGGCTGCTGTACGGCGCCGCGCACGACACGCTGCTACCCTGGCACTGGCGATGCGCCTGCCTGGACCAGCTGAATCGGCCGCTCGCGGCCCTGCAGCGGCTGGCCGATGCGCTGGGCGACGCCGCCCTCGTCGCGCGCCTGCAGCGCTTCCACTGGCGCCTGAGCCGCAGCCCCATTCAGGAATGACCCGGAACGAAGGATCCCCATGACCAAGGCCACCCGCATCGAACGCGACTCCATGGGCGAGGTCGCCGTGCCGGTCGACGCGCTCTACGGCGCGCAGACGCAGCGCGCGGTCGAGAACTTCGCCATCAGCCGCCAGCCGATGCCCGAGCGCTTCGTGCGCGCGCTGGTGCTGCAGAAGGCCGCCGCCGCGCGGGCCAACATCGCGCTCGAGCAGGTGCCGGCCGACATCGGCCAGGCCATCGACCGGGCCGCCACGCAGCTGCTGCAGGACCCGGCGCTGATGAACCACTTCCCGGTGGAAGTCTTCCAGACCGGCTCGGGCACCAGTTCCAACATGAACGCCAACGAGGTGATCGCCACGCTGGCCACGCGGCTCATCGGCACCGGCGCGGCCAACCCGACGACGGTCAGCCCCAACGACCATGTCAACGCCGGACAGAGCAGCAACGACGCCATTCCCACCGTGCTGCACATCAGCGCGGCGCAGGCCCTGCAGGGCGAGCTGCTGCCGGCGCTGGACCTGCTGGTGCAGACGCTGCAGGACAAGATCCGCAGCGACGGCCACCATGTCAAGACCGGCCGCACCCACCTGATGGACGCGATGCCGCTGCGGCTGGGCCAGGAACTCGGCGGCTGGTGCGCGCAGATCGACGCGCGGCGCGCGCAGTTGCGCGCGCTGCTGCCGTCGGTCTGCGAGCTGGCGCAAGGCGGCACCGCGGTGGGCACCGGCATCAACGCGCATCCCGACTTCGCGCAGCGCTTCTGCGAGGAACTGTCCACCCTCACCGGCCTGGCCTTCCGCCCCGCGCCGGACTTCTTCGCCGCGCTGTCGGCGCAGGACACGGCGGTGGCGCTCTCCGGCGCGCTCAAGGGCCTGGCCGTGGCGCTGATGAAGATCGCCAACGATCTGCGCTGGATGAATTCCGGCCCGCTCGCCGGCCTGGCGGAGATCGAGCTGCATGCGCTGCAGCCGGGCTCCTCGATCATGCCGGGCAAGGTCAATCCGGTGATCCCGGAGGCAGTCACGATGGTGTGCGCGCAGGTCATCGGCCACGATGCGGCGATCACCCTCGCGGGCCAGTCGGGCAACTTCCAGCTCAATGTGATGCTGCCGCTGATCGCGACCAACCTGCTGGACAGCCTGGCGCTGCTGGCGGCCGCGTCGCGCGCGTTGGCCGAGCAGGCGATCCGCGACTTCAAGGTCAACACCGACGGGCTGCAGCATGCGCTGGCACGCAATCCCATCCTGGTCACCGCGCTCAACCGCGAGATCGGCTACCTGAAGGCCGCGGCGATCGCCAAGCGCGCCTATGCGGAAAAGCGGCCCATCGTCGACGTCGCCGAGGAGATGACCGAGTTCGACCGCGCGACGCTGCTGCAGATGCTGGATCCCGCCAAGCTCACCGATGGCGGACTCTGAGGCCGAAACCCCGCGGACACCGATGGCCCACGACCCCGCTCACCGCCACGATCCCGCCGTCGATCCGGCACCGCCTCTCGCGGTGATCGACCCCGCACTGGCGCGACGCCACCGGATGCGCCAGTGGCTGGGCTTCGCGATCCTGCTGATCGGCGCCGCGCTGCTGCTCCATCAGGGCTGGCGGTGGATCAAGCCGGCGGGAGTGATCGGCCAGGGGTCGGTGATCGCGATGGCGCTGCAGGCGGGCCTGCTCGCCGCGGCGGCGACGGCCTTCGGCACGCTGCCGGCGCTGGGCACGCGCAGCCTCTCGGCGCGTGGACAGGACGCGCTGATGGGCTTCGGGGCCGGCGTGATGCTGGCGGCCTGTTCCTTCTCGCTGATCCTGCCCGGGCTCGAGGCGGCGCGCGAGCATGCGACGCCGACCGGCGCCGCCGGCCAGGTGGCGCTGGCGGTGCTGCTCGGCGCCTGGGCGCTGATGGCGCTGGACCGGTGGCTGCCGCACGAGCACTTCATCAAGGGCCGCGAGGGCATGGACCCGACCCGACTGCGCCGCACGACGCTGTTCGTGATCGCCGTCACGCTGCACAACCTGCCCGAGGGCCTGGCGATCGGCGTGGCCTTCGCCGCCAATGACCCGGTCGCGGCCGCCAGCCTGAGCCTGGCGATCGCGATCCAGGACCTGCCCGAGGGCTTCGTCATCGCGGTGGCGTTGATGACGGTGGGGTACTCGCGGCGCAAGGCCCTGCTGCTGGGCGCGGCCTCGGGCCTGGTGGAGCCGGTGGGCGCGGTGCTGGGCGCCTGGGTGGTCTCGGCCTGGCCGCTGCTGCTGCCGTGGGGACTGGGATTCGCGGCGGGCGCGATGCTCTTCGTCATCAGCCACGAGATCATTCCCGAGTCGCATCGCAAGGGCCATGAGCGCTGGGCGACGCAGGGGCTGATGCTGGGCTTCGCGCTGATGATGGTGCTGGACACGGCGCTGGGCTGACACCACGCCGGCCGGTGCGGCGCGGGAGCGCCGCGCCCTCCGCCGCCCGTCGTGCGATGCGTCAGGGGCACTCGAGCGGGCGCCTCGACCCGGTTTACAACTCGCCGCGCGCAAGCGGCAAACCGTCACGCCGACCCCGGCGTCATGCAGGGCCGACCGCGCACAAGCGCCATGCGGCCCGTCACCATCGGTGCTCTGCCCTCATCGACCAGCAGGACCCGAGCCGTGATGAAGAAGTTGTCCGCCGCGCTGTTCGCGCTTGCCGCCGTGATCCCGGTGTGTTCGACCCCTGCCTGGGCCGCAGGCCTGACGCCGCTGGAGCAGCGCTGGATCGCGGGCATGACGCCGGTGCTGCAGCACGCGAAGGCGTCGGGCATGCCGGTGGACGTGGTGGTGCAGCCGCAGGAGGCGCCGGAGGCCGCGCCGCTGGCGCTGGGCTTCAGGGACGGCCGCTGCAAGCTGGTGCTGAGCCTGCGCGGCAATCCGGAGGGCGAGGCGACGATACAGCGCCTGCCGGCGGGCCTGGAAGACCCCGCGCTGGAGCTGATGGCCGCGCACGAGCTGGGGCACTGCCGCCGCTACCTGGACGGCGTCTGGTTCAACCTGCCCGCCGGCTTCTCGGCCGCGCCGGCGCCCGATGGCCTCAGTCCGGACCTGCAGCGCGCCTATCTCTCGATGAAATCGGCGCGCCGCGAGGAAGGCTATGGCGACCTCGTCGCGCTGGGCTGGACGGCGCAGCGCCACCCGGCGCAGTACGCCGCGCTGCATGCCTGGCTGAGCGCCGAGCGCGCCCGGGACCTGCTGCCCGGCAGCCACCACGACACGCTGGCCTGGCTCAAGCTGGCCCGCGATCCGAAAGCGCTGGGAAGCACGGCGTCCATGTTCGATGCAGCCCTGCCGGTCTGGCAGAGCGGGCTCAACCTCGACGAGGACTGAGCCCGCGCACGGATCGACGTTCGGACGAAGTGCTTAACGCATTCTTCTCGTCGACTGAACGCAGGCACAACACCCTGCGCGCCACACTGCCGCCGCCCGGCTCCCCGCGCGGGGGCCGGACCTCCTCCCACGTCTCACCCTAGCGCCCCGTCATGAACCTGTCCGCACGCCCGCTGTTCGCCGCTCTGTCGATCGGCCTCCTGTCGTCCACCCTCGCCGTCGCCGCGTCTCCGGCGTCCCACTGGGAATACACCGGCGAGAAAGGCGCCGCCCATTGGAGCGAGGTCGACCCTGCCTTCGCCACCTGCGCGATGGGCCACCTGCAGAGCCCGATCAACATCGACCATGCGGTGAAAGCCGATCTGCCGCCACTCAACTTCCATTACGGCAGTGCCGCGCCAACGATCTGGAACAACGGCCACACGGTGCAGGTGAACCTGCCCGCGGGCAACACGCTGGACGTGGGCGGCCAGACCTACGAACTGCTGCAGTTCCACTTCCACACGCCCAGCGAGGAGCGCATCAAGGGCAAGTCCACGCCGATGGTGGTCCACCTGGTCCACAAGAACGCCGCGGGCGAGCTCGGCGTGGTGGCGGTGCTGATCCAGGCGGGTGCCGCGAACGCGGCGCTGACGCCCGTCTTCCAGCACCTGCCGCGCCCGGGCGAGAAGATCACCGTGGACGCCCTGTCGCTGGACCTGGCGGCACTGCTGCCCAAGACGCTGGGCTACTACGACTTCGCCGGTTCCCTGACCACGCCGCCCTGCTCGGAGGGCGTCCACTGGATGGTCCTGAAGACGCCGGCCACGCTGTCCGCCGCGCAGATCGCCGCCTTCCGCAAGTTGATCGGCAGCAATGCGCGGCCGGTGCAGCCGCTCAACGGTCGCGAGGTCAAGGAAAGCGGCGATTGACCGCCTCCGGACCGCGGACCAACGCCCCTGCGGCCCGGCACACCGGCGAGTAGCCCGCCGCAGCCCTCCCGGGCCGCAACCGGGCACCGACTTCAGCCGAGCGCGCGTCCGATCAGGATCTTCTGGACCTCGGACGTGCCTTCGTAGATCTGCGTCACGCGGACATCGCGGTAGATCCGCTCGACCGGGAAGTCGCTGACGTAGCCATAGCCGCCGTGGATCTGGATGGCGGCGGAGCAGACCCGCTCCGCCATCTCGCTCGCGAAGAGCTTGGCCATCGCCGCTTCCTTGAGGCAGGGCTGGCCGGCGTCCTTCAGCGACGCGGCATGCCAGATGAGCTGGCGCGCCGCCTCGATCTGCGTCGCCATGTCGGCCAGCTTGTGCTGCATCGCCTGGTGCTCGAAGATCGGCACGCCGAAGGCGACCCGCTCCTTGCTGTAGCGCAGCGCCGCCTCGAAGGCCGCCCGCGCCATGCCCACCGACTGCGACGCGATGCCGATGCGCCCGCCCTCCAGGCCCGACAGCGCGATCTTCAAGCCCTGCCCTTCCTCGCCGAGCCGGTTTGCGGCCGGGATACGGCAGTTCTCGAACAGGATCTGCGCCGTGTCGCTGGCGTGCTGCCCCATCTTGTCCTCGATGCGCGCCACCAGGTAGCCCGGCGTCGACGTCGGCACGAGGAAGGCGGAGATGCCCTTCTTGCCGGCCGCCTTGTCGGTCACCGCCATCACGATGGCAACGTCGCCGTTCTTGCCGCTGGTGATGAACTGCTTGACGCCGTTGAGGACGTAGTCGTCGCCGTCACGCACCGCCGTCGTCTTCAGCCCGCCGGCCTCGGAGCCGACATGCGGCTCGGTCAGGCAGAACGCGCCCAGCATGTCGCCGCGCGCCAGCGGCTTGAGGAAGCGCTGCTTCTGGTCCTCGTTGCCGAAGGCCATCAGGATGCTGCACACCGGGCAGTTGTTGACGCTGACCACCGTCGAGGTCGCGCCGTCGCCGGCGCCGATCTCCTCCAGGATGATCGCCAGCGCCAGGTAGTCCAGGCCCGCGCCGTCGTACTCGTGCGGCACCGCCACGCCGTAGCAGCCGAGCGCGGCCAGGCCCTTGAGCTCTTCCGCCGGGAAGTGATGGGACTTGTCCCACTCGGCCGCCTTGGGCGCGATCTGGTCCTGCACGAAGGCGCGGACCGCGTCCTGCACCGCGCGGTGGTCGTCGGAAAGGATCATGGAATCACCAGGGCAGCGGGCTGCCGTCGTAGTTGAAGAAGCCGCCGTTGTCGCCCGGCTTCAGGCCGTCGAGCACCTGGCGCAGGCTGGCCGCGCTGGTCGCGACGTCGATGTCGGCCTCCTGGCCGCCCATGTCGGTCTTGACCCAGCCCGGATGCAGGCTCACGCAGGTCGCGCGGCCGTCCAGCGTCAGCGCCACGTCCTTCATCACCGAGTTCACCGCCGCCTTCGAGGCGCGGTAGACCCAGCCCGCCGAGTTGGCGCGCAGCGTCATCGAGCCCATCCGCGACGACAGGATGCCGATGCGCGCGGCCGGCGCCAGCGCATCGAGCAGCTGCGGCAGCACCCGCATCGGTCCGAGGACGTTGGTGTGCATGACGGCGTCGAAGTCCGCCGCGCTCGGCGGCTGCAGGCCGATCGTCTTGGGCCCGTACAGGCCCGCCACGTACATGACGCGGTTGAACTGGTAGCCGTCGAGCTGCCAGGCCAGCCCGGCGATGCTGATCATGTCCGAGACATCCAGCTTGATCGCCGTCGCGCCCTGCGCGCGCAGCTTCTCCAGGCTGGCCTCGTCGCGCGCGGTGGCGACGACGGTGTCGCCGCTGGCGCGGTGCTGCTTGACGAGCTCGAGGCCGATGCCGCGCGACGCGCCGATGATGAGGACTTGCGCCATCCGGCCCGTCCTCAGATCAGCTCGACGCCGACGGCGGTCGCTTCGCCGCCGCCGATGCACAGCGCCGCGACGCCGCGCTTGAGTCCGCGATGCTTCAGCGTCCCCAGCAGCGTGACCAGGATGCGGGCGCCAGACGCGCCGATCGGATGGCCCAGCGCCACGGCGCCGCCGTTGACGTTGACGATCTCGTGCGGCAGCTTGAATTCGGCCATCGCGGCCATCGTCACCGCGGCGAAGGCCTCGTTGACCTCCCACAGGTCGACGCTCTTCGCATCCCACTGGTTCTTCGCCAGCAGCTTCTGGATCGCGCCGACCGGCGCGGTGGTGAACCATTCCGGCGCGTTGGCGTGCACCGCCGTGCCGACGATGCGCGCCACCGGCGTCACGCCCAGCTTGCTGGCGGTCGACTCCCGCATCAGCACCATCGCCGCCGCGCCGTCGGAGATCGACGACGAGGTCGCCGCGGTGATCGAGCCGTCCTTCTTGAACGCCGGCTTGAGCGTCGGGATCTTGTCCAGCTTGGCCTTGAACGGCTGCTCGTCGCGCGAGACCACCGTGTCGCCGCCCTTGCCGGCGATCGTCACCGGCGCGATTTCCCAGGCAAAGGAACCGTCCTCGTTCGCGCGCTTGGAGCGCTCGGTCGAAGCGATGGCGAACTGGTCCTGCGCCTCGCGCGAGAACGCGTACTTGTCGACGCACTGCTCGGCGAAGACGCCCATCGCCTTGCCCCGCTCGTAGGCGTCTTCCAGGCCATCCAGCGCCATGTGGTCATACATCTGCGCGGCGCCGTACTTCACGCCCTTGCGAGCGAACATCAGGTGCGGCGCATTGGTCATGGACTCCATGCCGCCGGCGATCAGCACATCGGCGCTCTCGGCCTTCAGGGTGTCGTGCGCGAACATGACGGCGCGCATGCCGGCGCCGCACATCTTGGACAGCGTGACCGCGCCCACCGACTGCGGCAGGCCGGCCTTGAGCACCGCCTGGCGGGCCGGCGCCTGGCCCTGGCCGGCCATCAAACAGTTGCCCAGGAAGGTTTCCTGGATCGAATCGGCCGGCACGCCGGCGCGCTCCACGGCCGCCTTGATCGCGACGGCGCCCAGCTCCCACGCGGCCAGGCCGGCGAAGTCGCCCAGCAGGCCGCCGATCGGCGTGCGCGCGGCGGAAACGATGACGATGGAATCGGACATGAAGGTCTCCTTCAGGGGAATCGATGCGGCCCGGCGGGGCCGCGGCGGATCAATGGATGGGAAGCTCCCGGTCCTGCGGTTCCGGCACCTTCAGGGCCGGCGCCACGCCGTGGACATGGAAGCGCTTGTGGGGGTCGTACGGGAACACGTCCTCGACATGGCCAGCCAGGATGCGTTCCTTGTGGGTCTGCCAGAACGCGGGATCGAGCAGGTCGGCGTGATGCGCCATGAAGACGTCGCGCACGCCCGGATGGCCGAGCAGGAACGGGCCGAAGGTCTCGGGGAACACGTCGAGCTTGTTGACGTGGTACCAGACCTCGCCGGACAGCTCTTCCTCCTCGTTGCGCGGCGCGGGCACCTTGCGGAAGTTGCAGTCGGTGAGGTATTCGATCTCGTCGTAGTCGTAGAAGACGACCTTGCCGTGGCGGGTCACGCCGAAGTTCTTCCACAGCATGTCGCCCGGGAAGATGTTGGCCGCCACCAGGTCCTTGATCGCGTTGCCGTACTCCACCACCGCATGCGCCAGCTGCGCCGGCGATGCCTCCTGCAGGTAGATGTTGAGCGGCACCATGCGGCGCTCGATGTAGAGGTGCTTGATGACCAGGTCCTCCCCGGTCTCCTCCAGCAGCGACGGGCAGAAGTGCTTCAGCTCGGCGACCAGCTCGTCCTCGAAGCGGTGCCGCGGGAAGGCGACGCGGGTGTACTCCAGCGTGTCGGCCATCCGCCCCACCCGGTCATGCTGCTTCACCAGCAGGTACTTGGCCTGGATCTGCTCGCGCGTCGTGTCCTTCTGCGGCGGATAGAAGTCCTTGATGACCTTGAAGACGAACGGGTACGACGGCAGGTCGAAGACCAGCATCACCATGCCCTTGATGCCGGGCGCGATGCGGAACTTGTCGCTGCTGTGGCGCAGGTGGTTGAGGAAGTCCCGGTAGAAGAGGTTCTTGCCCTGCTTCTGCAGGCCCAGCGCCGAATAGATCTCGGAGCGCGGCTTGCGCGGCATCAGCGAGCGCAGGAACTGCACGTAGGCGCTGGGCACCTCCATGTCGACCAGGAAGTAGGCCCGCGCGAAGCTGAACAGCATCTGCAGTTCGTCCTCGCCGAAGAGCGCGGCATCGATGTAGAGCCGGCGTGCCGCGGTCGGTTCCTTCGCGCCATTGGCATTCGCCGGCGCGTCGGCCCCCGGAGCGGGTTCCTTGTGCAGGATGGGCAGCGCGAACGGTGTCTCGCTGAAGCCGTTGACGACCTTGCCGACGATGTAGGCGCCCTTGTTCCGGAAGAACAGCGAGGACAGCACCTGCACCTGGAAGTTGGTGCGCCAGCGGAAGGCGCCGAGCTGCTCGCCGACGGCCTTCAGCACCAGGTCGATGTCCCGTCCCAGGTCCTCGAACTCCAGCGCCAGCTGGAAGTTCCAGACGATGCGCATGAAGGTGTCGCGCAGCGTGTCCTGCGAGGGGTAGTAGCAGCGGTAGGTCGGCTGGGCGGCGGGCTCCTCGTTCTCGATGAACTCGGTCGAGATGGCGGGCCGGACGAAGATGAACTCGTTGTGGAAGTAGCTGTGGTGGAGGATGCGCGTCGTGACCGAGTTGAAGAAGGTCTCGGCCAGTTCCGGGCGCAGGTGCTTGGTCAGCAGGCCGATGTAGTGCAGCTTGACCTGCTGCCAGACCTCGCTCGGCAACTCGCTGGTCTTGTAGCGCGCCTCCAGCAGCGCGACGGCCTCGTCGACCCGCAGGTCGTAGAACTCGATGCGCTCGCGCTGCGCGCGCTGCTGGCCATGCCAGTCGGCCTGCTCGAAGCGCTGCTTGGCGGTGGCCGACGCGGCGCGGAAGAGCCGGTAGTGCTTGTCGAAGCCCTCGAGCATCGCCTGCGCGATCTCGAACGCGCGCGGGTCGTTGAGCTCGTGGGGGAACATGGCGCCGCCGTCCGTTCCGCTCATGTCCGGTCGTGGCCGCGCGGGCTCAGCGGCCCATGGCCGCCTCGTAGCGGCGCTGCAGCGCCTCCAGCGCGCGGCGGTAGGCCGGGCCGACGTCGTCGGGTCCCGCGGCGGTGACGCTCAGGTCCTTGAGCAGGCCGTTGTGCAGGCCGTAGACCCAGCCATGCACCGCCACCGACTGGCCGCGCGACCAGGCGTCCTGCACCACCGTCGTCTGGCAGGCGTTGCGGGCCTGTTCCAGCACGTTGAGCTCGCACAGCGCGTTGACGCGCTGCTCCTCGGGCAGCTGGTCGAGCCAGTCCTGATGATGGTTGCGGACGTCCTGCACATGACGCAGCCAGTTGTCGACCAGGCCGACGCGCAGGTCCTGCAGCGCGGCGCGCACGCCGCCGCAGTTGCTGTGGCCGACGATGATGATGTGCTGGACCTTGAGCTGGTCCACCGCGAACTGCATCACCGACAGGCAATTCAGGTCGGAGTGGACGACGACGTTGGCCACGTTGCGGTGGACGAAGAGCTCGCCGGGCAGCAGCCCGACCAGCTCGTTGGCCGGGACCCGGCTGTCGGCGCAGCCGATCCAGAGGTACTGCGGCGTCTGCTGCTTCAGCAGGCGCGAGAAGAAACCGGGGCTGCGCTCCTCGGTTTCGGTGGCCCAGCGCTGGTTGTTGTCCAGCAGTCCGTCGATGTGGTCGTTCGTGCTCATGGGGCGGGATTGTCGCGGTTACGGGCGGACACCGGCCTGTCGCACCCGCGAAGGCCTCACATCGTTTCGGCGAAGAGCTCGCGGCCGATCAGCATGCGGCGGATCTCGGACGTGCCCGCGCCGATTTCGTAGAGCTTCGCGTCACGCCAGAGCCGGCCGAGCGGGTATTCGTTGATGTAGCCGTTGCCGCCGAAGATCTGGATGCCTTCGCCCGCCATCCAGGTGGCCTTCTCGGCGCACCACAGGATGACCGACGCGCAGTCCTTGCGGACCTGCCGCACATGCGCGCCGTCGAGCGCATCCAGGTTCTTGCCGACCGTGTAGCAGAACGCGCGGGCGGCCTGCAGCACGGTGTACATGTCGGCCACCTTGCCCTGGATCAGCTGGAACTCGCCGATGGACTGGCCGAACTGCTTGCGGTCGTGGATGTAGGGCACGACGTTGTCCATGACGGCCTGCATGATGCCGATCGGGCCGGCGGCCAGCACGGCGCGCTCGTAGTCCAGGCCCGACATCAGCACCTTGGTGCCGCCGCCGACCTGTCCCAGGACGTTCTCGGCCGGCACCTCGACGTTCTGGAACACCAGCTCGCCGGTATGGCTGCCGCGCATGCCCAGCTTGTCGAGCTTCTGGGCGATCGAGAAGCCCTTCATGCCCTTCTCGATCAGGAAGGCGGTCATGCCGCGGGCGCCGAGCTCGGGCTCCGTCTTGGCGTAGACGACCAGCGTGTCCGCGTCGGGCCCGTTGGTGATCCACATCTTGGTGCCGTTGAGGACGTAGTAGCCGCCCTTGTCCTCGGCCCGCAGCTTCATCGACACGACGTCGGAGCCGGCGCCCGGCTCGCTCATCGCGAGCGCGCCGACGTGCTCGCCGGAGATCAGCCTGGGCAGGTACTTCTTCTTCTGCGCCTCGTTGCCGTTGCGCTTGATCTGGTTGACGCACAGGTTGGAGTGGGCGCCGTAGCTCAGGCCGACCGAGGCGCTGGCGCGGCTGATCTCCTCCATCGCGACCATGTGGGCCAGGTAGCCCAGGCCGGCACCGCCGAATTCCTCGGGCACGGTGACGCCCAGCACACCCAGGTCGCCCATCTTGCGCCAGAGGTCCATCGGGAACTGGTCGCTGCGGTCGATCTCCGCGGCGCGCGGGGCGATCTCGGCTTGGGCGAATTCGCGCACCGCGTCGCGCAGCGCGTCGATGTCTTCGCCGAGGTGGAAGTTCAGACCGGGCAGGCTCATGGGGATGTCTCCTCGACCGCCTCCGCGTGCGCCGCTCCGGGCACCCGCTGGGCAATTCGTCTTACGTTTACGTAAACGTCAATTGTAGGGCAGGTCTTTGCCGTTTCGGCTATTGCATAAATGCGTAAGGGTGGCCCCGGCCCCGACGGGCGGGCTTACAGGAAGCGCTCGAGCAGCTTCCTCGAATGCCGGTCCAGCGAGAACCGGTCCGGCACCAGGAAGTGCAGGCCGTGGGAGCTGGCGATCAGCAGCCGCCCTTCCCCGATGCGCCGGATGTCTTCCTCGCTCTTGAGGATGAACTCGGTGGCGCCGCGGTCGGTCTCGACGGTCCATTGGGACGGCGTGGAGAAGGTCGATACCGCCAGCAGCTTCAGCACCGTGGGCGTGACCTCGCGGTGGTCGAGCTCGTCGCGCAGCAGCGTGCGGACCGCCTCGGGCAGGTCGCCGAGGCGGTCGATCCAGGCGATCTCATGGCCGTCGGTGCCGACCAGGGAGATGCCCTCCTCGGGCGCGGACAGCGGATGGGCCCGCACCGGCGTGACGTTGTCGTGGGTCTGGCCGGCCGCGTCGACCAGGATCAGCCGACCGAACGGATTGCGCGCCAGGGACTGGATGTTGCTCATGAAGACACCTCGGCGCGATCAGGCCTGCGTGGCCGTGTGGACATTGACGTTGGGCGCGACGACGACGACGCTGTCCTGCTCCTCCGCATCGACGCGGCGGGCCTGCGCCTCCCAGAGCCGCCAGTAGGCGCCCTGCTTGGCGATCAGCTCGTCGTGCGGCCCGACCTCGACGATCTCGCCGCGGTCCATGACGACCAGCCGGTCGGCCTTCCGCAGCGTCGAGAGGCGGTGGGCGATCGCGATCGTCGTGCGGCCCCGCACCAGGTTGTCCAGCGCCTTCTGGATCTCCTTCTCGGTCTCGGTGTCCACCGCCGAGGTGGCCTCGTCCATGATGAGGATCCGCGGGTCGATCAGCAGCGCGCGCGCGATCGAGATCCGCTGGCGCTCGCCGCCGGACAGCCCCTGGCCGCGCTCGCCGACCAGCGAGTCGTAGCCCTGCGGCAGCCGCAGGATGAATTCATGGGCATGCGCCGCGCGGGCGGCCGCGACGATCTCCTCGCGCGTCGCGTCGGGCTTGCCGTAGGCGATGTTCTCCGCGATGGTGCCGAAGAACAGGAAGGGTTCCTGCAGCACCAGGCCGATGTGGCGGCGGTAGTCCGCCAGCGAGAAGCGGCGCAGGTCCACGCCGTCGAGCTTGATCGCGCCTTCGGTGACGTCGTAGAACCGGCAGATCAGGTTGACCATCGTGCTCTTGCCAGAGCCGCTGTGGCCGACCAGGCCGATCATCTCGCCCGGCTGGATCTCCAGGTTCAGGTCGCGGATCACCGTCCGGTTGCCGTAGCGGAAGCCGATGTCCTGCAGCGTCAGGCCACCGCGCACCTTCTCCAGCCGGACCGGCTGCGCCGGCTCGGGCACGTTGGAATGGTGGTCGAGGATGTCGAAGATCCGCTTCGCGCCCGAGGCCGCCTTCTGCGTCACCGAGACGATGCGGCTCATCGAGTCCAGGCGGCCGTAGAAGCGCCCGATGTAGGCCAGGAACGCGGTCAGCGTGCCCACGGTGATCTGCGAATGCGCGATCAGCCAGATGCCGAAGGCCCAGACGACCAGCAGGCCGATCTCGGTCAGCAGCGAGACGCTGGGCGTGAACAGGCTCCAGGTCTTGTTCAGCCGGTCATTGACGAGCAGGTTGTGCTTGTTGGCGCTGCGGAAGCGCTCGGCCTCGCGGCGCTCCTGCGCGAACGCCTTGACCACGCGGATGCCGGGGATGGTGTCGGCCAGCACCGAGGTCACCTCGCCCCAGACCCGGTCGATCTTCTCGAAGCCGGTGCGCAGCTTGTCGCGCACCAGGTGGATCAGCCAGGCGATGAACGGCAGCGGCACCAGCGTCGCCAGCGCCAGCCAGGCGTTGTTGGAGAACAGGATCACCGTGATCATCAGCAGCATCAGGCAATCGGTGATGAAGTCCAGCGCATGCAGCGACAGGAAGACGCTGATGCGGTCGGTCTCCGAGCCGATGCGGCTCATCAGGTCGCCGGTGCGCTTGGAGCCGAAGTACTCCAGCGACAGGCCCAGCAGGTGGTCGAAGGTCGCGGTGCGCAGGTCCGCGGCGATGCGCTCGGACACCAGCGCGAGGATGTAGGTCTTGGCCCAGCCCAGGATCCAGGACACGATCGCCGCGCCGAGCAGGCCGCCCAGGTAGAGCGCCACCAGCCCGGTGTCGATCTGCTTGCCCTGCTGGAAGGGGATCAGCACGTCGTCCATCAGCGGCATGGTCAGGTAGGGCGACACCAGCGTCGCGCCGGTCGCGCCCAGCATCAGCAGGAAGCCCAGCAGCAACTGGCCGCGATAAGGCCGCGCGAAGCGCCACAGCCGCAGCAGCACCCAGGTCGACGGCGGCGTGTGCAGCTCCCGGGCGCAGGAGGGGCATTCCTCGCTGTCCTCGGGCAGCACCGCCTGGCAGCTCGGGCACAGCTCGGGTTCGGCGTCCTGGGTCTGGGCCGGTTCATCGCGGCGGTTGAAGGCGTCCTGGAAGCGCTGCGCCTGCAGGTTGACCTTCATCGTGAAGCGCCACTGGGCCAGCCGGCCGCGGTCGTCGACCAGCTCCAGCTGCCCCAGGCCGGCGTGGTCCGACAGCGCCAGGCGCAGCGCCGGCGTCAGCGGCCATTCGCGCTCGACCAGGGCGCCGGCGCCGTCCTCGGCGGGCTCCAGCGACAGCAGCCGTTGATCGGTGAGTTGCAGACCGCCCGCGGCGAAGCGCAATCGCGCATCGAGGTCAACCTCCAGCGTGGCCCGGACGTTCTCGCCACGCCGCAGGCGTGACGCGAAGGCCTCGGCGAGCGAAACGCCGCCGGCACTGGCCGACGCGACAGGATGTTGATGCTGCATTTGTGTTGTTCTGCGATCTTCGAAACCGGACGTTCTTCGCCGCTTCCCCGGACGGGGCAAGACCCGGACCAACCCGGATGCGGCATTTTTCGCGGGATTTTCGCTTAAGCGCACAATTGTGCTTCGCATTCCTCTCCGGTAGTCCGCCGGGCGGCCCCCATCCACGTTCCCTCCCCTCATGAGCCGACACGACGACATCAAGCTCCTGCGCATCAACTACCTGCGCGGCCCCAACATGTGGACCTACCGTCCGGTGCTGGAAACCTGGTTGGACCTGGGCGGCCTGGAGGAACATCCCTCGAACCTGATCCCCGGCTTCACCGAGCGCCTGTGCAAGCGGCTGCCGGCGCTGGAAGAGCACCACTGCGGCGTGGGCGAGCGCGGCGGCTTCCTGCAGCGCCTGACCGAAGGCACCTGGATGGGCCATGTGCTGGAGCACGTCGTCATCGAGCTGCTGAACCTGGCGGGCATGCCCACCGGCTTCGGCCAGACCCGGTCCACCTCGCAGCATGGCGTCTACCGCATGGTCTTCCGGGCCCGCGACGAGCAGGTCGCCCGCTGCGCGCTCGAGCAAGGCCACGCGCTGCTGATGGCCACCATCAACGGCGATGACTTCGATGTCGATGCCGCCGTCGAGGCGATCCGCGACAAGCTCGACGATTGCTACCTCGGCCCGTCCACCGCCGCCATCGTGGCGGCCGCCACCGACCGCCGCATCCCCCACATCCGCCTGAACGACGGCAACCTGGTCCAGCTCGGCTACGGCGCGCGCCAGCGTCGCATCTGGACGGCCGAGACCGACATGACCAGCGCGATCGCCGAGGGCATCGCGCGCGACAAGGACCTGACCAAGGAACTGCTGAAGTCGGTCGGGGTGCCGGTGCCCGCCGGCCAGGCGGTCAAGACCGCCGCCGAGGCCTGGGAGGTCGCCCAGGACCTGGGCCTGCCGGTCGTGGTGAAGCCTTCGGACGGCAACCACGGCCGCGGCGTCACCCTGGACCTGCGCCACCAGGCCGACGTCGAGGCCGCCTTCCACCTGGCCGACAAGGAAGGCTCGGAAGTGCTGGTCGAGAGCTACATCCCCGGCATGGAGCACCGCCTGCTGGTGGTCGGCGGCCTGGTGGTCGCCGCGGCCCGCGGCGAGGAAGCCTGGATCACCGGCGACGGCACGCACACCGTCGTCGAGCTGATCGACCTGCAGATCAACACCGATCCGCGCCGCGGCACGACGGAAGACTTCCCGCTCAACCGCATCGACATCCGTGACGACCCGGTCGTGCTGCTCGATCTGCAGCGCCAGGGCCTGTCCGGCGACGGCATTCCCGAGGCCGGCCGCCGGGTGCTGATCCAGCGCAACGGCAACGTCGCGATCGACTGCACCGCGCAGATTCATCCCGAAGTCGCCCATGCGGTGTCGCTGGCGGTTCGCACCGTCGGCCTGGACATCGCCGGCGTCGACCTGGTCTGCAGCGACATCTCGCGGCCGCTGTCCGAGACCGGCGGCGCCATCGTCGAGGTCAATGCGGGCCCGGGCCTGCTGATGCACCTCAAGCCGGCCGAAGGCATGCCCCAGCCGGTCGGCCAGGCCATCATCGACCACCTGTTCGCCGAGGACGAGAACGGCCGCATCCCGATCGTGGGCGTCGCCGGCTCGCGCGGCACGGCGCAGATCGCGCGCCTGGTCGGCTGGCTGCTGCACCTGAACGGCCGCCATGTCGGCCTGGCCTGCGGCGCCGGCCTGTTCCTGGGCACCCGCCGCGTCGAGCGCAAGCCCAGCGCGACCTGGGCCGCCAGCCACCGCCTGCTGATGAACCGCGCGGTCGACGCGATCGTGGTCGAGAACGGCGCCGGCACCATCCTGGGCGATGGACTGGCCTACGACCGCTGCCAGGTCGGCGTGGTGACCGACATGGGCCGCGTGGCCGAACTCGACCAGCACGACATCCAGACCGAGGACCAGCTCTTCAAGGTCTTGCGCACGCAGGTCGACGTGGTGCTGCCCGACGGCGTCGCCGTGCTCAATGCCGACGAAGCCAAGGTGGTGGAGATGGCGGAGCTCTCCGATGGCGAGGTCATCTTCTACGCGCTGGACGCCGCCAACGCGGCGCTGGCCGCGCACCGCGCCCAAGAGGGCCGCGGCGTGTTCCTGCGCGGCGGCGCCGCGATGCTGGCACAGGGCACGGCGGAAACCTCCGGCGCCAATGTCGACTCGCTGCAGGCCCGTTTCCGCGTGGCCGGACAGGAGATCGCCACCGACTCGGTGCTGGCCGCCGTCGCCACCGCCTGGGCGATGGGCATTTCGCCCGAGCTGATCTCCGCCGGCCTGGACACCTTCGTGCCGGACCTGCCGCAGTAAGCGCGCCGGCCGCCGTTCCGATCGCCCCTTCAAAGAACAGTCGAACCGAAAGACGACAGATGGAAGTCTCCCGCACCCGCGCCCTCCGCGGCCCCAACATGTGGAGCCGCCACACCGCCATCGAGGCGGTCGTGCACTGCAGCGAGACCGAGCGCGCGCTCGCCGACATGGCCGGCTTCGAGGCCCGCCTGCGCGAGCGCTTCCCCGGCATCGGCCCGCTGCGGCCGGCCAGCAGCGCCAAGGCGCCGATCACGCTGGCCCATGTGCTGGAACAGGCCGCGCTCGCGCTGCAAGCCCAGGCCGGTTGCCCGGTGACCTTCAGCCACACCCACACGACGTCCGAACCGGGCACCTACCAGGTCGTCGTCGAGTACAGCGAGGAAGACGTCGGCCGCATGGCCTTCGACAAGGCGGTCGAGCTGATCGCCGCCGCCCAGTCGGGCGATGCCTTCGACGCCGACGCCGCCATCAAGGCGCTGCGCGAGACCGACGAGGACATCCGCCTGGGGCCCTCGACCGGCTCGATCGTCGACGCCGCCTGCAAGCGCGGCATCCCGTTCCGCCGCCTGACGCAGGGCTCGCTGGTGCAGCTGGGCTGGGGCGTCAAGCAGCGCCGCATCTGGGCGGCCGAGGTCGACGCCACCAGCGCGGTGTCCGAATCGATCGCGCAGGACAAGGACCTGTCCAAGCGCCTGCTGCAGTCGGCCGGCGTGCCGGTGCCGATCGGCGCGCCGGTGAGCTCGGTCGACGAGGCCTGGGAACTGGCGCAGGAGATCGGCCTGCCGGTCGTGGTGAAGCCGCTGGACGGCAACCAGGGCAAGGGGGTGACAGTGAACGTCGCCTCGCGCGAGCATCTGGAGATGGCCTACAAGGCGGCCGACGAGATCGGCACGGTGATGGTCGAGAAGTTCCTGCCCGGCAGCGACTACCGGCTGCTGGTCGTCGGCGACAAGCTGGTGGCCGCGGCCCGCCGCGATCCGCCCAATGTGATCGGCGACGGCGTGCACACGGTGCGCCAACTGGTCGACAAGGTCAACGAAGACCCGCGCCGTGGCGACGGCCACGCCACCTCGCTGACGAAGATCCGCCTGGACGACATCGCCATCGCGCGCCTGGACCTGCAGGGGCTGACGCCCGAGTCGGTCCCCGACAAGGGCCGCCGCGTGATCCTGCGCAACAACGCCAACCTGTCCACCGGCGGCACCGCCACCGACGTGACCGACGACGTGCATCCCGAGGTCGCGGCACGCGCGATCGCGGCGGCCACGGTGGTCGGGCTGCATGTCTGCGGCGTCGACGTGGTCGCCGAGAGCGTGCACAAGCCGCTCGAGGAGCAGAGCGGCGGCATCGTCGAGGTCAATGCCGCGCCGGGCCTGCGGATGCACTTGAGCCCGTCCTACGGCAAGGGCCGTGACGTCGGCGAGGCCATCATCTCCAGCATCTACGGCCATGGCAGCCGCGGCGCGGCCAGCGAAGACGGCCGCATCCCCATCGTGGCGGTCACCGGCACCAACGGCAAGACGACGACCTCCCGGCTGGTGGCGCACATGTTCGCGACGCAGGGCCTGCGGGTGGGCATGACCAACACCGACGGCGTCTATGTCGACGGCCGCCAGACCGACAGCGGCGACTGCTCCGGCCCGAAGAGCGCCCGCAACGTGCTGATGCATCCGGACGTCGAGGCGGCGGTCTTCGAGACCGCCCGCGGTGGCGTGCTGCGCGAGGGCCTGGGCTTCGACCGCTGCCAGGTGGCGGTGGTGACCAACCTGGGCGAGGGCGACCACCTCGGCATGAACTTCCTCAACACCGTCGAGGAGCTGGCGCTGGTCAAGCGCGTGATCGTGCAGAACGTGGCGGACAACGGCTACGCGGTGCTCAACGCCGCCGACCCGGTCGTCGCCCGGATGGCCGAGGTCTGCCCGGGCCAGGTGATCTTCTTCGCGAGCGACCGCCACCATCCGCTGATGGCCACCCACCGCGCACAAGGCAAGCGCTGCGTCTACATCGACGGCGACGCGCTGGTCGCCGCGCAGGGCGCCTGGCGCGAGTCGATCCCGCTGCGCGACATCCCCTTCACCCGCGGCGGCGCGATCCCGTTCCAGAACGAGAACGCGATGGCCGCGGTGGCCGCGGCCTGGGGCGTGGGCCTGGACTGGGACACGATCCGGCGCGGGCTGGCCAGCTTCATGAGCGACCCGGACAGCGTGCCGGGCCGCTTCAACGTGATGGACTACCGCGGCGCGACCGTCATCGCCGACTACGGCCACAACGGCGATGCGATGCGCGCGCTGGTGCAGGCGGTGCAGGCGCTGCCGGCCAATAAGCGCTCGGTGGTGATCTCGGGCGCCGGCGACCGCCGCGACGAGGACATCCGCATCCAGACGCAGATCCTGGGCGAGGCCTTCGACGAGGCCATCCTGTTCCAGGACGCCTGCCAGCGCGGCCGCGAGGACGGTGAGGTCCTGGCGCTGCTGCAGCAGGGTCTGAAAGGCGCGACCCGGACCAAGCACATCGAGGAGATCCGTGGCGAGTTCGTCGCGATCGACCGCGCGCTGGAGCGCCTGCAACCGGGCGACCTGTGCCTGGTGCTGGTCGACCAGGTCGAGGAAGCCCTGGCCCATCTGAACCAGCGCGTCCGGGAAGCCTGATGGCGGCCGGTCGCTGGCGTCACTGGCCGGCGCACTGGTGGAACGGCCTCAGCGTCGCCCTGGGGGTGATGCTGGTGCAGGTGATCGTGTCGCATGCGGCGCCCGCCGCGCTGTCGCATGTCGCCTCGCAGCTGGCGATGGCCTGTGCCATCTGCGCCAGCCTGGCCGATCTACCGGGCAGCGTCCGGCGCAACCGCAACCGGGTACTGACCGCGGGCGCGATGACGCTGCTGGCGGTCGGGCTGGTCGCGGTGCTGCATCCCCATCGCGTCGCGATGGGCGCCCTGGTGGCCGCGCTCGCCTTCGGCAGCGCCCTGCTGCTGAGCTGGGGACCGCGCGCGGGCCCCGTTTCGTTCGCGCCCATCCTGGCCATGGTGTTCGCGCTGGCCTGGCCGCCGCAGCCGCTGCCGGTCGTGCTGGCCAGCGGCGCGGCCGGCATCGCGCTCTACCTGCTGTGGAGCGTGCTGACCAGCGCCCTGCTGCAGCGGCGCTTCCATCGCCTCGCGCTGGCCGACGCGCTGCATGGCCTGGCGCAGCTGCTGACGGCGCGCGCCGAGCTGCTGGGCAGCGGCGGCGCGGCCCATGCGATGCGCGACTGGCTGGGCAACGAGGCCCAGCTCGCCGAACTGCTGCAGACCGCACGTGACCAGGTGTTCCCGCGCGCCCGGACCGATCCGCGCAGCGCCGCGGTGCTGCTGCACGTGGTCGAGCTGCGCGACCTGATGCTGGCCAGCCGGCTCGACCTGGAGCTGCTGGGCGAGGATCCGGTCGGGCAGCAGATGCGCGCCGCCCTGGTCGGTCGGCTCAAGGCGCTGGGCGTGCTGCTGGACGAGTACCGCGATGCGCTGCTCGACGAGCGGGCTCCCGCGATGAACACGGTGCGGCCGACGCGCTGGCCCGAACTGCCGCCGCAGGATCCCCGCACGCGCCTGCAGCTCGTGCTGCAGGACCGCTTGTCGCACCTGGATGGCGAGGTGCTGGCGATGGGCCGCGCGCTGGACCTGGCCCAGCCGGTGCCGCCGCTGGCGCTGGAGGCCGGCACGCTGCGCCAGTTCGTCACGCCGGTCGGCTGGCCGATGGGCTTGCTGCGGGCGCAGCTGCACCTGGACTCGCCGGTGCTGCGGCACGCGCTGCGCAGCACGCTGGCGCTGGCCTCGGCCTACTTCATCGCCCTGGCGCTGCCCTGGGCCTCCCATCCGCATTGGCTGGTGCTGTCGGTGGCGGTGGTGCTGCGCGGCAGCCTGGACCAGACGCTGGAGCGCCGCAACCTGCGGGTGCTGGGCACCGCGATCGGTTGCGGGCTGATGCTGGCGCTGTCGCTGATCCCGAGCCAGACGCTGTGGATCATCGTGCTGCAGGTGGCGGTTGGCATCGCGCATGCGTTCGTCACCCGCCGCTACCTGGTCACCGCCATCGCCGCGACGATGCTCGCCCTGCTGCAGTCGCACCTGGCCGATCCGTCGCACGGGATCGCGGTCTCCGAGCGGCTGGCCGACACGGTGCTGGGCGCGGCCCTGGCCTGGGCCTTCAGCTATGTGCTGCCGGCCTGGGAGCGGCGCAACCTGCCCCGCGCGCTGAAGCGGGCCCAGCATGCGCTGCAGCAGTACGCGTTGCAGGCGATGACGGCGGCGATGACGCCCGCCGGCGCGCTGACCCAGCGCATGGCGCGGCGACAGGCCTATGACGCGCTGGCGGCGCTGTCCGCGGCCCTGCAGCGCAGCGCGGCGGAACCCCGCCGGGTGAGGCCGCCGCAGGACGAGCTCAATGCGGTGCTGGACCACGGCTACCGGCTGATGGCCCATCTGTCGATGATGCGGCAGAGCCTGATGCGGCGCGGCCAGGACCTGGACGGCGACCTGATGGCCGAAATGCCGGCGGCCGCCGCGAAGTTGCAGCGCGCGCTCGCGGGCCAGGAACCGGTGCCGCATGCGGTGCAGGCGCTGCAGGACTGGAGCCTGCTGCCGGATGTCGGTCCGCTGGAGGACATCCGGCCCTGGATGCGGCGCCGGATGCAGGTCAGCCTGGATGACGCGGCCCGCGCCGGCCAGGCCGCCGAGGCGGCGTTCGCCGCGATGGCGGCACCGCCCGAGGCGGTGATGTCGGTGTCGCGGCTGAACTGATCGTCCGGGGCCGCGCGCCGGCGATCACTCCACCGTGATGTGACGCTCCTTGATCAGGGACGCCATCCGCTTGAGTTCCGCATCGACGAACTTGCCGGATTCGGCGACGCCGCCATGGAAGGGCTCGCCGCCCAGTTCCACGATCCGGGCCTTCACCTCCGGTGCGGCCAGCGCCTGCTGGACCGCCCGCGACAGGCGCTCGACCACCGGGCCGGGCGTCCCGGCCGGCGCGAACAGCCCATTCCACTCGTACATCTCGAAGCCCGGCAGGCCGGCCTCGGCGCCGGTGGGCACCTCGGGCAGCGCCGCCGAGCGCTGGCGCCCGCTCACCGCCAGCGGCCGCAGCTTGCCCTGCTTCACGTACTGCAGCGTCGAGGCCACGTTGCCGAAGAACACCGGCACCTGGCCGCCGATGACATCGGTCAGCGCCGGACCGCCGCCCTTGTAGGGCACGTGCATCATCTCGACCTTCGCGGCCTGCTCGAACAGCACGCCGGCGATGTGCTGCGCCGACCCGTTGCCCGACGACGCGAAGGCGACCTGGTCGGTCTTCACCTTCGCAGCGGCGACCAGCTCGGCAGCGGTCTTCGCGGGGAACTGGGCGTTCACCAGGACCACGTTGGGGAAGAGCGCCGTCACCGCGACCGTCTTGAAGGCCTTGCCCTGCTTGTAGGGCGAGTTCGGGAACAGCGTCGGCGTGACCGCATAGGACGAGGCGTCGAACAGCAGCGTGTAGCCGTCGGCCGGCGCGCGCGCCACGGCGCCGGCGGCGATCTGGCCGCTGCCGCCGGGGCGGTTCTCGATGATGACGGTCTGGCCCAGCGCCTCGCCCAGCTTGGGCGCGATCAGCCGCGCGATCAGGTCGGCACCGCCGCCCGGCGGATAGCTGACCATCAGGGTCACCGGCTTGCTGGGCCAGGCTTGCGCCCAGGCGCCCGTCGACAGGCCGCAGGCCAGGGCAAGCGCCGTCATCACGGCAGGGCGTCGTCCGATCATCATGGTCTCCTGATAAAGCGATCAGCGCATCTCGGCGCTGTAGTGGAAAGCGGTCGCGTCACCCCAGGTGGTGCGCAGCTCGATGCATTGACCGCCGAGGTCGAAGGCCTGCCGATCGACCCGGATGGCCGGCGCGCCCTCGGGCAGATCCAGCAACGCGGCGGTGGCCGCGTCGAGATGGCCGAAGCTCAGTTCGTCATTGGCCCGCGCGACGGTCACCCCGCAGAGCCGGGCCAGCATCGGATAGAGCAGGTCCTCCCATTCGCCGGTCGGCAGCGCGCGCAGCGCCTCGAAGCGGGCCAGCGGCAGCAGCAGGTCTTCGGCCAGCACCGGCCGCCCGGCCAGCAGGCGCACCCGCTTCACCCGCAGCGCCGCGTCGCCGGTCTGCTGGCCGAGCGCCAGTGCCTCCGCCGCGCGCAGGCGCACCGTCTGGCAGCGATGGACGCGCGCCGTCGGCGGCTCGTTCGTCGGTCCGCGGAAACGGAAGAAGCGCAGCAGCGACGGACCGTTGAGCCCCTGGGTCACGAAGGTGCCCTTGCCGTGCACGCGCTGGACGATGCCTTCGGCGGCGAGCATGGCCACCGCCTGGCGCACCGTGCCCAGCGCCACGCCGAAGCGTTCCGCCAGGTCGGTCTCCGCAGGAATGGCCGCGCCCGCGGCCCATTCGCCGGCGACGATGCGCTGCCGCAGGTCCTGCGCGAGCTGGGCATACCGGCTCACACCGGCGCCATTGGCAAGGTTGGGAAGTCCTGTTTCCAAAATGGATTTCCTATAGTCCTCTATAGGACTAGAATTCACGCATGATGCCGACGCCCTCTTCCGACGTCAAGCCCGGTCCGAGCGCGGGCGTGGTCGACGCCCATTTCCACGCGTTCCCGCTGACGACCACCGGCGTGCCCGGCGCGCGCTATGTGCCGACCTACGCCGCACCGCTCGAAGCCTGGGCGGCGGCGACGGCACCCCACGGCATCACGCACGGCGTGCTGGTCCAGCCGAGCTTCCTCGGCACCGACAACACCCACCTGCTTCAAATGCTGGCGGAACAGGCCGGGCGACTGCGCGGCGTGGTCGTCGTCGCGCCGGACATCGCCATGCCCGAACTCCAGCGCATGCAGGCGCTGGGCGTGCGCGGCATCCGGCTCAACCTCGTGGGCACCGACCACCGGCTGGGCGCCGAATGGCATCAGCTGTTCGAGCGTCTCGAGACCCTGGACTGGCATGTGCAGATTCATACGGACCATGGCCGGCTGGCGGAAGTCCTGGATCGGATTCCCCAGGCGCTGACCGTCGTCGCGGACCATTTCGGCAAGCCGGCGGCGGTGTCGGAACTCCAGGCGCTGAGCGCTGCCCAGCGGAATCGGCTGCATGTGAAGCTCAGCGCGCCCTATCGCCTGGCGGCCGAGTGTGAGGCCACGACGCTGGCGTCCCGCTGGTTGGAACTGATAGGCCCGGAGCGGCTGGTCTGGGGCAGCGATTGGCCGTGCACGGCGCATGAGCAGGCGCGGAACACGTCGACCTCGCCGGCATGGCTCACCGAGGTGGCGGGGACCAGCGCGGCACTCGAAGCGCTGCGCTCAGGCAACGCACGCCGGCTCTATCGGTTCTGAACGCGCGAACCGCTGCGCACTGCAGCCGGCGGGACCGAGTCCGCATCCGACTCCGACTTCAAGTTCGAGTCCGCAGGGGAAGGGCAGCGAGCCCAAAAGCGACGCGGGCTCCGGAGAGGGAGCCCGTTGGAGGCGAACGGCCGCGCTCGACCCGGGGCGGGCCGAGCCCTTTGGCGCGATCAGCTCAGCTTGACGTCGATCTTGCGCGGCTGCGCGTGAGCGGCCTTGGGAATGCGCACCCGCAGCACGCCGTTGCTCAGTTCGGCGCCGATCTGGTCGGCGTCGAGTTCCTTGCTCAGCGTGAACGCGCGGCGATAGAACTGGCGCGAGACCTCGACATGACCGGCGGCCAGGCCGGCGGGCAGGTCCAGTTGCATCTCGGCCTCGATGACCAGACGGTCCTGATCGACGCGCAGTTGCAGTTGCTCGCGCGGCACGCCAGGCAGATCGGCGAACAGCGTCAGGCCTTGTGCGTCCTCGATCACGTCGACGGCGGGCTGGATCGCGTAGTCGTCACGTCGGCGCGCGGCCTGGGTCGAGGCGGCGGCGGAAGCGGAAGCCGACACGGTGGCGGCGTCGGCGGCGGGGGTATGAACGGCGGTCGTGCTCATGAAAATACTTTCGTCTCGAGGTTCCGGGGACTTGATCGCGGGCAGTGCGGATCAGTGGATGTCGATGCGACGCGGCTGCGGCGCGGGACGGCGCTTGACGCTGACGCGCAGCACGCCGTCCTTGTAGGACGCGGCCACCTGTTCCGGATCGATGTCGTCGGGCAGGCTGACGACGCGGCGGAACTTGCCGGCGAAGCGCTCACGCTGATGGACGATGGTCTTGCCGGCCGGCGCGGCCGATTGCGGCGCGGTCTCGCCCTCGGCCGCGGTCGGCTTGGCGGACAGCGGCGAGAGGCGCTCGCCGGACAGGCTCAGCACGCCGCGGTCCAGGTCGACGCCGATCGTGGCCGGGTCCAGGCCGGGAGCGAAGGCGTAGACCTCCACCGCCTCCGGCGACAGGCCGACATTGAGGGCCGGATAACCACCGCGCGCGACGCCGCGGCCGGCAGTGACTTCGAACAGGCTGCTCATCTCGCGCTGGAAGCGGTCGAGGTCGTTGAACAGTTCGCGGGCAAACAGTTGACGGTACATGCGGGGCTCCTTGGCTTCCTGCGGGTGAGTCGCGGCGGGTGGCCGCCATGACTCCCCAACTAGGAGCGCCCCTTCGCGCTTCAAGATCTTGAAATCGAGGGTGGCCTGTCCCCATATGCCGCGCCCGCCGCGCGGGGCCCGGTCCGCTCGCGCGGATTTCAAGCCCCCACGCGCGGGCTCTGCGCGGGCTCTGCGCAGGCTCTGCGCGCGCTCGGCGCGGGCTCGGGACGGCCTCTGGCGCCGTGCCGCGGGGGACAGCGACGCGAGTCGCAAGGGCACGCGTTCGGCCCGGGATCACTTCAGCCGCAGCACGTCCTGCGTCGTCACCGCCGGCGCCTGGTTGCCCCAGCTCTGCCGGATCACCGTCGCGACGGCAGCCATCTCTTCCTCGCTCAGCACCTGCCGCCAGGGCGGCATGCCGTAAGGCCGGGGGTGGGCGAGGGTCGCCGGCGCGTAGCCGCCGTCCGCCAGGGTCTGCAGCAGGTTCTGCGGGGCATCGAGCGTCACCGCGCGGTTGCCGGCCAGCGGTGGATAGGCCGGCTGGCCGTCGATGCGCCGCCCCTGCCCCCGATCGCCATGGCAATCGGCGCAGTGCTTCGCATAGACCTGGCGGCCGAGGTCGAGTTGCGCCGGCGGCGCCGGCTTGAACTCGGCCGGTGTCGCCGCCTCGCGCGGCAGGCCGCGCAGGTAGACCGCGATCGCGCGCGCATCCGCCTCGCTCAGATGCTGCAGGCTTTCGGCGACGACGTCGGCCATCGGCCCGAGCGCCGCGCCGCGCGGCGACCAGCCGGCGCGCAGCCAGTGCGTCACCTCGTCCTCGGACCAGTCCTGCACGCCCGCGGCCCGCGGATCCGCCAGCGACGGCGCCGTCCATCCCTGCACGCCGACCCAGCCGCCGCGCAGCCCCGTCGCATCCCGCAGCGCGCCGAGCCGGTTGCGCGGCGCATGGCATTCGGCGCAATGGCCCACCGCCTGGACCAGGTAGCGGCCGCGCGCACTCGCCGCCTGGCCGCCCTCTCCACGCGACGAGCCGCGATCGATGCCCGGCTCGTCCTGCGACGGCGCATCGCCCGGCGTGAAATACATCAGGCGCCACACCGCCAGCGCGGTCTGCCAGCGATAGGGCCAGCCGAGCTGGTGGGCCGGTGTGGTCTGCCGGACCGCCGGCTGCTGGCGCAGCCAGGCGAAGATCGCGTCGGCATCCTCCCGCGTCATCGCGGTGTAGCTGGTGTACGGGAACGCCGGATAAAGCAGCCGCCCGTCGCGGCTGCGGCCGTGGTGCATCGCGCGCCAGAAGTCGTCGGCGGACCAGCGACCCAGGCCGGTCTCCGGATCGGGCGTGAGGTTGCTGCTGAACAACGTGCCGAAGGGCGTGCCCAGCGGCAGACCGCCCGCCAGCGGCGCGCCGCCGCGCGGACTGTGGCAGCCGGCGCAATTGGCCACCCGCGCCAGATAGGCGCCGCGCGCGACCAGGGCCGGGTTGGTGTCCTCGGCGCCGGACACGGCCGGACGACCGGCCAGCCAGAGCTCCCGTGCCCAGGCCCCGGCGATCAGCAGCAGCGCCATCACCGGCAGCGCGATCGACAGGCCGATGAGGCCGCGCAGGAAGGTCCTCATCGGGCGGGCGCGGTCCTGCGCCGGCAATGCGGCGGCATCCTGCGACGAGGTCCCGGACGAGCGTTCCGGCCCGCTCATGGCGCGAGTCCTCCGCACGCCACCGGCAGCGGCGCCGATGACGGGGGCTCCGGATGCGCGCCCGCCGGGCGCGCCGCGAGCCAGGTCGCGACCACGGCGACATCGTCGGGAGACAACGCCCGGGCCACGTCGGCCATGCAGTCCGGCGCATGCGCGCGCCGCAGTCCATTGCGCCACGCGCCGAGTTGCCCGACGAGGTAGTCGCGCGGCAGGCCCAGCAGGCCGGGAATCGCTGGCTGGCGGCCGGCCATCGACGGGCCGTGGCAGGCGGTGCAGGCCGGCACGCGGCGCGACGGATCGCCCTGCGTCACGAGTCGCTCGGCTCGGGCCTGCTGCTCCGTGCCCAGGCCGGAGGGCACAGGCGCTGGATACGGCACGTCGAGCGCGGCGAAATAGCCGGCGATCTCGCGCAGGTAATCGTCGCTCATGTTGCGCAGCAGCCCGGCCATCAGCGCATGATGGCGGCGCCCGTCGCGGAAGGCCTGCAGTTGGTTGAAGAGATAGCCCGACGGCTTGCCCGCCAGCCGCGGGAAGTAGCCCTGCGGTGTTGCCCGACCCTGCGGACCGTGGCACAGCGTGCAAGCCTGGACGCGTTCCGCGATGTCGTTGGTCAAGGGTCGCAGCGGACGCTCGCCGGGCGCGGCGGGCGCCGCCGGCATGGCGGCCTCGGCGGGAGCGGACGGCGACGCTTGCGCGAACGCGACGGAGGCAGTGGACGGTCCCAGGCCCAGCACGGCGGCGATGAGGACGCCCGCGACGATTCGGGTGCGCTTCATCCGGTCATCATCGCCGATGCCTCGCCGATGCCTCGCGTGTCATCGCCGCTGGTCCTGCCCCGGCCATCGCAGCGCCGCCCAGCCGTCGCGTCCCTGGTGCTTGGCCTGGTACAACGCCCGGTCGGCCAGGGCGATCAGGTCCATCGCCGGCGCCTCGACATCGGCGACGGTGGCAATGCCGATGCTGGTCGTGATCGCCACCTCGGCCGGCCGCGCGGCGCGCACCGCGTCGACGATCTTGGCGGCCACCTGCTCCGCCTCCTCGGGCCGGTTCAGGCCTTCGAGCACCGCGACGAATTCGTCGCCCGCGATGCGGGCCACGTGATCACTGCCCCGCACCGCCCGACGCAGCACCGCCGCGAACTCGCGCAGCACGATGTCGCCCACGCCGTGACCGTGGGTGTCGTTGATGGCCTTGAAGCGGTCGATGTCCAGGAACAGCAGCGCCATCACCCGGCCCTCGCGCGCGAGCCGGCGCTGACGCGACAGCGCCGCGGCCAGGGCCTGGTCGAACTCTCGCCGGTTGGGCAGCCCGGTGAGCGCGTCGGAGCTGGCCAGCCGCGCCAGCTGCGCCTCGGCCTGCTTCATGACGGTGATGTCGATGGACAGGGTGAAGATGCCCTGCACCCGGCCGTCCGCGACCACGTCGGGCACGTACACGGTGCGCAGGTGCCGCTGCTTGCCCAACATCACCGAGGCGATCTCGAACTCGACCCGTTCCCCGCTCAGTGCCAGGTCCAGCTGCGCGCTGCGCTGGCTGGTGCTGGCCTGTCCGAAGACATCGTCGATGTGCAGGCCGATCGCCGCCTGCGGGTCCAGGCCGAACCAGGTCCGCAAGGCCTCGTTGACGTAGCGCATCCGGCGTTCCGCGTCGATGTAGGTGATGAACACCGGCAGGTTGTCGGTGACCGCCTTCATGCGGCGTTCGCTCGCGGCGACCAGCGCCTCGGTGCGCTTGCGGTCGGTGATGTCCATCGAGCAGGCGTAGAAGCCCTCGACGCGGCCGTTGACGAGTTCCGGCACGAAACGCTGGTGGAAGTGCATCGTCTCGCCGTCGATGACCTGCTCGGCGTCGAAGGACACGGCCTCGCCGCGCATCACCCGTTCGACGAAGGGCCGCATCTGCGCGGCGTTCTCGGTCCCGCGCACCTGCTCGAGCGTGCTTCCCCGCAGCGCGGCCGGGTCGGCGTGGAAGACGCGGCCGACCTCCGCATTGGCGAAGCGCAGCAGGCCATCGGCGTCGTAATGGCTGATCAGCGCGGGCACGTTGTCGGCGATGCCCTGGAGGCGCTTCTGCGTCCGCAGCAGCTCGCGCGAGCGCAGGACGACCTGGCTCGTCGCCATCACGGTGAACAGCCCCAGCATCGCCAGCCCGGCCAGCATCAGCAGCTCGGTGTGGCCGGCTTCGCGCGACAGCCGCTCGCTGATCGCGGCCCGCTCGGCGCGCAGCGACGAGGTCAGCTCGCCCAGCACGTCGCGCAGTTCATCCATGTGGTGCAGGCCCTGGTCGTTGAGCACCAGTTCCAGGGCCTCGTCCTGCCGGCCGGAATCGTGCAGCCGGATCGTCTGGTTCATCTCGCCGAGCTTGAGATTCACCAGCTCGCGGACGCGTGCCAGCTTCGGCGCGTGGGCAGGGTCCTGGTCGCGGGCGCCGAGCTCCTCGACACGGCGGTCGAGGTTGCGCACCGCGTCGCGGTAGGGCTGCAGGTAGCTGGAGCGCTGCGTCAGCAGGTAGCCGCGCTGGCCGGTCTCGGCATTGAGCAGGTCCTCCATCAGCATCGTCATCGTCGGCAGGACGTTGTTGATGCGGTCGGCGCGGCGCAGGTCGTCCAGCGTCGCCCGCGCCCGACCGGCCAGCAGGGCGATGATCAGGCCCATCGCCACCAGGGCCACCATCAGCAGCCCCACGCCGCGACCGAGGCTGGTGCGATGGATCGGCTCGGCGGAGGAACGCATGCGACGTCTCGGGCGGGTCGGTCTCGTCAAGGCGGATGGGCGTTGGGGGTGGGGCCGGCGGGAGACAGGGGTGCGGGCGATTATGGGTGCGCCCGTGCGATCTGCGTCAAGCTGGCATCGGCCCCGGTGGAGGGCTCGCGCCCGCGTGCGACAGTCCGGGGATGTCCCGGATACCCCTCCTGCGCCGTCCCGATCCGCACGGTCATGCGAAGGTCAGCTTTGTCGAGCTGTTCTTCGATCTCGTCTTCGTCTTCGCCGTCACCCAGCTGTCGCACACGCTGATCGCGCATTTCGCCCACGATGGCGTCACCCTGCGCGGCGCGGCGCAGACCGGCTTCCTGATGCTGGCGGTCTGGTGGGTATGGATCTTCACCTCGTGGGTGACGAACTGGCTGGATCCGGAGCGGCTGCCGGTGCGGCTGTGCCTGTTCGCGATGATGCTGGCCGGGCTGCTGATGTCGGTGTCGCTGCCGCAGGCCTTCGGCGAACGCGCGCTGATGTTCGCGCTGTCCTTCACCGCCCTGCAGGTCGGGCGCACGCTGTTCTTCCTCTGGGCGGCGCGCGGCGCCGACGCGGCCCTGGTGCGCAACTTCCAGCGCATCGGCGCGTGGCTGTCGGTGTCGGCCGTGCTGTGGATCGCCGGCGCGCTGCACGAGGACCTGCGCGTGCCGCTGTGGGTCGCGGCGCTGGGCCTCGAGGTGATCGGCCCGTCGGCCGGGTTCTTCGTGCCCGGGCTGGGTCGGTCGACGACGGCGGACTGGAATGTCTCCGGCGGTCACCTGGCCGAGCGCTGCGCGCTGTTCGTGATCATCGCGCTGGGCGAGTCGCTGCTCGTCACCGGCGCGACCTTCGCCGCGGCGCCGTTGACGACGATGAGCCTGCTGGCCTTCCTGGTCTCCTTCGCCGGCAGCCTGGCGCTGTGGTGGCTCTACTTCGACACGACCAACGACTTCGCCGCGGGCCGCATCGCCCACAGCGAGGACCCGGGTCGGCTGGCGCGGCTGGCCTACACCTACATCCACCTGCCGATCGTGGCCGGGATCATCGTCAACGCAGCGGCGGACGAGTTCGTGCTCGCGCATCCCGACGGCCACACCGACCTGAAGACGGCCTGGTGCCTGCTCGGCGGCGTGGGGATCTATGCCATCGGCGTCGGGCTGTTCAAGCGCGCGGTGGTCGGCCATTGGCCGTGGTCGCACGGCGTGGCGGTGCTGGTGCTGGCGGCGGCGGGACCGTTCGTGCATGCCTGGCCACCAGTGGCGACCAGCGCCTTCGCCTGCGCGGTGCTGATCGCGCTGGCGGCGTGGGAGCGCCGTTCGCGGGCGCAGTGTCTCGTCCCCGACAGCGCGGCGGAGGCCAACGCGCCTAGCATCGGCGAATGAACGCCGCGCGCCCCCCTTCTCCCGCCCATCCCGCACCGGCCGCCGCGCCGACCGCCGCGACCGTCGACACCGGTGTCACCGCCGGTGCCCGTCCAGCACCCACCGCCGAGTTCACCACCGAGGCGCATCCGGTCGACGCCTTGTTCCCGGCGACCGCGAAGCGGCTGTTCGTCGAGGTCGAGCCCGGTGTGCGGATCCATGCGCGGGTCTGCGGCGACGGTCCGCCGCTGCTGCTGATCCACGGCCACCCGCAGACGCTGGCGATCTGGCATCGCGTGCTGCCGGCCCTGGCGGAGCGCTTCACCGTGGTGATGCCCGACCTGCGAGGCTATGGCGATTCGTCCAAGCCCGCCGGCGAGGCGGACCACGGCAACTACAGCAAGCGGCGCATGGCGCTGGACCTGGTCACGGTGATGGCCGCGCTGGGGCACGCGCGCTTTCGCGTGCTGGCGCACGACCGCGGCGCGCGGGTGGCGCACCGGATGGCGGCCGATCATCCAGTGGCGGTCGAGCGCCTGGCGCTGCTGGACATCGCGCCGACGCTGGCGATGTACGAGCAGACGACCGAGACCTTCGCCCGCGCGTACTGGCACTGGTTCTTCCTGATCCAGCCGGCGCCGATGCCGGAGCGTCTGATCGAGGCCGATCCCGCGGCCTACGCGCTGGACGTGATGGGGCGGCGGCATGCGGGGCTATCCGCCTTCGACCCGCGCGCCTTCGCGGAGTACCAGCGGGCGCTGGCGTTGCCCGGTGCGGCGCACGGCATGTGCGAGGACTACCGCGCGGCGGCAGGCATCGATCTCGCGCACGATCGCGCGGACCGCGATGCCGGCGCGAAGCTGGCGATGCCACTGCGGGTGTACTGGGGCGCCCAGGGCGTGGTGGCGAAGTGCTTCGACCCGCTGAAGGAATGGCGCCGGGTGGCGGCGGACGTCGACGGCGGCCCCCTGCCTTGCGGGCACTACATCCCGGAAGAAGCGCCGGACGCGTTGCTCGCGGCGGTGATGCCGTTCCTGGCCGAAGGGCTTTGAGCGAAGTGGCCCGCGAGGCCGCTACGCTCCGCGAGGAATGGTTTCCGGAAGGACAGGATGAACAAGCTGGTGGCCTTCGGGCAGTTCCTGGGCGGCGCGGTGCTGTGGCTGGCCGCGGTGGTCGCGGGCGTCAACGCGCTCAAGCCGCTGATCGGTGCCGCCGAGGATGCGGGCGCGCCGTCCGGCGCCACCGGTGCGCTGGTGATCGTGCTCCTGCTCGCCGGCGTCGGCACCTGGCTGATGCGCGCCGGCTGGCGCCGCCTGCGGGCGCGGGCCGGCGGTCATTGCTGAAATAAAAAAGGGCGTGCATCCCTGCACGCCCAAAGGGGCACCGGTAGAACCGGTCGCGAATGAAGGGGCCGGGACTTGCCCGGCGGGGGCTCAGGCCGGGGCGTTCCAGCCGCCGCCCAGCGCGCGGACGAGGCCGACCGTCGCCTGGTATTGCGCCGCCTGCACCTGCAGCGCCGCGCGGCGGTTGCGCAGCTCGCTGCGGCGCGCATCCAGCAGGTCCAGCTGGCTGACCAGCCCGTTGCGGTAGCGCGAGTCCGACAGCGCCGTCGCACGCGTCGACGACTGCACGGCCTGTCCCTGCACGTCCGCCTGCTGCGACAAGGTCTGCAGGCCAACCAGCGAGTCCTCGACCTCGCGCAGCGCCTGCAGCAGCTGCTGCCGGTAGCTCGACATCGCCAGGTCCAGCCCCGCCGTCGCCGACTCGACGCCGGCCTTGCGGCGCCCGCCATCGAAGATCGGCAGCGACAGCAGCGCGTCCACCGACCAGGCCCGTGCCGACCACCGGAAGACATCGCTCAGCTCCGGCGAGGCATACCCGCCGTTGGCCGTCAGCGTCAGGCTCGGGAACCACGCGGCCTGCGCCACGCCCACCCGGGCCTGCGCCGCCAGCAGGCTGCGCTGCGCCGCGGCCACGTCCGGACGACGCGCCAGCATCGCGCTCGGCAGGCCCGAGGGGATCGCCGGCAAGGCCGCCAGCGCCGTGTCCTCGGCCACCTTGAAGCCCGACGCCGGCTCGCCCAACAGCACCGCCAACGCGTTTTCCAGCTCGGCGCGGCGACGGTCCAGGCTGATCGCCTCGGCCTCCGTCGCGGCCACCTCGGTCTGCACCCGTGCCAGGTCCAGCTCGGCGACATCGCCTGCCTGGTAGCGGCGCTGCGTCAGCGCCAGCGTCTCGCGGTAGGCCGCCACCGTGTCGCGCACCAGGCGGCGCTCCTGGTCGGCGAAACGCAGCGCGAGGTAGGTCTGCGCCACGTCGGCCTGCACCATCAGCCGCGTCGACTGCAGCAGCGCCTCACGCGATTGCGCGTCGAGCGCTGCTGCCCGGCTGGCCTGCGACAGGCGGCCGGAAAGGTCGACCTCCCAGCTCGCCGCCAGGCCGGCGTTGTACAGGGTCGCCGGCGCGGGGCCCTGCCCGGCCACCGTGCCACGCGCCGCCCCGGCGCTCGCGCCGACCTGCGGCATGCGGTCCGCGTTGGCATTGCGCAGCAGCGCGCGCGCCTGCGCCAGCCGTGCCGCCGCGCCCTGCAGATCAGTGTTGCCCGCCAGCGAGCGGCGGATCAGGTCGTTCAGCGTCGGATCGCCGAACGCGAGCCACCAATCCCCGCGCGGCTCGGCATCGGCCGGCGGCACCACGGCCCAGCGCGCCTCGCCCACCGTGGCGGTCTGGGTGGCGGTCGCGGTCGCGGTCGCAGTTGCGATCGGGGTCGCGGTCGCCGTCGACTTCCAGGCCGTCGGCGTGGCCGGCAGGCGCGACTCGTCGATCGGCGGTGGGGTCGCGCAGCCGGCCAGCACCAGCGCGGCCAGCAGCGTCGTCATCATCAGTTTCGTTTTCATGGCATCGACTCCTTCACGCCCCCGCCGCGGCGGGAAGCGCTCCGCCGGCCCCGGCACCCGCGCGATCGCGGGATGCCGGAAGTCCGGGGATCAAGATTGCGGGATCACTCGTGCTCGTGGCGCGGCGCGGCCGGATGCGGACGGGCGTTGCCGCCTGGACCGAAGTCGTGGCCCGCGCCCTGCTCGGGCTGGACGAAGGCCTCGATGTCATGCGGCACCTCGCCGTGCTGCTTGAGCGGCTTGTTGCCGGTCAGGCGCCGCACCACCACATAGAACACCGGCGTCAGGAACAGGCCGAAAGCCGTCACGCCGATCATCCCGGCGAACACCGCCACGCCCATCGCATTGCGCATCTCGGCACCGGCACCGGAGGCCAGCACCAGCGGCAGCACGCCCATCACGAACGCCATCGACGTCATCAGGATCGGACGCAGACGCAGCCGGCTCGCCTCGATCGCCGCCTGCAGCGGACTCCTGCCGGCGAACTCCAGCTCCCGGGCGAACTCCACGATCAGGATCGCGTTCTTCGCCGACAGCCCCACCAGCACGATCAAGCCGATCTGCGTGAAGACGTTGTTGTCCCCATGGTTCAGCCAGACGCCGGTCATCGCCGCCATCAGGCCCATCGGCACGATCAGGATGATCGCCACCGGCAGCGACAGGCTCTCGTACTGTGCGGCCAGCACCAGGAACACCAGCAGGATCGCCAGCGGGAACACCCACACCGCGGAGTTGCCGGCCAGGATCTCCTGGTAGGTCAGCTCGGTCCATTCATAGCTGATGCCCGGGGGCAGCGTCTCCGCGGCGATGCGCGCGATCGCGTCCTGCGCCTGGCCGGTCGAGTAGCCCGGTGCCGGACCGCCGTTGATGTCGGCCGACAGGAAGCCGTTGTAGCGCATCGCGCGTTCGGGACCGAAGCTCGGCTCGACCTTCATCAGCGCCGACAGCGGCACCATCTCGCCCGAGGCCGATCGCACCTTCAGCAGCCCGACGTCCTCGGCGCGCGCGCGGTAGGCCGCGTCCGCCTGCACCCGCACGGTGTAAGTGCGGCCGAACTTGTTGAAGTCGTTGACGTAGAGCGAGCCCAGGTAGATCTGCATCGTGTCGAACACGTCCGTCACCGCCACGCCCAGCTGGCGCGCCTTGGTGCGGTCCAGGTCGGCATACAGCTGCGGCACGTTGACCTGGTAGCTGGTGAACATGCCGGCCAGCTCGGGCGCCTGCTGGGCCTTGGCCATGAAGGCCTTGACCGCCTGGTCGAGCGCCTCGTAGCCCAGGCCGCCCTTGTCCTCGAGCTGCAGCTTGAAGCCACCGGTGGTGCCCAGGCCCTGCACCGGCGGGGGCGGGAACATCACGACGAAGGCGTCCTGGATCTGCGCGAACTGCGCGTTCATGTTGCCCGCGATCTCGCCCGCCGACAGCCCCTTGCCGGTGCGCTGGTCGAAGGACTTGAGCGACGCGAACACGATGCCCGAGTTGGAGCTGTTGGTGAAGCCGTTGATCGACAGACCCGGGAAGGAGATGGCGTGCTCCACGCCCGGCGTCTTCATCGCGATCTCGCTCATGCGGCGGATCACGTCCTCGGTGCGGTCCAGCGTGGCGCCGTCGGGCAGCGTCGCGAAGCCGATCAGGTACTGCTTGTCCTGCGCCGGCACGAAGCCGCTGGGCACCGCCTTGAACAGGCCCACGGTCAGGCCTAGCAGGCCGCCGTAGACGACCAGCATGATCACCTTGCGCGAGATCGCCTTGGTCACGCCGCCGCTGTAGGCCTTGGCGCCGCGGTTGAACAGCTTGTTGAAGCCGCCGAAGAAGCGGCCGAACACCTTGTCCATCCCACGGGTCAGCCAGTCCTTGGGCTCGTCATGGCCCTTGAGCAGCATCGCGGCCAGCGCCGGCGACAGCGTCAGCGAGTTGACCGCCGAGATCACCGTCGACATCGCGATCGTCAGCGCGAACTGCTTGTAGAACTGGCCCGTCAGGCCGGTGATGAAGGCCAGCGGCACGAACACGGCGACCAGCACCAGCGCGATCGCGATGATGGGACCGGAGACTTCGCGCATCGCGCGATAGGTCGCGTCACGCGGACTGAGGCCGGCCTCGATGTTGCGCTCCACGTTCTCGACGACCACGATCGCGTCGTCCACCACGATGCCGATCGCCAGCACCAGGCCGAACAGCGACAGCGCGTTGATCGAGAAGCCGAAGAGGTGCATCACCGCGAAGGTGCCGATGATGGACACCGGCACGGCCAGCAGCGGGATGATGGACGCGCGCCAGGTCTGCAGGAACAGGATCACGACCAGCACCACCAGCGCCACCGCCTCGAGCAGCGTGTGGATGACCGACTCGATGGACGCGCGCACGAACTGCGTCGGGTCGTAGACGATCGAGTAGTCGACGCCTTCCGGCATCGCCTTCTTCAACTCCGCCATCGTGGCGCGGACGTTGTCCGAGATCTCGATCGCGTTGGAGCCGGGCGCCTGGAAGATCGGGATCGCCACCGCGGACTTGTTGTCCAGCAGCGAGCGCAGCGCGTATTCCGACGCGCCCAGCTCGATGCGGCCCAGGTCGCGCAGCCGCGTCACCTGGCCGTTGGCACCGCTCTTGACGATGATGTCGCCGAACTCCTCCTCGTTGCGGAGGCGGCCCTGCGCGTTGATCGGCAGTTGCAGGTCGATGCCCTGCAGGCCCGGCGAGGCGCCGACGACACCGGCCGCGGCCTGCACGTTCTGCTCGCGGATCGCCTGGACGACGTCGCTGGCCGACAGCCCGTGCTCGGCGACCTTCTGCGGATCCAGCCAGACGCGCATCGAGTAGTCGCCCGAGCCGAACAGCTGCACCTGGCCCACGCCCTGGATCCGCGCCAGGCGGTCCTTGACGTTGAGCACCGCGTAGTTGCGCAGGTAGGTCATGTCATAGCGGTCGTTGGGCGACAGCAGGTGCACGACCATGGTCAGGTCCGGGCTGCTCTTGACCGTGGTGAGGCCGAGGCGGCGGACTTCCTCGGGCAGGCGCGGCTCGGCTTGCGAGACGCGGTTCTGCACCAGCTGCTGCGCCTTGTCCGGGTCGGTGCCCAGCTTGAAGGTCACGGTCAGCGTCATGAGGCCGTCGGTGGTCGCCTGGCTGCCCATGTAGAGCATGCCTTCGACGCCGTTGATCGATTCCTCGAGCGGCGTGGCGACGGCTTCGGCGATGACCTTCGGGTTGGCGCCCGGGTACTGCGCCCGGACCACCACCTGCGGCGGCACGACTTCGGGATATTCCGAGATCGGCAGCACCCGCACCGCGAGCAGGCCCGCGACGAAGATCAGCACCGACAGCACGCCCGCGAAGATCGGGCGGTCGATGAAGAATTTGGAGAGATTCATGTCAGTCTTTCAAGTCGACTGTGAGAGGCAGGGCGAGGCGGTCGGTCCGATCAGGACTTGTCCGCCTTCGCCGCGCCGTCCTTGGCCTGGAGTTCCGCCTTGGCATTCATCGGCACCAGGGTGGGCGCCACCAGCGCGCCGGGGCGCACCCGCTGCAGGCCGTTGACGACGACGCGCTCGTTGGCCTTCAGGCCGGTGGTGACGATGCGCAGCCCATCGACGTTGGCGCCCAGCTGCACCTCGCGGTAGCTCAGCGTGTTGTCCGCGCCGACCACCATCACGAAGCGCTTGCTCTGGTCGGTGCCGACGGCGCGCTCGTTGACGAGCACCGCCGGACGCGACTTGGCCTGGCCCAGCCGGATGCGGGCGAACTGGCCCGGAATCAGCGCGCCGTCCTTGTTGTCCAGCACCGCGCGCACTCGCACCGTGCCGCTGCGGGCATCGACCTGGTTGTCGATCAGCTGCAGCTTGCCGTTGAACGGCGTGTCGGCGGTGGCGGCGGTGCCGATCTGCACCGGGATGCTCGACAGGTCCCCGGTCGCGCCCTTGGCGTTGCCATGCAGCTCGTTCAGCGCGCGGGCCACGGTGCGCTCGTCGGCGTCGAAGCTGGCGTAGATCGGGCTGACCGAGACCAGCGTCGTCAGCACCGGTGCGCCGGGGCCAGCGGCCACCAGGTTGCCCTGGGTGACTTCCAGCTTGCCGACGCGGCCGGCCACCGGCGCGCGGACCTGCGTGTAGCCGAGGTTCAGCTTCGCGGACTGCAGCGCCGCCTGGGCCGCGCGGAGGTTGGCGTTGGCCTCGTTGGCGGCATTGCTGCGCTCGTCGAGCTCCCGCTGCGCGATGGCGCGCTCGCTCCACAGGCGGTTGGAGCGCTCCAGCTCGCTCTTCGTGTAGCTGACGCGGGCCTGCGCGGCCAGCACCTGCGCCTCGGCGCGGTCCACCTCGGCCTGGTAGGGCGCGGGGTCGATGGTGATCAGCAGATCGCCGGCCTTGACCAGCGCCCCTTCCCGGAAGTGCACCGACTGCACCGCGCCGGACACCCGGGCGCGGACATCGACGCGCTCGACGGCCTCGAGGCGACCGGAGAACTCGTCCCAGGCGGCGACGTCCTGGCTCGCCACGGTGGCGACGGACACCGGGATCGCCTGCGGCGCGCCCGACGGTTGATTGGCGACCGCCTGCTGGCTGTGCAGGCCGACGACGACGGCCCCGACGACCGCAGCGACGGCGGTGAGCGAGGTGGCAAAGATCTTCTTGTTCATGGTGGTGCTCCGTGGACGGGGGTAGACGTTGGGAGTTCGGGACGACTGGGAAATCGGTGGAACGGAATCGGTGGGTCGGTCAGGACGGTGCTCTCGGGGCCGGTCAGGCGGGTTGCGGCCGGCGGGGGCCGGCGGGGGGAATCAGGCTCAGGAAGTCGGCGAGCTTCTGGCGCAGCGCGGCGGCCCAGGGCAGCTGCGGCGCGGCCAGCGACGGCCGCTTCATCAGGCTGTAGGGCCAGCCGCTGGGCCCGGCGATCAGCGCCTGCTGCACGTCGACCCCGGCGCGCTTCATCGCGCGGGCATAGGCCAGGGCCTCGTCGCGCATCGGGTCGTCCTCGGCGCTGACGACCAGCGCCGGCACGAGTCCGGCCAGGCGGCTGGTGTTGGCCGGCGCGGCATAGGGATGGTCGCCATCCTCGCCCTCGCCGAGGTAGGCGCGCCAGCCGTGCATCCAGCGGCACTCGCCGTAGCCGGCATCGGCCTGACGCAGCGAGGCGGTGGCGAGGCAGGGATTGAGCATCGGCCCGATCAGGATCTGGCCGGACAGCTTGCGGTGGCCCTGGTCGCGCGCCATCAGCGCCAGCGCCGCGGCGAGGTTGCCGCCGGCCTCCTCGCCGGCGACCACCAGCGGCGCGCCCTTGCCGGACAGCCGGCTGCGCGCCTTGTGCAGGCCGGCCAGCAGCGCGTCCAGCATCTTCAGCGCGGCCGGGAAGACATGGTCGGCGCCGGTCGGATAGTCGACGTCCACCACCACCGCGCCCGCGTCGGCCAGCAGCCGCGAGACCAGCTCGCCGCTGTCCAGGTCGCCGCAGGTGAAGGCGCCGCCGTGCAGGTGCATGACGACCGGCGCGTCCTTGCGGCGTGCGGCGCCCTTGTAGACGCGCACCGGCACGACGCCGTCGCCGGCGGGCAGGAGGTCGTCGTGGCAGGAGGTCAGCGGCAGCGCATCCATGGCAGGAGCAAAGGCCTGCTCCGCGTGGGGGCAGGCCGGTTCATGTTGCAATGCAGCGAAATTTAGGGACCGGACGCCGTCCGATAAACAGGTCCCGGCGCGAATCAGCGTTTCATCGACGAAACAATCGATCGGGCAGGATGGCGACCTCGCGCGCGCGCAGACGCGCCGATCAGCAGCACATCAGCAGTCGCGGCCTCGTGCCGCCATCAGGGGTTCAGGATGGACAAGCTCAATGCCATGCAGGCTTTCGCGCGCGTCGTGGAAGCGGGTACCTTCACGCGGGCGGCGGAATCGCTGGACCTGCCCAAGACCGCGGTGACGCGGCTCATCCAGTCGCTGGAGGACCACTTGAAGGTCAAGCTGCTGAACCGCACGACGCGGCGCGTCAGCGTGACGCCCGACGGCGCCGCCTATTACGAGCGGGTCACGCGGCTGCTGTCGGACATCGAGGAGCTGGAGGGCTCCGTGTCCCATGCTCGGGCAGCGCCGAAGGGACGAATCCGCGTCGACGTGGCGTCGAGCGTGGCGCGGCTGCTGCTGATCCCGGCACTTCCGGAGTTCTATGCAAGACATCCGGACATCCAGATCGACCTGGGCGTGTCGGACCGGCCGGTGGACCTGATCGGGGACAACGTCGATTGCGTCGTGCGCGGCGGCGAGATCACCGACCAGTCGCTGGTGGCGCGCCGCATCGGCGACTGGGGCTACGGCTGCTGCGCGTCGCCGGCCTACATCCGCGAGCACGGCATGCCGCAGCATCCGCTGGACCTGGAGTCGGACCAGCACCATGTGGTCAGCTATTTCTCGACGCGCACCGGCAAGCGCTTCCCGTTCGACTACAGCAAGAACGGCCAGCGCTACGAGATCTACGGTCACTACAAGGTCTCGGTCAACGATGGCAATGCCTACATGACCGCGGGCCTGACCGGGCTGGGCGTGATCCAGGCGCCCTACTTCATGATCAAGCCGCACATCGACGCCGGCGAGCTGGTGCCCTTCCTGTGCGACTGGGAATCGGACCCGCTGCCGCTGTACGTGGTGTACCCGCCCAACCGGCACTTGAGCACCAAGCTGCGGGTCTTCGTCGACTGGATCGCGGAGCTCTTCGACCGCCACTCGCAATGGCAGAAGCAGCTGGTGGCGAGCTGCGAGGCCAAGCGCTCGGAGTCCGACGCGGCCTACCTCCCGCTGCAGGCCAACGCTTCCAAGCAGGCGGTGCTGAGCGCCGCCTGAGCCGGCGGGGATCGATCTCGGTCAGCGGGCCTCCTCACGCGGCCTGAACGCCGGCTTGAGGGGATCACGGCCCCACCCATGATCGCCGCCGACCTCTGGCGCCGCCAAGCCTTTCGGAAGCGTTCGCGCCTCCGGCTGCGGGGTATCCCCGCGGCGGCCTGCGCCTTCCCGATGGACCTGCGGCTGGATGGCCTGGCGCATCGCTTCGGGGCGCGACCCGGTGGATCCGGCCTTGCGCGCGCCGCTGCTGGGTCGGCTCGCCTGGGCCCGGCAGTTCCTGGCGCCGTCGCGACGCGACAAGCTGCAGCGGCTGTTCGACGCGATCAGCTTCGGATCGCCGCCCCCCGCTCCTCCAGCAGCTGCATGAGCAGGCTGCGATGGCAGCGCTGCGGGTTGTCGCAGTAGCAGCCCACCGACAGGTTGGCCGAGTGCGACAGCGCCGCCAGCGTATCCAGCAGCTGCGATGGCGCGGCGTCGTTCATTTCCTTGCGGTAGGCCTTGGCGAAGGCGGCCCACTGCCGGTCGTCCTCGGCGGCCTTGCCTTGCGCCATCAGCTCGGCGCTGGGCGCCAGCAGCGGCAGCCAGCTGTCGTAGTAGCCCAGCCGCGCGTAGTCCTCCTTGCGGATGCCGCGCGGCGGTCGACGCACGGTGCCGAGACGGGCGCCCTCGTCGGGCAGGCGCGGCGTGACGCCGAGTTGGACGATGCGGATGGGCATGGGAGGTGCGGACTGAGGGCTGGGAATCGGCCAGCGCCGAACCGCGATTGTGGCCGCCGCGGCGGCCGGCGACGCGTCCCTCCCGCGAGGGGCCGCGTCGCGCGCCTCACTTCACGCTGACGAAGATCGGGTTCGAGTAGAACCACAGGCTGCCGTAGTTGCGGTCGTTGATCTGGTCATGACGCGTCGCGTTGTCGGCCGTGTTCACCGGCTGGTCGGCCAGCGGCTCGCCACCGGCGCTCAGGCCGGGCACATCCTCGGCCAGGTTGGTGCCGCGCAGGCGGAAGTACTGGCTCCGGCTCGCCGGCAGCGTGGTCGTGACGCTGTAGTAGCCGTCGGCGCCCAAGGTCCAGTCGGCGCTGGTGAAACGCTTGAGCACGCGCGTCGACGGATTGGTCGCCAGGTCGTAGGCCGGCGTGCCCGGCGCCGCCTTCGGACCGACGTCGCCGGCGATCAGGTCGACGTGATGCACCTTGGGCACCATGTTGCCGAGGTTGCCGCTGTTGACCGGCCGCTGATAGTTGTTCACCGCCGGGCTCTTGAAGCGGATGGTGACGGTGACCGTCTGGCCCGCGCCGGTGACCAGCTCCTGCCCCATGGTCGCCTTGCCGCCGCCAGCCGTGGCGGTGAAGTCCAGCGCATTGATGAGGTCGCCGAACACGCCGAAGCCGCGTCCCGCGCGCAGGCTGTCCAGCAGGCCAGCGACGCCGGTGCTGCCCTTGGGCTGCCACACATAGTTCTTCGCGTACTCGCCGGGGTAGTAGCCGCTGCTGTTGCCGGCGGCATCGATCTCGAAGTGCGAGTCGGAGTCCGCGACGTTCCAGATGCGCCGGCCCTCGCCGAGCAGCGCATCCCACACGCCGCCGAGCTGGGCGACGACGTAGTCGGTGCCGCCATAGGTGCGATTGGGCTTGTTCGCGTCGGTGTAGGCCGAGGTGTAGCCGCCGCGGTTGGGCTCCATCTGGTTGCCCACCATGCCCTCGATCGCGAAGACGATCTTCGGCGCGAGGTCATTCATCTGCCGGAAGTCGGCGATCGTGTACTTGCCGGGATTGCGCGACGGATGGTTGATGACGGCGTAGCTGGTGTCCGGATAGTTGTCCTTCAGCCAGGCGATGCCCTTGAGCGCGTCGGCGGCCGTGGCGTTGGCGCGTTGGTTGTACTTGGCCTTCCAGCGAGCCAGGTCGTCCGCCTGGAACAGCGACTCGTCGCCGTTGGTGAAGACGTACTGGAACTCCTTCATCGCGCTGGCGGAGCTGACGAGCGTCGAGCCGCCTTCGAAGATGCCGATGCCGATGTGGTCGTGGGTGGGCGTGTCCCACTCGAAGCCGGAGAAGATCAGTTTGCCGGTGTAGCTGCCGGCGGCCTGCAACGCCTTGACGCGGGGCATTTCGTACGACGCCATGCCATAGGCGAAGGCCACCGGCGCCGGCAGGAGGTGCGCGTCGTTGTCGTACTTGGATGAGCGCAGGTGGTTGGTGACCGCCATCCAATCCAGCCCGTGGGTGGTGAAGGCCTTGCCGAGCACGAAGTCCAGCGTCTGCGTCGTGCGCGAGTCGTCGGACTGGACGGTGTGCACATGCAGGTCGCCGGTCGTCCAGGCGCCGGCTTCAGGCTCGGTGCCGCCGCTGCCACCGCTGCCGCCGCAGGCGGTCAAGGTGACTGTGAGGGACAAGAGGGCGACCACGCCCCCCGCCGCGGCGAGGCGGCGGCGCTCGGCGTTGGCGGCATTGGTGACGTTGGCGTCGACGGGTTCGATGGAGTCGGTGCGGGCAGTGTTCACGGGCAGGCGGCCGCCAAAGGCGGGGCATGGGAGCGAGGAAGCCCGCGAGTCTGTCCAGCCGCGATGACGGCCCCATGAACGAGCGCGCCCGAGATGCTTTCGTTGCACCGCCGTTGCAACCGACGTCGGCGATCCGCGACACGCTCCGCGTGGCGGGCGCCTTCCGCCCGCTGCGCGCTCAGTTCGCCCCGTCGGCGCTCGTCCTCGGCACGCTCAGCCGGACCCGCAGCCCGGAGCCCGAAGCCGCGTCCAGCAGTTCCAGCCGGCCGCGATGCCGCTGCGCGATGTCCAGCGCGATGGCCAGGCCGAGGCCGCTGCCGGTGCCCTTGGACTCGCTGCCGCGCTCGAAGCGGCGCAGCGCGCGCTCCCGCTCCTGCGGCGGGATGCCGGGGCCGTTGTCCTCGACCTCCATCCGCGACCACGCGTCGTCGCAGCCGGTGCGCACCGTGATGCGCGGTGCCGGCCCGGCGTAGTTCAGCGCGTTGTGCAGCACATTCGCCAGCAGCTCCCGCAGCAGGAAGCCCTGCCCCAGCGCCGGCGCGCTTTCCAGCTCGAACTCGATGTCCGCGCCCGACTGCAAGGCACGCGGCACCCAGTCCTCGGCCACCTGGGCGGCGATGTCGCGCAGGTCCAGCGGCTGCTCGCGGCCGCCGGGCTCGGCCTCGGCGCGCGCGATCGAGAGCATCTGCGTCGCCAGCCGCGCGCTGCGGTCCACCGAGCCCTGCAGGCGCTTGAGCACCGGTTCCATCTGCGGGTCGTGCGGCTCCAGCAGCGCCAGGTCGATCTCGGTGCGCAGGGAGGTCAGCGGCGTGCGTAGCTGGTGGGCCGCGTTGGCCAGGAAGTCCTGCTGCGCGGACGACGCGCGCCGCAGCCGCTCGAACAGCCGGTTGAAGGCCGCGATCAGCGGCCGCAGCTCCGCTGGCACATCGGGCTGCAGCGGCTCCAGGCGCGCCAGGTCCCGTTGCTCCAGCTCGGCGCTCAGCCGCGCGAGCGGGCGCAGGCCGCGGTAGGTCGCCCACCAGCCGGCGCCGGCAAGCAGGATCGCCATGCCGCCGATCAGCAGCATCACGACGACCGCCAGCTGTCGCTGCAGCGCATCGCGCTTGTTGAGGGTTTCGGCGACCAGGATCTGGCAGACCGAGCGACCGCAGGTGGCCCCCAGCGCCGCGGCGCGCAACGACTCGCCGTTCAGCGTCGCCAGGGTGAAGAACCATTCGTTGGGCTTGCGCCGGGGCAGCTGGAGCCGCGCCAGTTGCGCGTCGCCGAACAGCACCTCGCCGGTCGGGTCGAGGACGAGGTAATAGATCCGGTCGGTGCGATCGAAGCGCAGCGCGCGGTCGGTCGGGCCGGAGACGTCGACGAACACGGCGCCATCGCGCTCGCGCAGCAGGCTGGCCACGGCCAGCGCGGTGTCGCCCAGCGCCTGGTCGAGCCAGGAGATCGCCGTGTCGTGCATCACGTCGTAGAGCACGATGCCGGCGGCCGGCACCGCTACCAGCACCGGGGCCATCAGCCAGATCAGCAGCCGCTGCTTGAGGCTGAAGGTGCGGCGGCGCGACCTGTCGCTCATGCCGCGGATCAGGCCTTCGCCGCCGGTGCGGCGGGCATCTCCTCGAGCAGGTAGCCCAGGCCGCGCACGGTGCGCAGCTGCAGGCCGGCCGGCTCGATCTTGGCGCGCAGCCGCGAGACGCAGACCTCGATGGCGTTGTCGCTGACGCCCTGCTCCCAGCCGTTGCTGGCGGAAGCGATCTGCTCCTTGGCCACCACCTTGCCGGCCCGCGCCAGCAGGAAGCCCAGCACATCCCACTCGCGCGCCGACAGGGCCAGCGGTTCCTCGGCGATGAAGGCCCGGCGCGCCTCCAGGTCCATGCGCAGCGTCGACAGCCGCAGCTCATTGCCAGTGCGCGCCTGGCTGCGGCGCACCAGCGCGCGGGCGCGGGCGATCAGCTCGCTCAGGGCGAAGGGCTTGACGAGGTAGTCGTCGGCGCCGCCCTCCAGGCCGCGCACGCGATCCTCGACGGCATCACGAGCGGTCAGCAGCAGCACCGGCGTCGTGCTGCCCTGGGCGCGCACGCGCCGCAGCGTCTCGAACCCATCGATGCCGGCCAGGCCGATGTCCAGGATCAGCAGGTCGTAGCGGTCCTCGCGCAGCGACAGCGGCACGGGCTCGCCACGGGCGCTGACGTCCACGACCCAGGACTGCGAGCGCAGTGCCCGGGCGGTGGATTCCGCCAGGAATTCATCGTCTTCGACCAGGAGGATTCGCATGGAGCGGCAGCATAAGCCTTGAGCCTTGCGGGGGCCAATCCGAGACCTGTCAGAAACCTGAGGGCAACGGCGTCGACAGCTTTCCGACAGCTTTGCGTCAAGTCCGCAACAGCGAGCTTGGACAGACTGCCGCCCATGCCGAACACCGTTACCCCGCTCCCCGTGGCCGCCGAGCCGGCGCCGACGCCGTCCCTGGACCCGCGTCCGGCCGTGCTGCTGCTGCACGGCCTGTGCGCCAATCCGCTGGAGATGATGCCGCTGGCGCGCGCGCTGCGCGATGCCGGCTACGTCGTGGAGGCGCCCGCGCTGGAGGGCTACGGTGTGGTGCCGCCGGCGGCCGGAGCGCCGGCGCCGACCCGCCGCCGCGCGGTGCCGCCCTTCGAGGCCTGGGTCGAGATGGCCGCCGCCCACTTCGACGCGCTGGCGGCGAAGCATGCCCGCGTGGCCGTCGGCGGCCTGTCGATGGGCGCGGTGCTGACGCTGGCGCTGGCGCTCGAGCGGCCGGCCGCGGCGCTGATGCTGCTCTCCACCAGCCTGCACTTCGACGGCTGGAACGTCTCGCCCTGGCGGCGGTTGCTGCCGCTGGCCTATGTGCCGCCGCTGCGCCAGTGGCTGAGCTTCCGCGAGACGCCGCCCTACGGCATCAAGAACGAACGCCTGCGCGAGTGGGTCGCGCAGGCGATGAACGCGAGCCATGTCTCCGCCGCCGGCGCCGACCGGCTGCCTGCGGCCTCGCTGCACCAGGCCTCGCGGCTGATCCGCCATGTGCGCCGGGACCTGCACCGGATCGACGCGCCCGCGATCGTGCTGCACGCCAGCGAGGACGACGTCAGCGGCGCCCGCTCGGTGCTGGAGCTGCAACGGCGCCTGGGCACGACGCCCGAGGTGCACTGGTTCCACCACAGCTATCACATGCTGACCTTGGACAACGAGCGCGGCGCGGTCACGCAGGCCGCCCGTCAGTTCCTGCTGCGCCAGGTGCCCGTCGCGGACCCGGCCGAGCGCTTTTCCCCTTTGACCGCGACCGAGGACCTCCGCCATGAGCAACACGCTTGAAGAACTCCGCCAGCTGGCCTGCCACGACCTGGGCATGTCGGCCGACGACCTGAAGAACGACGTCACCTTCGCCGAACTGGGACTGGATTCGCTGATGCTGGTGGACTTCATGTTCGCGGTGGAGGACAAGTTCCACATCGAGATCGACCACGACGCCGCGATGAAGCAGCCGACGATCGCCGGCCTCGCGACGCTGGTGGATGCGCTGCTTGCCGGCGACGGTGACGCCGGCACGCCGGCGGCGCCCGTCACCGCGGTCGCGGCGGCCTGAGCGTCGGCATCAGCATGAGCGCGCAAGCGGTATGGATCACCGGCATCGGCGCCTGCAGCGCCCTCGGCCCCGACGCGGCCTCGTTCGCGGACGCGCTGGCGCAGGGACGGTCGGGGATCGCGCTGCAGCCGGGCGATCCGGCGCGCGGCGTGGCGCCGTTCGCGGCGGCGGCGGTGACGCAGCCGCTGGGCCAGGACATGCCGCCGGCGCAGCGCAACCTGCACGACCGGCACAGCCTGATGGCGTTGCAGGCGGCGGGCGAGGCCTGGGCCCAGGCCGGCCTGCCGGCGACGGCGCCGGCGCCGGAGCGGGCGGCGGTGGCCTGGGGCACGGGGCTGGGCGGATCGAATGCGCTGCAGCAGTCCTATGGCGAGCACCTGACCCGGGAGACGCCGCGCATCCATCCCTACACGGTGGTGCGGGTGATGAGCAACTCGGCGGCCTCTCACCTGGCGATGAGGCACGGGCTGAGGGCGGCGATGCTGACGATCTCCAATGCCTGCGCATCGTCGGCGCAGGCGATCGGCGAGGCGCTGATGCTGCTGCGCCAGGGGCGCGCCGACCTGGCGCTGGTGGGGGGGTCGGAGGCGATGCTGAATCCCGGCTCGGTGGCGGCCTGGCAGGCGATGGGCGTGATGGCGCCGCCGGATCCGGAGGATGTCGCGCGCAGTTGCCGGCCCTTCGACGACGGCCGCCGGGGCCTGGTGCTGGGCGAGGGCGCGGCGGCGCTGGTGATGGAGACGGCCTCGCACGCCCGCGCACGCGGCGCGTCGGCGCTTGCCGTGCTGGCCGGCTACGGGCATAGCGTGGACGCGGTGCACCTGTCGCGACCCGACGCCGACGGCCAGGAGCGCGCGCTGCGCGCCGCGCTGGCCGACGCGGGCATCGCGCCGGCGCAGGTCGGCTACGTGAATGCGCACGGCACGGCCACGGACGTGGGCGATGCGGTGGAAGCCGAATCGCTGGCGCGCGTCTTCGGCCCGCGCGGCGTGCCGGTGAGCGCGACCAAGGCGCTGCACGGCCACCTGATCGGCGCGGGCGGCGCACTGGAGCTGATCGCCTGCGTGCAGGCGCTTCGGCGTGGCGAGCTGCCGCGCAACGCCCACCTGCGCAGCAGCGCGCTCGAGGCCGTCGCCGACGTGGTGCGCGAGCCCCGCCCCTTCGACCACACGAAGTCGATCGTCAGCAACTCCTTCGCATTCGGCGGGAGCAACGTGTCATTGGTCCTGCAAGCCGGTTGATCGACCTCAAGGTCCGACGAATCGCCCGGCCGGGTGGCAATCTCGATCAGTAGCTTCTAAACTACAGTGATCGGGTGATCACCGTCCAGTCCACCCGCACGTTCGACAAGTGGCTTCGTCGTCTCAAGGACCTCGAGGCAAAGCACCGAATCAACGCGCGCATCTCGCGCCTGATGTACGGCTATCCCGGCGACGAGAAAGCCATCGGACACGGTGTACGCGAGCTCCGGATCCATGTCGGTCCCGGCTATCGCCTGTATTACGTCAAGCGTGGTGACCGGCTCATCCTCCTGCTGTGCGGCGGGGACAAGTCGTCACAGGAATCGGACATTCGTAACGCGATAGAACTCGCGAAAGGGGAGTTTCAAGATGGCTGAGCAGGTGCGGACCTACGACCCGGCGGAGATGCTGACGACCGAAGCCTCCATCGCGGCCTTCATGGCAGACGCCTTCGAAACCAACGATGCGGGCTATATCGCGTTTGCGTTGGGCATGGTGGCGCGAGCGAAAGGGATGACGCAGGTTGCCGAGCAGACGGGGTTGTCCCGTGAGCACCTCTATCGCTCGTTCAGCGAGAAGGGGAATCCGACGCTTCGCACCCTTCTGGCCGTCCTGAACGTACTCGGCATCGAACTGACAGCGCGACCCGTGCCAGCTCACTGACCCGGTGCCTTCTCCCGCTTCACCTCGAACCGCTCCAGCAGCGTCGCCAGCTCCGCCGCGGAACGCAGGCCCAGCTTGGTGAACGCGCGCGCGCGGTGGACCTCCACCGTGCGGATCGCGATGCCGAGTTCATCCGCGACCTGCTTGTTCAGCTTGCCCGCCGCCACCAGCACCGCCACCTCGCGCTCGCGGTCGGTCAGGCTGGCGAGCTTGCCGGCCACGTCCGCATGCGCGCGGGATTCGCGCCAGCGGTGAACATCCGTCGCGATCGCCCGCTGCACCTTGTTCACCAGCGCCTGGTCGTTGAACGGCTTCTCGACGAAATCGATCGCGCCCTTCTGCATCGCGTCCACCGCCATCGGGATGTCGCCGTGACCGCTCAGGAAGATCACCGGCAGCGGCACCCCGCGCGCGATCAGCTCATCGTGCACCTGCAGGCCCGACAGCGGCTCCATCCGCACATCCAGCACGATGCAGCCATGCGGATCGATCGCCTGGTCCAGCGCCTCGAACAGCGCCGGCCCGCTCGCGTGCGCCTCCACCCGCAGGCCGTGCGAGCGCATCAGGAAGGCCAGCGCGTCGCGCACCGCCGCCTCGTCGTCCACCAGATGGACCGTCGCCTGTGGGTCGCTCATCGCGCGCCCTCCTTGTGTGATGCCGCAGCGCCCGGGCCGGCGCCGTCGCAGGACCGCTCGCCGGCGCACAGCGGCAGCGTGAAGCTGATCCTCGCCCCGCCCAGCGCCCCCACGCCAGCCTCCATGCCGCCGTGGTGCGCCTCGATGACCGACCGGCAGATCGCCAGCCCCATGCCCATGCCCTCCGCCTTGGTCGAATAGAACGCCGTCGTCAGCTGATCGATGCCGCGCCCCTGCAGCCCGGGCCCGTTGTCGTCCACATCGACGCGCACGAAGCGCTCGCCCACCCGCTGCGCGGCGATCCGCACCCGCGCCCCGGGGCATTGATGCAGTTCGTCCAGCGCGTTGCGCACCAGGTTGATCAACACCTGTTCGATGAGCACCGCATCGGCCTGCACGTCCGGCAGGCCGACGGGCATCTCGACATCCACCTGCACGCCGCGCAGGTCGCGCTTGAGCAGCGCCAGCACCCGCGCCGCCAGGTCCGGTACCGCGCAGCGCTCCGGCTGCGGCGCCCGCCGCGTCAGAAAGGCGCGGATGCGCTGGACGATGCGTCCGGCCTCCTGCGCCTGCTCGCCCAGCCGGCGCAAGGCCTCCATCACGATCTCGTCGGTCTGCCCGGCGCGTTCCAGCGAGCGGATCGCCCCCGCGTTGTAGCCGGCGATCGCCGCCAGCGGCTGATTGAGTTGATGCGCCAGCGCCGACGCCACCTCGCCCAGCGTGCTGAGCCTTGCCTGATGCGCCAGCGCCTCGGTGCGGCGGCGCTCGCGCTCCTCGGCCTGCTTGCGCGCGCTGATGTCGACGATCGATCCCATCCAGCCGATCTGCACGCCGTTGGCGTCCACCAGCGGCGCCTCGAAGATCATCACGTCCAGCTCATGGCCGTCGCGATGCATCCAGCGCGCCTCGTAGCCCTCCCGAGGCGCGCCCCCGGCCATGTTGCGCTGGTGGCGTCGCAGGCTGTCGGCCATCTCGTCGGCCGGCCAGTACGGCATCGGCGGCAGGCGGCCCAGCAGCTCTTCCGCGCCATAGCCCACCAGGTCGCAGAAGGCGCGGTTCACATGGGTCAGTCGACCGTCCAGGTCGCGCCCGCGCAGGCCCACCGTCAACGAATCCTCCACCGCGCGGCGCCAAGCGGCTTCGGTCCGCGCCTCGCCCTCGGCGCGCTGCACCTCGCGCATCTGCCGACGCAGCATGCCGCTGGCCAGCGCCGACAACAGGATGAACACACCCATCAGCCCCGCCGCCAGGGTGTACCACCAGGGCCGGTGCGGGATGCGCGTGTTGAGCTCCAGCCAGGTCTCGCGCATCGCGGGATCGACGCTGACCCGGTAGCTCTGCGTCCCGGGCAGCGTGGCCGCATCGCCCGTCTGCGCGAGCCGCTGCCCGAGTCCATCGACCAGGCGCACGTCGTACTTCTGCGCCAGCCACCACGGCAGCGTCTGCCGCAGCAGCGCGCTCGGCGCGAAGCGCACCACCAGGCGCCCGCCCTGCGGCCGCGCCGCGCTCCAGTGCGCCGTCAGCCCGCCCTCGTCCAGGCTGACGCCGCTGCGCTCCTTCGACGGCGCCGCCGCCTGCGGGACCTGCTGCGGCACATGCGCGATCACGCGGTTGTTGGCGTCCAGCACCGTCGCGCTGACCCACAGCCGACGCAGGCCCTCGGCCACCGCGCGGTGGTTGAGCAGCATGTGGTCGTCGACCTGCCCCGGCAGCTGCAGCGCGAGCCGGTCCACCGCCGCATGTTCCGCGTTGAGCCAGTCCGAGATGCGCGCCTCCAGCGACAGCGCGTCGGTGATCAGCGTGAGCCGTTCCTCCTCCAGGTCGCGGATGTCGCTCAGGCGCAGCCACACGCCGACCGAGGCGGCGAAGGCCAGCGCCAGCAGCAGCGGCAAGGCCCAGCTGGCGCGCTTGAGCGTTTGGAGCAGACGTCGGGGCACGGCCATGGCGGCAGTCTAGGCCTTGCGCGGCACGCGGGCCGGGCCAGGAGCGCTGCGGGCTCCCCCAATGTGGAAGTCCACAACTGGCCGCGCTCGGGCCGGATTTCCACAATCCGCTCCATCCCGCAGACCGGCCCTCCGTGCCGGCGCCTTGGATCCCGAGAACACCAGGAGACCGCCATGTCCGCCACCTTCCCCCGCCGCGCGCTGCTGTCCGCCGCGCTCGCCACCGCCGGCCTGTGCGCCGCCCTCGGCACCGCCACGACCGCCTTCGCCCAGGCGCCGATCGTGATCAAGCTCAGCCACGTCGTCGCTCCCGACACGCCCAAGGGCAAGGGCGCGCAGCGCTTCAAGGAACTGGCGGAAGAGCGCAGCAAGGGCCGCCTGAAGGTCGAGGTCTATCCGAACAGCCAGCTCTACAAGGACAAGGAAGAGCTCGAGGCCCTGCAACTCGGCTCCGTGCAGATGCTGGCGCCGTCGCTGGCCAAGTTCGGTCCGCTGGGCGTGAAGGAATTCGAGGTCTTCGACCTGCCCTTCCTGTTCAAGGACGACGCGTCCTTCCGCAACACGACCAACACGCTGGGCATGGAGCTGTTCAAGAAGCTCGAGCCCAAGGGCATCAAGGGCCTGGCCTTCTGGGACAACGGCTTCCACATCATGAGTGCCAACAAGCCGCTGCACCATGTGGCGGACTTCAAGGGCCTGAAGATGCGCATCCAGTCGTCGAAGGTGCTGGACGCGCAGATGCGCGCGCTGGGCGCGATCCCGCAGGTGATGGCCTTCTCCGAGCTGTACCAGGCGCTGCAGTCGGGCGTGGTCGACGGCACCGAGGGCGTGCCGTCCAACTTCTACACCCAGAAGACCTACGAGGTGCAGAAGCACACGACGATCAGCAACCACGGCCACCTGGCCTATGCGCTGATCATCAACAAGAAGTTCTACGACGGCCTGCCCGCCGACCTGAAGGCCGTGGTGGACAGCAGCGTCAAGGACGCGACCACCTACGCCAACGCGATCGCGCAGACCGAGAACCAGCAGGCGCTGGAGAAGATCAAGGCCAGCGGCAAGACCACGATCTACACGCTGACCCCGGCCGAGGTGAACGAGTGGAAGCTGGCGCTGATGCCGGTCCACAAGGAGATGGAAGGCCGCGTGGGCAAGGGCACTGTCGAGGCCGCCTACAAGGCCGCCGGCTTCGTGCCGCCGACGAAGTGATCCGTCTGTTTTCCTGAGACGTCGCCCGTCCTCCCGGCGACCTTCCATGCCGCGCTGTCTTCCGGCGGCGCGGCATTTCTTTCGTCCGGCCTTCCCGCCGGATCCACTCCCGAGGAGATCGCCATGTCCCTGAGATGGCTCGATCGATTGGAGGAAAGCCTGATCGCTTTCCTCATGGGCGCCGCGACGCTGGTGATCGCGCTGGCCGTGCTGCACCGTTTCCTGGCCGGCGTGCCGCATCTGCAGGATGCCGTCATCCGCATCGACGTCAGCTGGGCGCAGGAGCTGTGCATCTACATGTTCGTGTGGATGGCCAAGTTCGGCGCCGCCTATGGCGTGCGGGCCGGCACCCATGTCGGCGTCGACGTGCTGGTGCGCAAGCTCAGGCCGGAGCATGCGAAGTACCTGGTGATCTTCAGCCTGCTCGCCGGCGCGGTCTTCACCGCGACGATCGGCACGCTGGGCGCGACCTTCGTCTGGGAGAACGGCGCGCACTACGCCTTCACCCATGCCCTGGGCATCGACAACCCCGACCTCTTCGAAGGTCCCACCTCGCCCGACCTGGAGATCCCGACCTGGATCGCCTATTCCTGCGTGCCGCTGGGCTCCTACCTGATGTGCTTCCGCTTCCTGCAGGTGTGCTGGCACTTCATCCGCACCGGCGAGGCGCCGCATGCGGACCACGGCCATGTCGAGGGCATCGAGGACGATGTCGCCGCGGTCGGCGCGGCCAAGACCGCCGAGGAAGCGCAGAAGACGGCGAAGGGAGACCGCGCATGAACACCCTGATCATCTTCTCGCTGCTGGTGGTGCTGATGCTCACCGGCATGCCGATCTCGATCTCGCTGGGCCTGACGGTCCTGACCTACCTCTTCACGATGACGAACGTGCCGATCGAATCGGTCGCGCTCAAGCTGTTCACCGGCATCGAGAAGTTCGAGATCATGGCCGTCCCGTTCTTCATCCTGGCGGGCAACTTCCTGACCCATGGCGGGGTGGCGCGGCGGATCATCCACTTCGCCACGACGATGATCGGTCACTGGTACGGCGGCCTGGGCCTGGCCGGCGTGCTGGCCTGCGCGATGTTCGCGGCGATCTCGGGATCGTCGGTCGCCACGGTGGTGGCGGTGGGCTCGATCATCCTGCCGGCGATGACCCGGCAGGGCTATCCGAAGCAGTTCGGCGCCGGCGTGATCACCACCTCGGGCGCGCTGGGCATCCTGTTCCCGCCGTCGATCAACCTGGTGATGTTCTCGATCGCCACGGCCGGCATGTCGGCGACGGGCCCGCACGGCGAGGTCGTGGGCACCGCCTCGGTGGGGCAGCTGTTCATGGCCGGCGTGGTGCCGGGCGTGTGCCTGTCGGTGCTGCTGGGCGTCACGACCTGGTACCGCGCCAGGAAGTACGACTACCCGCGGATGGTCAAGGCCACCTGGGGCGAGCGCTTCAAGGCCTTCCGCGAGAGCTTCTGGGGCCTGATGCTGATCGTCGTCGTGATCGGCGGCATCTACAGCGGCAAGTTCACGCCCACCGAGGCGGCGGCGGTGGCCGCGGTGTACGCCTTCATCATCTCGGTCTTCGTCTACAAGGACATGGGCCTGAAGGATGTTCCCAAGGTGCTGCTGAAGGCGGCGGCGATGAGCTCGATGCTGCTGTACATCATCACCAACGCGGTGCTGTTCAGCTTCCTGATGGCCTCGGAGCAGATTCCGCAGACGATGGCGGCGTGGATGTCGGCGCAGGGCTTCGGGCTGGTGGTGTTCCTGCTGCTGGTCAATCTGATCCTGCTGGGTGCCGGCAACTTCATGGACCCGGCCGCGATCGTGCTGATCATGGCACCCATCCTCTTCCCGGTGGCGGCCAAGCTCGGCGTCGATCCGGTGCACCTGGGCATCCTGATGGCGGTGAACATGGAAGTGGGCCTGTGCCACCCGCCGGTGGGCTTGAACCTCTACGTGGCCTCGGGCATCACGAAGATGGGCATCACCGAGCTGACCGTGGCCGTCTGGCCCTGGCTGCTGACGATGCTGGGCTTCCTGCTCGTCGTCACCTACTGGCCGGCCCTGTCGCTGGCGCTGCCCAGGGCGCTGGGGCTGGTCGGCTGACCCGTCCGCGACGCGAGGCAGCTCGCGCAAGGCATGAACACTGCGAAGCGCCGACAGCCATGTCGGCGCTTTTTGCATTGGGGGTTCCGGAGTTCCTCGCCACGGCCTCCCCCCAAGATTGAAGGGGTGGACCGGGTTCCCGACAGCCTTACGATTCGCCGCCGCTGAGCCCCTGGGGCCAGCCGGCACTCGACCTGTTCGAAAGGAACTCCCTTGCCTTTCCGGAACCGTCTCTTGGCCGTCGGCTTGGCGGCATTGCTCGCGGGCTGCGTCAATCTGCAGGCCATCACGACCTACGCCGAATCAGCGGCCGGCGTGACGGGATCCACCGATGCCGCCAGGCGCTGGCGCGATTCGGACAAGAAGCTGGGCGAGCGGCGCCTGGACGGCGATGTCTGCCCCATCGGCTACACTGGCCGGCTTCCCCAGGCGCAGTTCGACGCCGCCTATGACGACGCCGAGAAGCTGCACCGGGCCATGAGCGCGTACTTCACCGCCCTCGGTGAACTCGCCTCCGACCACCTGCCCGACGTCGCCAAGACGGCCGCCCCCTCGCTCGAGGGCATCAAGGGCGCCGGCGCCAAGGTCTCTCCGGAAGAGGAGGCCGCCGTCAAAGGGCTCTTCGCGCTGCTCCAGCGCGGCCTCGATGCCTACCGTCACAAGAAGCTCCGTGACCTGATGGCGTCCTCGCATGACGACGTCGCGCGCGTCCTCGGCCTGATGCAGAAGCTCGCCGACGTGTATGCGGAAGGCCTGCGAGGCGAACGCATTCAGGCGGTCGCCTTCGTGAGGTGCGAGATCGGCCAATCCGATCTCGGGGACAGGTACCTCGGCCGACGTGAGCTCGCGCGCGTCAAGATGGACTACGACACCGAGCTGAGCGCGATCGCCGGCTACAAGGCGGCGCTTCAGAAGCTCGCCAGCGACCACGACAGGATTCGCAGCGCGCTGGAAATGGACCGCGACGCGATGACGCGCACGCTGAAAGCGCTCGCCGCGACGGCCAAGGAACTCGACAAGGCCCGCGACTCAGTGGCCAGACTCTCGGGAGGGTGAATGACAGACGCGACCATGGCGTACAGCGCCGCCGAACTGGTACAGCTGGCCAATATCCTCAACGACATGGCCGCAGCCATGCCGGTCGAGGCGCCCGGCCCGGACGGCCTCGAAGCGACGCGCTGGTGCCAGTCGCTCGGCGGGGCGGCGCAGAACCTCCTGTTGATGGCCCAGCGGGACTACCTCGCCGACACCACCGAGCCGCTGGCGGACATCATCGCCACGACGAAAGAGGCCACCGAGGCACTGGCGAAGATCAAGGCCATCGACAAGATCGTCGAACTGGTCGGGGACGTCATGCTGCTGGCGACCGTCATCTGGCTGCGAAAGTGGAACCTGGTGCTGCCGACGGTCAAGGAACTTCGGAGCGACATTCGTTCGGCGTGACCTCGGCGCTCATCCAGTCGGGGCGTGTCGGCTGGGGGGTGGCCCGATCACTGCGCCCTCGCATGTCCCCGCACCGCGGTCGGCGCGAAGCCGAAGCGATCGCGGAAACGCACCGCGAATCGCGATGGCGAGTCATATCCCACTGCCGACGCGATCTCTGAGACCGGCCGGGACGTGGCCTGCAGCAGGACCAGCGCGGAGGCCATGCGGACATCGGCGATCAGCTCGCGCAGCGTCACGCCCTCCGCCGCCAGCCGGCGCCGCAAGGTGGCCTCCGACATGGCCAGCGATCGGGCGATGGCGTCCGAGCTCCACTCCCCGTCCAGCTGCGCGGACAGCATGGCCCGGATCCGCCCGGAGACCCGGGCGTCATCGGGTGGCACACGCAGCACCATGCCCTCCGCGAGCAGCCAGTGCGCCACCTCCAGCAGTTGCTGGCGCACCACCGCCTCGGGCCGCGACGGGTCCGGTGCCAAGCCGCGTCGCGCGCGCTCGAAGGCGTCGGCCAGGCCGCTCGGCACGCGCCGCAGCACCTGCGCCGGCGGCTGGGGCGCCTCGGCCGCGGACTGGCGCCGCGCCGTGGCCAGGTAGTAAGGGTCGTCCAGCACCGTCCCGCCGAACATCAACCAGCGTGCCTCATAGCGCTCGCCGTCGGTGACGCGGTTGTGGAAGTCCACCGTGTGCCCGCCCGCCAGCAGCAGCATCTGGCCGGGCAAGGCCCGGACGGCGCCGCCCCGCGCCGGCTTGACCGTCTTGATGCCCCGGTCGACAAGAATGACCGCCGGCCGCTCGACGCGGATGCGCACGATCTCCAGGCCCTCGCCCTGCACGACATGGGCGGCCACGCCCACGCCGGGCCGGACATGCAGGGTCCGAGCCAGCTCGGCGCCGGTGGCCGAGCTCGCACTGCCGCGCGCGGGGCTCAAGGCGCGGTCTTCACGCGATGCACCGCGCACAGCTTGTTGCCGTCCGGGTCACGGACATAGGCCAGGTAGAACTGCCCGAGCGAATCGACGCGCAGGCCGGGTGGCTCCTCGATCGAGACGCCGCCATGGGCCACCGCCGTGTCATGGAAGGCATGGACCTGCTCCGGCGAGGAGCACCGGAATGCGATGGTGCCGCCGTTGGCGAAGGTCGCGGGTTCGTCGTTGATCGGCTGCGCGATGCCCAGGGTGCCGCCGTCATGGCGGTAGAACAGGCGCTGGTGGCCCGACCGGGCCTGGTGCGGCATGGCACCGCCCACTCCCAGCACGCCCAGCACCTGGTCATAGAAGCGCTGCGCGCGGTCGATGTCGTTGGTACCGAGGACGATGTGATTGAACATGGACGCTCCTTGTGGATGACGTCGCCAGTGTAGGCAGCGCCCTCCCGGGCTCCTCGCCGCGTCCGCTCAAGTTTGGTGCCGATCCGATCAGGTGGATCTCGACCTGCCCGCCGCGGCGGCGTCAGCGTCCCGCCGCCCTGTCGCCCGCGTCCCGCCGAAGCGCGTCCGCATACGCCCTCGGCGTCATGCCGACCAACTGGCGGAAGTCCCGTATGAAGTGTGCCTGATCGAAATAGCCCAGGCGCTGCGCCAGTTCGGCATCTGGCTTCGCCTCGTCGCTCTGGAGCAAGGCGAGGGCCTCATGCAGCCGGTAACGAGCGATCACCCATTTGGGGCTCGCTCCCACGTAGTGCCTGAAGTCCCGCTGCAAGCGACGTGGCGACTCGCCGGTCATCGTGCACAGCTGCTCGACCGAAGTGATCGCCGCATCGCGGCTGATCCAGCCGACGATCTCCGCCAGCCTCGTCCCGCGCTCATCCGCGACAGCCGGGGCTCTCCGGCGCAGCACAGCCTCGATGCGGGCCTGCCCCGCCTCGGGCGCGTCGGCCAACGGCGGATCCAGCAGCAGCGCCGCATCGTCACCCAGCAGCCAGCGGGCATCGACCTGACGGTCCGCCAAGGCCGCGGCTGGCGACCGTTGAAACGCCGGCAGCGCTCCGACCCTGAACTTCACGCCATGCACCCAGCCGCGGCCGTCGAGGGTCCTGGTGAAACGTGCTCGCTGGACGCCCCACAGGAGCGCGGCGCCGCCTTCCACGACCAGATGGATGTTGGGATGGGGCAGCGTCGCTTGGACCCGGGGCGGGTACCCGCGGAGATCCCAGCTCACGAACCAGTGATGCTCGATCCAAGGCGCCAGGTCGGCGGACGGCGGTCGCTGGTCATGCGAGAAGCGTCCAGGTGCCAGACCGGGGTAGAGAACTCCTCGCGCGGCGCGAGTGGCGTGTTCCGTCATGCGAGGCCGATGTCGTGTTTTTCCTATCGCCTGCGTGGCGGTTCCGATGCAATGGCCGCCGAGATCAACTTCCCTTCGACAACCATGCAAGCTCTTGCGACGAGTATCGCCGCGCTCCTGTCCGCAGGCACCGTGATGGCCGCCCCGGCGTCCGAGCCACCACCACCTTCCACGCCCACGACCGCCGCCGTCACGCAGGACCGGACTGCTCGCGGCGTCTTCGAGCTGCGGCTCACTGCGCAGCCGCCGCAGGCCGGCGAGGCGCCGGCTCAACCCGCCCGGACGCTGATCCACAAGCAGTTCCGCGGCGACCTCGACGCCAGCAGCGCGGGACAGATGCTGTCCTTCCGCAGCGCCACGCCGGGCTCGGCGGGCTATGTCGCCATGGAGCGCGTGGAAGGGCGTCTCGCGGGCCGCAGCGGTTCATTCGCGCTGATGCACCTCGGCGAGATGACACGCGGTGCGCCCAGGCTCTCGGTGAGGGTGGTGCCCGACTCCGGCACCGGCGAACTGAGCGGTCTGAGCGGTGACATGACCATCGAGGCCCGGGACGGGCAGCATGTCTACGTCTTCACCTATCGCCTGCCCGGCGAGTAAGGGAGGCGGCCAGCGCCGCAGGATCAGGCGTAGGTGTCGATGTTTCGCCCGAGCGTGCCCTCGCCGGCCCCGCCTCCTCAGACGCCGCTTCAGACGCCGCCGCGGTAGCTGCCCAGTTCCGCCGACAGGCCCGCCTTCACCGCACGCGTCAGGTCATCGGCATAGACCTCGTCCTTGCCGGCGGCCAGCGCCTCCAGCACCTGCTTCGCGACGTCGAGCGGGTCCGTCTTCGGCGCGTCGATGCCGGCCGTCATGTCGGTGTCCATGAAGCCGACGTGCAGACCCAGCACGGCCGTGCCCTGGTCCTTCAGTTCCTGACGCAATCCGTTGGTCACCGACCAGGTCGCCGCCTTCGACACGCTGTAGGTCGCTGCGCCGGTCAGGTTGAGCCAGCTCAGCACCGACAGCACGTTGACCACCGCGCCGCCGCCCTGCTCCTTGAGCACCGGTGCGAACGCGCGCGTCAGAGCAAGCGGCCCCACGACGTTGGTCTCGAATTCATCGCGCAGCGCGGCAATCGCCTGCTCGCCCAGCAGCGGCGAGCCGCGCGTGATGCCGGCGTTGTTGATCAGCAGCGTGACGTCACCCGCCGCCCGCACCGCCGCGGCGATCTGGTCCGGCTGGGTGACGTCGAGCCGCAGCGGCGTGACGCCGGGCAGGTCGATGGACGCCGGGTCGCGCGCCGCGGCGTAGATTCTTCACGCCGGCGGCCTGCAGCGCCTTGACGAAGCTCTTGCCGAGACCGCGGTTGGCGCCGGTGACGAGCGCGACGGTGTTCTTGAAGTCCATGGTGAGTCCTTGAGCAGTGAATCGGGTGAGCGACCATTTTCAATGTCACTCGACATGAATAATGTAATGTCGACCGTCATCGAAACGCAGAGCCGCCTGCTGCTTGCCCCTGTCGGCGGAGGGGATGTCGGCAGGCGGTGCGGACCGGCAATGGCGCTCCGGCTACTCGCGCGCGGAACGGGCGCCGGGGCAATAATCCCGGCCATCCCGTCTCCCGGAGAACGCGCCGATGCCCACGATGCCGCGCCGCCCGTCTCACCGCCTCCTCCGTTGGAAGGAGGCCCGGATCGGTCGCCAAGCCGGGGCGCCCCTGCGGGCTCCGGCGGCATGGCGCGCGGACGCGATGCTGGCGCTGCTTGCCGCGGCGACGCTGACCGCCTGCGATCAGGAACCGCCGCCCGCCTGGTCCGGCTACGCGGAGGGCGATCCGGTCTATGTCGCGGCACCGATCGCCGGCCAGTTGCTCGAGCTCCAGGTGCAGCGCGGGGACACCGTGGCGGCCGGTGCGCCGCTGTTCAGCATCGACATCATCCCGACGCGCGCCGCCCGCGCCGAAGCCGACGCGCGACTCGCCGCTGCCCGCGCGGAGCAAGCCGACGCCGCCAAGGGTCGCCGTCCCGACGAGATCGCGATGAGCCGGGCCCAACTCGCGCAGGCGCGCGCGCAGTCGGCGCTGGCGGACTCCGACCTGGCGCGACAACAGCAACTGATCGGCCAGGGCTTCATTTCCGCGGCGCGGCTGGACGACGCCCGGGCCACCGCGGCGCAGGCGCGTCAACGCGTGCGGGAACTCGAGTCCTCGCTGCGCGTGGCGGAGCTGCCGGCGCGCAGCGATCAGCAAGCCGCCGCGCGCGCCAATGCCGAGGCGGCTTCAGCGGCGCTCGAACAGCAGCAGTGGCGCGAATCGCAGACGCGGCAGCGGGCGCCGGCCGCCGGCCTGGTCGACGACACCTTCTATCGCGTCGGGGAGTACGTCAACGCCGGCCAGCCGGTCGTTTCGCTGCTGCCGCCCTCGCAGCGCAAGGCGCGTTTCTATGTGCCGGAACCGGAGCTGGCGTCCCTGCGCCAGGGGCAGGCGGTGCAACTGAGCTGCGACGGCTGTGGCGCGCCGATCGCGGCACGCGTCAGCTACATCTCGCCGCAACCGGAGTACACGCCGCCGGTGATCTATTCCAACAGCCAGCGGGCGCGGCTCGTGTTCCTCGTCGAGGCCCGCCCCGATCCCGCTCAGGCTGCACGCCTGCATCCGGGACAACCGCTGGAGGTTCGCCCGGTCGCGAGCGGCGCACCCGACAAGGCCGAGGCCACATCGCCGTCGACGTCGGCCGCCTCCGGCGCCGGTCTCCGCCAATGACCGACCACATCTCACCGGCGGCGCCCTCCGGCGACGGAGCCGGATCGTCCGCCCCCGACCTGGCCATCGACGTCCGTGGCCTGACCAAGCGCTACGGTCCGCGGACCGTCGTGGACCACGTCGACCTGCAGCTCGGACGCGGGCGCATCTGCGGCTTCCTCGGCCCCAACGGCAGCGGCAAGACGACCACCATCCGGATGCTGTGCGGGCTGCTGACGCCGGACGAGGGCGAAGGCCGCTGCCTCGGCCTGGACCTGCGCAAGCGCGCGGCCGAGATCAAGCGCCAGGTCGGCTACATGACGCAGCGCTTCGGGCTGTACGAGGACCTCTCGATCCGCCAGAACCTGGACTTCATCGCGCGGCTGTTCGAGCTCGACGCGCGGCCACGGCGGGTGGACGAGGCGCTGGAGCGGCTCGGACTGACGACGCGGCAGGACCAGCTCGCCGGCGCCCTCTCCGGCGGATGGAAACAGCGGCTGGCCCTGGCCGCCTGCCTGCTGCACGAGCCTCGGCTGCTGCTGCTCGACGAACCGACCGCCGGCGTCGATCCGAAGGCCCGGCGCGACTTCTGGGACGAGATCCATCGGCTCGCCGCCGACGGCATCACGGTGCTGGTCTCGACGCATTACATGGACGAGGCCGAGCGCTGCCACGAGCTCGCCTACATCGCCTATGGCCGGCTGCTCGCGCGCGGCACGCAGCGCGAGATCATCGCGCAGGCCGGTCTCACCGTCTGGGCGCTCCATGCCGATGACCCGCAGCGGCTGACCGCCCTCTCCACCGCATTGAACGGCGCCGAGGGCGTGCTGAGCGTCGCCGCCTTCGGCAGCAGCCTGCATGTGGCGGGGCAGGACGCGGACGCGCTCGAGCGGGCGATCGCGCCGCACCGAGGCGGCGACGGCCTGCACTGGGCGCAGGCGAAGGCCAACCTCGAGGACGTGTTCATCAGCCTGATCAGCCGCACGCCGGACAACTTCGAGGCGGCGACCTCGACCGCGTTGCGCTCGGCCAAGGCCTCGACCGGGACCCCGGACCGGGAGCGCGCGCGATGACCGATCGCCGCTTCAGCCTCGCCCGCGTGCTGGCGATCTTCATCAAGGAGGTCCAGCAGATGCTGCGCGACCGGCCGACCTTCGCGATGGCGGTCGGCGTGCCCATCCTGCAGCTGCTGCTCTTCGGCTATGCGATCAATACCGACCCGAAGGGACTGCCCACCGCCGTCGTGACGCAGGATCGCGGGCCGATGGCGCGCAGCCTGGTCGCGGCGATGGAACAGAGCGGCTATTTCCGCGTCCAGGCCCGTCCGGCCTCGGAGCGTGACGGTGACGCGATGGTCGAGGACGGCGAGGTGCAGTTCCTGATCGTGATCCCGCCCGACTTCAGCCGCCGCGTCCTGCGCGGCGAGCGGCCGGCGGTGCTCGTCAGCGTGGATGCGACCGATCCTTCCGCATCCAGCAATGCGCTCGCGGCGCTGGCGCAGCTCGGTGCGCAGGCGCTGCGGCGCGACCTGGTCGGTGCGGCGGCGACCGCGACCACCGGCGGCACCGGCGGCGTCGCCACGGCGTCGATCGCCACGGGCGGCGCCGCCGGCCAGCCCTTCGAGTGGCGCATCCATCGGCGCTACAACCCGGAGGGCCTGTCCCGCTACAACATCGTGCCGGGCCTGATCGGGACCATCCTGACGATGACGATGGTGATGCTCACCGGCCTGGCGATGACGCGCGAGCGCGAGCGCGGCACGATGGAGAACCTGCTCGCGACGCCGGTACGGCCGCTGGAGGTCATGGTGGGCAAGATCCTGCCCTACATCGTGCTGGGCTATGTCCAGCTGGGCGTCATCCTGCTGGCCGCGGCGCTGCTGTTCCAGATCCCGATGGCCGGCAGCTTCGCGCTGCTGCTGGCCATGATCGGCGTGTTCATGCTGGCCAACCTCGCGGTGGGCTTCACCTTCTCGACGCTGGCGAAGAACCAGCTGCAGGCCCTGCAGGCGACGTTCTTCTTCTTCCTGCCGTCGATGCTGCTCTCCGGCTTCATGTTCCCGTTCCGCGGCATGCCGCGCTGGGCGCAGGTCATCGGCGAAGCGCTGCCGCTGACCCACTTCCTGCGCATCGTGCGCGGGATCATGCTCAAGGGGAACGGCTTCGGACAGCTGCTGCCGGAACTCTGGCCGATGCTGCTCTTCCTGCTGGTCGCCGGCACGATCGCGCTGATGCGCTACCGGCAGACGCTGGACTAGGCAGCGGGGAAAGCCCCGATCCCGCCTTCAGCCCACCTTCAGCACCGCTTCAGGAGCGCTTCAGCGCCACCGCGCACTGTGGCGCCTCGTGCTTGATGGACGGAGGACAGCATGGGACAAGCGACGCAACGGGCCTGGCGGCGGGCCGGCGCGATGGCGACGCTCGGCATGAGCGGGCTGGCCGCGGCGGCGCCCTCGATGCCGGATCCCGCAGCCTCCTCGCCGGCGCTCGTCGTCCTGGCCTCACCCGCGCCGGAGGTGGCCGGCGACACCAGCACCAGCACCGGGCCCGATGCCACCCGGCGGCCGCTTGCGCTGCAGGCATCGCTCGCCGCCCTGCGGGCCCGCATGCAGCCCTGGCACGCCTCCGGCACCAACACAGGCAGCGGCACGATGCTGCACCAGGGCCTCGCGATCCAGGTCATCGAACTCCCGCGCGAGGGCGCCCCGATCGGCCCGCCGCCGAAGCGCGTGCATCACGCGCTGAGCATCGGCATGGAAGGGCCGAAGCAGATGCTCCGCGGCCTGGGCCTCGATGCCACCGAATGCGCCGGACGCTTCCGCATGCCGTCCAAGCTCAACCGCAAGGGCGACGGCAGCACGCAGGTGGATGTGTCCGCGCAGCTGGGCATGGCCTGCAAGTTCTGAGGTGCGGCGGATAGCGAGCCGCGGCGCTCGCCGCCTCAGGCGTAGAGCGTCGCCCGCGCGTCGCGGACGAAGCCCGCGAGCCGCAGCCCGCAGGCCTGCGCGGTGCGGATCGCCAGGTGCGTGGGCGCGCTGACCGCGGCCAGCATCGGCATGCCCGCCAGCGCGGCCTTCTGGACCATCTCGAAGCTGGCGCGGCTGGTCACCGCCGCGAAGCCCTGCGATGCGTCGACGCCGTCCCGCGCCATCGCGCCGATCAGCTTGTCGAGCGCGTTGTGGCGTCCGACATCCTCGCGCACCAGTCGCAGCTCGCCGTCGACGCCGCACCACGCCGCAGCGTGGATGCCGCCGGTGCGCTGCTGCAAGGGCTGCGCGGCCGCCAGCTCGCGCATCGCGCGCGACAGCGCCGCCACCAGCGCCTCGTTCGCCGTCAGCGCGGCCGGCAGTGGCGGCACCGGCCGTTGCGGCGGCCGGAAGACCTGGTCGAGGTTGTCGGTCCCGCACAGGCCGCAGCCCGTGCGGCCGGCCATGCTGCGCCGGCGCTCCTTCAGCAGTGCCTCGCAACGCGCGGTGACCCGCAGCTGCAGCGCGATGCCGTTGGGCCGCGCGCGGACCTCCACGTCGAGCAGGTCCGCCGGCGAGGCCAGCAGCCCCTCCGTGAGCGAGAAGCCGAGCGCGAAGTCCTCCAGGTCCAGCGGCGTCGCCAGCATCACCGCGTGCGACAGGCCGTTGTACTCGAGCGCGACCGGGACCTCCTCGGCAACGAATTCCTCATCGGCCGCGCGCGTGGCGCCCAGCCGCGTCGGACGCACCGCGATCAGCGCGGCAGGTAGCGGCGCGTCGTCATCGTGATCGTCGTTGCGCCCGTCGGCGCGGTCATCCGCTCCGCCGGGCAGCGCGCAGGTCCCGCTCATGACGTCGACTCCCCGCCCTCGACGGGCGACGGATCGTCGCCACCACGACCGGCCGGCGTGATCCGGGCGATCCAGCGCCCGTCCTCGTCGACATGCAGCCGCACCCAGCCGGGGCCCTGCTCGGCGCCGACGCGCGCATCGCTCATCAGCGTGTAGAGGCGCAGCAGCACGCTGACCCGCAGTCCGGTGCGCTTGGCCAGCCGGGGCAACGACACGCCGTTGCCGCCGTCGAGCTCGGCCAGCGTCTCCAACGCGAGACGCGCCTGCACGGCCATGTCACCCTGATCGCCCTGAACGCTCTGATCGGCGTCAGCGCCGGCCGCGACCTCGCGGTCGTGGACGGCGGCGGCGGGCGCATCGGCGCGGTTCATGCGCGGCTCCTCAGGCCCGCGCGTCCGCCACCGAACGCGCCTGCGCCTGCGGCACCGGCTCATCCTGCGGGCGCAGCGTCAGCACCACCGGGATCGACTTGGAGGTCGGCGTGCCGGCGCCGATCGAGATGCTGCTCAGCGGCACCAGCGCATTGGTCTCCGGGAAGTAGCTGGCCAGGCAGCCGCGCGGGATGTCGTACTCGATCAGCACGAACCTTTCGGCGCGACGGGTATCGCCATCGCTGTAGACGCTGGTGATGTCGACCCACTGGCCGGCCTTCATGCCGATCTGCTTCAGGTCGTCCTTGTTGATGAAGACCACGCGGCGATGGCCCCAGACGCCACGATAGCGGTCGTCCATGCCGTAGATCGTCGTGTTGTACTGGTCGTGCGAGCGCACGGTGGCCAGGTTGAAGACGACGGTCTTGTGCTCGCGCGCGCGCTCCTGCGCCAGGTGGAACGGCGTGTCCGTCGGCAGCTGGTGGGTGATGAAGTTGGCCTTGCCGGTGGGCGTGTTCCAGACCCGCTCCGACGCCGTGTTGCGCAGGCGGAAACCGCCCGGCTGCTTGATCTTCTCGTTGAAGTCCTTGAAGTCGTCGAAGACCTCTTCGATCTTGTCGCGGATGCGCGAGTAGTCCTCGACCAGCCACAGCCACGGCGTCTTCGAACGGCCCTTGAGGGTCGCGGCGGCCAGGCGGGCCACGATCATCGGCTCGGACAGCAGATGCTCGGACGCCGGCGCGTTCATGCCACTGGAGATGTGGACCATGCTCATCGAGTCTTCGACGGTCACGCCCTGCGGGCCGGTGGCCTGCATGTCGATCTCTGTACGGCCCAGGCAGGGCAGCACCAGCGCTTCCTTGCCGTGGATGGTGTGGCTGCGGTTGAACTTGGTGGTGACGTGCACCGTCAGCTCGGTCGAGCGCAGGGCCTTCCAGGTGGCCACCGTGTCCGGCGTCGCGGCGGCGAAGTTGCCGCCCAGCGCGATGAAGACCTTGCCCTTGCCGTCGAGCATCGCCTGGATCGCCTCGACGGTGCCGTAGCCGTTCTCGCGCGGCGGCTCGAAGCCGAAGACCTGCCCCAGCCGGTCCAGCAGCGCCTTGGGCGGCTTCTCGTAGATGCCCATCGTGCGGTCGCCCTGCACGTTGGAATGGCCGCGCACCGGGCAGGCACCCGCGCCGGGACGGCCCAGGTTGCCGCGCAGCATCAGCAGCGCGGCGATGTGCTGGATGGTCGCCACCGAGTGCTGGTGCTGGGTGATGCCCATGCCCCAGCAGATGATCACCCGCTTGGCCTGCGCATACAGGTCGCCCGCGGCGCACAGCTGTTCCTGCGAGAGGCCGGACTCGGCCTCGAGCGCTTCCCAGGATTCGGCGCGGATGCTGGCCTCGAAGGCCTCGAAGCCATGGGTGTGCTCGGCGATGAAGGCGAGGTCCAGCACGCGCTCGCCGCCCGCGGCCACGGCCGCGTCGTCCAGTTCGAAGACGCGCTTGCACAGCGCCTTCATGACGGCCATGTCCCCGCCGATGCGCAGCTGGAAGTAGTGGGTCGAGATCGGCGTGCTGCCCAGCGTCGCCATCTCCATCTTGTCCTGCGGGTCGGCGAAACGCTCCAGGCCGCGCTCGCGCAGCGGGTTGAAGCTGACGATCTTCGCGCCGCGCTTGGACGCCTCCCGCAGCTCGCCCAGCATGCGCGGGTGATTGGTGCCGGGGTTCTGGCCGAAGATGAAGATCGCGTCCGCCTGCTCGAAGTCGTGCAGCGTCACCGTGCCCTTGCCGATGCCGATCGTCGGCTTCAGGCCCTGGCCGCTGGGCTCGTGGCACATGTTCGAGCAGTCGGGGAAGTTGTTGGTGCCGAACTCGCGCACGAACAGCTGGTAGAGGAAGGCCGCCTCGTTGCTGGCGCGACCCGAGGTGTAGAACATCGCCTCGTTCGGATCCTTCAGCGCGTTCAGCCGCGCGGCGATCAGCTCGAAGGCGTCGTCCCAGGCGATCGGCACATAGCGGTCGCTGGCCGCGTCGTAGACCAGCGGCTCGGTGATGCGGCCGAGGTTCTCGAGGTCGAAGTCGGACCACTCGGCCAGCTCGCTGACGGTGTGGCCGCCCAGCACCTGCGCGGTGGCGCGGTGCGAGGTCGCCTCGGCGGCGATGGCCTTGGCACCGTTCTCGCAGAACTCGAAGGTCGAGCGGTGATCCCGATCGGGCCAGGCGCAGCCCGGGCAGTCGAAGCCGTCAGGCTGGTTGGCCGACAACAGCGTCTTGGCGCCCTTGACGGCCACGCCCTGCTGCTGCAGGTGCTTGGCGACGCTGCGCAGCGCGCCCCAGCCGCCCGCCGGGCCTTTGTAGAAATGGATCTTCTGCTCGGTCATGTGTGCCCCCGGATTGAACGGGCTCGGCCCGTTCAATCCACCCCCCGAGGGGGTGCGGGCCGGCTTGGGGCGGCCCGGCGCTCGGCCCGCCCCTCGCTAACAAGGAAGAATGGCAGACCGAGGTCTGCCATCGATGGTCACAGTATCGGCGCTGCTCGGCGGCGCCGTACGGTGAGGGTCAATTGAAGAACTTCGCGACCGTCAGCAGGGTCTTGTAGATGCCCCAGGCCAGCGGGATGCCGACGGCCAGCCAGGCCAGCACGACCAGGCCCGCCGGCGTCGCCTTGCCGGCGCCCGGACCGCTGCCGACTTCGCTGGCGGCGGCCTTCTCATGGGCCAGCTTCTTCTCGATGGCCAGTTCCTCGTCGCTCATGAAGTGCTTCGCCGCGACCGGGCGGATGGCCAGGTTGGCGATCAGGCCGATCACCAGCATGCCGACCAGCACGTACATGGTCTGGTTGTAGACCTGCTCGCGCGGGATGCCCAGGCCCAGCTGGTACTCGCGCATGTAGCCGATCACGACCGGACCCAGGATGCCCGCGGTGGCCCAGGCGGTCAGCAGGCGGCCGTGGATCGCGCCCACCATCTGCGTGCCGAAGAGGTCGCCCAGGTACGCCGGCACCGTCGCGAAACCGCCGCCATACATCGACAGGATGATGCAGACCGCACCCACGAAGGCCAGCTTGTGGCCCGCGGCGGCGCTGCTTGGCAGGCTGGCGTACAGCAGGCCGCCCAGCACGAAGAACACCGTGTAGGTCATCTTGCGGCCCAGCTTGTCCGACAGCGAGGCCCACACGAAGCGGCCGCCGATGTTGAACAGGCTCAGCAGCGCGGCGAAGCCGCCGGCGATCGCCGCGATCGCGGCCAGCTGCGTCTTGTCGAGGTCGGCGAACTTGACGTCCACGCCGATCAGCGAGCCCCCGAAGATCTCCTGCAGCATCGGGCTGGCCATGCCGATCACGCCGATGCCGGCGGACACGTTCATGCACAACACGATCCACACCAGCCAGAACTGCGGGATGCCCCACACCTTCTTCACGTGCACATGGCGCTGCGTGATCATGGCGTTGTTGGCCTGCGCCGGCGGCGGGGTCCAGCCCTCTGGCTTCCAGCCGGTGGGCGGCACGCGGTAGCCCAGCGCGCCCGCGACCATGAAGACGAAATAGATCAGCGCCATCACGACGAAGGTCTGCGTCACGCCCGGGTCGGTCGGCGTGGCGAAGCGCTTCATCAGCTCCACGGCCAGCGGCGAACCGATCATCGCGCCGCCGCCGAAGCCCATGATGGCCATGCCGGTCGCCATGCCGCGGCGGTCCGGGAACCACTTGATCAGCGTCGACACCGGCGAGATGTAGCCCAGGCCCAGCCCGATGCCACCGATCACGCCGGAGCCGAGGATCATCATCCAGAACTGGTGGGTATGGATGCCGATCGCGGAGATCAGCATGCCGCCGCACCAGCACACGGCCGACACCAGGCCCGCCTTGCGGGGACCGGCGCGCTCCAGCCAGCCGCCCCAGATGGCGGCGGCGCAACCGAGGAACACGAAGAACAGCGTGTACATCCAGCCGAGCGTCGCGACGCTCCAGTCGCACTCGGTGGTGAACAGCTGGGCGAAGAAGCCCACGTCCTTGCCGCACGCGGCACCGGCGCCGGCGGTCTGCAGCATCTTGGACAGCGGCAGCCAGAACACCGAGAAGCCATAGGCCATCCCGATGCACAGGTGAATGGCCAGCGCGCTGGGCGGCACGAGCCAGCGGTTGAAGCCGGGAGCGGCGATGGTGCGCTCCTTGTCCAGCCAGCTCGAGCCAGCGGATCCGACGCTCGGGTCGGTCAGCACAGTAGACATGGGTCCTCCTCTAACAATGAATGGCGGCCGCGACGCGGCCCGCTGATGGGGCGACCCTCTCCGAACCCTCAAACGGGATGGGTCGGCCGCGTCCCGTGTTCCGGGTTCCCCTGTCCCTTCTGGCGTGAACGACCCGCTACGACGGCAGGTGTTGGTTACTGGCTGAAAGAGTTGGGGCAGAACGCTCGCGGCGGGCGCGATCTTGACGCAAGTCATTGACATTCATTGACAACCACACATAGCAAACGGACATCTATCGCACGAAACCGACAGCCGGTAACTATTGGGCGTCCGGCGGTTAACCCGGATAGCCCGGCCTGATTCGGGCGACAAACGCACACCACCCCCGATTCGGGGTCAGTCCGCAGCAGGGTGATTGTTGAGCGCGCCACAACGGTGCATTTCCGCTCACGCATTTTTACGGTCCGGGTCTTTGCCTATTGTTGGAACCGTTCTCCCGTCTCCGAGGGCGTCCATCAGCGCCTTCTTCGCCGGACCGCCTCCCGAGGTCGTCCGGTTTTTTCTTGCCCGCCAGGGAACGCCTCTGCGCTCGCCGCGGCGCACCGGGAATCGCGTTTGCCCCGATGAACACGAGGATGTATCGGGGTGAAACCTGCCGCTTGTCCTACAAGACCTCGCGTCCTCTGCCCACGTTCCGCTCCCCGCTCTCGGTCCACAGTAGGTCCTAACCGATCTCACCGATCGGCCCCTCAAGCCCAAAGGAGAGACTAGATGAACGCGACCAAATCCCTCGTGACCGGTGCCGTTGCCCTGACCGCCTTTGCCAGCGTGCTGGGTCTGGCGTATGCGCAGGTGGAGAACTCGACCGAGTCCACCCAGACGCAGACGACGCAGGAGCAATACCCCGCCACGCAGACGGAGCAGCAGGCCCCCGCTGAACAGAGCATGACGCCGGCCGACCAGTCGACGCCCGCGACCCAGTCGACCGACCCGCAGTCGCAGACCCAATCCGAAGCGCAATCGCAGCAAGCTCAGCCGCAGTCCTCGGACCAGTGGCAGAACCAGCAGTCGCCGTCGTCGCAGCAGCCGCTGCCGAGCGAGCCGACCAGCGCTGGCGAGCCGGCCCCGCGCGCCGACCGCAACTGAGCGTGACCCGCTCATCGCCGCCCAGCCCCGCTGACCCCTGTTCCTGAGAGTTCCCATGCTGCGCGCCTCCAGCGGCTATTTCTTCAGTGATCCCCCGCCGGCCAAGCCGGCGCGACCGGGGATTCCTGAAACGCTGAAGGAACGCGCCGGATGGGCGGCGCAGGGTCTGGCGATCGGGCTGGCCGGCGCGTTGCTGGCATGGCCAGCGGCGACCTATCTGATGAAGCAGCTGCGCCCGGCGCCCGCCGCCGTCGCGAAGCACCTCCCACCTTCCCCGGTCCAGCCCGTCGTCCAAGCCCCCGCGCCAGTGCCGCGGACCGGTACGGCCGATTTCGGCAAGACCAAGGTTTCCAAGCAGGCCCGGCAACTCGCCCAGTGGGTGATGGCGGGCTGGGATCACAACGGTCGCCCGTTCGCGATCCTCGACAAGCGCCAGGCCCGGGTGCTGGTCTTCAACGCCGAAGGCAAGCTGCAGGCGACCACGCCGGTGCTGCTGGGCTATGCGGCGGGCGACGACAGCGTCGCCGGCATCGGCTTGCGGCCGATCGCGGAGGTCAAGCCCTCCGAGCGCACCACGCCGGCTGGCCGCTTCGTCGCGCAGCCGGGCAAGAACGCGCTGCATGAAGACGTGCTGTGGGTCGATTACGACGCCGCCGTGTCCATGCACCGGGTACGCCCGACCAATCCAGCGGAGCGCCGCCTCGAGCGGCTCGCCTCGCCGACGCCCAAGGACAATCGCATCAGCTTCGGCTGCATCAATATGCCGGTGAAATTCTTCGAGCAGACCCTGTGGCCGACCTTCGGCAAGCGCGGCGGCATCGTCTACGTGCTGCCCGAGAAGAAGTCGATGGAGCAGGTCTTCGCCGAGCAAATGCGCCGCGCCAAGGCCGGCCCTTCCACCTGACGCCCGGTCCATGACCGCGCGCCGCCCATTCCTTCATGCGCCCGCCTGGCTCGTCGCCCTTGCGCTGAGCGCCGGATTCGATGCGCCGGTGTCGGCGCAGGTCAGCCGTGCGACCGTCCGCGGGTTGGTCAACGCGCCTGCGGGCGTGCAGGCCGGCGGACTGACGATCCTTGCGGTCAACGCGGCCACCGGCGCGCGTTATCGCACCGCCACGCGAGCCGATGGCCGCTATGCGCTGGTGGGTCTGGCTCCCGGCGACTACACCGTCACGGTCGTCACCGCCGGCGGCGCGACGATCCGGACCGAGCGCATCACGCTGTCCGTCGGCGAAAGCGCGGCGCTCGACCTGGGCGAGGCGCCAGTGGCGCCGGGCGCGGCCGATGCGGTTCAGCTGGGTCGCGTCACCGTGCAAGGCAACGCGGCGCGCCAGGGCGTGAAGGATTCGCAGCTCGGCACCGTCGTCTCGCAGCGCATGATCGAGGCGCTGCCGCAGAACACCCGCAATTTCCTCAGCGCCGCGGACCTCGCGCCCGGCGTGGCGTTCTCGACGGACGCGAGCGGACTGAGCCGCGTGCAGTCCGGCGCGCAGGACTTCGACCACCTCAACGTCTTCATCGACGGCGTGGGCCAGAAGAACAACATCCTGCGCGGCGGCGTCAGCGGCCAGTCGGACACCCGCGGCAACCCGTTTCCGCAGTCGGCGATCTCCGAATACAAGGTGCTGACCCAGAACTACAAGGCCGAGTTCGACCAGGTCAGCAGCGCGGCGATCACCGCGGTGACGAAGTCCGGCACCAATGAATTCCACGGCGAGGTCTACGCCGATCGCACCGGCACCAACTGGCGCTCGATGAATGCGCTGGAGAAGGAGCGCGAGTCGCAAGGCGTGCCGCGACCGTCGTCGCAGAAGTACGAGTACGGCGGCAGCGTCGGCGGTCCGATCGTCAAGGACAGGCTGCACTTCTTCGTCGCCTACGACGGCAAGCGCATCGAGGACTCGCGCCAGATCGCCGGCCAGAACTTCGAGAAGCTGCCCGAGGCCGGCATCGTGCCGTCGCTGCGCGCGCGCCGCGGCAGCCAGGTCGATCCGTTCCACGAAGACCTGCTCTTCGGCAAGCTCGATGCGCAGATCGACGACGAGCAGAAGCTCACCTTGAGCGCGCGCCTGCGCCGCGAGACCGATCGCATTGCCGAGGACCGCAATCTCTCGCTGCCCGGCAACGACAAGGAGCGCCGCAATGACGAGACCCGGGTCGACCTGAAGCACGAATGGTCGCGCGGCGACTGGCTCAGCGAGGCGCGCATCGGCTATGAGGACTACCTCTGGAATCCGAAGTCGGCCGCCGACACGGCCCTGGTGCGCTACAAGGTGTCGACCGCGGTGCCGCAGGTGCTGACCGCCTCGCAGGATGTGATCCTGGACGGCGGCTCGCCCGACGCGCAGCGGCGCCAGCAACGCGGCGTCTTCGTGTCGGAGGAGCTCACCTACACCGGCTTCGACGGCCATGTGATCAAGGGCGGCGCGAAGCTCAAGGCGATGCGCTACGACCTCAGCGGCACGGCGAACTCGGTCGATGCGGTCGATGTGCTGATCGACACGACCACCGGCCTGCCCTACTGGGACGGCACCGACTGCACCGGCACCAATGTTTCCAACAACGGCAGCAGCAGCGACCAGTGCAACATCCGTCGCGCCACCGCGCCGGCGCAGGCCCGCTTCAAGAACCGGCAGTGGGGCCTCTATCTGCAGGACGACTGGAGCGTCACCCCGCAGCTCGAGTTGAACCTTGGCGTCCGTTGGGACTATGAGGACAACATGCTGAACAACGGCTACGCGACGCCGGCCGACCGCGTCGCGGCGCTGCTGGCAGCGGACGTGCCGCGCTTCGGCCTCACGCCGCCGGCCGGCCAGACCTATGCGCAATCGCTGGCCAGGGGCGGCATCGACGTGTCGCAGTACATCAGCAGCGGCAACTCGCGCAAGGCCTTCAAGCATGCGATCGCACCGCGGCTGGGCTTCTCCTACGACGTCTTCAACAACCGCAACACGGTGGTCTTCGGCGGCTACGGGCGCAGCTACGACCGCACGATGGCCAACCACGCGCTCGACGAGCTGCAGAAGAACCAGGCGCCCGGCGGCGAGATCTGGCTGATCCGCAACGACCTGAAGATGCCCTACGCGGACCAGTTCAGCATCGGTCTGCGGCAGGCGCTGTCGGCGACCTGGAACGGCGAGATCGCGCTGAGCCGCATCGAGGCGAAGAACCAGTTCGTCTGGTTCAGCGGCAACCGCGACGCCAATGGCGGCTTCGCGCAGCAGTCGGCGCTCGATCCGCTGTGGGGCGGTCCCGATGGCTACGGGCAGTTGGTGCTGGGCGACTCGATCGGCCGCACGCGGACCGACTCGGTCTTCATCAAGCTGGACAAGCCGTACAACGAGTCCTCCGGCTGGACCGCGACGCTGGCCTACACCTACAGCGACGCCAAGACCACCAACCTGCAGTGGAACAACGACACCTTCGACTGGACGTACGGCCGCGCGGGGCGGGGATGGAATCCCAGCACGCTGGTGGACCGGCACCGCCTGGTCGGCGCCTTCATGACGGACAAGCTGCTGCCGTGGGGCCTGAGCTTCTCGGCCAAGGCGACCTATGCGAGCGGCTTCCCGCGGCGGCTGACCAACTGCCTTGGCGGCACCGCGCAATGCGTCCTGATGCGTGGTGACGCGCCGAGCTACCGCCAGGTCGACATCAGCCTGGGCAAGGCCTTCAAGCTCGGCCTGCACCAGGTGGCGCTGCGGCTGGATGTGCTGAACCTCTTTGGCGCCGACAACTACGCCGGTTTCGACGACTGGGTCGGCACCGCGCCACCGGCGGGCCAGCCGGCGAACCGCCTCGGCGGCGACAACCTCAACCTCGACAAGCCCAACACCGCCCGCGGCGACAACCGCGCGCTGCGGGTGGTGCTGAACTACAAGTTCTGAGCGCTCGTCGCCTTCAGCGAAGGGCCGTCACTCTGCGCCGCCCAGCTTCAAGGCAAGCACCGAACGCGTCGATCAGGACCGGAAGCGCGGGAACACACCTGAGATCCGGCCCGCGCGGCGTATGCTCGTCCGCTTCTCCCCTGCCTGGCGACTGTCATGACCACTGCCCTGCTCATCATCGACCTGCAACGCGCGCTGTGCGTGGGCGAGTACGCCTGCCACGACGTGGATGCAGTGATCGGCCGCGTCAATGGCCTGATCGCGCAGGCGCGCGAGACCGGGACGCCGGTCGTCTTCGTCCAGCATGAGGAAGACGGCTGGGAACCGCTGCGCCACGGCGGTGAGGGCTGGCAGCTCGACGACCGGCTGCAGGCGCAGCCGCAGGATCCCAGGGTGCGCAAGACCTCGCCCGACTCTTTCCACCGGACCGAGCTGGACGCGGTCCTGAAAGGCTTCGGCGTGACGCATCTGGTGGTGTGTGGCGCGCAAAGCGATTTCTGCGTCGACACGTCGACGCGTCGCGCGCTCAGCTCGGGCTACGACGTCACGCTGGTCGAGGACGGCCACACGACGATCGCCAACGGCGCGCTGACCGCGCCGCAGATCATCGAGCACCACACGCTGATCCTGCGCAACCTCAACAGCTTCGGTCCTGCCATGGACGCGAAGAAGGCGTCGGAGATCCGCTTCGGCGCCGCCTGATCCCCGACCGACGGCCCATCGCCCTACTTGAGCGCGGTGCGCCCGCTCGCCAGGCGCGAGAGCGTCAGGTCGCACTGGTCGACCGTGCCGATGCAGTCCAACCCGCGCGCCTCGACCTCGCTCATCAGGCTGAGCCAGGCATTCAGGCCCTCGAGCGTCACCTTCGTGCGTGAGGTCCGGCTCCAGCCGCGCTCGGCGAGCTGGCCCAGGTAGATCCAGGTCTGCCGGCGCGACAGGCCCGACAGCTGGCCGATGCAGGCCTGCGACACCGGCAGCGCCAGGCTGTTGCTGGCCGCGCCGGTGCGCTGCGAGCTGCTGAGCGCCGCCGCCAGCGTCGCCAGCACGCTGATCAGGCGCTGGAAGCCGTTGCCGGCCAGGCGCATCGTGATCTGATCCTGCAGCCGCGAGGCCGTCGCCGCATACAGCTCGCCGGTGGCCGCATCGCGTTGCGGCGCATGGGTGTCCTTCATCCGCGGCAGCGGGATGTGGATGGTCGTCACATCCACCAGCGCCGTCACGTCGTAGCGCGCCGCCAGCTGGCCCAGCGGCGAGTCCGCGCCGATGACGTCGCCCAGCCACAGCGCGGCCACCGCCACACGGGTGTCGGCCGCGACCCTGGCGGCGAGGAAGGCGGCCCCGCCGCTGATCGCGATCCATTCGGCCAGCGGGCTGCCCGCCTCGATGATCTTCTGGCCGCGCCGATACGTCCGGACCTGGCCATCGGCCAGCCAGTCGTCGCTGCTCTCCGTCGCGCCGCTGTGCGGCGCCTGCGTCGCCTTCGTGTTCATGCTCATGCTGGATGGGATCCACCGGGCCAGGCTCCGCCCTCCGCGCTGCATGCGGGTTGCTGCGAAGGCCTGACGGCGAACCGTGGGTTATAGAAGCGGACCGTCCGCGTCGATCGGTCGATAAGGCCGGTGGCGTCGGCCCGGTTTGCTGGTTGACTGCGCGCCGGTCACCAGATGGACAGGCTCCGCGCCAGCACCCGCTGCAGCCAACTGCGCGACGAGGCCTCGGAGACGTCGCCCTGCGCGACGCTCTCCAGGCTCGCGTTCACCACGTCGCGGGACGCCACGACATTGCCCGGGCGGATGTCGCGCGGATTGACGATGCCGGAGAAGCGCAGCGTGTTCACGCCCTTGTTCAGGCCGACGTTGCGCTCGCCGGCCACCAGCAGGTTGCCGTTGGGCAGCACGTTGATCACGCTCACCGCCACCTGGGTGACGAAGCTGTTGTCGGTCTCCGTCGTGCCCGAGCCCTTGAAGGAGTCGCTGCCTGCGGCGGTCGCGTCGATGTTGAGCAGCCGCTCCACCGCACCGATCTTGCTCTGCCCGCCCGGCCCGCGCACCGCGAGCTTGTTGTCACGGCTGGTGTCGGTGGTCTGCTTCTGCGTGGCCTTGAGCGTCTCCTGGATGTCGACCTTCAGCGTGTCGCCGATCGCGCTCGGCCGTTTCTCGCCAGAGAACAGCGAGGTGGGCGACATGCCCGGCTGATAGATCGCGCCGTTGCTGGGCCGCTCGAGGTACATCGGCGCCTGCGGCGGCGTGACCAGCATCGGCCCGGGCACTGTCGGCGGCGCACCGGCGCAGCCGCCCTGCACGGCCAGCGCCCCGGCGGCGATCGCCAGCCCGACGGCGCGGCAGCCCGCGCGCGCCCGGTGGCGGGATTGGTTTCTGGACATCACGTTCCTCTCCCTCAGCTCTGGAAGCCGGTGACCAGCGCCTTCACCACCGGCGCGATCTTGTTGCGCGTCCCGGCCCATCGGGCCAGGCCGAAGTTCTCGTCCGCGACATAGCTGCTGGTGGACAGCAGCGTGCCGTCGGACCGGTGCAGGCTCAGCGACGCGGCGCTCAGGTTGGCGCGGTAACCGCTGGCCATCGGCGGTACGCCCCATTCGATGGTCGCGACATAGCGCAGCCACACGCCGCATTGCTGCAGGCCGGTGCCCGGCTCGTAGACGCGGCTGTCGACCCCCTGCCCCTTGAGCTCCACCTGTAGCGCCGGGACCAGATCCTCGAGCGGCGCATTGCGGTTGAACTCGATGCACACCGCGCGCACCGGCGCATCGCCGTGATGCACGGTGTTGCTGGCCTTGGCCGGCGCGGTGGTCGCCAGCGCGGTCGAGGTGGCGGCGCCGGCGCCCTTCACCAGCTCCCACGCGGGCAACGGGCTCAGCACGGCGCATCCACCGAGCGTCATCGCCGCGGCGAGCGCCACGGCGGCGGTGAGCGGCCGGGCCAGGAACGGGCGCATGGCGGCGGACCTCACACCAGCTCGTCGAGCACGGCGCCGCCGCCGAGCGCGGCCATCACGCCGTAGCCGACCACGTTGCCCAGCACCTGGCCCACCGTGTCGGCGACATCGCCGACGGTGTCGGTCACCACGTCGGTCGCGGTCTCGACCGCATCCACCGTGTGGTCCGCCAGCGCCTGCAGGCCCTTGGCGCTGATGGTGGCGGTGACGCCCAGCACCGGTCCCAGCGTCAGGCTCGGACCGCCGCGGGAGGCGCCGGGCGACGCGCCGGATGAGGGGGCTCGGCCAGCCTCGGCGGAGGGTCCGTCGGACGAGGTCGCGAGGTTGGCCAGGCCGGACAGGAAGGGCACGCTGCTCAAGGCGGGCTCCCGGCGGCGATCAAGGACGCGCGGCCAGCGCGGCCGTGTCCAGCGACAAGGTGCTCGGCGTGGGCACGGCGGGCGTCGCGGCGGCGGTCGCGACGGGCGACGTGGCCGGCGCGGCCGAACCGGGGACGGCGGCTTTGGCGTCGTTCAGCGCCTTGGAGAAATCAGGCGCGCCGGACTTGGCGCCCTTGGCCGGTCCCGAAGGCGCCGGTGCACCGGCCCGGAGGGCCGGCGACGGAGAAGCGGAGGACTTGACGTGCATGGCGAAGCGCTCTCGTTCGTTGGGGTGAACGGATTCTTCGCCGCGACCGTCTGGCGGCATGCGCCGATGAGCGCGAGGAACTCAGCGATCGTCGTGGACTCGGTGAACTGCATCACCGAGGCGCTGAACTGGGTGGTGCCGACCCGGCTTTCTCCGCTCAAGTTCGCGCGGCAGCGGCTCGGCGCGGGCGATCAACGCCCTCGACGCGCGAGGCGCGTGCGGCAGGACGGGCGGAGACGCGGGGAGGTGGAAAGGAGGCGCGACACCGGGGGAGCAGCCGTCGCCTCAAAAGCGACGTTTGGCGACGTTCGGCGACGCGCAGCGGCAAGCGCCGAAAAGAGCGGGCGGGAACCCGTCAGGGGCGACGCTGGAGCTCGAGCGCCTCGGTCCACTCGTCCCAGCTGGACTCGCTGACCTCGAGGCCTTCCAGCGCGGGGGTGTCCTCGATCGGCCAGCCGGACGGGCTGAACGGGATGCGCCGCTGCAGCAGCAGTTCGGTCTGGCGCAGGATGTGCTGCATGACCGAACCGAGGGGGTGACCGGCCTCGCCGGTCGGGGGCGCGAATCGATGTCGCATGGTCCTCTCCTGTCGAACCCCCACTATCGGTGGGGGCCGACGCAAGTGCCATCCCACCATAGGGTGGACACAGGGGGATGCGAACAGGAGCGGGACGAAAGGCAGCGGGAGGCGGTCGAGCGGTCAGGAGGGGCGCGACCGACGCAACGCGGGTGGGCGCACCATCAGATCGATCATTTCGATGTGATCGATCTGATCCGCACGGTCCGCTCGCTCGCGCGGGTCAAGCGAGCGGCGCCCTGCCTGCGGCGCTGCCTCAGATCACCTGCCGCAGCAGCGCATACAGCGCGATGCCGCCGGAGACGACGGCACAGGCGGTCTTCACCGAGCGATTGGCCACGAAGGCGCCGATGAGACTGCTGACCAGGATGGCGGCGAGGAGGTAGTTGGTTTTCATGGGCCGCGATTGTGGCGGCGCCCCGCCCCCGATCCGCCCGGCGCCGCGGCGCGGATCAGACAGTCGCGCTCGCCGGGCGGTTGATCTCGACAGTCACGTGAACAAGTTCCTCATGCACCGACAGCAGACGGCGGACCTCGTCCGGGCGCGCCTCGGGATGGTCGGTGACCAGCGACACGATGCAGGCGTACTGGGCCCGGCCCACGCGCCACACATGCAGGTCGGCGATCGCCGCCGGCCAAGGCGCGGCGGCGATGACCTCGCGAACCTCGTCGACGACCGGCGCGTCCATCTCGGCGTCCAGCAGCACGCGGCCGGTGTCCCGCAGCAGTCCGCGCGCCCAGACCGCTACCAGCACCGCGCCGGCGATGCCCATCGCCGGATCCAGCCAGTCGGCGCCCCAGAGCCGCCCGCCCAGCAGCGCGACGATGGCCAGCACCGAGGTCGCCGCGTCGGCCAGCACATGCAGATAGGCCGCGCGGAGGTTCAGGTCGTCATGACCGTGATCGTGGGACGCGCTGGCGGCATGCTCGTGGCTTTCTCCATGCCCGTGCCCGTGCCCGTGTCCGTGTCCGTGTCCGTGTCCGTGTCCGTGTCCGTGTCCGTGATGGTGGTGCTCGCCGCGCAGCAGCCAGGCGCAGGCGAGGTTCACCAACAGCCCCAGCGCCGCGACCGCGATGGCCTCGTCGTAATGGATCGGCGTCGGCGCGACCAGCCGCTCGATCGACTGCCACAGCATCAGCCCCGCGACGCCGATCAGCAGCAGCGCGCTGCTATAGCCGCCGAGCACCTCGATCTTCCAGGTCCCGAACGCGAAGCGGCCATCCCTCGCCCAGCGCCGCGCGGCGCCATAGGCCAGCACCGAGACGCCCAGTGCCACGGCGTGCGAGCTCATGTGCCAGCCGTCGGCCAGCAGTGCCATCGAGTTGAAGAGATAGCCGCCGGTGATCTCCGCGACCATCATCGCGACGGTGAGCAGCACGGCCCAGCGCGTGTTGCGGGCGGCGAGCGGGTTGCCCTCGTCGAAGACGTGCGTGTGCTGCCAGGGGGCGATCGAGGTCGGGGAGGACATGATGGAAAGGCCGGTCCCGGCCGGCGTTGTCATACTCCCCCCCAGTATAGGAGCCGACGCCCCGGCGTCGCTAGAATGACGCGCCATGGCACACACGATCACCGGCAGGAAGAAGCTGCTCACCCGCATCCGCCGCATCCAGGGGCAGGCGGCGGCGCTGGAGCGCGCCGTCGACCAGGACGCGGACTGCATGGCCGTGCTGCAGCAGATCGCCGCCATCCGCGGCGCGGTCAACGGGCTGATGGCGGAGGTGCTGGAGGGCCATGTGCGTGAGCACCTTGGCGCGCCGAACCTGAGCGCCGAGCAGCGCGCGGCCGAGGCCGACGCGATCGCGGCGCTGCTCAGGTCCTACCTGCGCTGAGCATCGGCGGTCATGCGACGGCGGGGAGTAGACTCCGCCGCACCTTTCAGCACAACGGGGTCTCGGGTGGATACAGAGGAGCGGCGGCCCTTGCGGGTGGTGGTGCTTGGCGGCTCGGCAGGCAGCATCGACGCGCTCGGCGCGATCCTCGGTGCGCTGCCGCACGAAGTGGGCTTCGCGGTCCTGGTCATCACGCACCTCGATCCCAACGAGGAGTCGCATCTGCCCGAGGTCCTGCAGGACCGCACGCCCCTGCCGGTGGAGCGGCTCGAGCACCTGGCCAAGGTCGAGCACAGCCGCGTCTACGTCCTGCCCGAGAACGCCGGCGTGATCGCGCTGGACGGCCACTTCCGCCTCACGCGCCGGCAACCCGGGCTGCACCTGCCGATCGACGGCTTCCTCGCCACGCTGGCGCAGGACCCGGACCTGGATGGCGCGGTGGTCATCCTGTCGGGCGCGGGCCAGGACGGCGCGGCCGGCCTCGTCGACCTGAAGGCCACCGGCGGCTTCGCGATCGCGCAGGCGCCCGGCACCGCCGCCCATGACGGCATGCCGGTGGCGGCGATCAACACCGGCCTCGTCGACGAGGTGCTGCCGCCGGCCGACATCGCCGCCGCGCTGGTGCGGCGCTTCGGGTCGCCGCACCAGGAAAGCGGCCTGCCGGGTTCCGGCTCCAGCGCGCAGGACGCCGATGCGCTGGAGACGGCGATGGCGATCGTGCAGCAGAAGGCCGGCGTCAATCTGGGCTATGTGAAGGACGTCAACCTGCGCCGGCGCTTCCTGCGCCGCGTGCTGCTGCAGAAGGACCGCGACGTCGCCGCCTACCTGCAGCTGCTGCGCAGCGATCCCTACGAAGCCGCCGCGCTGCGCGACGACGTGCTGATCGGCGTGACCGCGTTCTTCCGCGATGCCGAGTTCGTCAACGTGCTGCGTCAGGTCGTGCTGCCCAAGCTGCTGGCGCTGCGCCACGACCCGATCCGCATCTGGGTGCCCGCCTGCTCGACCGGCGAGGAGGTCTACACCATCGCGATGCTGCTCAAGGAGGCGATGAACGCCGAGGGCATCCAGCGCCGCGTGCAGATCTTCGGCACCGACATCAACGAGGCCTCGATCGAGACCGCCCGCGCCGGCCGCTACAACGCGGCGGCGCTGGAGAACGTGCCGCAGTCGTTCCGCGACTCCGCCTTCCTGCCCAGCGCCGGCGGCTACCTGGTCGCGAAGGACCTGCGCGAGATGTGCGTCTTCGCGCGGCACAACCTGCTGGCGCATGCGCCCTTCTCCGGCATGGGCCTGATCAGTTGCCGCAACATGCTGATCTACCTGCGCAAGGAGGCGCAGCAGCATGTCTTCGAGGTGCTGCACTACGCCTGCCGCAACGACGGGTTCATGCTGCTGGGCCGGGCCGAAGCGGCCTCGGTCGCCGATGGCTTCGAGCATGCCGGTGCGCCGCACCTGTACCGCAAGCTGCCGAACTCGCGCCGCCAGCGGCCGTTGTTCCCGATCGACGCGCTGCGCCCCTGGGTCAGCGACAGCGACGCGCCGCGCGTGCCGCAGGCGCCGCCGCCGGACCTGGTCAGCGGGGCGGCCGATCGCGTGGCGCTGGCGCGCTACGCGCCGCCCGGCTTCGTCGTGAACGAGAGCGGCGACGTCGTGCAGTTCCGCGGCGACGTGGCCGCCTTCATCGCGCCGGCCAGCGGCGAGGCGACGCTGGCGCTGCCCCGGCTGCTCGACGCCGAACTCAACGTCCCGGTGCGCACCGCGCTGATCGAGGCCAAGCGCACCGCGCAACCGGTGCGGCGCGATCGGGTGGCGTTCCGGGACCGTCGCTACGCGCTGGAGGTGCTGCCGCTGGAGACCGGCGAGGCGCTGCAGCACTTCCTCGTCACGCTGGCGCCCGAGCCGGACGAGCCGGTCGCCGGCGTCGCCTCGGCCTTGTCGGCCCCGCCGTTCTCGCCGAGCGGCGCGCGGGCGCGTGTCGATGAACTGGAGCGCACCGTCACCACCCTGTCGGACGAGCTGGAGGCAACGCAGGCCCAGCTGCGCACGCTGGTCATCGAGTTCGAGTCGGCCAACGAGGAGCTGCGCACCGCCAACGAGGAGATGCTCAGCACCAACGAGGAACTGCAGAGCGCCAATGAGGAGCTGCAGAGCGCGAAGCAGGAGCTGGAGTCGGCCAACCAGGAGCTGATCTCGCTGAACGAGGAGCTCAAGTCGCGCAACGACGAGCTGGACCAGGTCAACGACGACCTCAGCAACCTGGTCGAGGGCATCCCGCTGCCGGTGGTGCTGCTGGACCGGCAGCTGCGGCTGCGTCACGCGTCGCCGCAGGTGGCGCAGCTCTTCGGCTTCGAGCCGGCGGCCATCGGCCAGGCGATCGGCCAGCCGGTCGGGCTGGTCACCTCGCGCTTCGCCGTCGGCCAGCTGGAGCAGCTGGTGCAGGCCGCCGTGCAGGGCCTGGCGCCGGTGGAGCACGAGCATCAGGACAACGAGGGCCGCTGGTGGCTGATCAACGTGCGGGCCTACCGCACCGCCGATGAGCGCATCGACGGCGCGGTGATCGCCTTCCAGGACATCCATGAACTCAAGTGCGCGCTCGATTCAGCCCAGCATGCCCGCGACGACGCGGAGCGCGCCAACACCGCCAAGGACGACTTCCTCGGCATGGTGTCGCACGAGTTGCGGGCGCCGCTCAACGTGATCTCCGGCTGGGCGTCGGTGCTGAAGCAGTCGCAGGAACGCGGCATGCTCGCCGAGGCGACCGCCACCCGCGCGATCGGCACCATCCTCAAGCACTGCCAGGCACAGGCGCAGCTGATCGACGACCTGCTGGACGTGTCCCGCATCGCCTCGGGCCATCTGAGGCTGGAGATGCGGCCGCTGGACCTCTCCGCCTGCGTGCGCGCGGTCGTCGACGGCCTGCAGCCGACCGCGGAGGCGCGAGGCCTGACGCTGAGCGGGACCGGCTTGCAGCAGCCGCACCGCATCCAGGGCGACCAGCGCCGGATGCAGCAGATCGTCTCCAACCTGGTCGGCAACGCGCTGAAGTTCACCCCCCGCGGCGGCCGCATCGGCGTGACGCTCAGCCGCATCGGACCCACCGTCGAGCTGGCGGTCGTGGACACCGGCATCGGCGTCGCCGTCGAGATGCTGCCGCGGCTGTTCGACCGCTTCACCCAGGCGGACATCACCCGCACCCGCGAGTACGGCGGGCTGGGCCTGGGGCTGTCCATCGTGCGCCACCTGGTGCTGGCGCACGGCGGCACGGTGACCGCGCACAGCGAGGGCGAAGGCCGGGGCACGCGGCTGACGGTGCGCTTCCCGGCGGCCGAACTGGTCTCGGACACCCCCGAGACAGCACCGCGCGACGGCGTCACCGCCGACCTGCGCGGCCTGCGGGTGCTGCTGGTCGACGACGACGCCCATGCGCTGGACGCGCTGCGGCATCTGCTCGAACTGGCCGGCGCCCAGGTGCGCGCGGCCGGCTCGGTCGATCAGGCCTGGGCCGAGGTCACGGCCGCGGCGGCGGAGGCCGCGCCGCATGCGCTGGTCAGCGATGTGGCCATGCCGGGGGCGGACGGCTACTCGCTGATCCGCCGGCTGCGGGCGCGTGAGCGCGACCGCGAGGATTCCGCCGAGACGCCGCTCTACGCGATCGCGCTGACCGGCCTGGCAACGCTGCAGGACCGCGATGCTGCGATCGCGGCGGGCTTCGACGACCACCTCGCCAAGCCGGTGGACGTCGACCTGCTCGTCGAGAAGCTGCTGACCGCCCGGCCGCACTGAGCGGCCCGCCGGCACGGGCGCCGCTGCGGGCCGGTCCGCGGCGGTGGATCAGTCCGCGGCCTGCGCGATGACCGCGGGCGCGATCACGCTGCGCCGGCGTGCGCGCTTCACGTCGTACATCCGCTCGTCGGCCAGGTGCAGGGCCTGCTCCACGCTGAGTCCGGTCGGGTCCAGCGCGACCACGCCAACGCTGGCGCCGGCGTACTGCAGCGCATGACCTTCGAGGTCGAATCGCCCGACGCTGGCGAGCGACGCGCGTTGCTCCAGGGTGCGCGCTGCCTGGGCCGGCTCGCCGCGATCGAGCAGCGGTATTGCCTGCGCGGAAGACGGCCCGCCGAGCGCCACGCCAGGCCCGACGACGACGAACTCGTCGCCGCCGACCCGCGCCAGCATGTCCGAGCCGCGCAGCTCCAGCGACAGGCGCTGGGCCATCTCGCGCAGGAACAGGTCGCCGCGGTGATGGCCGAGCTGGTCGTTGACGGCCTTGAAGCCGTCCAGGTCGATGCAGCCCAGCAGCACGCAGGTGCCGTCGCGCGCGGCGCGCTGCAGCTGCCGTTGCAGTTCGTCGAACAGCGCGCGGCGGTTGGGCAGGCCGGTCAGCGCGTCGGTCAGGGCATAGGTCGCCAGTTGCTCGTTGGCGGCCCGAAGGTCCGCCACCAGCCGCTCGCGCTGCAGGAATTGCGCCACCAGCGAGGAGAACAGCCGCAGCAGCGACTCCGCCTCGGGCGCGATCGGCCGACGTTGCGCGCTCGCCGCGCACAGCGTGCCCATCAGCTCGCCGCCGTCGTCGCGCACCGGCGCGCTGACATAGGTCTGGATGCCGAGCTGGCGGGCCGCGTCGGAGTCGCCCCAGCAGTCCGACACGTCGCTGGTGGCCATGCGGCCGGCGTCCAGCGCGCGCTTGCACAAGGTGTCGGACCAGTCCACCGTCAGCCCCTCGGGAATGGTCATCGTGCCGGTGTTGCGGGCGATCAGCACATGCTGCTGGCCGGCACGCAGGTCGATGGTCGTGAGGTAGGTGGACTCGAGCCCGGTGATCGAGCCCAGCATGTCCAGCAGCGGGCGGGTGAGCTGGTCGAGGTTCCGGGCGACCGGCACGGTCGAGGTCAGGCGGGCAAGCAGGGCATCCAAGATCGGCGTCGAAGGTCGGGACTGAAGCCGCCGATGTTGTCACAACTGCGCCGCGTCGCCGGACGCCGTCCGTCATGGTATTCGCGCCGTCCGCCGGATCTGCCCGGCGAGCTCCCCCGCCAGGACGCAGGGCCGGGACGCCGGGCGTGTGAATTGCCGCGACCGTTTCATCGAAGGCTCAGGGAGAACCCCCATGCAACGTGACGGACAGTACCGCGGCGTCTCGTACCGGGTCGAATCGACACCCACGGCCGGCGGCGCCTATGTCGGCCGCTACCAGTTGCTGGATGCCGGGCGGCGGCGGCACGACGCGACCGATCATGAATTCCTCGGCGGCGGACCGGCCGACAACGACGCTTTCGGCGAGGACCTGGACGCCCCGCTGGAACGGCACTCGGCGATCGACGCCGGCCCGGCGCACGGTGGAGCGCAGCTCGGCAGGGCGGCGACCGGCGTCGAGGACGTCGTCCATCCGTCGCTCGACCCGGTCTGGGCGACGGAGAACGAGGCCCTCAGCTACGCCACCGAGGCGGCCTGCCACGCGATCGAGATCATGCAGCTCGGTCGTCCGCAGGCGCAGGGCCGCGGCAGCGGCTCGAGCTGGCGCCGCACGGACACGCTGGGGCAGTGAACGCCGGATGAAAAACGGCGCCGGCCGCGATGCGGTCCGGCGCCGGTAGGCGCGTCCAGGCGAGGTCGACGCCCGCGTCAGGACGGCTGGCGCGCGGCGTCCAGGCCGCCGCCCAGCACCTTGTAGAGCTGCACCTGGTTCTGCAGCTGCGCCAGACGCACCTGCAGCGCCGCCTGCTGCGCCGCGAAGCTCGCACGCTGCGCGTCCAGCAGGTCCAGGCTGGAGGCCGCGCCGTTGCGATAGCTCAGGTCCACCAGCTCCAGGCGAGTCGCCTCGGCCGCGGCCTGAGCGTCCTGGGCCCGCAGCTGCTCGTCCAGCGTCGCCCGACCCGCCAGCGCGTCGGCGACCTCGCGGAACGCCGTCTGCACGGCTTTCTCATACTGCGCGACGGCGATCTGCTGGTTGGCCCGCGCCGCGGCGACGTTGTTGCGCACCCGCCCCGCGTCGAAGATCGGCATCAGCGCCGAGCCCGCGATGCTCCATGCGCTCTGGCTGAACAGGTCCTTCAAGGCGCTGCTGGCCGTGCCCACGCTGCTGGTCAGCGTGATGCTCGGGAAGTAGGCCGCGCGCGCGACGCCGATGTTGGCCTCGGCCGCCACCAGTTGCTGCTCGGCCTGGCGCACGTCGGGACGCGCCACCAGCACCTGCGACGGCACGCCCGCCAGCAGCGCGCCCATGGTCTGGTCGCTCAGCGGGCGCGACTGCGGCAGCGAGTCCGGCAGCGGCTGCCCCACCAGCAGCGTCAGCGCGTTCAGGTCCTGCTGGCGCGTGCGCTCGGCCTGGGCCAGGGTGGCGCGCGCCGATTCATAGGACGACCGGGCGGTGCTCAGGTCCAGGTTGGACGCGGCGCCGTTGTCGAACTTCAGCTGCATCAGCTTGAGGCTGTCCTCGCGCGTGGCCAGCGTCTGGCGGGTGAGCGCCAGCAGTTCCTCGTCGGCCTGCACCGCCAGGTAGGCCTGGGCCACGCCCGCGACCAGGCTGATCCGCGCCGACCGCGCCGCCTCGTCCGTCGCCAGGTACTGGGCGAAGGCGGCGGCGCTCTGGTTCTTGACCCGGCTGAACAGGTCGATCTCGTACGAGGTGATCTGCAGACCCGCCTGGTAGGCGCTGACGATCCGGCTGTCGCCGTTCGAGGTGGTCTGCGGACCGCGTTGCGCCGTCACTCCGAGGTTGACCGTGGGCCAGCGGCTGGCCGCGGTGACATTGGCCTGCGCCCGCGCCACGTCGACATTCAGCAGCGCCACACGCAGGTCGCGGTTGTTCTTCAGCGCGAGCTCGATCAGCTGCTTGAGCCGCTCGTCGCGGAAGAACTGCTGCCACTGCAGTTCGGTGGCCGCCTTGGCGTCGGCCGCCTCGGCGCCGGGACCCTGCGGCCACTGCGGCGCCACCGGCGCCTCAGGGCGCTGGTGCTCGGGCGCCAGGTTGACGCAGCCCGCCAGCAGCGCCACCGTCGCGGCGGCTGCGGCCATCACTGAGAGTTTTCTTTTCATCATCGTCAGACTCCGTCCGCGTTCTTCGCAGCATGGGCGGCCCGGGTCGCGTCGGGACCGTCGAGCTCATGGGAGTACAGCTTCTGCTGGCGCTCGCTGCCCTTGAAGAAGCGGCGCACCACCAGGAAGAACACCGGCACGAACACGACCGCCAGCACCGTCGCGGTCACCATGCCCGACAGCACGCCGGTGCCGATCGCCCGCTGGCTCGCCGAGCCCGCGCCACTCGCGAAGAACAGCGGCGTGACGCCCAGGATGAAGGCCATCGAGGTCATGATGATCGGACGGAAGCGCAGGTGCGCCGCCTCCAGCACCGACTCCACCAGCCCCTTGCCCTGCGCCTGCAGGTCCTTGGCGAACTCGATGATCAGGATCGCGTTCTTCGCCGACAGGCCGATGATGGTGATCAGGCCGACCTTGAAGTACACGTCGTTCGGCATGCCCCGCAGCGTCGCGCCGAGCAGCGCGCCCAGCAGGCCCAGCGGCACCACCAGCATCACCGACAGCGGGATGGACCAGCTCTCATAGAGCGCGGCCAGGCACAGGAACACCGCCAGCAGCGAGAACGCCAGCAGGATGCCGGCCTGCGAGCCGGAGAGCTGCTCCTCGCGCGACAGGCCGGTCCACTCGTAGCCGATGCCCGGCGGGAGCTGGCGGATCATCGACTCGAGTTCCTTCATCGCCTGGCCGGTCGAGGCGCCGGCCGCCGCGTCACCGGCCAGGCGCATCGCCGGATAGCCGTTGTAGCGGGTGGCCTGCATCTGGCCGGTGATCCAGCGGCTGGACGCGAAGGCCGACAGCGGCACATTGGCGCCCTGGGCATTGGTCACGTTGATCGCCAGCACGTCTTCCGGCGTCATCCGCTTGGGCGCGTCGGCCTGCACCACGACGCGCTGCATGCGGCCGGTGCTCGGGAAGTCGTTGACGTAGGTCGAGCCCAGCTGGATGCCCAGCGTGCGCGCGATCGTGTCGTAGCCCACGCCCAGTGCCTGCGCCTTGTCGCGGTCGATGTCGACCTGCAGCTGCGGCGCATCCTCCAGGCCGTCCGGTCGCATGCCGGTGATGATCTTGCTCTTCTGCGCCATGCCCATCAGCTGGTTGCGCGCGTTGAGCAGGGCCTCGTGCCCAAGCCCGCCGCGGTCCTGCAGGCGCAGCGCGAAGCCGGTGGCGGTCCCCAGTTCCGGGATCGGGGGCGGCGACAGCGGGAAGACGAAGGCGTCGCGCACGCCCACCATCATCGCGCCCATCACCCGACCGGCCAGCGCCTGCGCGCTGTGGTCCTTGCCCTTGCGCTCCTCCCACGGCTTCAGCGGCACGAACACCAGCGCGGCGTTCTGGCCCTGGCCGGAGAAGGAGAAGCCGATCACGCCGATGGTGTCGGCCACTTCCGGCTGCTTGTGCAGGAAGTTCTCGACGGTGGCGACGGCGGCCTCGGTCCGGTTGGACGTCGCGCCCGGCGGCAGCTGGACGTTGACGATCAGGTAGCCCTGGTCCTCGTTCGGCAGGAAGGAAGTGGGCATGCGGATGTACAGCCAGCCCACGACCGCGACGATCGCGGCGAAGGCCACCATCATCGAGCCGCTGCGCTTGAGCAGCCGCGCCACCCAGCCCTCGTAGCCCTTGGCGGTGCGCGAGAAGCCGCGGTTGAACCAGCCGAAGAAGCCGCGCTTCTCATGGTGGTGGCCGGCCTCGACCGGCTTGAGCAGCGTCGCGCACAGCGCCGGCGTCAGCGACAGCGCCATCAGCGCCGACAGCGCCATCGACGCGACCATCGCCAGCGAGAACTGGCGGTAGATGTTGCCCACCGAGCCGGCGAAGAACGCCATCGGCACGAACACCGCGATCAGCACCGTGGTGATGCCGATGATGGCGCCGGAGATCTGGCCCATCGCCTTCTTCGTCGCCTCGCGCGGGCTGAGGCCCTCCTCGCTCATGATGCGCTCGACGTTCTCGACGACGACGATCGCGTCGTCGACCAGGATGCCGATCGCCAGCACCATGCCGAACAGGGTCAGCACGTTGATCGAGAAGCCCAGCGTCAGCATCACGCCGAAGGTGCCCAGCAGCGCCACCGGCACCACCAGCGTCGGGATCAGCGTGTAGCGCCAGTCCTGCAGGAACAGGTACATCACCAGGAAGACCAGGATGATGGCTTCCACCAGCGTCTCGACCACCTGCGAGATCGAGATCTTCACGAACTTGGAGGAGTCGTAGGGGACGGTGTAGACCACGCCGGCGGGGAAGTACTTCTTCAGCTCTTCCATCCGCTGCTTGATCGCGGTGGCGGTGCCCAGCGCGTTGCCGGTGGGCGAGAGCTGCACGCCGATGCCGGTGGAGGGCTGGCCGTTCAGGCGGGTGTAGGTGGCGTAGCTCTGGCCGCCCAGCTCGATGCGGGCGACGTCCTTGAGCAGCACCTTGGAGCCGTCGGTGTTGGCGCGCAGGACGATCTTCTCGAACTGCGCCTTGTCCTCCAGCTGGCCCTTGACCACGATGGTCGCCGACATCGTCTGGCTGCTCGTGTTCGGGCGGTCGCCCAGCACGCCGGCCGGGACCAGCGCGTTCTGCGCGGCGACCGCGGCGCTGACCTCGGCCGGGCTGAGGTTGTAGGACTGCATCTTGGCCGGGTCCAGCCAGATGCGCATCGCGCGTTCGGAACCGAACAGCTGCGCCTGGCCGACGCCCGGGATGCGCTGGATCTCGGGAACGATGTTGCGGGCGGCGTAGTCGCCCAGCGCGATCGGGTCCATCGAGCCGTCCTGCGAGGCCATGGTCACGAACAGCAGGAAGTTGGAGCGCGACTTGTCGACGCGCACGCCCTGCTGGGTGACCGCCGCCGGCAGGCGCGGCGTGGCGCGCGAGAGGCGGTTCTGGATCTCGACCTGCGCCAGGTCGATGTTGGTGCCCGATTCGAAGGTCACCGTGATCGAGCCGGTGCCGTTGGCCTGGCTGATCGATTCCATGTAGGCCAGGCCGGGCGCGCCGTTGAGCTCCTGCTCGATGACGGACACCACCGCCTCGTCCAGCGTCTTGGCCGAGGCGCCGGGGTAGGCGACCGAGATCACCAGCGAGGGCGGCGCCACGGTCGGGTACTGCGCCACCGGCAGCTGGGTGATCGCCACCCCGCCGAAGACGAGGATGAACAAGGCGATCACCCACGCGAAGATGGGGCGATCAATGAAGAAACGTGCCATGTCTTGAATCCTTCCTGAGCGTCAGGCGCTCAGCGGCTCGCCGCGCCGGAGGCGGCGGGAGCCGCGCCGGACGCTGCGCCGGACGCCGCGCTGGCCGGGTTGAACGGCACCGGATTCACCGGCGCCCCCGGCACGAACATCTTCTGGAAGCCGTCGGCGATGACCTTCTCGCCGGGCTTGAGGCCGTCCAGCACCACCCACTGGTTGCCGATGGCGTTGCCGATCTTCACCTTGCGCGGCGCGGGCTTGTTGTCGGGGCCGACCACCAGCACCGTGTCGCCGGTGGAGCCGCGCGTCACCGCCTGTTGCGGCAGCAGCACCGCCGACGGCAGTTCCGCCTGCGCGACGCGCACGCGCACGTACTGGCCGGGCAGCAGCAGGCCGTCCGGGTTGGGCACCTCGGCGCGCAGCGTCACCTGGCCCGAGGTCGGATCGACGCTCAGGTCGGTGAACAGCAGCTTGCCGGTGCGCGGGTAGACGGTGCCGTCGTCGCCGACGATCTCGACTTGCGCCGCATTCGCGCCGGCGCTGCGCAACTGGCCCGCGGCCAGCGCGCGGCGCATCGCCTGCACCTCGTTGGCCGATTGGGTGAAGTTGACGTAGACGCTGCTGACCTGCTGGATCAACGCCAGCTGCGTGGCGTCGGACGCCCCCACCAGCGCGCCCTCGGTCACCAGCGCGCGGCCGATGCGACCGGAGATCGGCGCGTAGACATGGGCGTAATCCAGGCTCAGCTTGGCCTGCACGACGGCCGCCTTCGCTGCGGCCACGTCGGCCGCCGCGGCCTTGGCGGTCGCTACCGAGGTGATGTATTCCTGCTGGCTGATCGCCTTCGCGTCGGCCAGCGGCTTGTTGCGGGCCGCCTGCGCCGCGGCCTGCGCCTCGTTGGCCTGCGCCTTGGCCAGGTTGGCGTTGGCGCTGTCGAACTGCGCCTGGTACGGCGCCGGGTCGATCAGGAACAGCGCCTGGCCGGCCTTGACCTCCGAACCCTCGGTGAAGAGCCGCTTGAGCACCACGCCGTTGACCCGGGCGCGGACCTGTGCGGTGCGCAGCGCCTCGACCCGGCCCGGCAGCTCGGTCTGCAGCGCGACCGCCTGCTGACCCACCGTGACCACGCCGACATTGGCCGGCGGCATGCCGCCGCCGCCCGGACCGCCCTTGCCGGCCGCCTCGTCCTTGCCGCAGGCGGTCAGCACCGCCGCGATCGAGATCACGAGCGGCACCAGGTAGAGCATGCGCGCGCCGGCCTTCAGGCCCGGGCGCTCCGACCCCGGCGTTGCTTTTGTCAGAGGGGTAGACATCACGATGGGATTCCTCTCGCAGTACAGATCAGTTCTTCGGATGAGCGGCCCGGCGCGACACCGCCAGGCGGAAGATCGGCGGCCGCTTCCGGCAAGCCCGGGCCCTCGCCGTCACGGTTCGACCCAAAGTCGCGCAGTATATACATACATTCATGCATGTATGTTTCTGGAACGTGCTTCTACAATCGCACCCCATGGCCCGCCGAACCAAACAAGAAGCCCAGGAAACCCGCGCCCGTCTGCTGGACGCCGCGGAGCAGCTGTTCCATGAACGCGGCGTTTCCCGCACCTCGTTGCAGGACATCGCCCAGGCCGCCGGCGTGACGCGCGGTGCCGTGTACTGGCACTTCGAAGACAAGGTCCAGCTCTTCAACGCGATGATGGAACGCGCCACCATGCCGCTGGAGGAGGACTTCGAGGCGTCGGTGTCGCCCGGGCCGGACCGGCCATTGGACGACTTGCGGCTGCGCCTGATGAACGTCATGCACTGCGCCGCGTTCAACGCTCGCACACGCCGTGCCTTCGAGATCGCCAACCTGCGGGTCGAATTCGTCGGCGAGATGGCCTCGGTGCGCGATCGCAAGGTGGCCGCGCACCGGGAATGGACGGCCCACAACCGCGAGGCCTTCGAGCGGGCCAAGACGCTGGGGCAGTTGCCGCGCGAGGTCGACACGCAGCAGGCGGCGATCGGCCTGATGGCCCTGGTGGGCGGCCTGCTTCACCACTGGATGCTGGATCCGGAGGCCTTCGACCTGATCGAGGTCGGACAGGCGCGGCTGGAGCATTACCTCTCCTCGTTGACGGTCACGGTGCCCAACCGCTTCGCGCCGCTGACCGCCGCCGAGCGGGGGGCGCTCGGGCGACAGCCGGTGTGCTCGGGCAACCGGGCGGACGACGGCGGCACCGAGGACGGCCACGACGACTGAGCCTCGTCGGGCGCGGCCGTCCATCGTCGCGATTAACCGCTAATCCGGTGGAAAGCCCTGCATTTGTGCAGGGTCCCCTGAGGGAAACCCCAGGGTGCGGCGACAATAGCCGGTTGCCCACGCCCGAGCCGCCGCCGTGTCCATCGCTCCTCCGCCCACCCGTCCGCTGTCCGATCTGAAGAAGACCGGCCAGAAGGCGCTGACCGCCTACCGCCCGTTCTGGGCGAAGCGCTTCGGCCCCGCCCCGTTCCTGCCGATGTCGCGCGAGGAGATGACGCAACTGGGCTGGGACAGCTGCGACATCATCATCGTCAGCGGCGACGCCTATGTGGACCACCCGAGCTTCGGCATGGCGGTGATCGGGCGCACGCTGGAGGCGCAGGGATTCCGGGTGGGGATCATCGCGCAGCCGGATTGGAACTCGGCGGACGCGTTCCGGGCCCTGGGCAAGCCCAACCTGTTCTTCGGCGTGGCGGCCGGGAACATGGATTCGATGATCAACCATTACACGGCGGATCGAAAGATCCGCTCGGACGACGCCTACACGCCGGGCGGCGTGGCCGGCAAGCGGCCCGACCGGGCGACGCTGGTCTACACCCAGCGCTGCAAGGAGGCCTTCAAGGACGTGCCGGTGATCATCGGCGGCATCGAGGCCTCGCTGCGCCGCATCGCCCATTACGACTACTGGCAGGACAAGGTCCGGCGCTCGATCCTGGTCGATTCGAAGGCCGACCTGCTGGTCTACGGCAATGCCGAGCGCGCCATCATCGAGATCGCCCACCGCCTGTCGCAGAAGAAGCCGATCGAGTCGATCACCGACGTGCGCGGCACCGCCTTCATGCGCAAGCCGGACGATGCATCGCTCGGCGGCTGGTTCGAGATCGATTCCACCGAGGTCGACGTCCCCGGCAAGATCGACGCGCTGCTCAGCCCCTACATGACGACCGAGGAAGCGGCCGCCGATCAGGGCACCGACTGCTCGAAGCAGCAGGCGCAGGCCTCGGGCGCCGCGACCGGCGCGCCCGCCCCCGCCGGCATGGCCGAGGTCAAGCCGATCAAGATCGTCCGCCAGACGCTGTCCAAAACGGGCGGCGACGGCCGCGCGCTGGTCACGCCGCGCGACCGCACCGTCATCCGCCTGCCCGCCTACGAGCAGGTCAAGAGCGATCCGGTGCTCTACGCCCACGCCAACCGCGTGCTGCACCTGGAGACCAACCCGGGCAACGCCCGTGCGCTGGTGCAGCGTCATTCGTCGGGCGGCGTCGACCGCGACGTCTGGCTGAATCCACCGCCGATCCCGCTGACGACGGTCGAGATGGACCATGTCTTCGACCTGCCCTATGCGCGCAGCCCGCATCCGGTCTACGCCGACGAGAACGGCAGCCACGACCACGGCACGAAGATCCCCGCGTGGGAAATGATCCGCTTCAGCGTGAACATCATGCGGGGCTGCTTCGGCGGCTGCACCTTCTGCTCGATCACCGAGCACGAGGGCCGCGTGATCCAGAGCCGCAGCGAAGACTCGATCATTCGCGAGATCGAGGACATCCGCGACAAGGTCAAGGGCTTCACCGGGATCATCTCGGACCTGGGCGGCCCGACGGCCAACATGTGGCACATCGGCTGCAAGAGCCCCGAGATCGAGGCCGCCTGCCGCAAGCCCAGCTGCGTCTATCCGGGCATCTGTCCCAACCTGCACACCGACCACGGGCCGCTGATCAAGCTGTACCGGCGCGCGCGGGGTCTGCGCGGTGTCAAGAAGATCCTGATCGGCTCGGGCCTGCGCTACGACCTGGCGATCGAGTCGCCCGAGTACATCCAGGAGCTGGTGACCCACCACGTCGGTGGCTATCTGAAGATCGCGCCCGAGCACACCGAGGGCGGTCCGCTGTCCAAGATGATGAAGCCGGGCATCGGCACCTACGACCGCTTCAAGCAGCTGTTCGAAGCGGCGAGCGCCGCGGCCGGCAAGAAGCAGTACCTGATTCCCTACTTCATCGCGGCGCATCCGGGCACGGCCGACGAGGACATGATGAACCTGGCGCTGTGGCTGAAGCGGAACGGCTTCCGCGCGGACCAGGTGCAGACCTTCTATCCGAGCCCGATGGCCACGGCCACGGCGATGTACCACTCGGGCAAGAACCCCCTGAAGAAGGTGGGACGGGAGACCGAGTCGGTCGACATCGTCAAGGGCGAGCGCCGCCGGCGCCTGCACAAGGCCTTCCTGCGCTACCACGACCCCAACAACTGGCCGCTGCTGCGCGAGGCGCTCAAGGAAATGGGTCGCGCCGATCTCATCGGCAACGGCAAGCATCACCTGATCCCGACTTTCCAGCCCACGGGCACGGACAGCGGCTACGAGTCGGCACGCCGGAAGAACTCGACGAATGCGGGGCAGAAGGTCGCGCCGAACAAGCCGCGCGCGGGGCAGCTGCTCACGCAGCACACCGGCCTGCCCCCGCGCGAGACCGGCTCGGCGCGGGCGCCGCAGCGTCCGGCC